>CAZFXO010000003.1:0-144850 GCA_964523045.1 uncultured Dechloromonas sp. | reverse complement strand
CTCCAATCTCCAGATCCCGCCCGCCACCACCCCCGGCGGACCGGGAGATCACAACCGGCTCACAAGGCCGCAAACAATGGAGACAACCATGGGCAAGCCCGATCTGCCGGCATCG
Source organism: uncultured Dechloromonas sp. (assembly GCA_964523045.1). Classification (GTDB taxonomy): domain Bacteria; phylum Pseudomonadota; class Gammaproteobacteria; order Burkholderiales; family Rhodocyclaceae; genus Azonexus. Next base: position 144,735 of record CAZFXO010000003.1, on the reverse strand, counting down.
ATCACCGCGACGCTGGACGACAAGTATTCCCGCCACACCGGCCGCGTCTATCTGACCGGCACCCAGGCGCTGATCCGCCTGCCGATGTTGCAGCGCGAGCGCGACCTCGCCGCCGGGCTGAACACCGCCGGTTTCATTTCCGGTTACCGGGGCAGTCCGCTCGGCAATCTCGACCTTGGCTTGTGGCAAGCCAAGGCCCACCTCGCCGACCATCACGTCACCTTCCAGCCGGGCGTCAATGAAGACCTCGCGGCGACTGCCGTCTGGGGCAGCCAGCAGGTCGGACTCTTCCCCGGCGCAAAGTACGACGGCGTGTTCGGCATGTGGTACGGCAAGGGGCCGGGCGTGGACCGCTGCGGCGATGTTTTCCGCCATGCCAACGCCGCCGGTTCGGCCAAGTTTAGCGGCGTCCTGGTCATTGCCGGCGACGATCACGCGGCCAAGTCGTCAACCTTGCCGCACCAGACCGAGCATGTCTTCAAGGCGGTGATGATGCCGGTGCTCTACCCGGCCAATGTGCAGGAATACCTCGACTTCGGCCTGCACGGCTGGGCAATGAGCCGCTATTCCGGCTGCTGGGTGGCGTTCAAGGCGCTGGCCGATACGGTCGAAACTTCGGCGTCGGTGAATATCGACCCGGCTGCGGTCGACATCAAAATCCCGACCGATTTCAGCCTGCCGCCCGACGGCCTCAACATCCGCTGGCCGGACCCGCCGCTGGTCCAGGAAGCGCGCTTGCTCAACTACAAGCTTTACGCGGCGCTCGCCTATTGCCGGGCAAACCGGCTCGACCGCGTGGTGATCGACTCGCCAGCGCCGCGCCTGGGCATCCTGACGGCGGGGAAAAGCTACCTCGACGTGCGCCAGGCGCTCGACGAACTGGGCATCGATGACGCGCTCGCCGCGCAGATCGGCATCCGCCTGTACAAGGTCGGCATGGTCTGGCCGCTGGAGCCGGAAGGCGTGCGCCACTTTGCCGAGGGGCTGGAGGAAATCCTCGTCGTCGAAGAGAAACGGCAACTGCTCGAATACCAGTTGAAGGAAGAGCTGTACAACTGGCGCGATGACGTGCGCCCGCGCGTGGTCGGCAAATTTGACGAAAAAGGCGAGTGGACCGCGGGCGACACCGGCTACCTGGCGCACAGCGACTGGCTGCTGCCGGCCGCCGGCGAACTGCCCGTGGCGAGCATCGCCCGCGTCATCGCCCGACGCATCGGGCGCTTCTTCACCTCGCCGACCATCGAGGCGCGGCTCAAACTGATCGAAGGCAAGCAGCAGGCGCTGAAGACCCCGCTGGTGCTGGCCGAGCGCAAACCGCACTTCTGCTCCGGCTGCCCGCACAACACCTCCACCAAGGTCCCGGACGGCTCGCGCGCCGTCGCCGGCATCGGCTGCCATTACATGGTGACCTGGATGGATCGGCAAACCTCGACCTTCACTCACATGGGCGGCGAAGGCGTGCCCTGGGTCGGCCAGGCGCCGTTCACCGAAGAGAAGCACATCTTCGCCAACCTCGGCGACGGCACCTATTTCCACTCCGGATTGCTCGCCATCCGCCAGTCCATCGCGGCGAAAGTGCCGATCACCTACAAGATCCTCTACAACGACGCCGTCGCCATGACCGGCGGCCAGCCGGTGGACGGCGTCCTCAGCGTCGCCCGCATCACCCGGCAACTGGAGGCCGAAGGCGTCGGCAAAATGGTCATCGTCGCCGCCGAGCCGGAGAAATACGCCGAGATCAGCGATCTCGCCCCGAACGTGCCGGTCCGCCACCGCGACGAACTCGACGCCGTGCAGCGCGAACTGCGCGAGTTTCCCGGCGTCTCCATCCTGATCTACGACCAGGTCTGCGCCACCGAGGCGCGCCGGCGCAGGAAGCGCGGCAAAATGCCGGCGGCGACGCAGCGCGCCTTCATCAACGAGGCCGTCTGCGAAGGCTGCGGCGACTGCTCGGTGCAGTCCAACTGCCTGTCGGTCGAGCCGGTCGACACCGATTTCGGCAGCAAGCGGCGCATCAACCAGTCCGCCTGCAACCAGGATTTGTCGTGCCTGAAGGGCTTCTGCCCGAGTTTCGTGACTATCGAGGGCGGTACGCTGAAAAAACCGAGCCCTGCGGTCGACAGCACAAACTGGCCGATATTGGCGGCGCCTGCGCTGCCGTCCACGGCAACACCGTGGAACCTGATCATCACCGGTGTCGGCGGCCAGGGCACGATCACCCTCGGCGCGCTGATCGGCATGGCCGCCCACCTCGACGGCAAGGGCGTGTCGACGCTGGATATGACCGGGCTGGCGCAGAAATACGGTGCTGTCTTCTCGCACCTGCGCATCGCCGACCGGCCCGAGGACATCTACGCCGCCCGCATCGCCACCGGCGAAGCGCACGCCATCCTGGGCGGCGACCTGGTGGTCAGCGCCAGCAGCGACGCGCTCGCCAAGATGCTGGAGGGCAAGACGCGCGCCGTGGTCAGCAGCACCGACACGCCGACCGCCGAATTCACCCGCAACCGCGACTGGCGCTTCCCGCAGGCCGGCCTGCAGAAGCAGCTGACCGACACCCTCGGCGCCGACGCCGTCGATTTCCTCGACGCCCAGCACCTCGCCGAACGCCTGCTCGGCGACACCCTGTTCGCCGGCGCCCTGCTCCTCGGCTACGCCTGGCAGAAGGGGCTGGTGCCGGTGTCGGCGGCCTCGCTCGACCGGGCCATCGAACTCAACGGCACGGCGGTGGCCGCCAACCGCCAGGCCTTCCAGTGGGGCCGGCGCGCGGCGGTCGACCGGCAGAAAGTCGAAAGCATCGCCGGACCGCTACAGACGCAGCGCCAGGAAAAAACGCTCGACGAACTGATCGCCCACCGCGCCGCCCACCTCACCGCCTACCAGGACGCGGCGCTGGCCGAGCGCTACACACAGCGCGTCGCCGCCATCCGCGCCCTCGGTGACGAGGCGCTGACGCGCACGGTGGCCGAGCAGTACGCCCGCCTGCTCGCCCCCAAGGACGAATACGAGGTGGCGCGGCTATACACCGAAGGCGACTTCGCCCGCCGCCTGGCGGAGACCTTCGACGGCGGCAAACTCTCCTTCCATCTGGCGCCGCCCGGTCTGCACCGCCCGGGGCCGGACGGGCGGCCGAAGAAATGGCGTTTCGGTCCCTGGCTACAGCCCGCTCTCGCGCTGCTCGCCAAGGCCCGCCGGCTGCGCGGCAGTTGGCTGGACCCCTTGCGCAACAGTGTCGAGCGAAAAACGGATCGCGCCCTGCTCGCCGACTACGAGTCCGATCTCGAGCTTATCCTCAAGCATCGCCCAAGCTCGGCGCGGAACCTTGCCGCCTGGCCAGCCGAAGTCCGGGGCTACGGCCCGGTGCGCGAGGCGGCGCTGGCGCCGGCCAGGCAGAAAAGGGAGGCTGCCCGCGCGGCGTGCATGGCATAAATCTGGGTAGAATCGCGGGATGTCATCGACCCCGCTTCGCCAGTTCGCCCTGCAGGGCGCCGCCGTCATCCTCGTCCTCTCGCTGGCCTGGCCCTACTATGGCTGGGCCGGCGGCAGCATGCCCTGGCAGCAGACCAGCCTGCTGATCGGCGCCGTCGCCCTGACGCTGGCGACGATCACCCGCCAGGCCTGGTGGTGGCGCCTGATCCACGCCCTGTTCATGCCCCTGGTCTGGCTGACCTGGACGCTCAACATCGACCCCGGCTGGTTCCTGCTCGCTTTCATCCTGTTGCTGCTGGTCTATCGCGGCGCGCTTTCCGGACAGGTACCGCTCTACCTGTCCAACCGCGAGACCGTCGCCGCCCTCGACGAGTTGATCGGCAAAGAGGAAAGCCAGCGTTTCCTCGACCTCGGCGCCGGCATCGGTAGCACACTCATCCCGCTCGCCGACCGCTGGCCGGATCGCCAATTCACCGGCGCCGAAAACGCGCCATTGACCTGGCTGATTGGCCGCATCCTCGGCGTCGGCCGGCCCAACCTGCACTGGCTGTGGGAAGACCTGTGGCAGATGCCGCTCGGCGAACACGATCTGGTCTATGCCTTCCTGTCGCCGGTGCCGATGCCCAAGCTGTGGGAAAAGGCCAAGGCTGAAATGCAACCGGGCAGCCTCTTCGTCAGCAACAGTTTCCCGGTACCCGGGGTGACGCCGGAGTGCATCGTCGAGGTCGCTTGCTCGCCGCCGCGGCCGTTGTACTGCTACCGGATCTGATCCCGCATGCAGCTGACGCGCAAGCCGGAAAAACTCGCCCTGCTGGTGGCCCTGCTCGGGACGCTGACGGTGCTGGTCATCTTCCTTACCGACCTGATGCTTTCCTATCAGCGCGACATCGACAGTGGCGAAACCCGCCTCAAGCAGTTCTCGGTGATGATGGCCGAACACACGGCCCGCGCTTTCGAAGCGGTCGACGTCCTGGTCAAGGAAGTCGCCACCGATCTCTCGCTCAACCGCGCCGACTGGCCGGACTGGGAGCCGGTCAAGGGCTGGGAGTACATCGCCCAGCGCCATTCCCGCGCGATGCCCCAGTTGCGCGACCTGAGCGTCTTCGACGCGCAGGGCAACCAGCGCTTCATCTCCAGCTATTTTCCCAGCCCGCAGATCAACATCAGCGACCGTCCCTATTTCGCCACCCTCGCCCGCGGCACACCGTGGACCACTTATGGTCCCTATGTCGGGCGCAACTCCGACCACTACACCTACACCATTGCCCACCGCCTGAGCGGCCAGGGCAATAGCTTCGCCGGCGCCGCCTTCGCCGCGATCGAACCGGCCTACATGCAGGATTTCTGCTGGGCCAACCGTCTTTCCGACGATTTCGACGCGGTACTGACCAATGCCAAGGGGGAAATCGTCGCCTCCTGCCGGCCCAGCGATCTCAGCCCGCGCTCCGGCATTCTCGGCCAGCAGGCCGGAGTCGCCCTGTTCGACGGCCGTGCCGCCGGCATGATCCCGGAAACCGGCATCGTCGAAGTCAGCGGACTGCTGATCTCGACGACGCCCGTCCCCGGCTTCTCCGACCTGCGCATGGTGGCGATGATGCCGACCGATTCGCTGCTCGCCAACTGGCGCAACCGCCTGTTCGAGATCGGCACCCTCGGCATCATGCTCAGCGCCCTGTTGTTCTTCGGCGCCGTTCTGGTCCGCCGCCAGGTGCGCGACCTGCGGGCGATGGCCGAAGCCCTGGCCGACAGCCGCGACCTGCTGGAAGAACGCATCGACCAGGCGACCGCCGCGCTGGCCGCCGAAAAAGATACCGCCGAGCGCGCCAACGCCGCCAAGAGCCGCTTCCTCGCTGCCGCCAGCCATGACCTCCGGCAGCCGCTGCACGCCCTTTCCCTGTTCACCACCGACCTGCTACGCCAGGCCGCCGCCGGCAAGTTGCGCGAAGTGCCGCGCATCGCCGAACAGATCGCCGCCTCGACGCAAACCCTGGGCGACATGCTCAACGCCCTGCTTGACATCTCCCGCCTCGACATCGACGGGGTCCGCGCCAATCAGCAGCCCTTCCCGCTGGCGGCAGTGTTCCAGCGCCTGCACGACGCTTTCTTCCGGCAGGCCGAAGCCCACCAGTTGCGCCTGCGCTTCCATGCGCCGCGCTATTTCGTCTACAGCGACCCGCAGCTCCTCGAACGCATGCTCGGCAACCTGATTTCCAACGCCCTGCGCTATACGCCGGCCGGCGGCGCCATCGTCGTCGGCGCCCGGATCCAGGGCGACCGCCTGCGCATCGAAGTGCGCGACAGCGGCATCGGCATCGCCCGCGAACACCGGGCCGCGATCTTTGCCGAGTTCTACCAGGTTGCCAACGTCGCCCGCGAACAGGACGGCGGCCTCGGCCTCGGCCTCTCCATCGTCCAGCGCCTGGCCAAGGGGCTGGGCATCGAAGTCTCGCTCGCCTCGCAGATCGGCAACGGGACGACCTTCTCGCTGCTCGTCGAGCGGGCGGCGGAACAGGCGACGCCGAGCGTCCGAAACAACCGCGAAGTGAGCAACGGCGCCGTCCATTTCGTCGGCGAATCGGAAGAACTGGCCGCCTGCCGCGAACTGATCGCCTCGTGGAGCTACACCACCAGCAACGGCGATCGACAGTCGGTCGAGCGCTTGCGCAGCGACACCATCGTCGTCTGCGACGCCGCCTGGATTCCCGACCTCGATCCGGACATGGCCTTGATCGTCATCGGCCCAAGCGGCGGCGCCCCCCTGCCGGCCAATGCCCACGTGCTGGCGCCGCCGGTCCGGCCAGCGCGCCTGCGCGCCCTGCTGCGCGCCAGCGCGCCGCGCGGGCCGATTGCCTGAATTTCAGAAGACGTCGCTGAAGTCGATGCCGTAACGCGCCGCCGTGACCAGCGCCTGGGTCCGGCTGGTGACGCCGAGCGCCTTGAAGACGGCGGTCGCGTGAATCTTCACGGTACCTTCGGAAAGGTCGAGCTGATCGGCGATGTCGCGGTTCGACAGGCCGCGCACCATGAGGCACAGAACCTGCGCCTGACGCTCGGTCAGGCCGATTTCGCCGGGTTTGACGCTGACGCTGGAGGGCGGCAGCGGCACCGCGTCGTCGAGACGAGCCGGCATCTGGCCACTGGGACGGACGATGTTGCCGGCCAGCACGTCGCGCACCGCCAGCAACAAACGTTCGCCGTTCAGCGCCTTGGGAATGAAGCCGGAGGCGCCGAGGTTCATCACCCGGGTCACCGTCGGCTGATCGTCGAAGGCGGAAACCACCGCCACCGGCATCGCCGGATAGCGGCGGCGCAGGATGTCGAGCCCGGCAAAGCCGTCGATGCCCGGCAAGGCAAGATCGAGCAGGACCAGGTCGAAATCGCCTTCGCTGTCGAGCACGCTCAGCGCGCTCTCGAAATCGGCACTCTCGAATACGTGTACGCCCTCCTCCACCTGGGAAAGCAGGCCGACCAGTCCCTCGCGGACCAATGCGTGATCTTCAACCACCAACAACTTGAGCATCGGTTATTCCTTTTTCATAACAGGCGGTAATTTATCATTTTGCACGATAAAAGTGGTTTAAGATCGATCCATCGGATGACCCCGGAGGAGACAAAAATGAACCAAGCATCTGCCAACGACCCGCTCAACTTCATGCGCAACCTCTGGAGCAACATGGGTTTCGGCCTCCCCGGCATGGTCACTCCGACCTTCGATCTGGAAGAACTCGACAAGCGGATCAAGGACCTCAAGGCAGTCGAAGGCTGGCTGCGGATGAACCTGTCGATGCTGCAGATGACCATCCAGGGCCTGGAAATGCAGCGCAGCACGGTAAGCACGATGCAGGCGATGGGCCAGATGGCCTCCGACGCCGCCCGCCAGATGAACGAAGCGCCCGCAGCGGAAGCGCCCGTCGAGGAAACCGGCAAGGCCTTTTCGGAAGCCGCGCTGTGGCCGTGGCAGATGATGCAGCAGATGCGCGAACACCTGCAACAGAACGTCGAAGCCGCCACCCAGGCAAAAGCCGCCGAGCCTGCCGCCGAAGAAAAACCGAAAGCGCGCCGCCCGGCGACGAAGAAATAGGCCGTCAGCCGAGCAGCCAGGCCGCCCACAACGGCAGGCTGAGCATCGCCGCCAGCGTGCTGGCCGAGATCAACCAGGCGACACTGCGCCCGTCGCCGCCCATGCGCATGGCCAGGATGTAGGCCGACGACGCCGTCGGCATCGCCGCGAACAGCACGGCAATCTGGAAGTTCAACCCGCTCAGGCCGACCGCCCGGCCGACGACGATGGCGATCAGCGGCAGCGCCAGCAGCTTGACGGCGAGCAGCCAGCCGGAGAGCAGACGCAGGCCCGCCGTGCCGTCGAGCCGCAGGGCCGCACCGACGGCGATCAGGCCGAGGGCGATCGAGGCGTCGGCCAAGCGGCCGAGAAAGGCCTGCAACGGTGGCGGCGGCAGGAAACCGGCGATGTTGAGCAGAAAGCCGCCGGCCGTCGCCCAGATCAGCGGGTTGCGCGCCACTTCACGCCACAGGCCGATTTCGCCGTGGCGTGCCAGCATCCACACCGAGACCAGGTTGGCGAAGGGCACCGCGGCGCCGACGACCAGGCCCATGGTGGCGATGCCCGGGCGGCCGAAGAGCATGCCGGCGACGGCCAGCGCGATATACGAGTTGAAGCGGTAGGCGCACTGGTAAACCGAGGCGAAGCTGAGCGCGGGCACCCGCAGGAAGGGACGCGGCAACAGGCCGAGCAACATGCCGCCGGCCATGGCGGCGAAAGCGGTAGCCAGCAAGGGCAGCGCCGCCCCGAGGTCAAGCTGGGTGCGCATGATCGCGTTGACCAGCAGCGCAGGAAACAGGATGAAATAGACCAGTTTCTCGACCCCGCTCCAGAAATGGTCGCCCAAGTGCATCCAGCGGCGGATGGCGGCGCCGAGCAGGATCAGGGAGAAGTCCGGGAGCAGCAGGAGAACGGTTTGCATCGGCGCATTCTAAGCCGGCAAGGTGGCGACCAGAATCCGTAAAACCCGCAAGCCGCCTTGACCGCGCCGGACAAACCCGAAATACTCGGCGGCATGGACATCGTCATGCACCCCGAATGGTGGCACTGGATCGTCGGCGGCATTGCCCTGGTGCTCGCCGAACTCGCCATGCCGGCCTTCTACATCATCTGGTTCGGCCTCGGCGCGCTGCTCGTCGGGCTGCTCCTGCTACTCGCCCCCGGCCTGTCGCTGACCGCGCAGATCGTCAGTTGGATCGTCGCCTCGCTGGCCATGACCTGGCTCTGGTTCCGCGTCTTCCGCAAGGCGCAACAGACGACGCTGAGCGGCACCGCCGACGGTGAAGCGATCGGCGAGATCGGTCTGCTGGTCGGCGCCATTGCACCGTTCGAAAAAGGCCGCGTGCGTTTCCAACGGCCGCTGCTCGGCGCCGACGAGTGGGTCTGCCGCGCCGACAGCGCCATCGCCGCCGGCGAGCGGGTACGCGTCGTCGCCGTCGAAGGCAGTTATCTGAAAGTCGTCAAAAACTAGGAGTTTCGCCATGGAAGCCGGATTCGTCGTCGCCCTTGCCCTGCTCGCCTTCGTCGTCGTCACCATCGCCAAGGGCGTCCGCCTGGTGCCGCAAGGCGAGGAATGGATCGTCGAACGACTGGGCAAGTACCACGGCACGCTCAAGCCGGGGCTCAATGTCGTCATCCCCTACGTCGACCGCATCGCCTACCAGCTGGTGACCAAGGACATCATCCTCGACGTCCAGGAACAGGAAGTGATCACGCGCGACAACGCGGTGATCCTGACCAACGCCATCGCCTTCGTCAAAGTGACCGACCCGGTCAAGGCAGTCTATGGCGTCACCGACTTTTCCGAGGCGATCCGCAACCTGATCATGACCACGCTGCGCTCGATCGTCGGCGAAATGGAACTCGACGAAGCGCTGTCGTCGCGCGACAAGATCAAGGCGCGGCTGCGCGAAAGCATCGCCGACGAGGCGATCGACTGGGGCCTGACGGTGAAGTCGGTCGAAATCCAGGACATCAAGCCGTCGCAGTCGATGCAGAAGGCGATGGAAATGCAGGCTGCCGCCGAGCGGGAAAGAAAGGCCGTGGTCACCCGCGCCGAAGGGGCCAAGCAGTCGGCCATTCTGGAAGCCGAAGCACGCCTCGAATCGGCCAAGCGCGACGCCAACGCGCAGGTGATGCTGGCCGAAGCCTCGGCCGAGGCGATCCGCCGCGTCAGCGCGGCGATCGGCGATCAGTCCGGGCCGATGAGCTACCTGCTCGGCGAAAAATACATCACCGCGATGGAACGCCTGGGCGAAAAGGACAACGCCAAGTTGGTCGTCCTGCCGGCCGATCTGCAGGAAGCGGTGCGCGGCCTGCTCGGCCGCAAGGGCTGACGGGAGGCCGCGAGGGCCTCCCGGCACAGCGCGGGATCAGGCCTGAGCGGCAACCTCGATGGCCGCAACCAGAATCTCCATGCCTTCCGCAAGGACAGCATCGGGAATGGTCAGCGGCACCATCAGGCGCAGCACGTTGCCGTAGGTACCGCAGTTGAGCAGCAGCAGGCCGCGCTTGGCCGCTTCCGCCTTCAGCGCGTTGGCGATTTCCGGCGCCGGACGATGCGGATCGCCGGCCCGGCAGAATTCGACCGCCGTCATCGCCCCCAGGCCACGCACCTCGGCGATGCAATCGAGACGACCGGCCAGCGCGTTCAGCTTTTCGCGCATCGCCTGGCCAATCCGCTCGGCACGGGCACATAGCTGTTCTTCCTCGATCACGTCGAGAACGGCCAGCGCACCGGCGACGGCAATCGGATTGCCGGCGTAGGTCGAGCCGAGGCCGCCCGGCGTTGCCGCGTCCATGATCTCGGCCTTGCCGATCACCGCCGACAGCGTCAGACCGCCGCCCAGGCCCTTGGCCATGGTGATGATGTCGGGTTCGATGCCGCTGTGTTCGATGGCGAACATCGTGCCGCAGCGGGCCGCGCCGGTCTGGATTTCGTCGGCGACGAGCAGGATGCCGTGGCGGTCGCACAGTTCGCGCAGGCGGACGAAGAATTCCGGCGGCGCCGGCAGATAACCGCCCTCGCCCTGCACCGGCTCGGCGAAGATCGCCGCCACGCGACGGGCTTCGATGTCGTTCTTGAAGATCGCTTCCAGACCGGCGATCGAATCATCGACCGAAACGCCGTGCAGTGCGTTGGGATACGGCGCATGGAAGATTTCGCCGGGGAAGGGACCGAAACCGACCTTGTACGGGTCGACCTTGCCGGTCAGCGCCATGGTGTACATGGTGCGGCCGTGGAAAGCGCCCTGGAAGGCGATGATGCCGCTGCGCCCGGTGTAGGCACGCGCCACCTTGATCGCGTTTTCAACCGCTTCGGCGCCGGTGTTCATGAAGAAGGTCTTCTTCGGCGTCGCGCCCGGCGCTAGGCGGTTCAGCTTCTCGGCCAGTTCGACGTAGGACTCGTAAGCAACGACCTGGAAGCAGGTGTGGGTGAACTTGTCGAGTTGGGCATGCGCGGCGGCGATCACGCGCGGGTGGCAATGGCCGGTATTGACCACGGCGATGCCGGCGCAGAAGTCGATCCAGCGACGGCCTTCGACGTCCCAGATTTCCGCGTTCTCGGCGCGCTCGGCAAATACCGGGTGGCCCTGGCCGACACCGCGCGGCAGGGCGGCGGCACGTCGCTGCATGAGGGCGGCGTTGCTTTCGCGAGTGATTTCCTGATGTGCATTCATGGTGCTGTTCTCCGATGATCCGTTTCGTCAGCGGCCGATGCCGGCCATGCAGACATATTTGATTTCGAGGTAATCCTCGATTCCGTACTTCGATCCCTCGCGGCCGAAGCCGGAGGACTTGATGCCACCGAATGGCGCCACTTCGGTCGAAATGGCGCCGGTATTGACGCCGACCATGCCGTATTCCAGCGCTTCCGAAACGCGCCAGACCCGGCCCAGGTCCTTGCTGTAGAAATAAGCGGCGAGGCCGAATTCGGTCGCGTTGGCGAGCTGGATCGCCTCTTCCTCGCTGCTGAAACGAAAGATCGGCGCCACCGGCCCGAAGATTTCCTCGCGCGCCACGCGCATTGCCGGGGTCACGTCGGCGACGATGGTCGGTTCGAAGAAGGTGCCGCCCAGCGCGCTGCGCTGACCGCCGCAGAGCACGCGCGCGCCCTTGGCGGTCGCGTCGGCGAGCAGGGTTTCGACCTTGGCCAGCGCGTTGCCGTCGATCAACGGCCCCTGGGTGACGCCGGCGTCGGTGCCGACGCCGAGCACCAGTTGCCCGACCGCCGCCGCGAGCTTTTCCGTGAAACGCTCGTAGATGCCGTCCTGAACCAGGAAGCGGTTGGCGCAAACGCAGGTCTGCCCGCTGTTGCGGTACTTCGACTGCATCGCGCCGAGCACTGCGGCGTCGACATCCGCATCGTCGAAGACGATGAAGGGCGCGTTGCCGCCCAGTTCGAGCGACAGCTTCTTGAGCGTCGGCGCGCATTGCTGCATCAGCTTGATGCCGGTCGCCGTCGAGCCGGTGAAGGACAGCTTGCGCACCGTCGGATTGGCGCACATTTCACCGCCGATCGCCAGCGCGTCGCCGGTCAGCACTGAGAAGACACCGGCCGGGACGCCAGCACGCTCGGCCAGGACGGCCAGAGCGAGCGCCGAGAACGGCGTCTGCGGCGCCGGCTTGACCAGCATCGTGGCACCGGCCGCCAGCGCGGCGGCGGCCTTGCGCGCGATCATCGCGGTCGGGAAGTTCCACGGCGTGATCGCCGCGCAGACACCGATTGGCTGCTTGATCGCCAGGATGCGGCGGTCCGCCAGATTGGCCGGGATCACGTCGCCGTAGGCGCGCTTGCCCTCTTCGGCAAACCACTCGATGTAGGAGGCGGCGTAGGCGATTTCGCCTTTCGCCTCGGCCAGCGGCTTGCCTTGTTCGCTGGTCAGGATCAGCGCCAGATCGTCGATATTGGCGAGCAGGGCATCGTGCCAGGCGCGCAGGATGCGCGCCCGCTCGCCGGCGGTACGCGCCGCCCAGCCGCGTCCGGCCTGTTCGGCGGCGATGATGGCGCGCTCCGTCTCGGCTTGCCCCATCACCGGCACGCCGCCCAGCGCGGCGTGCGTCGCCGGGTTGCAGATGGTTTGCGTCGCGCCGCCGTCGGCATCGCACCAGACGCCGTCGACGTAGGCCTGCTGGCGGAAAAGTGAAGTGTCTTTCAATCCTTGCATGGAAGATTCCTGAGAGATGAAGGGGAATGCGGGGTGAGTCGCCGGCTTACTCGGCAACGGCGGTGCGCAGGCGCTCGTTGCGGCCGCGCAGCCATTCCAGCGTGAGCAGCATGAGCACCGAGATGATGGTCAGGATGGTGGCTACGGCAGCGATCGTCGGACTGATGTTCTCCCGGATGCCGGAGAACATCTGGCGCGGCAGCGTCGTCTGCTGCGGGCCGGCGAGGAACAGGGTGACGACGACTTCGTCGAACGAGGTGCCGAAGGCGAACAGGCCGCCGGAAATCACGCCCGGCGCGACCAGCGGCAAGGTCACCCGGAAAAAGGCGGTGAGCGGGCTGGTGCCCAGGCTGGTGGCGGCGCGCACCAGGTTGTAGTCGAAGCCTTGCAGGGTGGCGCTGACCGTGGTCACGACGAAGGGCACGCCAAGCGCCGCATGCACCATGATCAGGCCGAGATAGCTGCCGCTCAGGCCGATCGGCGCGAACACCAGGTAGGTGGCGACGCCGACGATGACCACCGGCACCACCATCGGCGAAATCAGGACCGCCATCAGCAAGGACTTGCCGGGGAAATCGATCCGCGTCAGGCCGATTGCCGCCGGGGTGCCGAGCGCCATCGCCAGCAGCGTGGCGAACGGGGAGACGATCAGGCTGTTCTTCAGCGCGTGCGTCCACACCTCGGAATAGAAGAATTCCTCGTACCAGCGCAGCGAGAAGCCCGACATCGGGTACATCAGGATGGAATCGCTGTTGAACGACAGGGGAATGATGACCAGGACCGGCGTCACCAGGAAGAACAGGACCAGCCCGCAGAAAACGCGGAAGCCGTAGTACCAGAGCTTCTCGGGCAGGGATGCATAAGGCGGCAGCATGAATATCTCCGATCAGCGTTGCGGGGCGCCGTTCGTCGCGCTGCCGACGAGGCGGTTATAGACGACGTAGAGCAGCATGGTCGCGGCCAGCAGCAGCGCCGACAAGGCGGCGGCCATGCCCCAGTTGGTGGTTTCGTTGGTGTAGAAGGCGACGAAGTAGCTGACCATCTGCTCCTTCGGACTGCCGAGCAGGGCCGGCGTGATGTAGTAGCCCATCGACAGGATGAAGACGAGCAGTCCGCCGGCGGCAATGCCGGGCACCGTCATCGGGAAATAGACCTTCCAGAAACTCTTGAACGGCGGGCAGCCGAGCGACATCGCCGCGCGCAGGTAGGTCGGCGAGATGCCCTTCATCACGCTGTACAGGGGCAGGATCATGAAGGGCAGCAGGATGTGCACCATCGCCACGTAAACACCGAAGCGGTTGAACACCAGTTGCAGCGGTTCGTTGGTCAGCCCCAGCGCCATCAATCCCTGATTGATCAGCCCGCCCTGCTGCAGAAGGACGATCCAGGCCGCGACGCGGACCAGGATCGAGGTCCAGAACGGCAGCAGGACGAACACCATCAGCAGGTTGGAACTGCGCTTGGGCAGTGTCGCCAGCAGATAGGCGAGCGGAAAGCCGAGGAGCAGGCAGCACAGGGTGACGACCAGGCTCATCCAGATCGTGCGCACGAAAATCTCGCCGAACGCCGACTCGCCGTTATCTGGCCGGCTGATGTTGCCGCTCGCGTCGCGCTCGAGATCGAGGGCGGCGAGCAGGTAATAATCGGTTTTCCGGCTGGCGTTGCGGGCGATCACCTGCCAGGTGGACACATCCCCCCAGCGTTCGTCCATCGCCAGCAGGGAATCCCGGGGATTGTCCCCGGCATCGAGCGGCAGTTTGCGCGCCGTGTTCATGATCAGCGAGCGCAAGCCGGGAATTTCCATGTTCAGCCGCTTGGCCGCTTCGGCCAGCGACTTGCTGCCCTTGCCCAGCGCCAGATCGCTGACCAGCGCGGCATAGGCTCCTTCATGCGGCAAATCGGTCCCTTTCCAGCCGGCCAACTGGTGCAGGGTCAGTGGCAGGACCGTCGACACTTCCGGGTTGTCGACGCTCTTCATCAGCAGCGCCGCGATCGGCCACAGGAAGGTGAACACCAGGAAGAGCGCCAGCGGCGCGATCAGCGCCCCGTAACGCAGCTTCTTCATGCGTTCGGCGCGGCGCAACATGCGCTTGAGCGGAACGGTCGCCGTTGCGGCGAGCGGTTCGGACATGGTTTCCCCCGGGTGCATCATCTTCATTCCTCTTTTCTCGCCATGCCGGCTCCCGGGTAGTCCCGGGAACCGGCGCGCCGCTTAGCGGGCGGCCCAGGCGTTGAAACGCTGTTCCAGATCCTCGCCGTGCTCGACCCAGAACATCGTGTTGCTGGCGACGGCGGTCTTGATGTTGGCGGCGGAAGTCGGCAACTCGGCGGCGATCGCCGCACCGATCTGCGGGTTGGCCTTGACGTTGGTCGGGCCGTAGGGAATCTCGCCGGAGAAGACCACCTGGTTTTCCGGCTTGGCCAGCGTGGCCAGGAACTTGTAGGCTTCCTCGCGCTTGGCCGTGCCCTTCGGAATGCCGTAGGACTCGACGTCATAGATGTTGCCGGTCCAGACGATCTTCAGGTTGCGACCTTCCTTCTGCGCAGTGGCGATGCGGCCGTTGTAGGCGGAACTCATCACCACGTCGCCGGAAGCCAGCAGTTGCGGCGGCTGGGCACCGGCTTCCCACCACTGGATATGCGGCTTGATCTGGTCCAGTTTCTTGAACGCCCGGTCGACACCGGCCTTGGTGCCCAGCACCTTGTACACATCGGCCGGGGCGACGCCGTCGGCCATCAGCGCGAACTCCAGCGTGAACTTGGCGCCCTTGCGCATGCCGCGCTTGCCCGGGAATTTCTGGACATCCCAGAAATCGGCCCAGGAAGCCGGCGCCTGCTTCAGCTTGTCGGCGTTGTAGGCGAGCACGGTGGACCAGACGAAGAAGCCGATGCCGCACTCATTGACCGCCGCCGGCAGGAAATCCTTCTTGTTGCCGATCTTGCTGTAATCGAGCTTCTCGTACAGCCCTTCCTCGCAACCGCGGGCCATTTCCGGCGATTCGAGTTCGACGACGTCCCAGCTGACGTTGCCGGCTTCGACCATGGCTTTGACCTTGGCCTGTTCGCCGTTGTACTCGCCGGGGATGATCTTGATCCCGGTAGTGCGCATGAACGGCTCGTAGTAGGCCTTGACCTGCGCCTTCTGGTTGGTGCCGCCGAAGGAAATGACGGTCAGGTCGGCCGCGTGCACCGCGCCGGCCAGACCGAGGCCGGCGGCGATGGCGGCAAGTTTGTTCAGGGACTTCTGTTGAATCATGGCACTACCCTCCTCTGAGTTGTTGGTGAAGCACGACACGGTGTCGCCGGGGCGGCACCGGGCAAGTTGAAAATCAATGCGCGTCGTCGACGGGATCGAGCGCGCAGACATGTTCGGGGGCCATCGCCACCACCACCTGGTCGCCCGAACGCAACTGACGGTCGAGGTGGGAGATCGGCATCTTGACCGTGAAGTCATGACCGCCGACCAAATCGAGGCGAATCCGGACGTGGTCGCCGAGATAGATGATTTCCTTGACCCCGGCGCTGAAACGGTTGCCGCCGCCCTCGCCGTCGGCCAGGAAAGCGCGCTCCGGACGCACCGAAACCATGGTCCGCGCGCCGACGCCAGCGACGTTGCGCGCTTCGGCCTCGATCCGCGCACCGCAATCGAGGCGCACGCCGCAGCGGCCGTCGGCAATCTGCTCGACGGTGCCATGCAAGGCGTTGTTCTCGCCGATGAAGCTGGCGACGAAGGAATTGACCGGGTGCTCGTAGAGCGCTTCGGCGCTGTCGATCTGCTGGATCACGCCGTGGTTGAAGACGGCGATGCGGTCGGACATGGTCAGCGCCTCGCCCTGGTCGTGGGTGACGAAAACGACGGTGATGCCGAGGTTTTCGTGGATGTGCTTGATTTCGAGCTGCATGTGTTCGCGCAACTGCTTGTCGAGGGCGCCGAGCGGTTCGTCCATCAGCACCAGCTCGGGCCCGAAGACCAGGGCGCGGGCCAGGGCGATGCGCTGCTGCTGGCCACCGGACAACTGCTGCGGGTAACGGCCGGCGAACTTCTCGAGGCGGACCATGGCCAGCGCGTTCTTGACCTTGGCGTCGATCTCGGCCGCCGGCAGCTTGCGCACGGCGAGCGGGAAGCGCAGATTCTCGGCCACCGTCATGTGCGGGAACAGCGCGTAATTCTGGAAGACCATGCCGATGTTGCGCTTGTGCGGCGGCAGCTTGTTGATCACCCGCTCGCCGAGGCGGATTTCACCGGCGGTCGGCGTCTCGAAACCGGCCAGCATCATCAGGCAGGTCGTCTTGCCGGAACCCGACGGACCGAGCAGGGTGAGAAACTCGCCGCGCTGGATGTCGAGGTTGAGATCGCGAACGATCAGATGTTCGCCATCATAGGTTTTCTGTACCTTGCGGAAGCTTACGTGAGCGCTTCCACCGTCTTGCTGGCCCATGGCCTATCTCCTGAATCACGCCTTTGCCAAGACCGGGAAACCGGCCGCTGGCACTCGATGGGTTGATCATAGGGGAACGATTGGTCAAAATGAGAACCAATTTTTCCGAAAAACAAGGAACCAATTCCGGAGCGCACGATGGAAGCCCGTCTGATCACCGAGTTGCTGGAACAATATCTGGACCGCCAATCCGCGCCGCTCAAACTGCGCATCAGGATATACCTGGCGCTGCGCCAGGCCATCCTCGACCGCGCCCTGGCGCCCGGCACCAAGCTGCCGCCGACGCGTAGCCTGGCCGAGGATTTGGGCATGGGACGCAACACCGTGGTCCGCGCCTACGAGCAATTGCTGGTCGAGGGCTATATCGAAAGCCGCACCGGCGACGGCAGCTACGTTTCGGAAGCCGCCCAGGGCGGCCTGCGCCGCTCGCCGCCGAAGCGCCTGCTCGGCACCCGGCGCGAAGGCCTGTCGCGGCGCGGCAGCATCGTTGCCGCCAACGCCACCAGCAGCGTCGTCCAGCGCGGCGCCTTCATGCCCGGCGTGCCCGACATCGACGCCTTTCCCTTCGCCATCTGGCGGCGCCTGCTCGCCAAGTACCACAGCGCCGACCAGGCCCACCTGCTCAATTACGCGCATACCGGCTACGGTCCGCTCAAGGTGATGCTGGCCAACTACCTGCGGGTGACGCGGATGATGCCGGTCGATCCGAAGCAGGTGATCATCATCAACGGCTCGCACCAGGCGATCGACCTCTGCGCCCGCCTTCTCGCCGATCACGGCGACCGCGCCTGGATCGAGGACCCGGGTTACTGGGGGGCGCGCAACGTCCTGGTCGCCGCCGGCCTGCAGGTGACGCCGATTCCCCTCGACGCCAAGGGCATGGCTCCCGGCGTCGAGGACTGGGCGCTGCCGCCGCGCCTGATTTTCTGTTCGCCGTCGAGCCAGTACCCGACCGGCACCGTGCTCTCACTCGACCGCCGCATCCAGTTGCTGGAAAACGCCGACCATGTCGGCTCGTGGATCATCGAAGACGACTACGACAACGAACTGCACTTCCACGAACGGCCGATCAGTTCGCTGTTCGGCCTGGCCAACCGGCAACGGGTAATTTACCTGGGCACCTTCAGCAAGGTCATGTTTCCGGGCATCCGGCTGGCTTACCTGGTGGTTCCCGAGGATCTAGTCGAGGCTTTCGTGATCGGCAACTCGGAACTCTATCGCGGCGGCCGCCTGGCCGAGCAGGCGGCGCTCGCCGAATTCATCGATGAAGGCCATTTCACCGCCCACATCAAACGCATGCGCGGCCTTTACGCGGAACGTCGCGACGCCTTGCAAGCGGCCATGCAATCCCGCCTCGGCGGGCTGGTCACGCCTTCCGGCGGCCACGCCGGGCTGCAATTACTCTACCGCTTCAACCGGCCGATCGACGACACCATGATTGCCGCCCAGGCGCTTTCCGACGGCGTCATCTGTCGCCCCCTCTCGCTTTACTACCTCAACCAGGAAGCGCGCCAACCGGGCATGAACCTGGGCTTCGCCGCCGTCCCGGTGGAACGGATCGGCCCCGCCACCGACATCCTGGCGCGCGTCATCGAACGCAACCTCAAGTAGGGTAGGCAGACCGCGGCGTCGACAGTGTATCGACAGGGAATCGGCACACGGGAGCGACAAGCTGATCGCGACGGAGAAAATCCGCACATATGACTTTTGGCGTAGTACCATGTTTGCCATCATTCAAATGCCGACATCATGCGGCCGCCGGATCGATGCCATGCCCAGCGCCAAACAGCTCATGCAAGTCGTCGCCATCCAGTCCGAGATCATCAAGCTCGGCCCGGATCTCGGCGCTGTCCTCAGCCTCGCCGCCGACCGCAGCCTCTCCCTGATCGCTGCCGACGGCGCTGTCGTCGAGCTGGCCGAGGGCGACGAGATGGTCTATCGCGCCGTCTCCGGGATTGCCGGCGCGCACCTCGGCCTGCGCCTGCAACAGGCGGGCAGCCTGTCCGGCACCTGTGTCCACGCCGGCACGATATTACGCTGCGACGACAGCGAAACCGATCCCCGCGTCGACCGCGATGCCTGCCGCCTGATCGGCCTGCGCTCGATGCTGCTCCTGCCGCTCAAGCATGACGGCAAGACGATCGGCGTCCTCAAGGCGATGTCGCGGCGGATCGCCGGCTTCGACGAAAGCGACGAAGAGCTGCTCGGCCTGCTCTCCGAGAGCATCGGTGCGGCCATGTACTTCGCCACCCAACTGGGCAGCGACGACCTGTTCCACCGGGCGACGCACGACCCGCTGACCGGCCTGGCCAACCGCTCGCTGTTCATGGAGCGCCTGCGCAACGTGATTGCCCGCCAGCGGCGCGCCGACACTCCGGCTGGACTGATCATGCTCGACATGGATGGTTTGAAGCAGGTCAACGACACCTACGGTCACCGTGCCGGCGATGTCCTGCTCTGCGAATTTGCCCAACGCATCCACGCCACCGCCCGCCAGTCGGACACCGTTGCCCGGCTCGGCGGCGACGAATTCGCGATCATCCTGCAACCGGTCGAAACCACTCCCAACGGGATCGAGGCGGCAATCCACCGCATCGAACAGCAGATCAACCAGCCGTTCGCCTTCGAAGGCATCGAACTGCCCTTGCGCGCCAGCATCGGCGCCGCCGCCTTCCCGCACGACAGCGAAGACGTCGCGGCGCTGCTCGAACTGGCCGACCAACGCATGTACGCCATCAAGCACGCCCGCCAACGCCGCCACCACTGAGGCGCGGCGGAACATCCATCTCAGTTGACCGGCGTATCGTCGTCGTACTGGCGGCGCAGGCGATTGAGGCCCTGCTGAAAGGCCTCGGCATCGCCGTAATCGAAGAATTTCGGGTAGCGGTCGTGCGCTGCCCGGATCCGTCGCGCGTGCTTGATCGGGCACCAGTACTGCTCGGTGCGCGCCGCCACCTCGCGGGTGTAGGCGGCAACGCCGTTGCCGTAGGAGCAGTAGAAGCAGTTGAACTTCTCGATCAGGTTCAGGTAGGGCAGATCGCCGCGGTCGAAAACGATGTAGTCGGCGCGCCGGACGCGCGGTATGCGATAGACCCGGAAGCAGATGTGCTGGTAGATCGTGACGAAGAGATCGATCAGCAGAAAGGGAATCCAGCCGGCGTAAATGACCGGCGCGGTGAGGATCACCAGCAAGCGGGAGCGGATCAGGAAGCGGAACAGCCCGGTCTTGTAGCGGCGCTGCTGACGCGCCAGTTCGTCGGCCAGTTCGGCCTTCTTGCGCGCCCAGTCGTCGCGCGCCTGGCGATACTCCCCGTCCAGCTCGTCCTGCAGCGCGGCAATGCGCGCCAGCAGTTCGTCGATCCTGCTCTTCATCGCTTTTCTCCGGTCAATCCCGGATCATGCCCGATGCCCCACGGCACAGGCAAACGCGTGCGATACTGCGGGCCATATCAACCAACAAAACAAGATCATGGAGAGAGTTCAAGAACAAGGGCGCGGCCCGCTGGCCGGCGTCAAGGTCGTCGAATTCGCCGGCATCGGCCCCGGCCCCTTCTGCGGCATGCTGCTCGCCGACATGGGCGCCGAAGTCACGCTGCTCGAACGCGCCGGCGGTACCTTCGCCTCGCAACTCTTCGGCGGCGGCCGCAAGGCGGTGGCCAACCGCGGCAAGAAATCGCTGTGCATCGACCTCAAGAATCCTGAAGTCCGGCCGCTGGTGCTACGCCTGATCGCCGACGCCGACGTGCTGATCGAAGGCTTCCGGCCCGGCGTCATGGAACGCCTGGGCTTTGGTCCCGAGGTCTGCCTGGCCGAGAATCCGCGCCTGATCTACGGCCGCATGACCGGCTGGGGCCAGGACGGTCCGCTGGCGCCGCGCGCCGGTCACGACGCCAACTACGCGGCGATCGCCGGCGTTCTCGACAGCGGCCGGCGCCATGGCGGCGCACCCTGGGCGCCGCCGACGCTGGTCGGCGACATGGGCGGCGGCGGCCTGGTGCTGGCCTGGGGCATCGCCTGCGCGCTGTTCGAGGCGCAGCGCAGCGGCCGCGGCCAGGTGATCGACGCCGCCATGTGCGAAGGCGCGGCGCTGCTCGGCCACGGCCTGTTCAACCTGGAAGCGCTCGGCGAATGGCAGGGCAATTGCGCGATCGATTCGAGCGCCCCGTTCTACGACGTCTATCAGTGCGCCGACGACCTCTGGCTCAGCGTCTGCCCGCTCGAAGCGCAGTTCTACGCCAGCTTCGTCGAACGGCTGGGTCTGGCTGGCGACCCCGACTTCAGCGGCGCGCAGTACGACAGCAGTCGCTGGCCGGTAATGAAGCGGCGCCTGACGGAAATCTTCCGTGCCCAGCCGCGCCGCCACTGGGAAACCCTGTTCGCCAACAGCGACGACTGCGTGTGGCCGGTGCTGGCGCTGGGCGAAGCCGCCGACCACCCGCACAACCGGGCGCGCGGCGCCTTCATCGAGCTGGCCGGCGTGCGCCAGCCGGCACCGGCGCCCCGCCTGTCGCGGACGCCGGGCGCCGTGCAATCGGCACCGCCGCTGCTCGGCGAACATAGCCGCGAACGGCTGGCCGCGCTCGGTCTCGACGATGGTGAAATCGAAAGACTGGCGGCGCTCGGCGCCGTCACGCTGCGCCCGTCGGCCGCCGACTGACCCGGATCAGGGTTCGCAGGGGCCGAGCAGGTCGGCCTCAAGCTCGATCTCCATGCCCTTTTGCAAGGGCCGGTCGAGAAACAGACCGCGGTAGAGGCGACCGGTATTTTCCGCCTTGCGCACGTGCGGCGTCTCCCAATCGTCGACGCGCAGGCGGACGATGCCGACCTGCGCGTCGCGCTCGGCCTCGCCGGCCGCCAGACAGGGCGTCGCCTCGACCAGGCGGACGTACTCCTGGCGCGTGTATTGTTCGCGGGTCTTGCCCGGCACCGCCGGACACTGCTGCAGCTTGCGCGTCGTCACCTCGCTGCTGACGACGGTACCGCGCAGGTAATACATCGGCTCAACCATGATCCAGCCGGCGCCGCCCTCGCGGTATACCGTGCAACTGCCCGGGCGCAGCAGCTCGGGATACTTGAACAACAGGCTGGCGGACGGACGCAGCGGGGCTTCCTCGGCTTGCAACGGCATGGCCAGCAGGGCCAGGGCTAGAGCAAGTACGCGCATTGACGGGATTCCAGGTCAGTAGACCCGTCTATCTTCAATCACCTTTCCATCGTTCGGCAAGCCCCCGGGCGCAACAAATTCGATCGAACCGCGCAATTTTGTCTGCTCGCGCAGGCTTTCGACCAGTTTTCCAGCCAAGCCGTCCGGATTTTCCGCCGTCTCGCAGTGCAGGACCATGCGGTCCTGCGCATCCGGGTTGTCGACGACCAGACGCATGCGGGCGACCTCCGGAAAGCGGCGGGCGATCTCGGCGATCTGCTCGGGATGGACGAACATGCCCTTGATCTTGGTCGTCTGGTCGGCGCGGCCGAGCCAGCCGCGCAGGCGGATGTTGGTCCGACCGCAAGGCGAGATGCCGGGCAGGATCGCCGACAGGTCGCCGGTGGCGAAACGGATCAGCGGGTAGTCGGTGTTGAAGCTGGTCACCACCACCTCGCCCACTTCGCCGACCGGCACCGGATCGCCGGTCCCCGGGCGGACGATCTCGACCAGCAGGTCCTCCTCGACCACCATGCCGTCCTCGGCCTCGCTCTCGTAGGCGATCGCCCCGATGTCGGCGGTCGCGTAGCACTGGCGGACGGCGATCCCGCGTTCCTTCAGCCAGGCGCGAGTGACGCCGGGCAGCGCTTCGCCGGAAACCAGCGCCTTCTTCAGCGAGGAAATGTCGGCGCCCTGTTCTTCGGCTTTCTCGACGATGATCCGGAGGAAGGACGGCGTGCCGACATAGCCGTCCGGGCGCAGGTCGACCATCGCCTGCACCTGCTGCTCGGTCTGCCCGACGCCGCCCGGGAAGACCGCGCAGCCGAGCTTGCGGGCGCCGCCCTCCATGAGGAAGGCGCCGGGCGTGAAGTGGTAGGAGAAGCAGTTGTGGATCAGGTCGCCGCGGCGGAAACCGGCGGCGAACAGGACGCGCGCCATGCGCCAGTGATCGACGTCGCCGCCCTGCAGTTCGTAGATCGGCCCGGGCGACGCGAAAACCCGCCGCGCCTCGCCCGGCGCCAGCGCGTTCAGCCCGCCGAACGGCGGCACCGCCTTCTGCAGTTCGATCAGGTCGCGCTTGCGCGTCAGCGGCAGGCGCGCCAGCGCCGCCCGCGTCGCACACGCCGCCGCCTCGACGCCAGCCAACGCCTGCCGGTAATAGGCGGTCCCCGACCGGGCATGCGCCACCTGGCGCGCCAGCCGTCCCATCAGATCCGCTTCCCGGTCATCCGGATCGCGGGTTTCGAGCGGGTCGTAGAAGCTCATTTCAATTTTCTCCGGTTTTACGGTCACCGCGGAAAAGCTGTTCAACGTCAGCCCCTGTGCCTATACCTCTGCGCCAAGGGTTGCAAAGTAGCCCCGCAGGGCAAGGCGGAGGCCGGCGCCGTTGGCTCCTGCCAACAAGCCGGCCGACAACGCCGCCATGCGGGGCGCCCTGCAACCCCCTCTGGTGACGGCAAAGTAATCGCTCAGGGCAAGGCGGAGCGAGGCGCCGTTTGCTATCGGCGAACAAGCCTCGTGACAACGCCGCCATGAGCGATGCCCTGCCGTCACGAGAGCCAGCGCTTGCGGCGACGGTAGTGCTTCACTTCCTTGAACGACTTGCGCCCCGCCGAAGAGAGTCCGAGGTAGAACTCCTTGACGTCCTCGTTGGTGCGCAGGTCTTCCGCCCCACCCTCCATGACCACGCGCCCGTTTTCCAGGATGTAGCCAAAATCGGCGTAGCGCAGCGCGACCATGGTGTTCTGTTCGGCGAGCAGGAAGCTGACCTGTTCGCGGGCGTTCAGATCCTTCACGATCTCGAAGATTTCCTCGACGATCTGCGGCGCCAGGCCCATCGACGGCTCGTCGAGCAGCACCATCTCGGGATTGGCCATCAGCGCCCGGCCGATCGCGCACATCTGCTGCTCACCGCCTGAGGTGTAGCCGGCCTGCGAGGTGCGCCGCGTCTTCAGGCGCGGGAAGTAGTGGTAGACCTTTTCCAGGCTGTCCTTCAGTTCGCCGCGCGAGATGCTGCGCGTGTAGGCACCGGTCAGCAGGTTTTCCTCGATGGTCAGGTGGCCGAAGCAATGGCGGCCTTCCATGACCTGGATGACGCCGCGCTTGACCAGTTCGTTGGGCGACAACTGGTCGATGCGCTGCCCCTTGTATTCGACCGAGCCCTTGGTTACGTCGCCGCGCTCGGCACGCAGCAGGTTGGAAATCGCCTTCAGCGTCGTCGATTTGCCGGCGCCGTTGGCGCCCAGCAAGGCGACGATCTTGCCTTTCGGCACGGCCAGCGACACGCCCTTGAGGACCAGGATCACGTGGTCGTAGATGACCTCGATGTTGTTGATGCTCAGGTAGTTTTCAGCCGTTGCAGCTTGTGTGTTCATGTCTTCTCCCGTCACGGAAGGAAGCGCCGGGCGCGGCAGCGCGCCCGGCGGCCCGGCTTATTTTTCCTTGCTGCAGTCACGCGGCGTGATGCCCTTTTCCTTGGCGTACTGCTTGGCGGACGCCTCGAAGAGCGGGTGGATCAAGCCCTTGTTGCCTTCGATCCAGTCGGACACCGGCACCCACTTGGCGCCGTCCCACTGCTGGATCTTCACCTTGCCGGAACCTTCGTGGTTGCTGCACGAGGTCTTGATGGTCGGCAGCAGGTTGGTGGCGCCCAGTGCTTTCAGGCGGGCGTCGGTGATGTCGAGGTTTTCCAGCCCCCAGGCGACCTGGGTTCCGTTCATCGCCTTGCCCTTGCCGAACTTGTCCTGCGCCTTGCGGATCGCCTCAACCGACAGCACGGCGGCGGAAACGCCGCGGTTATAGAGGATGGTGCCGATCTTGCCCTTGTCCTGCAGGTTGCCCTTGCCGGCCCCGTAGACCACCTTCTCGATGTCGGCGATCACCGGCACCTGCTTGCCGGCGACGTTCCAGGTCGCCGCCATGTAGCCCTTGGCCGCTTCGCCGGCCGGGATGACGTCTTCCTCGGAACCGGTCCACCACGAGCCGATCATCTTGTCGCGCGGGAAACCGACCTTCTGCGCGGCCTTCAGTGCCGTCTGGTTCATCACGCCCCAGCCCCAGAAAATCACAAAATCGGGCTTTTCCTGGCGAATCTTCAGCCACTGCGCGCCCTGCTCGTTGCCCGGGTGGGCGACCGGGATCTGCACCAGTTCGAACTTGTTCAGGCCGGCCTCGGCATTGAGCGCGACGATGGCTTCCTTGCCGTAGGCGGAGTCATGGTAGAGATAGACGATCTTCTTGCCGGCCAGGCTGCCGCCCAGCTTGTCCTTGACGAACTTGACGATGGCCGAGGCCTGCATCTGGTAGGTGGTGACCAGCGGGAAGGCGTAGGGGAAGACCGAGCCGTCGACGGCGTCGGTGCGACCGTAGCCCATCATCGCCAGCGGCAGCTTGTCCTGCGCCGACTTGTCGATCAGGGCGTAGGAAATGCCGGTCGACATGGTGTGGATCGGCCCGGCCGACTGCGCCGCTTTGCCCTTCATCCGCTCGTAGCACTCGACGCCCTTGGCGTTGTTGTACTCCGTTTCGCATTCTTCCCAGGTCAGGGTGACGCCATTGACGCCCTTGTCCTTCATGTTGACGTAGTTCAGGTAGTCGATGAAGCCGCCGTAGAAGGCCTGGCCGTTGGCGCCGTAGGCACCGACGCGGTAGCTCGGGATGGGGAAGAATTGTTCGGCAGAGTAGGCAGCCTGCGACAGCATGGCCAGGGAAACCGCGGCAGCGGCAACAGCGGGTTTGAAAACTTTTTTCATGTGTATGTCTCCTCCAGTGTTACGAAAAACGGCCGGTTCTCAGTGCGGGAACGGCCACAGGCGCAGCTTCTCCTTGGCGATCTGCCACAGACGGGCCAACCCGTGCGGCTCGACGATCAGGAAGAACATGATCAGCGCACCGAACACCAGAATCTGGATGTGCGACACGGTGGCGCTGGAAAACGGCAGGCCGAACAGGCCGGCGAAGAACGGCAGGGCAATGTCGAGGAAGATCGGCAGCAGCAGGATGAAGGCGGCGCCAAGGAAGGAACCGAGGATGGAGCCGACGCCGCCGATGATGACCATGAACAGGATGCGGAAGGACATGTCGAGCGAGAAGCCGTCCGGCTCGACCGAACCCAGGTAGCAATACGCATAGAGCGCGCCGGCGACGCCGCAGTAGAAGGAACTGACGGCGAAGGCGAGCAGCTTGGTATGCATCAGGCGGATGCCGATCACCGACGCGGCGACGTCCATGTCGCGCACCGCCATCCAGGCCCGGCCGGTCGTCGAGCGGACCATGTTCTTGGCCGCCAGGGCGAGCAGGACGACGATCGCCAGGACCAGCAGGTACTTGTCGCGCGGCGTATCGAAGGCGTAGCCGAGGATTTCGATGTTCTGCGCCGAGATCACGCCGGACGACGAGTTGTTCGACAACCAGGGGAACTTGGTCAGGCACCAGACGATGAAGAACTGCGCCGCCAGCGTCGCCACCGCCAGGTAGAAACCCTTGATGCGCAAACTGGGCAAACCGAACAGGATGCCGACACCCGCCGCCGTCAGACCGGCGCAGATGAAGGAAACCAGGATCGGGATGCCCTCGACGCGCAACTGGAAGTTGTACGCCGCGTAGGCGCCGACCGCCATGAAGGCGGCGGTGCCGAGCGACAACTGGCCGGCGTAGCCGGTCAGGATATTGAGCCCGAGCGCGGCCAGCGCGAAGATCAGGAAGGGAATCAGGATCGCCGAGAACCAGTATTCGCTGGCGAACATCGGCACCCCGAGAAAGGCGACGGCGAGCAGCAGGATCAGGCCGATGCGGTCCTGGCGGATCGGGAACAGTTGCTGGTCGGCGGCGTAGGAGGTCTTGAATTGACCGGCTTCACGGTAGAGCATTATTCAAACTCCGGTTTGCAGATCATGCGCCGACGCAACGAGGCGCGAGGACGCAGACAGTACGATTAGTACGGCAAGGACGAGTAACGAAGTTGCGGCAAGCATGGCTGCAAACTAGACGCGGTCGATGTGGCGTTCGCCGAACAGACCTTCCGGCCTGACCAGCAGGAAGAGCAGCGCCAGCACGTAGGGGAACCAGCCTTCGATGCCGCCGAAGTTGCCGCCGAAAAGGTCCTGCATCACCGGCGGGATGTAGATTTCGGCGAGCTTTTCCGAGGCGCCGATGATCAGGCCGCCGACGATGGCGCCCGGCACCGAGGTGAAGCCGCCGAGAATGAGCACCGGCAGCGCCTTCAAGGCGGTGAAAGTGAGCGCAAACTGCACACCGTTTCTGGCGCCCCACATCATGCCGGCGACCAGCGCGACGAAACCGGCAACGCCCCAGACGATGGCCCAGATATGCTGCAGCGGGATGCCGATCGACAGCGCCGCCTGGTGGTCGTCGGCAACGGCGCGTAGCGCCCGGCCGATCCGCGTGTACTGGAAGAACAGCGCCAGCACGGTGACCAGCACGGCGGCAACGCCGGCGGCGATCAGGTCGAACTTGGAGATGACCATGTTCCAGTTGTCGAGGATCCAGGGAATCGGCTCGTCGACGATGCCGAGATCGAGGGCGCGCGGGTCGGCGCCGAAGATCATCGGCGCCAGGCCCTCGATGAAGAAGGTCAGGCCGATGGTGGCCATGAACAGCGCGATCGGCGGCTGGTTGACCAGCTTGCGCAGGACGAATTTCTCGGTGGCGATACCGAAGGCGGTCATGATCGCGAAGGCGAGGATCACCGCCAGCCACAGCGGCGCGCCCCACTCCATGACGCCGACCACCGACAGCGCGGCCAGGTAGACCATCGCCCCCTGGGCGAAGTTGAAGACGCCCGAGGCTTTGTAGATGAGGACGAAGCCGAGCGCCACCAGCGCGTACATGACGCCGGAGAGCAGGCCGCCGATGAGGACTTCAAGGAAGAATTCCATGGCTTACTCCCGGAAGTCGGCGCGGACGGTTTGACGGTGCCGGCGGGCGGCGTGCGAACGGGCGGCGACCCAGAGCAGGATCGACAGCATTGTCGCGGCGAATACGAATTCCATGCTTGTCTCCTCAGTGACCGGCGCCGAGATAGGCTTTGATCACGTCTTCGTTGTTCTTGACCTCGTCCGGGACGCCGTCGCCGATCTTCTTGCCGTAGTCGAGGACGACGACGCGGTCGGAGATGTCCATGACGACGCCCATGTCGTGCTCGATCAGCACGATGGTGGTGCCGAACTGATCGTTCACGTCGAGGATGAAACGGCACATGTCCTGTTTTTCCTCGACGTTCATGCCGGCCATCGGCTCGTCGAGGAGCAGCATCTTCGGCTCGGCGGCGAGCGCCCGGCCCAGTTCGACGCGCTTCTGCAGACCGTAGGGCAGACGGCCGACCGGCGTCTTGCGGATGTGCTGGATTTCCAGGAAGTCGATCACCTCTTCCACCTTCTTGCGGTGTTCGAGCTCTTCCTGGCGGGCGCGGCCGAACCACAGCGCGTGCTCGAGGAAGGTCGATTTCATCTTGGTGATGCGCCCGGTCATGATGTTGTCGAGCACGCTCATGCCCTTGAACAGCGCGATGTTCTGGAAGGTGCGGGCGATGTTCTGCTGCGCCGCCATGTGCGGCTCCATCTTGCGCCGCTCCTTGCCGCGCCAGAAGACCTTGCCTTCCTGCGGGTGATAGACGCCGTTGATGACGTTGAGCATCGAGCTTTTTCCCGCACCGTTGGGGCCGATGATGGCGCGGATTTCGTGTTCGCGGACGTCGAAGGAAATGTCGGTCAGCGCCTTGACGCCGCCGAAGCGCAGCGAAATGTTCTGCAGGTCGAGGATGACCTCGCCGATTTGTTTGCTCATCTCAGGCGGCCTTTCTGGCAATCGGGAAGGTCTTGCAATCGACGATGCGCAGGTCGGCGGACACCTTGCCGCGCCGTCCGTCCTCGAACTTGACCTCGGTCTCGATGAACTGGCTGTCCTTGCCGGCGTACAGGGCGTCGATCAGCACCTTGTACTTTTCCGAGACGAAATTGCGCCGCACCTTGCGCGTGCGCGTCAGCTCGTCGTCGTCGGGATCGAGTTCCTTGTGCAGGATCAGGAAGCGGTGAATCTGCGAATCGGCGACCATGACGTCGTGCGCCAGACCGGCATTCACTTCCTCGACGCATTGCTGGATCAGTTCATAGACCTGCGGCTTGGCGGCGAGGTCGGTATAGCCGGAGTAGGCGATGCCGCGCCGCTCGGCCCAGTTGCCAACGGCGCCCATGTCGATGTTGATGAAGGCGGTGACCATGTCGCGGTCGGCGCCGAAGCAGACGGCTTCCTTGACGTGCTGGAAGAACTTCAGCTTGTTCTCGATGTAGTTGGGCGCGAACATGGCGCCGTTGCCGAGCTTGCCGACATCCTTGGCGCGGTCGATGATCTTCAGGTGGCCGTCCTCGTCGAGGAAGCCGGCGTCGCCGGTCATGAACCAGCCGTCGGCGTTGATCGACTCGGCGGTGGCGTCGGGGCGCTTGTAGTATTCCTTGAGCAGCATCGGCCCCTTGACCAGCACCTCGCCGTTGTCGGCGATCCGGATGTCGACGCCGGGCGCCGGCTGGCCGACCGAATCGAACTTGATCTGGCCGTCCGGTTGGATGCAGACGTAGGCGCAGGTCTCGGTCTGGCCGTAGAACTGCTTCAGGTTGATGCCGATCGAGCGGTAGAACTTGAACAGTTCGGGACCGATCGCCGCACCGGCGGTATAGGCCACCCTGATCCGGCTCATGCCGAGCACGTTGCGCAACGGGCCATAGACCAGCAGGTTGCCCAGCCAGTACTGGAAGCGATCGCCGGCACCGACCGACTTGCCGTCGAGGATGTCGGCGCCGCAGCGTTTCGCCACTTCCATGAAGTAATGGAACATCTTCTGTTTCAGCTTGCCGGCGTCCTCCATGCGGATCATCACCGAAGTCAGCAGGCTTTCGAAGACGCGCGGCGGGGCGAAATAGTAGGTCGGCCCGATCTCGCGCAGGTCGGTCATCACCGTGTCGCCGGACTCCGGGCAGTTGATCGTGAAGCCGGCGACCATGGCCTGGGCGAAGGAGAACAGGTGATCGCCGACCCAGGCCATCGGCAGGTAGGACAGGATGTCGCCGTCCGGGCTCATGCGGTCCACCTCGATGCCGCCGCGGGCGGCGGCGATGAAAGCGGCGTGCGTCTGGCAGACTCCCTTCGGCTTGCCGGTGGTGCCCGAGGTATAAAGCATCACCGAGGTGTCGTCGAAATGCCCCTGGGCGATTTCGGCGTCGAGGAAATCCGGGTGGTTGCGGTCATGGATGCGGCCCATTTCCATCAACTCGTGGATGTCGTGCAGGAAGGACTGATTGTAGTGGCGCATGCCGCGCGGGTCGTCGTAGATGACGTGTTCCAGCGTCGGCACCTGTTCGCGCACTTCGAGCATCTTGTCGACCTGTTCCTGGTCCTCGACAACGACGAAGCGGATGCCGGCATCCTGCAGCACGAACAGCATCTCGGCCGCCACCGCGTCCTGGTAGAGCGGCACCGGTACGCCACCGAGACACTGGGCGGCGGTCATCATCATGTACAGGTGCGGCCGGTTGTCGCCGATGATCGCCAGGTTGTCGCCGCGCTTGAAGCCGAGCGCGGCCAGGCCGCAGGCCAGCGCACGGACGCGCTCGGCAACGTCGGACCAGGTCCAGGTCTGCCAGATGCCGAGGTATTTCTCGCGCATCGCCGGCGCTTGCGGCCGGGTCGTCGCATGATGCAGCAGCAACCGCGGGAAGGTGTGCAAACCGTCCGGCGCGGCGTGTTTCGCCTGCGTGGGCATAAATTGTCTCCTCCGCCGCGACTCATCGTTCGCGGTCATGTGTCATTAGGTTCATTGTGGCGCCGGCTTTCTTACACCAGTCTTGCAGACGCCGCCTTTTCCTGACCTGCGGGCCAGTGTAAGCACTGGCGCGGCGTACAATTGTCGTCTGGCAGACAATCCGGGAAAAAAATGAAAAATGCTGAGGAACTGCTGCGGCGATCCCAGTGGGGACAGGCGCTCAGTGAGGAGGAGATGCAGCGCGCCCTGGCCGGCACCGTCGAACGCAGCTTTGCGGCCGGCGCTTTCATCTGCATGAAGGGCGAGGCAGTCACCCACTGGATGGGCATCGTCGACGGCCTGGGCAAGATGGCCAGCCACTGGACTTCGGGCAAGACCACGTCGCTGACCGGCATCAGCAGCGGCGCCTGGTTCGGCGAAGGCTCGCTGCTCAAGGAGGAACCGCGCCGCTACGACGTCATGGCGATCCGCGACACCCGCGTCGCCTTCATGAGCCGCGGCACCTTCCTGTGGCTGCTCGACCACAGCATCGCCTTCAACCGCTTCATGATCACCCAGTTGAACGAACGCCTCGGCCAGTTCATCGGCATGATGGAAAACGAGCGCATGCTCGACATCGACACGCGCATCGCCCGCGTCCTGGCCGCGCTGTTCAACCCGGTGCTCTACCCCGGCACCAACCGCCTGCTGCAGATTTCCCAGGAAGAACTCGGCTACCTCGCCGGCGTCTCCCGGCAACGCGCTAACCAGGGCCTCAAGGTGCTGGAGGAAGCCGGCCTGGTGCGCAGCGAATACGGCGGCATCAACGTCATCGACCTCGACGGCCTGCGCAGCTTCGGCGAGTAAGCGCTCACCCTACTTGGCGTAACCCCAGCCCTTGAGCCGGCTGTAGGCGTACTCGGCGGCCTTGCCCTGACGGTTGTTGCGCAGGTAGCCGGCGTACTGCTGCGCCGCTTCCTGACGCTTGCCCATGCCTTCCAGCGCCACCCCCTTGAGGAAGCCGATGCCGGCATCGCCCGGCAGCAGCCGATCGTAACGGTCGAGTCCGGCGTAGGCGGCGGCCGGATCCTTGAGGCCGAGCGCCAGCACGCCGACCAGCTTGTGCGCCTGCGCTTCCTGCGGATAGATCGCCTTCGCCGATTCGGCGTAGCCCAGCGCGTCGCGGTCGCGGTCCTGCGCCTGCAAGCACTGCGCCATCAGCAGATTGGCGGCGTAGTCGCGCGGCGTCTTCTTCACGGCATCCCGAAACTGCTCTTCGGCCTTGCCGTACTGTTTGTCGGCCATCGCCACCTCGCCCTTCTGACAGGAGTCGATGGTCGACTTGATGCGGCGCAGTGACGCCGTGTTGTCCATGAAACGCTCGCGTCCGGGGTCGCGCTTCAGGCTCGCCGCGTACTTGCCTTCGGCCAGCCGGCGCGCCGTGTCGCGCCGCTCGACGTTCATCGGATGAGTCGAAAACATGGTCTGCAGCAGGCCGGGCGCTTCCTTCTGCTGGTCGACCAGCAACTGGTGCAGTCCGGTCATGCCGCTCGCCGGGTAGCCGGCGCGCACCATGTATTCCTGGCCCAGGGCGTCGGCCTCGCGTTCGTTGTCGCGCGAATAGCTGGACAGCAGTGCGCTGGCGCCAAGCTGGCCGCCGACCGCGACCAGGCCGCCCCACTCGCTGGATGAGGCGGCGATGCTGGCCCCGGCCACCGCCACCTGGGCGACCATCGCCTGCCCCTGGCGCTGCGCCGCGTGCCGCGCATTGACGTGTCCCATTTCGTGGCCGAGCAGCGCGCCCAGTTCGGCTTCGTTCTGCAGGTCGACCATGATCCCGCGCGTCACCCCCATCGCCCCGCCGGGGAAGGTGTAGGCGTTGACGTGGTTGGCGTTGAGGACGCGGTAGGAATACGGCATCTGCGGCCGGTGCGTCAGCTTGTCCATGCGCTCGCCGACCGAACTCAGGTAGCGATTGACCTCGCCCTCCTGGACCGGCCCCATGTCCTGCGAGAACTGCTGCGGCGCCACCTGCTTATCCACCGCCTTCTCGTCTTCCTCGCTCATGCCGACCAGGATCGACTTGCCGCCGACCGGCGACTGCGCACAGCCGGACAATGCCGCCGCGCCGAACAGCCAGAGCAGTTGGCGGCGATTCAGACGATTGTGCTGCAGCGCGACACTCAGGGAATCGTGATCGTTCATGGCGTTCTCCTTGCGAATACAGACGGGCTTCGGAATTTTGCTGGAAAAAGCGGCTTGGGGACAGGGCAAGCCCGGAGATTCGCCGCCGCTCTCCGGCCCCGGGCTAACGCCCCATGTCGCCCTCCACTGGAGCGATCCGGCTTTCCACCTTGCTGACCTGCCGACGGGCCCGGAGTTCGAAGCTGCGCTGCTCGTCCGACTCAGGGTGACGCGTCCATAGTGCGGCAAACAATCCGTGCTCGGCAGCGTAACCACCAAACCAGTCGACGACCCGACCAAGCAGGCATTCCTGGCCGATCCACACCGGCACGTCGCCGAGCATCTCATAGCTGTAATGTCCTGCGCCAAAACCGGCGTAGCTTTCGCGTAGCGAGGGATCGGCACCTTCCGGCAAGGGGCACAGGAGTTCATCCGGCGCCCCGCCAGCGGAGTCCTGCCGGACGAAGCCGGCCAGCGCTCGCATCAGTGCCGCCTGGGTTGGCCTGTCGAGAGTGACTGTCCGCTGATTTTCGTCCTTCTGTTCGATCGGCACCGACCAGTCATAGCGATAGCGCAGGGTCAGCGTCGGCACCTTGCCCGGCAGGCCGAAAGGACGCAGCAGGTAGAGATCGTCCTGGCCATAGACGCTGTTCCGGTAGACGGCATAAACCCGGCCGGCCAGTCGGATCCACACGGCATGCTGGTTGCTGCCGCGACCGTTGAGCGAATACAGGGGAGCATTGGCGGCGTGGGCGCCGGTGAAGCGCTCGCCCTGGCGCCGCAGGACACTGATGTAGTTGAACAGGCCGGTGCCACCGACATAGACATCGACGATCAGGTCGCGCCGGTCGTCGCCGTCGAGGTCGTACAGGGTGTAACTGGCCCGACCGTTCTCGCCGTCGCCATCGATCCGGGAGTTGCGCAGCGCCTGCCACTCGTCGGGCGTCACCCCGGGCGGCCGATGGCGGGGAAAGCGGGCGACCGAGTCGTCCGCCCCGGCGTCGGACGTGTTGCTGAAGTGCGTCATTCCCTGACGGATGCGCAAGGCGTCGAGGGTCTTTTCCAGGGGGAACTCGCGATCGCTCTGCAGACGCGTCTCGACCGCCGCGCGCAAGACCTGCAGTGCCTGTCGGTCGGTCTGGTCCGGCATTGTCGTACCGACAACCGCCTGCCACTGCGTGGCCAGAACGCCAATTCTCTCGCTGTAACGCTGCTCCAGGCAGCCCGAGTTGCCGGCGCATTGATCGCGGCTGAGTAGCCAGTCCTTTTGCGCCCGCCGCAAGCCGGCAGCCTGATCCGGCAAGGCGCGTTGCAGATGGGCATGGATTTCGGCGAGCGAGCCATCCAGACGCAACAACTGCTCGTCGGCACAGATTGCGCGCTCGCCAAGACTACTCGCCTTGGCGCAGTCGATGCCCGCCGCCGAGGCATTCGCCGTCAGTGCCAACAGGCAGAGCGGCCAAGCGCCGACGATACCCGACCAGAACCCGATTTTCTCCATGCGCAACGCCCCGCAGAATTCATGACATCCGCAATTTAACCTCAACATCCTGGCCAACCGCCATTCCTTGCCCGAGAAATTCATCGCCGCTGAGCGCGGGCGATTCAGCCCGCACCGCCAGCGATGAATCCGCCCCCCGCCTCGAACAGCGTGTCCACGGCGGGATGCTGCAGACGGCGTTGGGTGGCGATGGCGTACCAGCTTTCGCTGACGCCCGGCAGTTCGCCGATGGGTAGGGCGCCGAACTGGACGCGGATGTCTTCCCGCAGGGCGAGCGGCGCCGGAAAGACGCCGAGGCCGGCGCGCCCGAAGGTCTTGAGCAAGGCGCTGTCGGAAAACTCGCCGATCACCTGCGGGACGATGTCGTGGGCTTCCAGCCAGGCATCGATGCCGGCGCGCAGCGGGTCGCCGCGCACCGGCAGGAGCAGCGGCACGCCCGGCATGGCGGCCGGGAAGCCGCTGGCGTACCGGTCATGCAACTGCGGCGCCGCGTAAAGGGCAATCGCCAGGTTGCCGAGCAATTTCGACTGCAGGCGCAGGTTGGCGCGCTGCGGCGCCGAGCGGTCGGCGAGCACGAGGTCGAGCCGATTGACCGCAAGTTCGCCGAGCAGGTGGTCGAACTCGCCTTCGCTGCATTCCAGGCGCAGTTGCGGATGCGCGCGCAGGACGCCTTCGAGCACGCGGAAGGCGATCAGCTTGGGGACCGCGTCGGTGATGCCGACGGCGAGGCGGATGCGGCCGGCCGACGGCTCGGCCAGCGCGTCGCGCAGGCGGTCGCCGAGCTGGAAGATCTGGTCGGCATGGGCGAGCGCGGTCCGCCCCGCCTCGGTCAGGGTCAGCGAACGGCCGCGCGGCGCCAGCAGGGCCTGACCGAGCTGGCGTTCGAGCTGGCCGAGCTGGGTGCTGATCGCCTGCACCGACAGGCCGAGACGCTCGGCGGCGCGGGTGATGCTGCCTTCCTTGGCGACTGCCCAGAAGTAGAGCAGATGACGGAAATTGAGATCGTCGGGCTTCATACGTTTCCACAAAACGGAAGTTAGAACACCAATATTATCCATTCATTGGAAATCCATGAAGCCGTAAATTGCGCCCATGTGCCGCGGACTTCCCGCCGCCAATAGCCAAAGGAGCCCCCCATGATCACCGTCGAAGATTGCACTGCCTTTTGCGATGCCCCACTCGGCCAGGTCGAGGAAGTCGCCCGCCGCGAGGGGCTAGCCCCGGTGCTGGCTTTTGCCCGCGCCCAGAGGCAGGGAGGTTTCGCTGTCCCGCACAAAACGACGCTGCCGTTCGAACGAAAGGAAACGATGATGATGACGATGCAAGCCCGAGCCATGTTCCCCCAGCCCAGCGAACCCCGCCACCCGCTGCGCGTCTATCCGGTCAACAGTGCGCAGGCGAAGGCACGCCTGGTCGTCCTCGCCCTGCTTGCCGACGGCCGGCTCGATGAATGCGAGCTGGAGGTGCTCAACCGGCGGGCCTGCTTCAGCGCACTGGGCATCAGCCGCGAAGGCTTCGTCCAGGTCCTGCACGAGTTCTGCGCCGATGTCTCGCGGCTGGCCGACGGCGCCGCCGACTGGCGTGTCGCCCCCGACCTGCTGGCCGGCCTGTTCGCCGAAGTGACCGAGGTACAGGCGCGGCAAACCGTGCTCCGCCTGATCATCTCGGTGATCAGCAGCGACGCCCACCTGGCGCGGGGCGAGGAACGCCTGTTCCTCGGCGCGCTCGACGCCTGGGGTAACGGTCTGGCCGGCAGCACTACGCGCAACGCCATCCACATCAGCTAAACGAGTTAAATCCGAAGAACGGGAGGGATCATGGAAACCATCGGCAATGTCTGGTTATGGACGGCTTTCGGCAGCATCGTGCTGGTGATGCTGGCCATCGACCTGTTTCTGGTCGGCGGCGGCAAGCAGCACCGCGTCAGCATGCGCGAGGCCGCCACCTGGTCGGTGGTGTGGGTTTCCGTGTCCTTCCTGTTCGCCGCCGGCCTGTGGTGGTATCTCGACGGCGCCGACGGCCGCGAGCTGGCCAACCAGAAAACGCTGGAGTTCATCACCGGTTACCTGATCGAGAAATCGCTGGCCGTCGATAACGTCTTCATCTGGCTGATGCTCTTCTCCTTCTTCGGCATCCCGCTCGAACTGCAGAAGCGGGTGCTGATCTACGGCGTGCTCGGCGCCATCGTCATGCGTACCGGGATGATCTTCGCCGGCGCCTGGCTGATCGCCCAGTTCCACTGGATTCTCTACCTGTTCGGCGCTTTCCTGCTGATCACCGGCATCAAGATGTGGTGGTTCGCCAACGAACAGCCGGACCTCGCCAACAACCCGCTGCTCAAGTGGCTGCGCGGCCACATGAAGATCACCGACGGCCTGCACGGCGAACGCTTCTTCGTCCGCCAGGACGGCATCCGCTACGCCACGCCCTTGTTCCTGGCGCTGGTGCTGGTGGAGATTTCCGACCTCATCTTCGCCGTCGATTCGATCCCGGCCATCTTCGCCATCACCGGCGACCCCTTCATCGTCCTGACCTCGAACATCTTCGCCATCCTCGGCCTGCGCGCCATGTACTTCCTGCTTGCCGACATGGCCAGCCGCTTCTCGCTGCTCAAGTACGGGCTGGCGGCGGTGCTCGTCTTCATCGGCGTCAAGATGCTGCTGATCGACCTCTACAAGATCCCGATCGGCTTCTCGCTGGCCGTCGTCGCCACCTTCATCGGCACCTCGATCGCCCTCTCGCTGCACAAGGAGAAGCTGATCGCCCGCCAGGCTGCGAGCGCGAGGGGTGAGCGGGAGTAATCTGTCACCATGGCAAGGCTCATCAATGCAGGGAGAACTCGCTTGGCAAGCAGTGAACTGGTCGAGATGTCGGACCCCCGAGTACGGGGAATGCCTATTGCGGACTGCGGCGAGCCTCTCGTTGATGCGGCAGGCAGTGGCCTCATCACCTATGGCCCACCGCCCGAGTGTCCGGAGACGGCGCCGTTCTACCGACTATTGCGCGAAGGCGTCGTGGCCAGGCTAGAGAAGGCCCAGCGGAGACTTCCTGATGGCCTGCAGCTGCGTTTATATGAGGGCTACAGGAATCCCGGGATTCAACAAATGCTCTTTGACGGGCAACTGCAAAGAATGAAAAAAGAAAATCCCTCCCGGGATACCGCTTGGTGTTACGCCCAAGCAGCAAAACTCGCCTCGCCATTACGCACCTTCGAGGGGGTCCGGATTGTTCCGCCACACAGTACTGGCGGCGCGGTCGACATCGAAATAGTCGATAAGAACGGCCTGCCTCTGGACTTTGGTATGAAACTGAGCGACTGGAATGTTGTTCCGCCCGACCTGTGCGCGACGCAGTTCGATGAAATCACGGACGCGGCAGCGAACAATCGACGGCTCCTGGTGGAGACATTGCTTGCGGAAGGATTCGTCAACTACCCCAGAGAATGGTGGCACTTCTCTTATGGCGATCAGTACTGGGCGTTCT
Organism: uncultured Dechloromonas sp.; assembly: GCA_964523045.1. GTDB lineage: Bacteria > Pseudomonadota > Gammaproteobacteria > Burkholderiales > Rhodocyclaceae > Azonexus. The sequence continues at coordinate 106,576 of CAZFXO010000003.1, read as the reverse complement.
CCAGCGCAAGCGCCCAAGCGCTGTATGGGACAGTCCAAGAGTCGATCATCAACGCTGGCCTGGTGCCACCCAAGCTTGCGGCGCAGCATCCCTGACCTCGAACGATGGACAACGCCTGGCTCTCGCTGATGCATGCCTGGCAGCACCCGCTGCTGACCGTCGTCATGAGCGGCGTCACCTGGCTCGGTTCGCTGGCCGTGCTGCTGCCGCTGGCGGCCGGCCTCGGCTGGCGGGGCCCGGGCGACTGGCGGCAGCGCGCCTTCCTGCCGCTCGCCGTGCTCGGCGCGGCCGGTCTGGCGCAGGTGCTGAAATGGCTGATTGATCGCGAGCGCCCCGACCTCTACCCCGCCTTGATTGCCATGCCAGCCGATACCAGCTTCCCGAGCGCCCATGCGATGCAGGTCACGGCCTGCGTCGCCGCCTGGCTACTGTGGCGGGAGCGGGCGCAGCAGGCTGGGCCGCTGGCGATCGGGATAGCGCTGGTCGGCTTGGTCGCCGTCTCGCGGACCTACCTGCAGGTGCATTTCCTGAGCGACATCCTGGCCGGGATCGTCCTCGGCTTCCTGTGGAGCAGCCTGTGCTACCGGCTAGCTTTCTGGCGATGGAGCGGACGATGCGACACAAATTCCTAGGCGTCGGCGAACCCGGCTATCACCCGCTGCGCAAGATCGCCACCGTCGTTTCCGGCCTGCGCTACGCGGTGCTCTACGACTGGTCGGTAGCCTACAAGCTGGCGCTGTCGGTCGTCGTCCTGGCCGGCGCCTTCGCCTTGCGCGCCTGGCTCGATTTCCTGCTGATCCTGGTGGTGACCGCCTTCGTGCTGGTTGCCGAAATCGTCAACAGCGTGATCGAAGCCCTCTGCGACTTCGTCGAGGAAAGACACAACGAGAAGATCAAGGTGATCAAGGACATCGCCGCGGCCGCGGTCGGCATCGCCATCCTGACCTGGATGATCGTCATCGGCGTGGAAATCGGCCGCTACCTCGGGGCGGCCGGTTGAGCCGCCGCTATTTCCCCGGCCCGCCGGCGCACGCCGCCTGGCAGCTTTCGTAGGTGCCCTGGCAGGACGGGCAATCGGCGCCGGCGCAGCCGCGTTTCTGGCAGGCCCACAGCCGATCGCCGCAAGCCCGCACGCAGTCGTTCCAGCCTGCCTGCTGCGCCGTCGGCGCGGCGCGCGGGATGGCCAGCACGTTGCCGCGCCGCGACTGGCAGCGGCCGAGATCGAAATCGCGCGGCGGCCCAGAGAGCAGCGACCATTCCTCGGGCGTGAAGGAAAGCTCGGCCTGCACGGCAGGCAACTCCCTGCGCGTCACCGCGCCGCTGGCAAGCAGCGCATCCACCGCCTTGCAGTCGGCTCGCCTGGCGCGTTCCGCTGCCAGAGCGGCCCCGGTGTCAGTCAAACCGACGCGGGCGCACTCCTGCGCGTAGAGGAAGAAACGCGCCCCCTGACTCAGCCTGGGCAACAGGTCGGGGTTGTAACGCAGGCTGGTATCGCCCGCAGCGCCCGTGGCGCGCACCAGCACCGGCAGTTGCGGGTCGCTGACCGCCTTGAGCAGCCGGCCGCGGGCATCGACGCAGCTTTCGAAGAGCGCGGCGTCGCCGCTACCCGCCTGCGCCAGTTGCCAGAACCCGGACAAGGCCACGACGGCAGCCAGGCATTTTCCCCAATCAAGGATACGCATCGCATTTTCTCCCGGTCTTCATGACCGACACACCTTAACCGAAAGCCGGCCGCCGGGAAACCTTGCCCCGGAACGCCCTTGCTGCCGCCTCACAGCCGGATCGCCAAAGCTTGCCTGCCGCGCCTTTCGGCCAACGCGGCGTAACTCAGGCGGCGGGTATTCTTGTCCCAGACGGGCGCCGCGCCGGTGTAAGGATGGCGCAGGCCGGCGGCGGCGCGGGCGATCGCCGCATCATCGTTGGGCTGGCTGCGCAGCAGTTCAAGCTGGAGGGCAAGCATCGCCTGCAGGGCGAGCAAGTCGTCGCGGCGCAGGAAGAAGTTCCCGTAGTCGGCCATCGCGACGTGGACCAGGATGTGGCCAACCGGATTGCGCAGCGCGTAGCTGTCGCCGGCGGCGCTTTCCAGATCGCGGCGGACCTCGGTCAGCGCTCGCCGGTAGTCCTCGCCCGTCAGCGCGTCGACGGCGAGCCAGTTCCGGTTCAGCCGGAAATGCTCGTTGGCGCTCGCCTTGGGCAGGTAGAGACGCTGCCCGAGCGAACTGGCCAGCCAGCGCGGCAAGGCGTTTTCACTGCTGGCGGCCGCGAACAGCTTGTTCTCGCCCAGCTTCAGGAAGATGCCTACGCCACCGCGCAGTTCGGTCAGGAGCGCCCGCTGCATGCTCGTCACGTCGGCGGGCAGCGGCGCCAGCAATTCGGCGAGGCGCGTCTGCCGCTGCCTTGCCGCCGCCGGCGCGTGCAGCATGTACTGGTTCAGCAACTGCAAATCGGTCTGCAGATTCGCCAGCGCCAGCAGCTTCTCGATCAGCGTCGTCGCCCCCTGCGCCTGCCGGCGGTGGAAGGCCATCGCCTGCGCCAGCAGATCGAGCGCCGCGTCGTGGCGCCCTTCGCTGACGGCAAGGGCAAAGCGGGTTGCGGCAAGCAGCCGGTAGTGCTGCGGCGTGCGCGGAGTCGGCGAGGTATAGGAGAAATCCGGCCGCCAGGGCTCCTGGTAGGCCGGCATGGCGAGCGCGAGATCGCCACGCGCCAAGGTGACGCTCCCCTTGTCGAGCACGGTTCGAGCGTCGGCCGGCCATTTGGCGACCACCGCCAGGCAGGAGTCGATCTCGCGGCAGCCGAAGTCCTCGAGCCGCAGGCCGTCCTTGCGCACTTCAGCGTCGATCGCCAGCGTCTGCGCCTCGCCGAAGGGCGCCCGATCAGCGCGCAAGGCCTCCTGGAACCAGCGATAGCCCCAGGCATGCGGCGCTTCCCGCTCCGGCCCCAAGACGCCGATCCACGCAAAATAGCCGTTCTCCGCCACCGCCACCTGTGGCGGCTCGGCGGCCAGCAGCGTGCTCAGCGCTGGATCGAGCGGCTCGTCCTGCAGGTTGGCAACGATCAGCGCCGTCAGTCCGGCGACCGGCAGCAAAAGCAGGATCGCGACAACGGCGAGGGCGATTTTCAGGGGTTTTTTCATCGGGGAAGTCTGGCGCGGGAAAAGGCGGTTACGCCGGCGGCCCGGCATTCACGCAAATGTCATCGGCAAGATGCTGACACGCCAGCCACCGTCTGGCAATCGTCGCCGCCCCGGCGGCTTCAATAGCGCCGGCAATCCTCCCAGGTTAGGCCAGCCCCCCGCGTCTGTGCGACGACCCAGGGAATAGCCGTGGCTGCCTTGTCGTGGCTGTCGTGGAAGAGGATCACGCCGCGCCGCCAGAGCAGCATCAGGGTGAGCACACGTTCGCCGGCCTGACGCGCATCGAGGCCGCCGTTCCAGTCCAGCGAATCGATGTTCCAGAGCGCCACGGAAAGCCTGTTTTCGACGAAGAAGGCGCCACTGTCGGCGCGGCGCTGGCCGTAGGGCGGCCGAAAATGGGGGCGATAGGCCGCCCCCAGCGCGTCCTGGATGAGTTTTTGCGTGTCCAGGATCGACGCCTGCCAGCGCGGCGATTTCTGGTGGCTCTCGTGCGACCAGCCGTGCAAGGCCACGCACTGGCCGTCGTACAAGGTCTGCACGGCGGGCGCGCCATCTTTCTGCAGACGTTTCTGCAAACGCTCGCCCAGGACGAAGAACATGCCGTGCATGCCCTCTTGCGCCAGCACCGGCAACAGCGCGTCGGTCGTTCCGCCGGCGGCGGTCGGACCGTCGTCGAAGGTCCATAGGAAATGGCCATCGGCCAGTTCCTGTCCGTTCCGCTCATGGGCGCCGAAGCTGTCGATCTCGCTCGACACCTTGGGAAAGAGTGCGGCCAGCCGCAGCAGCTCGGCGGCGTAGCGGCGATGAAAGGCATCGGCGCCGCCAAACCAGGGACGGTAGCGGGCGGGCAGTTGCTCCGCCAGTTGCCCGCCTAGCTCGACCAGGGCGGCAGGGCTGTCCACCGGGGCACAGAAAACCTCTTCGGGCACGCAACTCTGGCGGGCGATCCGGTAATTCTCCAACAGGCGGCGCAGCACGCGCTCACGCAGGCGCTCGACCGATCCCCGATCGACCGACTTGATGCCCAACGACGTCTTCAGTGTTGCATCATCCCGATCGGCCAACTCGTTCAGGGCGTTGACGAAGACCAGCGCCTCGGCGCGCGAAGCACGGTTGTAGTCGGCCACCGTGGCCACCCCGTCCGGCCACAGCGCCCGCTCGGCGCGGGCAATCGAGGCCGGACCGGCCGCCTGCGCCGGCAGGATGGACAGGCAGAACAGCAGGCCGATCGCGAGTTCACGTTTCATGGTCGATTTCCTTCACAGCAACTTCGGAAAGGGCCGGCTGCCGCCGGCCCGCGGTTTCACTTCAGCAATCTGCCGACACGATCGATCGCCTTGTCGTACACCGGGCTGGCCTTCTCCCGGCGCGCCGCCTGATACTGCTGCAGGGCGTCGGCGTACTGGCCGGCCGCCTCGTAGATGCGGGCGATGTTGTAATAGGCGCCGGCCCGTACCGTGGCGGCCGTCGGCCCGCTGGCCAGGGCGATCGCCTTGCGGTTGGCCCAGATCGCTTCGGCGGTATGCCCGGCCTTGGCATGCGCCAGTCCCAGATTGCCGTAGGCCTGGCCGAAGTTCGAATCGATGTCGATCGCCTGCCGGTAAAGATCGATGGCCTGCGCCAGATCGCCCGCGTGATACGCCTGCTCGCCCGCCTTGTTGAGCGCCCTCGCATTGTCGGCATTGGCGGCGCTCACCTGGACCGCCGCCACCGGGGTCGAAGCGCTCAGGTAATTATCCACGCTGTCGAGCACCGCAGACGGGTTCAGCAAGATGCCGCGCATGGTGTTGATATCCTGGAACTCGCCAGCGGCGGTGATCCGGAACACCGTCCACAGGTTGCCCGGTTGATTGGGCACATAGTAGCTACGGACCAGCGATTGCCCGATATAGACCAGTACCTTGGCCTGGCTCCTGGCCAGACCGTTCGCTGTCGGGCGAAGCATGTTGCTGTAATCGTGAACGGCGTAAACATACGATTCGCCAGCGTGCTTCCGGTTGATGGTGATGGTCTCCGGCCCGAAGCCATTGACGTCATCGACATCCAGATTGCCCTCGGCGCCGAGCTTCTGCTCCCAATAAATGTGATTGCCGGGAAAAACGATGTGCGAATCGAGGTCGGCGGGTTTATCGCCCCAGTTGAGGACAATGCGCAAACCGTCGAGACTGGTCATCACCGGGCTCAGGGCGTAGGTCATCCCGGCGCACGGACACTTGGCGACCAGGTTGGAATACCCCGGCTTCTTGATGATGACCAGGCTGTCCGCGTTATCGGCGAATTCGGTACCGACCACCGCCATCCCCTGCGCATCGCTCGTCGCGGTGACGCTCCTGGCGCCGTTCTTCTGCACGATGACGGTGGCACCGGGCAGGCGCTGGTCTTTCACCACCGCGCTCAAGACCTGCACATTCACCTCGCCGGCAAACGCCGCCACCACCCCCAGCGACAGACCCAAAGCCGCCACCCCGTGCAACATGCCCTTGTTCTTCATCGTACCTCTCCTCGAATTTCGATCTTCCGCCAGGGGAAACTGCTGCTGCGCCAACGTCGGGAAGATCGTCGCGATCGCCGGCGGCATGCTGCGCATCGTGCCGCGCCATGCCGGGAGGAAGCCATGCCGGCGACGGGTGACTTTCCGGCGCTGCGTGAACAGACGCTCACGGCCCCGGAACAATAAATTCCGCACAATTCCCTTGTCATCAAACAGGCGGGAGCTATAAATTCCACTGCCTCGCACCGAAGACGATCAACACGCCCTGTATCCCGCCCTGCCTACGGAAAACCACCATGTCACTGCCCCGCCTGCGTCGATTCCTGCTGCCACTGCTCCTGCTCGCCAGCAGCGCCGCCTTTGCCGCCCCGTTCAAGGTCTGCCCGGCCACCGGCAAGGTGCGGCTGATCTACATCTGCGTCGGCGACCCCAAGAATCTCGTCTATCTCGCACCTGACGACGACTCGGGCAACTACAGCCTGGGTTACTTTTACGACCATGACCAGTTCATCACCATTCGCTGCGAATACACCGATGGCAGCGTGCGCGACGTCGTACTCAGGGAGCGTGTCGAAATCTGCCGCGCTGCCGACAGCAAACGCCACGGGCTGCAAACGGTCTGCCAATAAAGGACGAGAGAAGGGACGACAGAACGGGCGGCGGCATCAATGTCCGCGACAGGCCGGAGGCCGGTTCACTCCCTGGCTTTGAGTTGCACGTCCTTGGGATTCAGCATGTATTTGCCAGGCGAGGAATCCACCGACCAGAAAGGCTCGATCGGTTTGAAATCCTGAGCGCTGACGGGTCTGCCGTTCACCCCCGACCCGCCGGAAGGCGACGTCGGCACGCCGGAAACCGGCGCATCGGGCAGCGGGGCTTTCGGCTGGAGGCTTTTCAGGGAAGGCGACGGTTCGCGCGAGATGGCCTCGATGGCAGCCAGATTTCTGGCCAGTTCGTGACTCGTCGCCTCCTGGATGGCAGCATCTCCTTGCAAGGGATAAGGCCACAGGCCGGCGTTGACGCAATTGATCACTTGTCGCTCGAAGGCGGGAGGGAAACGGATTTGCGCCAGTGGCGTACCGACCATGAAGACCTTCGTCAAACGGCCGATTTCGGTACATTTCTCCCGGTTCGGCTTGCCCGTCACCAACACCTTCAGCTGCGCCTTGCCGGGAGGCTGTTCGCTGCGTTCCGGTATCAGCGGATCGCTCGCCGTGAATTTGCCGGCGACCGCGGGAAGAGACGTCGCGCCCGGCGCATAGGCCCGGTAGCCGCCCCCGATGCCGTTCGTCTGTTGCTGCAGAACGCTGGACATGGCCGATGTCGAAACCGGTGGCGGCGACGAGTTATCGGCCACCATGGCGGAGAGCATGCGCACCATGACAAGCACCAGGAAAACAGTACTCCAGCGCCAGTTGATCCCCTGCCCGGCGGAAGCATAGGCAAAAGTGCTGGTTTCCCTGACCACTTTCTTGCGCTGGAACGAGAAACGGCGTTTCCACGCCGGCACCTGTTTATCCCGTTCCCGCCAACGCTGCAGGTTCTCCATGCTGGCGATCATCGGCAACCAGACGGGGAATCGGGCAATCAACCATTCCAATTGCGGCATCTTGGCGATCAATTCGCCATCGCTGGGTGGCGCCGGGTCGCGCAGGCGTGCGATCAGATCGCGCTGGAGCTTGCGCTCGCTCTCGGCTTGCTGGTCGAACACCGCCCGCTCGGTGATGGCGCGGTTCAGGGCATTGCCCACCCAGCCGAAACGCGTCAGACGCCGCGGGTCGTCCTGCCAGCAGAAGACTCGCGAGGCGGCGACCAGCAGCGCCTCGTGGCCGGGCCGCCAGCCGGCTGCCAGGATCTCGGCGACGAACCACTCGAAGATATCGCGGGCGGCAATCGACAGGAGACGTGGATCGTCGAGGCAGCGCAGCAGCTTCTCCCGGTGCACCTTGTCCGACGACCAGCCGCTCGCGCTGGACATTGCGGCGAGTTCCGCCATCAACTCCTCAAACACCGCCCGCGCTTCGACCTCCGGTGGAACGGCGGCCAAGTCGGCCGGCGGAAGCGTCTGTGGCATCGTCTCCAGCGCCGTTTCGGACAACGGGGGCGGCGGCGGAGACTCGGCGTCGGGCACCGCTGCCGGCGCGGGATCAAGCTGCTCGGCAGGCGGCGCCGCGTTCTGTTGCTGCTGCCAGCGACTCCATTGCAAGGCCACCTCGTAAGCCTCGCGCAAGGCCTGGAAAGCGGCGGCATCCTTCTCCTGATCGATCTGTTTGAGTTGGCGCGCATAAGCCCGACGTATGGCGCGCTCGTCGGCGGAATCGTCGACCCCCAGGTAGTCGAGGAAAGCCAGTTGCGTCATGGTTTCGGTCCCGACATTCAGGGCTGGTTGGCCGGCGGATTGATGAAGGTATCGCGTTCGACGGCGTCGAGAAGCTCCTCGAAGCTCTTCCGGTTCGCCGCAATCGAGCGACCGTCCTGCGCGGCCAGGATCTTTTCGAATTTCAGGATCTGCATCGCGAACCACTCGCGCTGTTCGCCGCGCAACTGCTGGTAGAGGCGTTCCGCCCGCGCCAGCAGCGTCCGGTGCTCGAGGCGGTCGCGCGGGTGTATCTTCAACTCGGCCAGCGCGCTCAGGCGATCGGCGATTTCCTCCTCGCTCAGCAAGCCCGGATTGCCCTCGATGATCAGGGAGAAACGCTCACCGGTTTTCAGGACGGTCGCCTCGACCTGCAGCAAGCCGTTGACGTCGTAGGTAAAGCGGACGTCGATACCGCATTCGTCCAGCTTGCCGGCGGGCAAGGGAATCCGCAGCGTTCCCAGATGGATGTTGTCCTTGACCATCCGCGCCTCGCCCTGAAAAACCTCCAGGTTCAGCAGGTGCTGTCCTTCGCGGGCGGGGAAATACTGCTTCACCCGGCTGATCGGAACCGCGCAGTTCCGCTCGATCACCGGATCGAAGTGCCCGTCCGAGAACTGGTTTTCGCCGATCTGGATCGACAGCGCGATACCCAGCGAATACGGCGTCACGTCGGTCATCACGACTTCGCTGAGGGCGGCGTCCTTCATCTTCAAGCCGGCCTGAACGGCCGCCCCCAGCGCGACGACCTCGTCCGGATTGATCTCGCTGGCGGGAAAGCGCCCGAACATGCGGGCGACCAGGCGGCGCACCACCGGCATGCGCGTCGCCCCGCCGGCGAGGACGATGTTGTCGAGTTCGTTGCTGCGCAGGTTGGCGTCGCGCAAAGCCCTTTCCACCGGCGTCCGCAGGCGGCCGAGCAAGGGGGCGCAAAGCCTTTCGAGCAGGGGCTCGTCGAGCGCCAGTGCATGTTCCTGTCCGTCATGATGCACACGCACCATCGCCTGCGCGGACTCGCTCAGCTTGCGCTTGGCGATCTCGACCTGGGCCGCCAGGCGCTGCATGAACTCCCGGTTCTGCTTCAACTTGGCGGGTAGCCGGTTGTGTTCGAAGAAATGATCGACCAGGCAGGTGACGAAATCCTCGCCCCCCAGCCAGTTGTCGCCAGCCGAAGCGCGCACCTCCATGACGCCCTCGAAGAGGTCGAGCACGGAGACGTCGAAGGTGCCGCCGCCGAGATCGAATACCAGGAAACGCGACTCGCCGTCCCGGTTGTGGATGCCGTAGGCCAGGGCGGCGCCGGTCGGCTCGTTGAGCAGGCGCTCGACACGCAGGCCCGCCAGTTCGCCGGCGACACGGGTCGCCTTGCGCTGGGCGTCGGAAAAATAGGCGGGCACGGTGATGATCGCCTCGCTGACTGGCTGGCCGAGATCGGCCTCGGCGTCCTCGCGCAGCGAGCGCAGGACCAGCGCCGACAACTCCTCCGCCCGGAAATCGCGCTTGCCAAGCCGAATCTGCTTGTTGCTGCCCATGTGGCGCTTGAAGGCGCTCGCCGTCAGTTCCGGGTGGGTCTGCAGGCGCTCGCGGGCGGCACGACCGACCAGGATCGTCCCGTCCTCGTCGAGGCTGACGCAGGACGGCGTCAGCACCTCGCCGAGACTGTTCTTTATCAGGCGCGGCCCGTTTCCTTCCCAGACCGCGATTAGGCTGTTGGTCGTACCCAGATCAATGCCAACTATCATTAACCGCCCCCACGCATGAAATCGGGATAATGCTACCGTGAGTGGCGCACCCCCGTCCATGACGTGACGATACTTTGGCGTATGGCTTCGGCAAGGCGCCTTCAGCGGCGCCAGCATGCAACCCGGAAGGACAGCGCCCGCCTTGCCGGGGCGCTACTTCGCCTCGTCCCTGGCGTTCTGCAGGTACGTCTCCCACAGGTGCCCGTAACGATCGTCGAAGCTTTCTTCGAGCAGTTCGGCGGCGCCGATCCGGTCGACGCGGAAGGTGCGGAAGCTGTCGCGCAGTTCGCACCAGGCGCCGAGGGTCCAGCAGTGGCCCCAGAAGACGAGGCCGAGCGGCCAGAGCGTGCGTGCGGAGGTTTCGCCGTCGCCGCGCCGGTAGGCGACGCGGACTTTGCGGCCGGTTTCCATACCGCTGCGCAAGACCGCCATCGGTTCGCGCAACGCCGCCGGCAACAGGCAATCGAGAGCAAGAAAACGACGGCTGCTGGCCTCCAGCTTTTCTTCCAGATGACGCGGCAAGACCGCGTCGATACGCGCCAGCGCCTGTTCCGCCGCCTTGCCCAGCGCGCTGTCGCCCCAGGCGCGGACCAGCTTGGCGCCAATCGCCAGTGCCTCCAGTTCGTCGCCGGTAAACATCAGCGGCGGCACCTGGTAACCCCGGCGCAGGCGGTAGCCGACGCCGGCTTCGCCGTCGATCGGGGCGCCGCTCTTCACCAGGTCGGCAATGTCGCGATAGATCGTGCGCTCGGACACTTCCAGCGCCTGGGCCAGGGCGGCAGCGGTGACGACGCGGCCGTGGCGCAACAGCAAGATGATCTGGAAGAGGCGGTCGGCGGGGCGCATGGGACTAGTCCGGAACGGGGAAATTTCAGGATAGCACGCGCTTTTTCCCGGCCAGGCCAAGCCTCCTGACACCCTGTTGTCAGGAGCCCGGTTCGAGAATGGCGGCCAGCAACGACAGCCCGTCGCTGCATTTCAGCGGAGAAAACCTCATGCAAACCCCCATCGCCTGGTTCGAAATCCCCACGACCGATCTGGAACGCGCCATCGCCTTCTACGAAAACGTCTTCGCCATCACCCTGCGTCGCGAGAATTGCGGCGGCGGCGAGATGGCCATCTTCCCCCACGAATGCCCGGCGCCCGGCGGCGCGCTGGTGGCGATGCCGCAGTTGCAGCCGCGCGACAACGGCACGCTGGTCTATCTCCACGGCGGCGACGACCTCGCCGTACCGCTCGCGCGTGCGGTTGCGGCGGGCGCCAAGCTCATCATGGCGAAAACCGACCTCGGCAACAACGTCGGCCATATCGCGCTGTTCGCCGACAGCGAAGGCAATACGGTCGGCCTGTACTCGCCGGGCTGAGGCGAACGGCCTGACAGCGCACGACAGAATTGAAACGGCGAGGTACATCGCCTCGCCGTGTTATTGCTCCTCCGCCCTGTTCGGGTCCGGACTGCTGTTCCCCTTTCGGGGCCTTGCTTACATGCTTCTGCGGTACTGCCCACCGACTTCGTAGAGCGCCGAGCTGATCTGACCCAGCGAGCAGCACTTGACCGCATCGACCAGCACGGCGAAGACGTTGCCGTCCTCGATCACCGTCTGCTTGAGCTTGTCCAGCATGGCCGGCGCGGTCGCCGCGTTGCGGGCGTGGAAGTCGCGCAGGCGCTGGATCTGCGACTGCTTTTCCTCGTCGGTCGAGCGGGCGAGTTCGATTTCCTGCTGCGCCATGCCCTTCGGGTTGAGGAAGGTATTGACGCCGATGATCGGGTAGGAACCGTCGTGCTTCTTGTGCTCGTAGTACATCGACTCTTCCTGGATCTTGCCGCGCTGGTAGCCGGTTTCCATGGCGCCGAGCACGCCGCCGCGCGAGGCGATGGCTTCGAATTCCTTGAGCACGGCCTCTTCCACGAGGTCGGTCAGTTCGTCGATGACGAAGGCCCCCTGGTTCGGGTTCTCGTTCTTCGCCACACCCCACTCGCGGTTGATGATCAACTGGATGGCCATGGCGCGCCGCACGGACTCCTCGGTCGGCGTCGTGATCGCTTCGTCGTAGGCGTTGGTGTGCAGCGAGTTGCAGTTGTCGTAGATGGCGATCAGCGCCTGCAGCGTGGTGCGGATGTCGTTGAAGTCCATTTCCTGCGCGTGCAGCGAGCGGCCGGAGGTCTGGATGTGGTACTTGAGCTTCTGGCTGCGCTCGTTGGCGCCGTACTTGTTCTTCATGGCGACCGCCCAGATGCGGCGGGCGACGCGGCCGATGACCGAGTATTCCGGGTCCATGCCGTTGGAGAAGAAAAAGGACAGGTTGGGCGCGAAGTCATCGATCTTCATGCCGCGCGCCAGATAGGACTCGACGTAGGTGAAGCCGTTGGACAGCGTGAAGGCGAGCTGGCTGATCGGGTTGGCGCCGGCTTCGGCGATGTGGTAGCCGGAAATCGACACCGAGTAGAAATTCTGCACCTGGTTATGGACGAAAAATTCCTGGATGTCGCCCATCATCTTCAACGCGAATTCGGTCGAGAAGATGCAGGTGTTCTGGCCTTGGTCTTCCTTCAGGATGTCGGCCTGGACGGTGCCGCGCACCGACTTGAGCACCCACTCGCGGATCTTCTCGGCTTCGTCCTCGGTCGGCTGGCGGCCGTTGTCCTTTTCGAACTTGGCGATCTGCTGGTCGATCGCGGTGTTGAAGAAGCAGGCCAGGATGATCGGCGCCGGGCCGTTGATCGTCATCGACACCGAGGTCGTCGGGCAGACCAGGTCGAAACCGTCGTAGAGCACCTTCATGTCGTCGAGCGTGGCAATCGACACACCGGAGTTGCCGATCTTGCCGTAGATGTCCGGCCGCTCGTCGGGGTCGCAACCGTACAGCGTCACCGAGTCGAAGGCGGTGGACAGGCGGTGCGCCGGCATGCCTTCGGAGACGCGCTTGAAGCGGCGGTTGGTGCGGAAGGCGTCGCCTTCGCCAGCGAACATCCGGGTCGGGTCTTCACCCTCGCGCTTGAAAGCGAAGACGCCGGCGGTGTAGGGGAAGGAACCCGGCACGTTTTCCTTCATCAGGAAGCGCAGGATTTCACCGTCGTCGGTGTACTTGGGCAGGATCACCTTGCGAATCTTGGTGCCGGACAGCGACTCCGAAGTCAGCTGGGTACGGATTTCCTTGTCGCGGATCTTCACGACGTATTCGTCGCCGGAATAGGCCTCGACGGTCTGCGGCCACATGTCGAGCAGCTTCTTCGCCTTGCCGTCCTGCTGGCTGTCCTTGAACGCCTGCATTTCGTCGAAGTCACCCACCGACTTCTCGCAAGCGGCGAACACGTTCTTGGCAATGCGCAGCGACTGGCGCTCGCGGGCGATCTTCACCTGCTCGTCGACGTGCTTGTGGTAACCGCGCACCGTGTCGGCGATCTCGGCCAGGTAGCGGATGCGGGCAGTCGGCACGATGGCGCGGCTGGCCGACGACTGGCGGACGGTGACCAGCGGCAGCTTGCCGGACTTCAGTTGCAGCCCCTTTTCGCTCAACGCCGGCACCAGCGCCTGGTAGAGCGCGGTGACGCCGTCGTCGTTGAAACGGGCGGCCATGGTGCCGAACACCGGCATGTTTTCGGTCGGCGTCGTGAACAACTCGCGGTTGCGCTGGTACTGCTTGCGCACGTCGCGCAGCGCGTCCTCGGCGCCCTTGCGGTCGAACTTGTTGATCGCCACGAAATCGGCGAAGTCGAGCATGTCGATCTTCTCCAGTTGCGAGGCGGCGCCGAACTCCGGCGTCATCACGTACATCGAGACATCGACGAAGGGCACGATGGCGGCATCGCCCTGGCCGATACCCGAGGTTTCGACGATGACCAGGTCGAAGCCGGCGAGCTTGCAGGCGGCGATCACTTCCGGCAGCGCGGCGGAGATTTCCGAGCCGGTGTCGCGGGTGGCCAGCGAGCGCATGAAGATGTTCGGATGCTCGATCGCGTTCATCCGGATACGGTCGCCGAGCAGCGCGCCGCCGGTACGTTTGCGCGACGGATCGATCGAGATCAGGCCGATCTTGACGCTGTCTTCCTGGTCCAGGCGGAAGCGGCGGACCAGTTCGTCGGTCAGCGACGACTTGCCGGCGCCGCCGGTGCCGGTGATGCCGAGCACCGGGATCGACGTCGCGGCGGCGGCCTTGAGCAGCGGCTCCTTGAGTGTCGGCGCGGCGCCGTTCTCGAGCAGGGTAATGACCCGGGCGAGCAGGCGGCGATCGCCGGCGCGCAGGCCTTCGAGCACCTTGTCGGCCTTCGGGATGCCTGCGCCGGCGAGGTCGTAGTCGGACTGTTCGACGACTTCGTTGATCATCCCCTGCAGCCCCATGTGCACGCCGTCTTCCGGCGCGTAGATGCGGGTCACGCCGTAGGCATGCAATTCCTTGATCTCGGCCGGCACGATGACGCCGCCACCGCCGCCGAAGACCTTGATGTTCTCGCCGCCGTTGGCCTTCAGGAGGTCGATCATGTACTTGAAGAATTCGACGTGGCCGCCCTGGTAGGAGGTGATGCAGATGCCCTGGGCATCTTCCTGCAGTGCGGCATTGACGATCTCCTGCACGGAGCGGTTATGGCCGAGATGGATCACTTCGGCGCCGGTCGCCTGCAGGATGCGGCGCATGATGTTGATCGACGCATCGTGGCCGTCGAACAGCGAGGCGGCGGTGACGAAACGGACCTTGTTCCTGGGCTTGTAGGGAACGAGTTTCTTGGCGACGGAAAGATCGGTCATGACATCGGCCTCGCGAAATTGACGGGAAGGCGCTCATCTTAGGACGCTTTGCGCGCCCCGCCATTGCCAGCCCTGACGACAATCATGCAAATTCCGCCAAGGTGATATGCTGGCGCCGTCTACCGCCGGAGCGCAGCTCGATTGCTGCGCCGCACCATGAACCAACGCGAAACCAAACGCCAAACCACTGTTGCAATGGGATTTGTCACCGGGATGCTGGCCGGGCTTGCCCGCCGCAACATCGATCCGGCGCCGCTGCTGCACGCCGCCGGCGTCGATCTTGCAGACCCCGCCAGACGGATTCCGGTCGAACGCTACGCCGCGCTGTACAACCTGCTCAACCGCGAACTCGACGACGAGGGCTTCGCGCTGTTCGCCCAGCCGATGCGCGTCGGCAGCTTCGAATTTCTCTGCCGCGGCTGCCTGACGGCGCCGACGCTGGCCGAGGCACTGCAGCGCGCCAGCCGCTTCCTGCACCTGGTGCTGCCCGACCTGGCGGTCAGCGTCCGGCGCAGCCAGGGACGCGCCGACCTGGTGATTGCCGAAACCCGCCACCTCGCCGCCGACCCCGACGATCCCGGGCGCATCTTCGCCTTCGAATGGCTGCTGCGCCTGCTGCACGGCCTGTCGTGCTGGCTTGCCGGGCGCGGCATCGGCCTCGACAGCGTTATCTTCCCGTACCGCAAACCGGTGCATTTCGCCGACTACGCGCTGATCTTCACCGAAGATTCGCATTTCGCGCCGACCCTGCCCGGCGGCAAGGGCGTGCTGCTCGCCAGCTTCAACGCCAACCTGCTCGAACTGCCGCTGCGCCGCGACGAAGCGGCGCTGACCGCCTTCCTCGACGGTGCGCCGGGCAAGATCACGAGCCTCTACCGGCGCGACCGGGCGATGGTGACCCGCGTCCGCGACCTGCTGCGCGCCGCCTTGCCCGCCCCGCTGAGTCTCGACGAAGTGGCGGCACGCCTGCACCTCTCGCCGCGCACGGTACACCGCCGGCTGGAGGAGGAAGGCTCAAGCTTCCGCGGCATCAAGGACGCGCTGCGTCGCGACATGGCGCTGGCCCGCCTGGTCAAGACCCGCGACCCGGTCGCCCGGATCGCCGCCGATCTCGGCTATACCGATACCTCGGCCTTCTATCGCGCCTTCGTCGAATGGACCGGCATGGCACCGGCATATTACCGTCGGCATTGGGCGCAAACCCAGGACTGAGCCGGGAATAGCGGTTGCCGAGCGCTCCCCGCAGGAGGAAAATCGGGCTTGTCTTCAGCGTCCGGTCAATGAAGGGAACCTCGTCATGCCTGCCCAGATTCGTTCTTCCGGCATCCTGCGGATGGTTGTGGCGCTCTTCCTCGCTTGCTGGCTGCCGATCGCCGGCGCCCAGCAAGCCCCGCTCAAGCTCGGCATCATGCCTTTCAACAGCCCGCTGGCGCTGATCCGTACCCACCAGCCGCTGACCGAACACCTGGAGCGCCAGCTCGGCCGCAAGGTCATCGTCCTCACCTCGCCCGACTACTTCACCCACATCAATCAACTGCTCGCCGGCGATTTCGACCTCGCCATCACCGGTCCGCATTTCGGCGCCATGGCCTCGCAGCGCGGCATGACGCTGCTCTTCCGCTACGCCGCCGACCTGCAGCCGGTCTTCGTCGTCCGTGACGATTCGACCATCCATCAGGCAAAGCAGTTCGCCGGCAAGACGCTGGCCTTGTCGAGCCGACTGTCGATCTCCTCGATCGGCGGCGTCGACTGGTTGCACCAGCAGGGCTTGCGCCCGAATGTCGACTTCCGCGTCGTCGAGTACAGTTCGCACGGCGCCGCCATCGCCGCCGTTGCCGCCGGCGCTGCCGATGCCGCGGTAACGACTTACACGCCGCTGCGCCAGATTCCGCCCGACCTGCGCCAGCAGGTTCGCCTGCTGTCCAGCGAAATCCATATGCCGCACCTGATGACGCTGGCGCACGAGCGCCTCGGCGCCAGTACCATCGAACAGGTGCGCAAGGCGCTGCTCAGCTTCCAGAAATCGCCGGCCGGCGAAGCCTTTTTCCGCGACACCGGCTACAACGGCTATGTCGCGGTCACGCCCGACGACATCGAAAAGCTGCGCCCCTTCGTCGATCTGACCGTGCAGATGATGAGGTAAGCCCTTGCCCCTGCCTGCCTTCACGCGCAGCCTGCGGTTCCGCCTGGTGATCAGCAGCCTGCTGATCGAACTCCTGGTGTTGACGCTGCTGATCGGCAACGGCGTGCGCCTGATCGACCGCCATCTCGGCGAACAGTCGCTGCGCCACCAGGCCGCCATCCAGCAGGCTTACAAGGTCGCCGTCGCGGTGCCGCTGGCGACCCGCGATTACGCGACGCTGCGCGACATCTTCGACGGCTGGCAGGAAAGCGAAGAGGTCGTCTATCTCGCCCTGACCGACCCCGAAGGCCGCCGCCTGGCCAGCAGCCGCTGGCCGGAAAACCAGCCCCTGCCGCCGCCCGGCGCCGACTTGCAGGGGGCCGACATCGTGCATATCCGGTTCCCGATCGAAATCTACGGCCAGCATTACGGCGAGTTGCAGTACGGACTGTCGCAGAAATTCATGATCGCCGCGCGCCAGGATCTGCTCGCCCAGGGCGTGCTGATCGCCCTCGCCGGCATCCTGCTGACGACGCTGAGCCTGATCGCCACCGGCTACTGGCTGACCCGTCACCTGAGCACGCTGGCCGCTGCCAGCAGCCGGATTGCCGCCGGCGATTACCGGGCGCCGCTGCCGATCAGCGAAACCGGCGAGATCGGCGCCCTCAGTCACAATTTCGCGGCGATGGCGAACGCCGTCGAAACCCGGATCGAGGAGCTGGCCGCCCACCTGAGCCGCCAGAAATCGATCCTCGACGCCCTCGGCGAAGGCGTTTTCGGGATCGACGAGCAGCACCGCTGCATCTTCGTCAATCCGGCCGCCTGCGAACTACTCCACTACCTGCCCGACGACCTGCTCGGCCAGGACACGCACCACCTCTTCCATCACACCCGGCCGGACGGCAGCTTCTTCCCGGAAAGCGAGTGCCCGGTGCACAAGACCGTCGTCGACGGCTTGCGGCGCAGCGGCAACGACTGGTTCTGGCGCCGCGACGGCAGCGGCATCCCGGTCATGCTGACGGTCAACCCGTTGTGGCGCGACGGTCGGCACTGCGGCGCCATCGTCGCCTTCAGCGACATCACCGACCTGATCGGTGCCACCGCCGCTCTGCGCGAGAGCAACAGCCGGCTGACCCGCTTCATCGACGCACTGCCCGACATCGTCGTCATCAAGGACGGCGAGAACCGCTGGCAGCAGATCAACCACGCCGCCGAAGAGGTCTTCGAACTGCACGACACTGCCTGGCGGGGCAAGACCAACCGGGAACTGGCCGAAATCCGGCCGGCCTTCCGCAGCTTCCACAGCGCTGCCGCCGACACCGACGAGATCGCCTGGCGCGAAAGCGGTATCAGCCACAGCATCGAATACCTGAATCCGGGCGACGCGCCGATCCGGATCTGCGAGGTGCGCAAGATCGCCAGCCGCGCCGCCGACGGCACGCCGCAGGCATTGATGGTGATTGCCCGCGACATCACCGAGAAGCGGCGCACCGAGGCCGAACTGGAGCACTACCGGCAGCACTTGGAGGAACTGGTCGAACAGCGCACCGCCGAACTGGCCGTCGCCAAGGAGGCGGCGGAAAGCGCCAACGTCGCCAAGAGCGCCTTCCTGGCCAACATCAGCCACGAGATCCGTACCCCGCTCAACGCCATCACCGGCATGGCGCACCTGATCCGCCGCGGCGGCCTCAACCCCGAACAGAGCGAGCGCCTGGACAAGCTGGAAGCCGCCGGCAACCACCTGCTCGACATCATCAACGCGGTGCTCGACCTGTCGAAGATCGAAGCCGGCAAGCTGACGCTCGAAGAAATCCCGGTCAATCTCGACAGCATCCTCAGCAACATCGCCTCGATGCTGCACAGCCGCGCCGAGGACCGCGGCATCACGCTGGCCATCGAACCGACGACGCAAGCAGGCGGCCTGCTCGGCGATCCGACACGCCTGCAGCAGGCCCTGCTCAATTACGCCGCCAACGCCATCAAGTTCACCAGCGAAGGCTGGGTCCGGCTTGCCGCCGAAACCGTCGCCAGCGACGACGACAGCGCGCTGATCCGTTTCACCGTCAGCGACACCGGCGTCGGCATCGATCCCCAGGCACAATCCCGCCTCTTCTCGGCCTTCGAGCAAGCCGACAACTCAACCACCCGCAAGTTCGGCGGCACCGGATTGGGGCTGGCGATCACCCGCAAGCTGGCCGAGTCGATGGGCGGCGAAGTCGGCGTCATCAGCACACCGGGCGAAGGTAGCTGCTTCTGGTTCACCGCCCGCTTGCGCCGCAATCTCGACGCCAGGCGCCAGGCGGAAACGGCCAGCCCCGCCCGCCCGGGCAACAGCCTGGCCGGGCGGCGCGTGCTGCTTGCCGAGGACGAGCCGGTCAATCGCGAAATCGCCCAGATGCTGCTCGACGAGATCGGCCTCGACTCGGCCTGTGCCGAGGACGGCAGCATCGCGCTGCAGATGGCCGAGGCCGAGCATTACGACCTGATCCTGATGGACATGCAGATGCCCAACATGGACGGCCTGGAGGCCACCCGGCGCATCCGCCAGTTGCCCGGCTACGCTGCGGTGCCGATCCTGGCGATGACGGCGAATGCTTTCGCCGAGGACAAGGCGCGCTGCTTCGAAGCCGGCATGAACGATTTCATCGCCAAACCGGCCCGCCCTGAAGACCTCTTCGCCAAGCTGCAACAATGGCTGCAGTAGACAGAAAAATGGCCGCCGGCTGAGCCGGCGGCCATTTTCTTAGCGCTCCGTAGCCTGCCTCAGCGCAGGTGGCCGAGCAGCTCTCCCAGGCCGCCCCCCAGGCCGGCGCCCGACGCCGCCAGGCTTTCGCACTTGGTCGCGGCGGGAACCGCACTGGCCGCCAGCGTCGTCTCGCAATTCCAGAAAAGATCGCCCTCGTCGTCCAGCGTCGGCGTGTAGGTGATCGTCTGCTCGCCCTTCAGGGTCAGCGTGATGATCGCCGACTCGCCGTCGATGCTGCCCTGCACGCCGGCGCCCGGCGCGGCGATGCCGAGGACGGCGAGATCGCCCGGAATCTGGCTGTGTTCGAGGATGTAGCTGCCGGTCGCCCGGGTGATCTGGTCGCCATAGCTGAACGCCGGCTGCGCCGCGGCGCGGTTGACGTATTCCTGGTAGGCGGGAAGGGCAACCGCCGCAAGCACACCGATCAGCGCGAAGAACATGATGATGCCGAGCAGCGGACCGCCGGCACCGACACGCGGCATGAAAAGGGCCAGCAACCAGGCCAGCGGGTGGCGCGACGGCAGTTTGGCCAAGGGTTGCTGCAAGTGCGCCATGCGCTTGCACAGCCAGGGATAGTCGCTGGCCAGTTCGTTGAGCGACATCCAGAAGCCGCCGGTGCGCTCGCACTGGGCAACGTAGGCTGCCGCGTCGAGGCTCTTCCAGCGCCGGGTGCCGGCGGCGAGGACGGCCAGCGCGCGCGCCGCCGAAGCCTCGCTGGCGCAACAGGCGAGGCCGTACTGGTCGCAGGTGTATTCCTGGGCGCGCCGGTAGGCGGCACCGATCAGCGGCAGCAGCATCGCCGGCGCCATCCACCAGCCGTTGGCGATGTGCTTGCGGTCAATGTGACCGAGTTCGTGACCGATGTAGAAGTTGATCGCTTCCGGATCCTCTTCCAGCGCGTCGACCACGTCGGAGAGCAGGACCACGTAGTAGCGCCGCAGGAAGCGGGTGGCAAAGGCGTTGAGCATGCCGTCGCCGGTCATCAGGAAGGCTTCCGGCACATCGACACCGAGCCTTCCGGCACAGCGCTGCAGGCGCTCGTGCAGGTCGGGGAACTGCGTCGCGCCGATGCGCACGGCGTTGCCCTGCAGGTAGGAAATCAGCGCCGAATGGGCAAACAGTGCAAACAGGTACATCGACAACATGTACAGCCAGACGGTGCCGAAAGTGCCGACAGTGAGCAGCAGCCAGAACAGTACGGAAATGACCGCCAGGACCCCGAACAGGGTTTTCTCGTGACGGTAAGCGGTGACCGGGGTCGCCGCAAGCGAACCGATCAGGGAAGGAGAAGTCATGACGAGGCTCCGGGAACGACCAAAAGGGCGGCATTATTTCACGACATATGAATATTCGCCAGTCATCAGGACGATTCACCGCACCGCCACCGTACCCGCCTTCCACTGCGGACTTTGCCAGCGGTAGAACGGCGTCAGGCTGGACGGCCGGTCGGCCTGCCTTTCGGTGAGCAAGGTGGTCAGGGAAATGGTCTCGAAACGGGTCTGATACTGCGCCCCGGCGCGCAGCTCGCGCGCCGCCAGCATCTGCTGGCCGCCCGGCACCCAGCCGGCGAATTCGACATAGCCGAGGTCGGGGTTGTCGAGCGCCGGCGGCAGCACGTCCAGTTGCCAGCCCGCCGCCCCCTTGCGGAACACCCACATTTCGCGCCAGGTATCGAGCGGCTGCACGGCCAAGGTCAGCGCATCGCCCTGCGGCGACGCGGCGGCCGACGCCGGCCAGACCACGCCCCAGGTACAGCGGCTGAACAGGGGGGCTTTCTTCTCATCCTTGGCATCGAGCAGATCGACGCAGCTTTCGCCCGGCTGCCCCGGGCGCCCCCGGATCGCCAGCCCTGCTCCCGCCTTGACCGGCATCGCCGGCGTTCCCGGCGCTGCGGCCCAGCGCGAGGCGCCGACGCGGATGGCGGCGTCGCTGTAAGCGGCGGCGTCGCTTTCCATCAGTTCGCCGGGATCGATCGCCGCCAGTTCGTCGAGCGAGCGGCGCGCCGCCTCGGCCGCCGCCGGCGCCGGCAGTTCCGGGCGCCGTGCCCGCTGGTAGGCGAGGCTCGCCCAGACGCCGGCGCGACGCAGGTGCAGGCGGTTTTTCAACATCCCCGGCAGGGCGGGCAGCGCCACCCGTTCGAGCAGCTCGGCACGCCAGTTATCGTAGGCAAAGCGTTCGCTCGGGGTCAGCGTCGGCGGCACGCAATCGTGCTCGGTCAGCGACAGCGCCGCCAGCGCCTTCTGGATTTCGGTCGCCGACAGCGCCAGGACGCGGCGTTGGGCCTCGCCGTCGCTGCACAGGCGAACCGTGCCGTCGCGCTCGTGGCTGAGCAGACGCACCCCATAGTTGGCCGCCACTTCGACATGCGCCGCCAGCGTTTCGGCGGCCTTGCCGCTGCGCCCGGCGCTCGCCCGGCGGGCCAGGCGGTCAGCCATTTCGCCGAGGGCAGCGAAGGGTTCGCCGTCGATCGCACTGGCCGGCGCGGCGCGCAGGTAGGCGGCGGCATAGGCGATACCGAGCGCCTCCGAACCCGGGCTGTCCTTGAGGAAACGCAGCACCGCCAGCAGTTCGGGCGCCGCCTCGGGCTGCAGCGACTGGACGCGCACCTGGCTGGCGCGGATGTAGCCGGCGCGCTCGCGGCGGTGGTCGTAGACCTGCAGGAAGTCGCCCTTCTCGCCCCGGATTTCCAGGCTGTCGCCCTGCCACAGCACGGCCTGCTGGGCGGCGGAGTTGCGCGGCGCGGCGCGCAGCGCCGACTGGTCCTGGGTGACGATGGCGATCACGGTCAAGGCGGTGGCCAGCATGCTCATTCTCCCTCGTTGCCGGTTTCGGCCGCTTGCTCTGCCTTCTGGCCGAGCAGGGCACTCCCGATGAAACCGCCGGCGGCGGGCGGCGGGGCGATGATCACCGAGATCTTGTCGGACAGCTTGTCGGCCATCGCCTTCTGGATCAGCAGCGGGTTCTTCTGGATCAGCGCGCCGTCGCGTTCGAGTTGTTCGCTGGCGATCTTGCCCAGTTTTTCCTGGCGGTAGGCCTCGGCGTCGGCGAGCTTGCGGCGCGATTCGGCTTCGCCCTGGGCTTCGATCTGGCGCGCCTGGGCATTCGCCTCGGCGGCCTTGATGCGGCTGATCTTGTCGGCCTCGGCTTCCAGACCGCGCTGCTCGATCTGCTTCTGCTTGAACGGCAGGATGTGCTTCATCGCCTCGGCCTGCGCCTTGGCGGCGATGATCTGCTCCTGGCCGGCGGCTTCCGCCGCCTTTTCGCGGCGTACCTTGTCGGCTTCGGCGTCGAGGTCGCTCTCCTTGACCTGTTTTTCCTTGAGCTGCAGCGTGTACAGCATCTTCTCGCTGGCCAGTTCCTCGGCCAGCAGGCGATCCATGCCGGCGCGGTATTCTTCCGGCAGCTCCACCTTGCCGATCAGCACCGACTGCAGCTTGATGCCGTCGCGGGCCAGAGCGGCGCGCAGTTCGCCTTCCATGCTGTCGCGGATTTCCTGGCGCTTGGTGGAGAAGATTTCGCGCACCGTGTAGCGCGCCAGCGTCTTGTACATGACGCCCTGCGCCGCCGGCTCGACCACCTGGCCACCGATGTCGTCGGGCAGGTTGCGGGCGAAGCTGGCCAGACTGGCCGGTTCGAGCGCGTAGCGGACGGTGATGTCGACGCCGATCGACAGCCCTTCGACGGTCTGGAAGACGTCGCCGCCCTGCGCCCGGTAGACCTGGTCGCGCAGCGGGAAGCGGCGCAGTTCGTGCAGGCCGGGGATGACCAGCACGGCGCCTTCGCGCACCTCGGCGACGCCGCCGGTGAGCTGGTTGATCCGTACCGCCGCTTCGCCGCGCGCCACCGACTGCATCGGCGGCCGCTGATAGAGCGCATAGCCGCCGATGGCGGCGACCGACAGGGCGATGATGCCGACGCGGGCGCGGAACAGCTGGCGCCCCAGGCCGGCGGTGGCACCGGCAGTGCGCGTGGCGGCAAAGGCCAGCGCGTCGTACATCCCTTCGCCCAGCCTGGACAGTCTTTCCTTCATGATCTTTCTCCTCGAATGGTGGGCCGCAGGCCCGGAATCAGCGTTGGCCGGGCGGGTTTTGCATCTCGTCCGGCATGTCGTGCATCGTGCCGCGCCGCCCGGGGAGGAAGCCATGCCGACGGCGGGCGACTTCAGTCAGGCACGGGAAGCGGCGCCGCCGGCGCGTGAACGAACGCTCACGCCGGCGGCATGCAAGGACGGGGAAAAACGCGGATACTTCGCTCCTCTGACTAGGAGCCGGACATGATCAAGGTCGCCGTCATCGAAGACGACATCCCCACCAGCAAACAGTTGAAGGACTGGATCCTCGCCGCCCGCCCCGACCTCCAGGTCGACCAGTGGTTCAACCGCGACGACGCGGAAGCCGCGATCGCCCGCGAGGACTACGCGCTGGTCACGCTCGACATCGAGCTCGGACGCGAACGCCACGCCGGCGTCGCCGTCATCAACGCCATCAACAAGACCGGGCGCGGCACGCCGGTGCTGGTCGTCTCGGCGATGCCGGCGGCGATCTACCGCAGCATCATGAAGGCGCTCGACGCCTGGGATTACCTGCAGAAAACGAGCTTCGAGGAAGCCGACTTCATCGAGACCTTCCTCGAAATCCTGCGCGCCGGGCGCGACCGCCAGGCACCGGCCGCGGTACCGGCCAGCGAACTGGCGCTCGACCCGCTGCGCCAGAGCACGCCGCTGTGGCGCGGCCAGCGCGTCAACCTGCCGCTCACCGCGCAGCGCATCCTGGCCACGCTCTACCAGCGGCGCGGCGAGGTGGTGTCCTACGACGAGCTGTTCGCGGTGGTCAAAAGCGGCCGCAACCGCGACAACATCCGCAAGCACATCAGCACCATCCGCGAGGCCTTCCGCGAACTCGACGCCGATTTCGAGCGCATCGAGAACGTGCCGATGCGCGGCTTCCGCTGGACCGAAACGGGGCGCTGACAGCGATGCGCGCCTTTCTCGGCTGGCTCGCCTCGTTCCGCCTGCGCATCCTGCTGCGCACCTCCTTCCTGTTCCTGGCGCTGGTCGTCGTGCTGATGACGGTCAGCGTGCTGCAGGAGGAAAAGCAGCGCAGCTTCAACAACTACCAGGCCGGCCTGGAGAAGACCAAGGAGCAGATCGTCGCCCGCCTGCATCACCCGGCCGGCCAGCTGGCGCTGCTCAACCCGCGCTGGGACGCCGCTTCGGCGGCGGCCGGGCGGCCGCTGGTGCTGCCCTTCTCGGGCATCGATTTCGACGACCAGAACAAGGTCAGGAACGCCATCGAGATGGCCAACTGCCTGATCCAATATCCCGATCACGGCAGCCTCTGCGTCGCCATCGGCAACAATCCCTGGGCCGGTGGCTTCATCTACGTCGCCGGCACCTTCGCCAGCGAGCCACTGGTCGCCCACCGCATCGGCGACGAGTTCCTCGACGGCGCGCACCGGCTGCGGGTGACGGTCCGCCTCGGCGAGCAGAACTGGCATTGGATCGCTCCTTTCGAAACCCTCAACGGCGCGCCGACGAGCGCCAGCGAAGGGCTGCGCGGCCGCTTCACCGGCTATCTCGAGCGACCCGGCCGCGATTACACCGGCGCCCGCCCGCAGCGCGAGTTCCGTGGCTGGGTCTGGCAGCGCGGCCGCTGCCTGGAAGCGACGACGGACGATCCCGAAAACTGTCGGCGCAAATCCTTCTTCTCGCTGCGCCTGCCGATCGAAAGCCTGCGCGCGGCGATCCTGCAACCGGGAAAACCGGCCTGGCCGCCGGCCGACCTCGACCAGTACCGGGTGCAGGTCGAAGTGCTGCCGCCCGGCGACGGCCCGCCGCGCTTCGCCAGCGACCGCCCCGGCGTCGAACCGCCGCCGTTCGCGCTCGACGCCCTGGCGCGCCTGCTGCAACCGGGCGAAACCCTGACCCTGGTCCGTCTGCAGGACGAGCGCGAA
Organism: uncultured Dechloromonas sp.; assembly: GCA_964523045.1. Lineage (GTDB taxonomy): Bacteria > Pseudomonadota > Gammaproteobacteria > Burkholderiales > Rhodocyclaceae > Azonexus. The sequence continues at coordinate 81,289 of CAZFXO010000003.1, read as the reverse complement.
ATCCCGGTGGCGCGCCTGGCCGGCCGCGACGAGGCCGGCGAGACGTCGTCGCCGCTACTGACCCGGCTGATCCGCCACCTGCCGGTCGACACGCTGGACACGCCGGTCGTCGAACTGGAGGACGAGATCGTCACCGGGCTGGGCAGTTACCGGCTGCGCCTGGTCGGCGACGCGCGCAGCGTGGACCAGCGGCTGTCGGCGGTCGCCACCCGGCTGTCCTGGTTCTTCAGCGCCATGCTCGGCGCCATCGCGGTCGCCTGGCTGGTCATCGAGGCCGGGCTGATCCGCCGCATCGCCCGGCTGACCCGGCGCACCCGCGGCCTGTCGCGCTCGGTGCAGGCCGACGGCGGGCTGGAGCGCTACGAACTGGCCGACCTGCGCGGCAGCGACGAACTCGGCCTGCTCGCCAGCGGCCTCGACGACCTGCTGCGCCGTGTGCGCGAGGACGCCGGACGCGAGCGCATCCGCGCCGCGCAGGAGAAGGACATGTGGCACGCCGTCGGCCACGAGATCATGTCGCCGCTACAAAGCCTGCTGGCGCTGCACGGCGACCCGGCCGACCCCAGCCACCGCTACATCAGCCGCATGCAGCAGGCGGTGCGCGTGCTCTACGGCAGCGCCAGCCCGAGCGAGGCCTTCGCCGGCAGCCAGCTGGAAATCGCCAGCCTCGACCTCGCCGCCTTCCTGCGGCACGTCGCCGAAAACGCCGGCATCGCCGACCTCAGCTGCGCCGGCGTCGACGCGCCGGTGCTCGTGCGCGCCGACGAATTTGCGCTCGAAGACGTCCTCGCCCACCTGCTGCGCAACGCCGAACGCTACCGTACACCGGGCTCGCCGATCACCCTGACGCTGAGCGCCGACGAACACCAGGCCAGCGTCAGCGTCGCCAACCGCGGGCCGGGCATTGCCGAAGAAATGCTCGAACGGATCTTCGAGTACGGCGTCTCCGACCAGGCCGACGCCGGCGCCGCCGGCAACCGCGGCCAGGGGCTGTTCGTCGCCCGCACCTACATGGCCAAGATGGGCGGCACCATCGTCGCGCGCAATAGCGCCGACGGCGTCGCCTTCGTCCTCAGCCTGCCGCGCGCCGACTTCGCGCCGGCGCGCTGAACGGCGTCACTCGCCGAGGGTCAGCAGGCTCGCGTCCCAGGCCGGGTGCTTGTCGAAACCGAGCAGGTTGGCGACCGTCGCCGCGATGTTGGAAAGGCCGGCGTCCGCCGTCTGGCGCAGGCCGAGGCGGGCATCGCCGCTGGCGTTGAAGAGGATCAGCGGCACCGGGTTCAGGGTGTGCGCGGTCTTCGCCTTGAACGAACCGTCGGCGTTGCGCGCCGGCTGCTTGCTCTTCTTGTCGAGTTCGAACATCTCGTCGGCGTTGCCGTGGTCGGCGGTGATCAGCGCCACGCCGCCGGCCGCTTCGACCGCTTTCAGCACGCGACCGAGCGCCAGGTCGACGGCTTCGACGGCCATCGTCGCGGCACGGAAGTTGCCGGTGTGACCGACCATGTCGCCGTTGGCGAAGTTGCAGCGCAGGACCTTGTATTGGCCGGAGGCGATCGCCGCCACCATGGCGTCGGCGATTTCCGCCGCCTTCATCCATGGCCGCTGCTCGAAGGGAACGACGTCGCTCGGCACTTCGAGATAGGTTTCGCCGTCGAACTTGCCGGAGCGGTTGCCGTTCCAGAAATAGGTGACGTGACCGAACTTCTGCGTCTCGGAACAGGCGAACTGGGTGATGCCGGCCTTGCTGAACCATTCGCCGGAAGTGTCGCGGATCGCCGGCGGCGGCACCAGGAAGCGCTCGGGCAGGTGCAGGTCACCGTCGTACTGGAGCATGCCGGCGTAGGTGACGCGCGGGTAGCGGACGCGGTCGAACTTGTCGAAATCGGCCTCGACGAAGGCGCGGGTGATTTCCAGCGCGCGGTCGCCGCGGAAGTTGAAGAAGACGACGGCGTCGCCGTCCTCGATGCAGCCGAGCGGCTTGCCGTCGGCGGCGATGACGAAGGGCGGCAGATCCTGGTCGATGGTGCCGGGGTGCTGCGCGCGCAAGGCTTCGACCGCCGCGCTGGCGCTGGCGTATTGCGGCCCTTCGCCGAGCACATGGGTGCGCCAGCCGCGTTCGACCATCGGCCAGTTGGCGTCGTAGCGGTCCATCGTGATGTTCTGGCGGCCACCGCCGGAAGCGATGCGGGCGTCGAAGCCGGCATCGCTGATGCCGGCCAGGAAAGCCTCGAATGGCAGGACATAGTCGAGGGCGCTGGTTTCCGGCACGTCGCGGCCGTCGAGCAAGGCGTGGATGCGTACCGTCTTCACCCCTTCCGCCTTGGCCCGCTCGACCATCGCCCGCAGGTGGTCGATGTGGCTATGCACGTTGCCGTCGGAAAAGAGACCGATGAAATGGAGAACGCCGTCCTGCGCCGCACCGACAATTTCCTGCCAGGCCTGACCGGCCCAGATCGTGCCCTCAGCGATCGCGTTGGCGACCAGCGCCGCCCCCTGCGCATAGACCTGACCGGCGCCGATCGCGTTGTGGCCGACTTCCGAATTGCCCATGTCGTCGTCGGACGGCATGCCGACCGCGGTGCCGTGGGCGCGCAGGCGGATGTGCGGGCTGCCCGCGAACAGGCGGTCGAGATTGGGCTTGCGCGCTTCGGCAATGGCGCTGCCAACGGGGTTTTCCGGCAGACCGTAGCCATCCATGACGACGACGACGAGCGGGCCGGCCACGCCGGCAAAGGAGTCGAGTTTCTTCAGCATCGGGTTCCCTACAAAAAAACGGGGCGAAAGCGCCGCCGGCGCCTGGACAATGCGCCCAGAAAAATGGAGTTGCGGTATTTTAACGCTTGACGCTTGCCTGAACGGCCGGCTCAGGCCAAAATGACAACAATAACAAATGTAAGAGGAAATGTGATGGCTGACGTAGCTGCCTCCGATACCAAGACGCCCCGTCCGGTAGTGCTTGCCATCGATGACATGAAGGCGAACCTGGCCGTCGTCGTGGCCATGCTCGAAGACCTGGACATCGACGTCCGCTGTGCCGATAGCGGCGAAGCAGGGCTGCGTGCCGCCGTGCTCACGCCACAGCCCGACCTCATCCTGCTCGACGTCATGATGCCGGGCATGGACGGCCATGCGGTGCTCGCCCGCCTGCGTGCCGACCCCGCCACCAGCCAGATCCCGGTGATCTTCGTCACTGCCCTCAACTCGCCCAACGACGAGCAGAGCGGTCTGCTCGAAGGCGCCGTCGATTACATCACCAAGCCGCTGACCGCCTCGACCTTGCGCGCCCGGGTCAAGAACCACCTCGAACTGAAATGGGCGCGCGACCGCCTGGCCCGGCACAACGCCAACCTGGAAGTCGAGGTGCAGCGCCGGCTGCGCGAGAACCAGGACCTTGCCGCCCGCCTCCAGTTGACGCTGTCGGCCTCCGGTCTCGGCATCTGGGAATACCATCACGACGACGACCGCCTCGACTGGAACCCCGACCTCTGCCGCATGCTCGGCGTCGTTCAGGCACCGGGTACGCTGACTGCGACGCTGCCGCTGATCCACCCGGACGACGGCAAGCTGGTCGTGGCCGCCATCCGCAATCCGCCGCCGCCGGGCGCCGCCGCGCATGTCCGCGAATTCCGGCTACGCCACGCCGAGGGCCACTGGCTCTGGGTCGAAGGCCGCGGCCAGGCGCTCTACCGCGACCCGGCCGGCGAACCGCTGGTCAGCGCCGGCACCATCGCCGACATCTCCCGGCGCAAGGAAATCGAAATCGAGCGCCAACTGGCCTCGGTCGTCTTCACCGGCATCAACGACGGCATCTGCATCGCCGACCCGACCAGCCGCATTCTCAGCGTCAACGAAGCTTTCTGCCGCATCACCGGCTACAGCGCCGAAGAAGCGATCGGCCAGACCACCGCCATCCTGCGTTCCGGCAAACACGGCCCGGCCTTCTACCAAAGCTTGTGGCAGAGCCTGGACCAACGCGGCGGCTGGCAGGGCGAAATCACCAACCGGCGCAAGAACGGGGAACTCTATTCAGCCTGGCTGAGCGTTTCCGCGATCCGCGACCCGCATGGCCGCGTCACCCATTACGTCGGCCTGATCAGCGACATCTCCGAACGCCTGCAGGCGGCCGAACGCATCCAGTATCTCTCCAGCTTCGACCCGCTGACCGATCTGCCGAACCGGGCGCTGCTCAGCGACCGTCTGGCCCAGGCGCTGCACAACGCGACCCGCATGGCGCGCCAGACGGCGATCCTGCTGCTCGACCTCGACCGCTTCCGGGTGATCAACGAAAGCTTCGGCGCCCCCTTTGGCGACGCGTTGCTGCAGGAAGTCGCCCAGCGCCTGAAGACGCTGGTGCGCGACGGCGACACCGTCGGCCGCCGCTCCGGCGCCGAATTCGGTTTCGTGATGGTCAACCTGGAGCACGAGAGCGACATCATCGCCCTCGCCCAGCGCCTGCTTGACGCCCTCAGCCAACCCTTCTCGATCAACGGCCAGTCGGTCTCGCTCAATGCCTGCATCGGCATCAGCCTCAGCCCGCGCGACGGCGGCACGGTCGACGAGTTGATGAAGACCGCCGATATTGCGCTGTCGCGCGCCAAGCACGCCGGCAGCAACATGTTCCGCTTCTACTCACCGGAGATGGATGCCGACGCCGCTCGCCGCCTGGCCCTGGAAAGCGCCCTGCGCTGTGCGCTCGACAACCGCGAGCTGGCGGTTTATTACCAGCCCCAGGTCAGTCTCGACAGCGGCCGGCTGATCGGCATGGAAGCCCTGCTGCGCTGGCACAGCCCGCAGTTCGGCACGGTCTCGCCCGGCGAATTCATCCCGCTTGCCGAAGACAACGGGCTGATCGTGACGATCGGCGAATGGGTGCTCAATACCGCCTGCCGCCAGGCCAGGCGCTGGCTCGACCTGGGCATCTGTTCGCCGCTGCGGCTGGCGGTCAACCTGTCGGCCCGCCAGTTCCGCCAGGCCAACCTGACGCGCATGGTCAGCCATGCCCTCGCCGACAGCGGCCTGCCGGCCGCCGCGCTGGAACTGGAAATCACCGAGAGCGCCTTCATCGACGACGTCGACCAGGCAATCGCCATGTGCCACGACCTGAAGAAGCTCGGCGTCAAGCTGTCGCTCGACGACTTCGGCACTGGCTACTCGTCGCTCTCCTACGTCTCGCGCTTCCCCTTCGACAAGATCAAGCTCGACCAGAGCTTCGTCTGCGACATCATCGAAAACCCGGTCAACGCCGCGATCGCCACCGCCGCCATCGTCATGGCGCGCAGCCTCAACCTGGCGATCCTTGCCGAAGGCGTCGAAACCGAGGCCCAGGCGCGCTTCCTGCGCGGTCGCCGGTGCGATGCGATCCAGGGCTACCTGTTCGCGCCGGCGCTGCCGGTCGGCGACTTCGAGCAACTGCTGACCGGCCGTCAGACGCTGCCGATCGCCGACCTGCCGTCGGTCGGCGAGAACACGCTGCTCATCGTCGATGACGAACCGAACATCCTGACCGCCCTGTCGCGCCTGCTGCGCCGCGAAGGCTTCCACATCCTGACCGCGGACACCCCGTCCGCCGCCTTCGAACACCTGGCCAAGCACCCGGTACAAGTCGTCCTCTCCGACCAGCGGATGCCGGAAATGTCGGGCAGCGAATTCCTCTCCCGCGTCCGCCAGCTCTACCCGGACACCGTGCGCATCGTCCTCAGCGGCTACACCGACCTCGACAGCGTGACCAGCGCGATCAACCAGGGCGCCATCTACAAGTTCCTGACCAAGCCCTGGGACGACGACGCGCTGCGCGAGGAAATCCGCGACGCTTTCCGCCTGGTCAAGGAGAGACGGCAGCACTTCGCCAGCAGCCACCCGACATGAGCGGACTATCCCTCCTGCTTTGGGCGCTCGTTGCCCTCGCTGGCGGACTGCTGATCCGCCAGCGCCGGCGTCTGGCCGGCCTGCAGGCGGAGCAACGGCGTTACCAGGCAATCTTCGACAATGCCATGGTCGGCATGGCCAATTCGACCCCGGCCCTGCGCTGGATCGACGCCAACCCGACCCTCTGCCAGATTCTCGACCAGAGCGCGGCCAGCCTGACCGGCGTCGACTGGCTCGACTTCGTGCACCCGGAAGATCGCCCCGTCACCCAAGGTCTGATCGACGCCATCCGGCGCGGCGAACGCGACACCGGCACGCTCGAAGCGCGCTGCCGGCGCCGCGACGGCAGCGTCGTCTTCGTCAATCTCGGGGTGCAGGCGATCCGCGGCGACGGCGGCGAACTGGGCTCGCTGTTCATGGTGATCGAGGACATCACCCAACGCCAGCTCGCTGAAACGCAATTCGCCGAGCAGGTGAACCGTTCGCTGGTCCTGATCGAACTACCGCGCCAGGCCGAAATCCTCGACGAGCGGGAATTCATGCGATACGCGCTGGAGCGCGCCGAAGCGCTGACCGGCAGCCGGATCGGCTTCATGCACTTCGTCAAGGATGACGGCGAAAACATCGAGCTGGCGATCTGGACCCGCAACACGGTCGACCACTACTGCACGGCGGTGGTCGATCAGCACTATCCGATCAGCAAGGCCGGCATCTGGGCCGACGCCGCGCGTACCGGGCAGCCGGTGATAGTCAACGACTACGCCAACGCCGAGAACAAACGCGGCCTGCCCGACGGCCATTCGCACCTGACCCGCCTGCTCAGCGTGCCGGTGGTCGAGAATGGCGTTGTCCGCATGCTGGCCGGCGTCGGCAACAAGGAAAGCGACTACGCGGCTTACGACAGCGAGACGGTGCAACTGATCGCCAACGAAACCTGGCGCATCGTCCGTCGCCAGCGCGCGGACAAAGCCCTGCGCCTGGCCATGCAGGTGGTCAACGCGAGCCCGGTGGTCTGCTTCCGCTGGGCGGCGACCCCCGAGTGGCCGGTCGTCTTCGTTTCCGAAAACGTCCGCCAATGGGGTTATACCCAGGAGCAACTGCAGTCCGGCAAGCTGCCCTTCTCGGCCATCATCCATCCCGAAGACCTCAGCCGCATCGGCGACGAAGTCGCCCGCTACACGGCGGCCGGGCTCAACGCCTACGAACAGGAATACCGGCTGATCACCGCCCAGGGCGAGGTGATCTGGGTCGTGGACCGGAGCATCGTCAGCCGTGACGCGCAGGGTCAACCGACGTACTATGACGGCGTGATTACCGACATCAGCGAACGCAAGCGGCAGCAACTGCTGATCGCCGACACCCTGGCGCAGCAGCGTATCCTCAACAAGCGCCTGGAAGAAGCCAACAACCAACTGCTGCAATCCGAAAAGATGGCGTCGATCGGCCAACTGGCGGCCGGCATCGCCCACGAACTGAACAACCCGATCGGCTTCGTACACTCCAATCTCGGCACCCTCGACGGCTACGTCCGCGACCTGATGGCGATCATCGACGCCTACGCCGAGAATAGCGGCGACGACTGCCCGCACCGGAAGGAAATGCAGTTGCTGCGCGAAGAGCGCGACTTCGATTTCGTCCGCGACGACATCTTCAAGCTGCTCGCCGAATCCAAGGACGGGCTTGCCCGCGTGCGCAAGATCGTCCAGGACCTGCGCACCTTCTCCCGCGTCGGCGAGCAGGAATGGCAGGAAGCCGACCTCCACGAGGGACTCGACTCGACGCTCAACATCGTCTGGAACGAACTCAAATACAAGTGCGAGGTGGTCAAGGATTACGGCGATCTGCCGCCGGTCTATTGCCTGATCTCGCAACTCAACCAGGTGTTCATGAACCTGCTGGTCAATGCCGGCCACGCGATCGCCGTCAAGGGCACGATCACCATCCGCACCCGGCGCCTCGACGAGACCAGGGTCAGCGTCGAGATCAGCGACACCGGCTGCGGCATCGCCCCGGAAAACCTCACCCGCATCTTCGAACCCTTCTTCACCACCAAGCCGGTCGGCAAGGGCACCGGCCTCGGCCTCTCGCTGGCCTATGGCATCATCCAGCGCCACCAGGGCAGCATCACCGTCAGCAGCGAACCTGATCACGGCAGCACCTTCCGCGTCATCCTGCCGATCCGCCCGCACGGCGTCGGCATTCCCGAGGAGAAGCCATGAACGAAACCAGTCAGGCGCCCACCCTGCTCCTGGTCGACGACGAACCGAGCATCCTGTCGGCCTTGCGCCGCCTGTTCCGCCCGCACGGCTATCGCATCCTGACCGCCGAAGGCGGTGCCGCCGGCCTCGCCATCCTGGAAGGCGAAGCGGTAAACCTGGTGATTTCCGACATGCGCATGCCGGAAATGGACGGCGCCACCTTCCTCAAGCGGGTCCGCGAACGCTGGCCGCTGGCCAAGCGCATCCTGCTCACCGGTTACGCCGACATCACGTCCACGGTCTCGGCGATCAACGAGGGCGAAATCTACCGCTACATCGCCAAGCCCTGGAACGACGACGAAATGCTCTCGGTGGTCCGCGAAGCCTGCGAGCACCAGCGGCTGGAACAGGAAAACCTGCGCCTGACCGAACTGACGCAATCGCAGAACGAGGCCTTGAAGACCCTCAACGCCAGCCTCGAACAGAAGGTTACCGAACGCACCGCCGAACTCAGCCAGGCGCTCGCTTTCGTCGAACAGGCGCACGGCGAGCTGAAAAAGTCCTTCATGGCCAGCGTCCAGGTCTTCGCCGGCCTGATCGAATTGCGCAGCGGCCCGCTCGGCAAGCAACTGGCCGGCCATGGCCGGCGCGTCGCCGAACTGGCGCGCAGCCTGGCCCGCCACCTCGGCCTGCCCGAGAACGACGCCCAGAACGTCCTGCTCGCCGGCCTGCTGCACGACATCGGCAAGATCGGCCTGCCCGACGAATTGCTCGGTCGTCCGTTCAATATGCTGAGCGCCGAACACCGCGCCCAGGTGATGAAACACCCGGTGGTCGGCCAGAACATCCTGCTCAGCATCGAACGCTTCAAGGATGCGGCGGTGCTCGTCCGCCACCATCATGAGTCCTACGACGGCAGCGGCTACCCGGACCACCTCGCCGCCATGGCGATTCCGCAGGGCGCCCGCATCCTCGCCGTCGCCAACGACTATGACGCGCTGCAGATCGGCACCCTGGTGCAACGGCCGCTGAAGCCTGGCGAGGCGCTCGACTTCCTGATCGAGAATCGCGGCAAGCGCTACGACCCGTCGGTGGTCGATGCGCTGGTCGGACTGGTCGCCGAGACCGTCAAGGGCGGCCCGCAGGAAAGCCCGCTGCGCACCATGCACCTGAAACCCGGGATGACGGTCAGCCGCGACCTGATGCACCGCGACGGCTACCTGCTGCTCGCCGCCGGCAGCGTGCTCAACAGCGACATCATCAGCCAGCTGATCCGCCTGGAACAGGTCGAACAGCAGAATCTCACCGTTTATATCCGCCAGGAGGAAAAATGAGCCGCATCCTGATCGTCGACGACGAAGCATCGATTCTCAAGGCGTTGCAACGCCTGCTACGGGTCGCGCCCTGCACCTACGGCAACCGCCGCTTCACGCTCGAGGTGCACACCGCGACCTCGCCGCTGCACGCCCTGGAACTCGCCCGCCATGAAGAGTTCGACCTCTTCATCAGCGATTACCGGATGCCGGAAATGGACGGCATCGAATTCCTCAAGCACGCCAAGGCCGTGCAACCCGACGCGGCGCGCCTGATCCTCTCCGGCTACGCCGACCTCAACGCGCTGGTGCGCGCGGTCAACGAAGTCGGCATTGACCGCTTCATCGGCAAGCCGTGGAACGATTACGACCTGATGTCGGCGATCGGCCAGGCGCTGGCGCACCGCGATCTGCTGCTGGAAAACCGCCAGCTCGCCGACCTGGTTCGCGTCGAGATGGGCGACAAGACGCCGGAACAGGTCGAAGCCGAACGCCTGGAACGCCTGGAGCCGGGCATCACCAAGGTCAACTGGGGACCGGACGGCTCGGTGCTGCTCGACGAGGCCGGAGCCGACTGAAATGCCTGACCAGGACGGTAAGCGCCTGAGCTTCAAGCTGGTCTATTACGGACCGGCGCAGAGCGGCAAGACGACCAACCTGCTATCCCTGCACGAACAGCTTGCCCCGGAGCAGAAGGGCGAGATGATGAGCATGGAGACGCAGGACGACCGTACCCTGTTCTTCGACCTGCTGCCGCTCGGCTTCCACGCGCCGTCCGGGCTGTCGATCCGCTGCCGGCTGTTCACCGTTCCCGGCCAGGTCGCCCATGACGGAACGCGCAAGGCGGTGCTATCGCGCGCCGACGGCGTGGTTTTCGTCGCCGACCTCCAGCGCAACCAGGAAACCAACAATGCCGAAGCCTTCCGCAGCCTGAGCGAGAACTGCGCCCGCGTCGGCATCGACATCGAGCACCTGCCGCTGGTTGTCCAGTTCAACAAGAGCGACCTGCCGGGCACCATCCCGCAGGCGGAAATCCACGAGCGCTGGAAGTCGGCGCCGTGGCCGCTGCATTTCGCGTCGGCGCTGCACGGCGAAGGCGTGCGCGAGACCTTCGCCAGCCTGCTCGGCGCGCTTTATCGGCGCCAGGACGAGGCCTGCGGCCTGAGCCGCGAACACGGGCTGGACGAGGCGGCCTTCGTCGCCGGCTTGATGGGGGCGGCATGAGCGGGGCGCATTTCGATCATGACTGGCAACTCGGCGAGCTGATCGAGAAGCGCGAGCTGCCCGAACTGGCCGGCGCCCTTGCCCGCCTGCTCGGCGGCGACCTGGCCGTGGCCGACGGCAACGGCCGCATCGTCTGGGGCTCGGCCAGCCCCGGCGCCCGCCGGCAAGCGGTGGTGATCGAACTCGACCCCGTCGCCACCCTGTACAGCACCAGCGCCGACGCCAATGCCCTGGCGGCGGCCGGCGACCTGCTGCACGACCTGCTGCGCACCCGTATCCGTTACCGGATGGCATCGGCGCTGCATCTCGAAGTGGTGGCCGAGGATTTCGACAGTCTGAAGCGCGAACACGCGCGCCTCGCCGAGTCGGAAGCGCGCTATCGCCAGCTCGCCGGCGAACTCGACGCCCGGGTCAAGGCCCAGCTCGCTGAACTGGAAGAGCGCCAGCAGATGCTCTACGAGGCGGAAAGACTCGCCTCGATCGGCCAGTTGGCGGCCGGCATGGCGCACGAAATCAACAACCCGCTGGGTTTCGTGCGCAGCAACCTGGGCAGTTTCCGTGGCTATCTGCAGAAATTCGCCACCCTGCGCGACGATCTCGACCACGCCCGCGCCGCCTGGCAAGCGCTCGACCTCGATTTCCTGCTCGCCGACGGCGACGAACTGCTCGGCGAAAGCGTCGCCGGGCTCGAACGCATCGCCCGCATCGTCGCCGACCTCAAGGCCTTCTCCAACGTCGACCGCAGCAGCGAAGCCTACGCCGACCTCAACACCTGCCTGCGCGAAGCGGCGGCCGTGATCGAGGCCCAGCTACCGCCCGGCATCAACCTGCGCCTCGACCTGCTGCCCTTGCCGCCCTTCGTCTGCCTGCCCGGCCATCTCAAGCAGGCCTTCTACAACATCCTGCACAACGCCCGCCAGGCCATCATCGACAGCGGAAGGCCAGGCCAGATCACCCTTGCTTCGGCGGCCGAAGCCGGAAAGCTGACCGTGCGCATCCGCGACAACGGCATCGGCATGCGCCCGGAACAGCTCGCCCACGCCTTCGAACCCTTCTACACGACGCGCGACGTCGGCCATGGCGTCGGCCTCGGGCTGGCCACCGCGCGCAGCATCGTCGTCGCCCACGGCGGCAAGATCGCGCTGGACAGTGCCGTGGACGCCGGCACCACCGTCACCCTCAGTTTCCCGATCCCGGATGACTGACTACAGCAACCTGTTCACCGGCAAGCAGACGGTCGCCCAGGCGCCGGCCACGCATCTGACGCCCCCGCGTTACCGGCTGCTGCTGGTCGACGACGAGCCGGGCATCCTGCGCGCGCTGGTCCGCGTCTTCCGCCAGGAAAACTACGAAGTGCTCAGCGCCGGCAGCGCCGAGGAAGGTCTGCAGCGCCTGGCCGAGGGCAGCTTCCACCTGGTGATCAGCGATTTCCTGATGCCCGGCATGGACGGTGCGCGCTTCCTGCACGAGGTCAAGGAAAGATCGCCCGACACCATCCGCATCATGCTCACCGGCCACGCCAACACCGACGCGGTGATGGGGGCGATCAACGAGGGCGCGGTCTACAAGTTCATCCTCAAGCCGTGGAACGACGACGACCTGCGCATCACTGTCGCGCTGGCCCTCGAACAGCACGACCTGATCAGCCGCAACCGGGTGCTGAAGGCGGACAACGAGAAGAAGCAGAAGGAAATTTCCGCCCTCTCCCGCCTCGCGGCGTCGCACCGCAGCCGGCTCGGCATCATGTTGCACAAGCACCAGTTGCTGAGCGCCGCCCAGTTGCAGGAACTCAGCCAGCTCCAGGAAAGGCGCAAGGAGGCGCTGATCGTCCTGCTGCTGGAAAAGGACTGGGTACCGGAGCCACGCATCCGCGAACTGCTGCGCCGCGAGATGCTGATCGACGAAGTCCAGTTGCCGGAGTTCCAGGTCGACAGCGCGCTCACCGAACTGATCCCGCACAGTTTCTGCGCCCGCCAACTGGTGGTGCCGCTCAAGCTGCAGGGCCGCCGCCTGCTGCTGGCGATGGCCGATCCGCTCGACGAGGGGCTGATCGACGAGGTGCGCTTCGCCGCCGGTCTCGACATCGACGTCGTCACCGCCGACATCGCCGCCATCAAGCGCAAGATCGACGAACTGTACGGCACCGACACCAGCGATTTCCACGAGCTGGAAACGCTGATCAGCAACGCCGATCCCTACGAGGGCATCGAGATCGTCATCGATGACGACGCTCAGGCCAGCCTCGAGGAGCTGTTGCAGGAAACCACGGCGCCGCCGGCGATCCGGCTGGCCAACGCGATCATCCTCGAAGCGATCCGCCTCGGCAGCTCGGACATCCACATACAGCCGCGCACCAAGAACGTCGTCGTCCGTTACCGCATCGACGGCGTCCTTGCCGACAAGATCAGCATCCCGCACCAGTTGCATCAATCGCTGGTGTCGCGCCTGAAGATCATGGCCGAACTCGACATCTCCGAGCGCCGCCGACCGCAGGACGGACGGATCACGGTGAAGACGCCGCTACGCCTCGTCGACCTGCGTATCTCGACCTTGCCGACGATCAACGGCGAGAAGGTGGTGATGCGCATCCTCGACCGCAACGCCGCTGTCCATGCGCTGGAGCACCTCGGTTTTTCCGCCAGCGATCTGCCACACGTCGCCGACATGGTCGCCCGGCCGCAAGGCATCATCCTCGCCACCGGCCCCACCGGCAGCGGCAAGACGACGACGCTCTACTCGCTGCTGCAGCACGACGCGACGCCGGGCAAGAATTACGTGACGATCGAAGACCCGGTCGAGTACTACCTCGACATGGCCGGCCAGGTGCTGATCCGGGAGAAGATCGGCCTGACCTTCCCGCTGGTGCTGCGCGCCCTGCTCCGCCAGGACCCGGACGTCATCCTGCTCGGCGAAATCCGCGATTTCGAGACCGCCGAGGTCGCCTTCCACGCGGCGCTGACCGGCCACCTCGTCTACTCGACGCTGCACACCAACTCGGCGATCGCCACCATCGCCCGCCTGTTCGACCTCGGGCTGAAGCCCTACGTGATCGCCACCGCCCTCGAAGGCATCATCGCCCAGCGCCTGGTGCGCCGCGTCTGCCCGAAGTGCAGCAAGGCCGGTGCCGCCGATCCGCTGCTGCGCGCCCGCCTCGGCGGCGCCTTCGCCGACATCCGCGAAACCCGCCGCGGCGCGGGTTGCAGCGAATGCCACGGCAGCGGCTACAAGGGGCGGGTCGGCATCTACGAGGTACTGACGCTCAACGACGAATTGCGCGACCGCATCGGCAGCAGCGCCAGCATCCTGGAAATCCGCCGCCTGGTCCGCCACCAGGGCCTGCGCAGCATCGCCCACCACGCCGCCGAACGAGTCGCTGCCGGCATCACCACCTTTGAAGAAATCCTGCGCGTCCTCGGGCCGCAGGCAGGAGAGGATTGAGCATGGACGCCTTTGTCTGGGACCAACGCTTCACCACCGGCGAACCGACTGTCGACACCGAGCACCGGGAGCTGGTCCGCCTGATCAACCAGATCATCGAATCGCAATCGAAATACGCCGACGCCGCGACCATCGGCGACATCCTCGATCGTCTGGTCGCCTATGCGGCCCTGCATTTCGCCAACGAAGAAGCGCTGATGGCCGAATCCGGCTGCGATCCCCGCTTCATCGCCAAGCACACCGCCGTGCACAAGGGTTTCGCCGACCAGGTGATCAAGCTGAAAAGCATGCCGAGCGGCAGCATCACCCTGCCTAATCTGGTCAATTACCTGACCGCCTGGCTGGCCCAGCACATCCTCGGCATGGACCAGTCGATGGCCCGCCAGATCAACGCCATCCGCGCCGGCAGCAGCGCCGTCGCCGCCTACGCCGCCGAGGACGCGCACGTCGCCGACCCGGCGACCTCCAGCATGCTCGACGCGATGGCGGCGCTGTTCCGCATCATCAGCGAACGCAACGATGCCCTGGACGAGGCCAACCGCAACCTGGAAGCCAAGGTGGCCGAACGTACCGACGCGCTGCGCGAAAGCAACCGCAAGCTGCTCGAATCCGAACACCGGCGCGCTACCGAAGCCCGCCGCCATTTGCAGTACTTCCTGTCGCAGATCGTCGACGGCGATCCGGTGCCGACGCTGGTGATCGACGCCGAGCACCGGATCACCCACTGGAACAAGGCCTGTGCGGCAATCTGCGGTTTGCCGGCGGAACAGATGGTCGGCAGCAACGAGCAGTGGAAGGCCTTCTACCCGGAAGCGCGGCCGATCATGGCCGACCTGATCGTCGATGGCAGCCTGGAAGAGCGCATCGACAGCTATTACCACAATATCTTCCGCCGCTCGCCGACGGTCCCGGACGCCTTCGAAGCCGAAAGTTTCTTTCCCCACCTCGGCGACGGCGGCCGCTGGCTGTTCTTCACCGCCGCGCCGATCCGCAATGCCGACGGCGCTGTCGTCGGCGCCATCGAGACCCTGCAGGACGTCAGCGAACGGCATCACGCGGAAGAACAGCTCCTCAAACATCAGGAACAACTGGAAGCCCTGGTCGCCGAGAGGACCGGCGCCCTCGAACAGGCCAACCGGCAACTGGCCCGCGAACAAGCCGAACTGACCGCGCTGCTGCACAAGGTCGAGGAAGCACAGCAACAGTTGCTGCAATCCGAGAAAATGGCGGCGATCGGCCAGTTGGCCGCCGGCGTCGCCCACGAAATCAACAACCCGATCGGCTTCGTCAATTCCAACCTGAGTTCGCTGAAGCACTACGTCGATCAGCTACTTGCCGTCATCGCCGCCTATGAAGGCGGCAACGGCGAGGCCATCGGCGCGGCGCGGCGTGCCGCCGATCTCGATTTCCTGCGCGAGGATCTGCCGGCCTTGCTCGCCGAATCGCAGGAAGGTCTCGGCCGGGTGACGCGCATCGTTCAGGACCTCAAGGACTTCTCCCGCGTCGACCAGACCGAGCGCCAGCATGCCGACCTCAACGCGGCGATGCAGAGCACGCTCAACGTCGTGCGCAACGAACTGAAGTACAAGGCCGAGGTCATTCTCGAACTGGGCGAGATACCGGAAGTCGATTGCGTCCCGGCGCAGATCAACCAGGTCTTCATGAACCTGCTGGTCAACGCCGCCCAGGCAATTCCCGAACACGGCCGGATCACCGTCCGCTCCGGCGTCGCCGGCGAGCGGGTGTGGTTCGAGGTCGAGGATACCGGGCGCGGCATGAGCGATGCGGTACGCCAGCGCATCTTCGAGCCCTTCTTCACGACCAAGCCGGTCGGCAAGGGAACCGGCCTCGGCTTGTCGATTTCCTACGACATCATCGTCAAGAAGCACCGCGGCTTCATCGACGTCGACAGCGAACCGGGCAAGGGCAGCCGCTTCCGCATCTGGCTGCCGATCAAGGCGGCGCCGGAAATAGCCTAGAAAAGCTCGGCGTCGCCGTAGCTGGGGCTGGGGAAAATGCCGCTGGCGACCAGTTCCTGGAAATCGTAGACGCGGTTGCGACCGTCCTGCTTGGCCTGGTAGAGGCTGCGGTCGGCCCGGCTGAGAACTTCCACCGGCAGGATTTCCGGATCGACCTCGGCGTAGCCGATGCTGACTGAAAGATGGTCGATGCGCGGAAAACTGTGCGCCTCGATCGCCAGCCGCACCCGTTCGAAGACGTTGCGGGCGATCGCCTCGTTCTCGGCGGCGACGATGGCGACGAACTCCTCGCCGCCGTAGCGGTAGAGCAGGTCCGAGGAGCGGAAGGTGTTCTGCATCAGGCGCGAGACGAGAAGCAGGATCTCGTCGCCGACCATGTGGCCGAAGGTGTCGTTGATCCGCTTGAAATGATCGATGTCGATCACCGCCAGCCAGTACTTGCCTCGGCCCTGGTGACGGCGGCCGTCCTCGCGCTCAAGGAAGGTTTCGGGCTGCGCCATCGCCGACCAGATGCGTTCGAAATTGTTTTCCAGCGCCTGGCGGTTGAACAGCCCGGTCAGGCGGTCGCGCTGGCTGACGTCAAGCAGCGCGTAGTAGTTGGAGAAGACTTCGAGGACACCGCGGATGGTCGCGTCCTCGTTGGCCGAGACCTCGTGATCGCGGCGGAAGACGAAATAGCCGCAGACCTCGCCGGCACCGAGCAGCGGGTAGGCGATCAGCATGCCACCCTCCTGCACCCGGGTGCAGGGCTTGCCGAGCAGGCGCACGTTGTCGGTCAGGGCGATGACTTCCGGCGCCACGTCGGAGAGCTGGACGATTTCCTCGATCCGTTCAAGCATGCGGGCAACACCGTCGCCATCGACGACCTTGGAGCGATGGTAATGGATCACCCGGACCAGCAGCTGCGCTTCGTCGAGCCGGTAGAGCGAGGTATCGAGGACGCCGAGCAAGGGCCCCAGCGTGCGCAGCAGGCTTTGCTCGAGCAACTCGGTATCGCGGATCGAGGTCATCACCCCGAGTTTGCCGAGCAAACCGGGAACTCGTAACGGATTGCTGTTGTTCAACATGCGCATGGGCAAAAGACTCGGTTTAGCCGTTGCTGGAAGGCTGAATATGTTAATCCCAGCCTCATATGCCTTGGGCACTTTTTGTAAAAATGTCTAAAAAAACGGGGCCTTGCGGCCCCGGGAAAGTATGAAGACCGAGGTCGTTTGCTGTTCTCCCTCAAATCTCCAACGCAGAGTTGCTCTGGTCACATGTTCGGATAGTTCGGTCCGCCGCCGCCTTCCGGTACGGTCCACACGATGTTCTGGGTCGGGTCCTTGATGTCGCAGGTCTTGCAGTGCAGACAGTTCTGGGCGTTGATTTGCAAGCGTGGCGCGCCTTCGTCCTCGCCGAGGATTTCATAGACGCCGGCCGGGCAGTAACGCGTTTCCGGCGCGCCGTACTTCGCGTAATTGATCGACACCGGCACCGCCGCATCCTTCAAGCGCAGATGGCTGGGCTGATTTTCCTCGTGGTTGGTCGCCGACAGGAAGACCGACGACAGACGGTCAAAGGTCAGCTTGCCGTCCGGCTTCGGATAATCGATCTTGGCGTAAGCCGATTTCTCGCCCAGTTGCGAGTGGTCGTCGTGATGCGCCATCGTCCACGGCGCCTTGCCGCGGAACAGGAAGGTGTCGAACGCACCGTAGGCGAGTCCGCCCCACAGCCCCCACTTGAACGCCGGGCGCACGTTGCGCACGCGGTACAGTTCGTCCCACAGCCAGTTGTCGCGCAGGGCCTGCGGATAGGCAACGGCTTCGCGAGCCGCCTCATCGGCCAGCAGCGCGACGACGGCGTCGGCAGCGAGCATCGCCGACTGCATCGCCATGTGCGTGCCCTTGATCTTCGGCACGTTGAGGAAGCCAGCAGTATCGCCAACCAGCATGCCGCCCGGGAAAGTCAGCCGGGGCAGCGACTGGAAGCCGCCTTCCGACAACGCGCGGGCGCCGTAGGAAATGCGCCGGCCGCCTTCGAAAAAGCCGCGGATCGCCGGGTGCGTCTTGTAGCGCTGGAATTCCTCGAACGGCGACAGCCAGGGATTCTTGTAGTCGAGACCGACGACAAAACCGACGGCGACCAGGTTGTTTTCCAGGTGGTAGAGGAAGGAACCGCCGTAGGTGTCGTTGGCCAGTGGCCAGCCGACCGAGTGCACGATCAGCCCCGGCTGGTGTTTCGCCGGATCGATTTCCCACAGTTCCTTGATGCCGATGCCGTAGGTCTGCGGATCGGCACCGTCGCGCAGATTGAAGCGCTCGAACAGTTCGCGGGTCAGCGAACCGCGGCAGCCTTCGGCGAAGATCGTCTGCCTTGCGTGCAGTTCCATGCCCGGCTGGAAGTTGTGGCCGGGCTGGCCGTCCTTGCCGATGCCGAGGTCGCCGGTGGCGACGCCCTTGACCGAGCCGTCCTCGTGGTAGAGGACTTCGGCGGCGGCGAAACCGGGGTAGATCTCGACGCCAAGCGCTTCCGCCTGCTCGCCCAGCCAGCGGCAGAAGTTGCCCAGGCTGACGATGTAGTTGCCGTGGTTGGCCATCTGCGGCGGCGTCGGCAGCTTGAACGAGCCGTCCGCGGTGAGGAACAGGAAACGGTCCTCGCCGGCCGGCGTATTGAGCGGCGCACCGCGTTCCTGCCAATCCGGAAACAGCTCGGCCAGGGCGCGGGTTTCGATGACGGCGCCGGACAGGATGTGGGCGCCGATTTCCGAGCCCTTCTCGAGCAGGCAGACCGACACCTCACGACCGGCGGCAGCCGCCTGCTGCTTGACGCGGATCGCCGCGGTCAGCCCCGCAGGGCCGCCGCCGACGATCACGACGTCGTACTCCATCGCATCGCGATCGGTACGCATGATGGCGCTCAGAACAGGTCTTCGGCGAGACCGAAGACGGCCTCGGCACCACCCATCACTTCCGCCGCGTAGGCAGCCGCGAACGGCAGTTGATGCGTCGCGAAATACTCGGCGGTCGCCAGCTTGGCCCGGTAGAACGGGTCGCTGTCGCCGGCTGCGATGCGGGCAGCCGCAACGCCGGCCGACTTGGCCATCAGCCAGCCGCCGGCGACGATGCCGGTCAGCTTGAGGAAGGGCACCGAACCGGCGTGCACTGCCTGCGGCTTGTCGTTGTAGTTGGCGAGAATCCAGTCGGCGGCGGCAGTCAGCGCCGCGGCGCCGTTCTTCAGGTTGGCGGCGATGCCAGCCAGACCGGCGGTGCCGGCGAGTTCGTCGGCGGTGGCGTTGATCTCGGCGAGCATCGCCTTCATGCCGGCGCCCGGCACCTTTTCGCGTGCCAGCTTGCGACCGACCAGGTCGTTCGCCTGGATCGCCGTCGTGCCTTCGTAGATGGTGGTGATCCGCGAATCGCGGTAGTACTGCGCGGCACCGGTTTCCTCGATGAAGCCGACACCACCGAAGACCTGCAGTGCGTTCGACGACAGTTCGACGCCCTGCTCGGTGCTCCAGCCCTTGACCACCGGCGTCAGCAGGTCGATACGTGCCTGCGCAACGGCGTCGCCGGCATGCGCCTTGTCGATCTGGGCTGCGGCGTAGTAGGCCAGCGTGCGCATCGCTTCGGTGCGCGACTTGACGTCCATCAGCAGACGGCGGACATCCGGGTGATGCAGGATCGGCTTCTTCTCGCCCGACTTGTCGCCGACGATGGCGCCCTGGATGCGTTCCTTGGCGTACCACAGCGCATGCTGGTAAGCGCGCTCGGCGATGCCGACGCCTTCCAGGCCGACGTTGACGCGGGCGTGGTTCATCATCGTGAACATGTAGCCGATGCCCTTGTTCTCTTCACCGATCAGGTAACCGACAGCACCTTCCTTGTCGCCGTAGGACATCACCGCCGTCGGGCTGCCGTGGATGCCGAGCTTGTGTTCGAGCGAGGCGCAGATCAGGTCGTTGCGCGCACCGAGCGAGCCGTCGTCATTGACCAGGAACTTCGGCACCAGGAACAGCGAGATGCCCTTCAGTCCCGGCGGCGCGTCCGGCAGGCGGGCGAGGACCAGGTGGATGATGTTTTCGGCGACGTCGTTTTCGCCCCAGGTGATGAAGATCTTGGTACCGGTCACCAGGTAGGTGCCGTCGTCGAGCTTTCTCGCCTTGGTGCTGATTGCGGCGAGGTCGGAACCGGCGTTCGGCTCGGTCAGGTTCATGGTGCCGGTCCACACGCCTTCGACCATCTTCGGCAGGTATTTCTGCTTCAGTTCGTCGGACGCATGGTGGTTGATCGCTTCGACCGCACCGGAGGTCAGCATCGGGCACAGGGCGAAGGCCATGTTGGCCGACTTCCACATTTCGTTGACTGCCATCGTCACCGCTGCCGGCAGGCCCTGGCCGCCGAATTCCGGCGAGAAGGGCATGGCGTTCCAGCCGGTCTCGCAGAACAGTTGATAGGCGTCCTTGAAACCGGGCGAGGTGGTGACCACGCCGTCCTTGACCACGGCGCCCTGCTGGTCGCCATTGCGGTTGATCGGATCGAGCACGCCGCTGGCGAACTTGGCCGCTTCTTCAAGAATCGATTCGACCAGGTCGACGGAACATTCCTCGTTGCCCGGCAAGGCGCAGATCTCGTCGAGACCGGCGATATCCTTGAGAACGAACTGCATGTCGCGCAGCGGTGCGGTGTAAGTACTCATTCACAGCTTCCTTTCAGACAAGATGGCCCCCGCGACGCGGACGCCAAGCAGCCCGCCGCAGCGGGCATGACGATGACGATGCTGATAAGGATGGCCGGACCTGCCGGCCCGGCCAATCTCCTCGCTTTTTACTTCTTAATACCTGCCAGAGTGCTGTTCTCCTTAACGGCCGGTATCCTTCTTGTGGGCCGTAGCATTACAGAACACTCTTGCACAACTATTGGCGCAATGTAACGAATCATTGCACGCTCGTTCAAGCCAGGCACCTTGCTCTAGAATCCCGCGATGCCTCAAATCCCCCGCCCCGACAACCAATCGAACCGGCTCGCCACGCTGCAGGACGGGCTCGACCTGCTCGACCAGGGGATCAGCGTCTTCGACCGCGACCTGCGGCTGGTCGCCTGGAATCGCCCCTTCCTCGAACTGCTCGGCTTTCCGGACGAACTGGGGCGGGTCGGCACGCCGTTCGCCGATTTCATCCGCTACAACGCGCAGCGCGGCGAGTACGGCCCCGGCGATGCGGAAGACCAGGTCGCCGAGCGCGTCGCCGAAGCCCGCCATTTCGCCGCCCACGTCAGCGAACGCCGCCGCCCCAACGGCCGGCTCCTGCTGCTGCGCGGCGAGCCGCTGCCGCACGGCGGCTTCGTCACACTGTACAGCGACATTACCGAGCAGCGTTACCTGGAGCAGTTGAGCGAGCACCAGAACCTGCAGCTCGACGAGCGCGTCCGCCGCCGCACCGCCCAACTGGAAAACGCCAACGCCAACCTGCGCCAGGCCAATGCCGAGAAAGAGCGGATCGCCGCCGCGCTCGGCCGCAGCGAAGCCCGCCTGCGCCTGATCAACGATACCGTGCCGATCCTGATCGGCTACGTGGACCGCCAGCAGATCTACCAGTACGCCAACAAGGGTTACGCCGACTGGTACTGCCTGCCGGCGGGCAGCGTGATCGGCCGCTCGGTGCTCGAGGTGGTTGGTCCCGAAGTCTATGTCCAGGTCGGCGAGCATGTGCGGCGGGCGCTGTCCGGCGAACAGATCAGTTACGAGTACCGCATGCTGCGCCACGGCCAGACGGTCTTCGCGCACAGCACGCTGGTTCCGGAGATCGGCGCCGACGGCGACACGCTGGGCTTTTTCGTCTTCTCGCACGACATCACCGAGCAGAAGCGGATGCAGAGCGCGCTGCTGCAAGCGCAGAAAATGGAAGCGATCGGCCGCCTGACCGGCGGTCTGGCGCACGACTTCAACAACCTGCTGACGGTGATCATCGGCAACCTGGCGGCGCTCCAGGACCACCGGCCGGACGATCCCGGGATCGCCGACTTCGTCAGCCCGGCGCTGCAGTCGGCGCGCCGCGGCGTGCAGTTGATTCGCCGCCTGCTCACTTACTCACGACAACAGCCGCTGGAACCGCAGGCGGTCGATATCGGCCAGTTGATCGGCGACCTGACGCGGCTGATCCGCCGCTCGCTGCCGGACAACATCGTCGTCGATTGCCGCAACGCCGAAGGCGGCCTGTTCGCCAAGGTGGACCCGGCGCAACTGGAAAGCGCCCTGCTCAACTTCGCGCTCAACGCCCGCGATGCGATGCCGCAAGGCGGCCGGCTGACGATTTCCGCCGACCTCACCGAACTGCCGGCCGACGCGCCGGAAACCGCCGAATTCGACGTTGCCCCCGGCAACTACGTCGCCATCGCCGTCGCCGACGACGGTTGCGGCATGGACGCGCACACGCTGGCGCATGCCTGCGAGCCCTTCTTCACGACCAAGCGCATTGGCCTCGGCAACGGGCTCGGGCTGGCCATGGCGCAGGGTTTCATCCGCCAGTCGGCAGGCGGCATGCGCATCCGCAGCGAACCGGAACGCGGCACCCAGGTCGAGATCGTCTTGCCGCAGACCGCAGCACCCGCCGCCCGACAGGCAGCCGCCGACACGCCGCCGTCCGAGGCTGGCGGCGACCTGGTGTTGCTGGTCGAAGACGACGAGAACGTCCGCCGCGTCGTCCGCCAGCAACTGATCGACCTCGGCCACCCGGTGATCGAGGCGGAAAACGCCGGCCAGGCGCTCGACATGGCACGTCACATCCCGGATATCGCGATCGTCGTCAGCGATGTCCTGATGCCGGGCGAACTGAACGGCCGCCAACTGGCGCGACAGTTGCGACGGGAATATCCGTCGCTGCGCATCGTGCTGATGAGCGGCTACACCGAAGACGAGGACGCGCGCGGCCGGGAGTTTCCCATCCTGGCCAAGCCCTTCCTCAGGCAGGAACTGGCGCGTGCTCTGCAACGCGCAGCGGGCGAGGAGACCCCATGAAGGAGTTGGACAGCGGCAAACTGATCGCCATCGTCGAGGACGACCCCGACGTCGCCCGCATCATCGAGCAGGTGCTCGCCGATTTCGGCTTCCGCACGCTGTGGTGCCGCAGCGGCGGCGACCTGCTGCGCCGCCTGCGCAACCTGTCGCCGGCGCTGTGCATCATCGACCTCGGCCTGCCCGACATGGACGGTATCGAGGCCATGCAGCGGGTACGGGCGCAAACTGCCTGCGGCATCATGATCCTGACCGGCCGCGCCCACGTCAGCGACCGTGTCATGGGCCTCGAACTGGGAGCCGACGACTACGTGTTGAAGCCCTTCGAACCCCGCGAACTGGTCGCCCGCGTGCGCAGCATCCTGCGTCGCCGGGAAAGCGCCAGCGAACAGGCGCCCAGTCAGGTCGCCCATTTCGGCGGCTGGCGCTTCAACCTGGCGAACAACACGCTCGGCGCACCGGACGGCAACGAACAGGTACTGAGCACGGCGGAAGCCGAACTGCTCAAGGTCTTCGTCAGCCACCCGAACCGCATCCTGCAGCGCGAAAAACTGATGGGTTCGCGCGACGTCGGCCCCAGCGACCGCGCCATCGATGTCCGCGTCTCCCGCCTGCGGCGCAAGCTGGAGCCGGACGCGGAAAGCCCCTCCTTCATCAAGACCGTCTATGGCGCCGGCTACCTGTTCCTGGCCGCCGTCGAATGGCACGAGGGCGACGCCGGCAACGGCCACTGAAAGATAAAGGGCCGCAACGCGGCCCTTGGCAAGCAGCAGTAGCGGGCGCTCACTCTTCGTCGTCGTGGAGCTGGAAGCGGCTGGCCAGTTGCTGCTGGACGTTGGGCGGCACCGCCGCGTAGCGCGCGAAATCGATCGTGTAGCTGCCTTGGCCGCCGGTCAGCGATTTCAGCCGCGACTGGTAGTCGTCGAGCTCGGCCAGCGGCACCTCGCCGCTGATCGCGGCAAAGCCGTGACCGCGACCGTCGGTACCGGTGACGTGGCCGCGGCGCCCGGAGAGATCGCCGGCAAGATCGCCGATGGCGTTTTCCGGGGCGACGATCTCGATGCCGACGATCGGTTCGAGGACGATCGGCCGGGCGTTGCGGATCGCCTCGATCACCGCCTTGCGGCCGGCGATGGTGAAGGCGACTTCCTTGCCGTCGACCGGGTGGGTCTTGCCGTCGTAGACGGTGACGCGCAGGTCCTGCACTTCGTAGCCGGCAACAACGCCGCCGGCCAGCGCCTGGCGCACGCCCTTCTCGACCGCCGGCATGAAGACGCCGGGAATCACGCCCCCCTTGACCGCGTCGACGAACTCGAAGCCCTCGCCGCGCGCGCGCGGTTCGATGCGCAGATGCACCTCACCGAACTGGCCGGCGCCACCCGACTGCTTCTTGTGCCGATACATCGCCTCGGCCGGCGCGGTGATCGTCTCGCGGTAGGGAATGCGCGGCGGTTTGGTGTCGACTTCCAGCTTGTACTGGCTGAGCATGCGCGCCAGCTTGGCTTTCAGGTGCATGTCACCGAGGCCGCGGATGACGGTCTCGTTGCTGCTCGGATGACGCTCGATGACGAAGGTCGGGTCTTCCATCGCCAATTTGGCAAGGATGTCGAAAAGACGCTGCTCGTCGCCCTTCTTCTTCGTCTCGACGGCAAGGCCGGCCATCGGCCGCGGAAATTCGAGCGGTACCAGGTGGATGTGATCTTCGTCGTGCGTATCGTGCAGCACGCAGTCAAACTCGATTTCCTCGACCTTGGCGACGGCACCGATCTCGCCCGGCAGCAGCGCATCGACCTCGACCGTCTCCTTGCCCTGCAGGCGGTAGAGGTGCGCCACCTTGAACGGCCGCTTGCCGTCGCCGACGAAGAGCTGCATGTCCTTCCTCACCGTCCCCTGATGAACGCGGAAAACACCGATCTTGCCCAGGTAAGGGTCGACGACGACCTTGAAGACATGCGCCAGCACATGCAGCTCGGGATCGGGCTGGGCGGCGAAGGCGGCGCTCCCGGTGGCGGGCTCGCCCCGATAGAACGGCGGCGGATTGCCTTCCGCCGGATTCGGCGCCAGCGTCGCCAGCGCGTGCAGCAACTGCGGGATGCCGGCGCCGGTCTTCGCCGACGTGAACAGGATGGGAATCAGGTGACCGGCGCGCAGCGCCTTCTCGAACGGCGCATGCAGGTCGCTCGCCGACGGGTCGGCGCCTTCATCGAGATAGCGGGCGAGCAGGTCTTCGTCCTCCTCGACGATCTGGTCGATGAGTGCCCGGTGGGCGGCGGCGACGGAAGCGAAATCGGCGTCGCCGGCATCATGCTCGAGGACCTCGACAACATCGGCGGCGCCGTGCGCCGGCAGGTCCAGCACCAGGCATTGACTGCCGAAACGCTCACGAATCTCGGCGACCAGGCCGGGCAGATCGAGATTGTCGGCGTCGATCTTGTTGACCACGACCATCCGACACAGGCCGCGCTCGCCGGCCAGGCGCATCATTCTTTCGGCCGTCAGTTCGATACCGGCCTGGGCATTGATCACCAACAGCGCGGTATCGGCCGCGGCCAGCGCGGCAATCGCCTGACCGGCGAAATCCGGGTAGCCCGGCGTGTCGACGGCGTGGATGGTGACGCCTTCGTGGCGGATCGAAAAAACCGCACTGCTCAGCGAATGGCCGGCCTCCTTTTCCTGCGGATCGTTGTCGCAGACGGTGCTGCCGCGCTCGATGCTGCCCTTCGTCGAGATCGCGCCGGTGGCGTGGAGGAGGGCTTCGGCCAGCGTGGTCTTGCCGGCGGCACCATGGCCGACCAGGACGACACTACGAAGGGATTCACTGGTGAACTTGGACATCGTCTTCTCCCTGAGCAAATTGTCAGTACAACGCTAGCGCATTTTTGCCGCCTCGACCATTTCGGCGATCAAACGTCCTGCAAAATAAGGGCCAAAAGCGAGGATCAGGACGCCAGCCGCGGCCAGCAGGGCCAGCGCGGCAATCAATTGGTAGCGCGCCCGGCGGAATTCCTCGCCCTGGGTCCACGCGAACCAGAGCGGGCCGACCACCGGCAGCACGACGACCGGCAAGGCAACGCGCCAACCGAAACTCAGTGCCGCCGGCAAGGTGTTGATGTAGCCAACCAGCAGCAAGGTGCCACCGCCGGCCATGAGCAGCGAACTGACGATCGCGAAGGCGACGAACCAGCCATCCATCACTTCTTCTCCTTGACCGGACGCTGCCAGCCAGCCACCGTGATTTGCTTGGGACGCGAGACGGTCAGTGCGTCGGGCGGCGCATCCTTGGTCAGCGTCGTGCCGGCACCGAGGGTCGCCCCGCGATGGACGGTGACCGGCGCCACCAGTTGGGTATCGGAGCCAATAAAAACGTCGTCCTCGATCACGGTCTTGAACTTGTTGGCGCCATCGTAGTTGCAGGTGATGGTGCCGGCACCGACGTTGACCCGCTGGCCGATCTCGGCGTCGCCGATGTAGGCCAGGTGATTCGCCTTGGACTGGGCACCGATGACGCTCTTCTTGATCTCGACGAAGTTGCCGACATGGACCTCGGGTCCGAGTTCGGTACCCGGCCGCAGGCGGGCGTAAGGGCCAAGCACGCCGTCCGGACCGATCACCGCGTCCTCGAAGTGGCAAAAGGCGGCAATCCGTGTCCCGGCGCCGACCTTGACGTTCTTCAGGATGCAGTAAGGGCCGACTTCGACCGCGTCGCCCAGCTCGACCTGGCCTTCGAAAACGCAGCCGACGTCGATCGCCACGTCGCGTCCATGCGTAAGTTGCCCGCGCACGTCGATGCGCGCCGGGTCGGCCAGACGGACACCGGCGACCAGCAATTGGTCGGCGATGTTGCGCTGATGCTGGCGTTCCAGCTCGGCCAGTTGCACCTTGCTGTTGACCCCGAGTACTTCCCACTCGCCGTCCGGCTGCGCGGTACGCACTGGCAGGCCTTCCGCCACCGCCAGCGCGACGACATCGGTCAGGTAATACTCGCCCTGGGCGTTGTCGTTCTTCAGGCTGGACAACCATTCGCCCAGCCGCGCAGTCGGCATCGCCATGATGCCGGTGTTGATTTCGCGGATCGCCTTTTCCGCCTCGCTCGCATCCTTCTGTTCGACGATGCGGCAGACCTGGCCGTGCTCGTCGCGGACGATGCGGCCATAGCCGGTGGGATCGGCGAGATCGACGGTGAGGATGGCCAGCCCGTCGCGGCCGGCCTGGAGCAGGCGCTTCAGGGTCGCCAGCGAGGTCAACGGCACGTCGCCGTAGAGAACCAGCGTCTGCGCCCCGCCACCCAGTTGCGGCACGGCCTGTGCCAGTGCGTGGCCGGTGCCCAGTTGCTGCGCCTGTTCAGCCCACAGGAGGTCGGGAGCGGACAGCGTCGCCCGGACGGTTTCGCCACCGTGGCCGTACACCACGATCAGTTTTTCCGGCGCCAACTGGCGTGCGGTGTCGATGACGTGCTGGGCCAGCGGCTTGCCGGCGATCGGATGCAGCACTTTGGGCAAATTGGAATGCATGCGCTTGCCTTGACCGGCAGCGAGGATGACGATGTTCATGGTGATTTTTCAGGTAATGGCCGGGCATCCGGCGTTGATCTCAGGCGAGCTTCTTGTCCTGGAGGCTGCCGACGATTTCCTCGAGCACGGCCTTACCGCGCGCGGAGACAAACCAGTGCAGGACGTTCTTGTCGTTGATCCGGGTTTCGATGACGCCCAGCGTCTTCATCACGGTCAGGCGCTGGCTGACGTAGTCCCGGGGTAAGCCGGTGCGTTCGCAAACGGCTGCCAGATTGCCGTACACGAACTTCTCCTGGGCGAGCGCCCGGAGGATTTCGACATCGTTGTAGGAGAGCACTTCGTTCGGGTTGGTCTCGGCCGTCTCCTTGACTGGTGGCAAGGCGTCGCGCGCCTGCTTGAGGTGGCCGACCTCGTCCCGGACCTGCTCGATCTGGCCGAGGAGACGCTGGGCCAGGTTCTCGAAAAGACGTCGGGAAGCGACCACGTAGATCAGGCAGAAACCGGCGAAAACGTAGAAATCCACCGGCTTGTTGCGCGCCCCTTCGAGCAAGGTGCTGGAAATCATGTTCAGGAAAAGGGGAACGGTGAGCGCAGCGATCACCCCGAATACCGCATAGCGCGTCCAGTTGCGCCGGTCCTGCTCACTCGCCTTTTCGGCGAGAAAAAAGTTGGCGGTTCCCCCAAGTATCCCGGCCAGCACCATGATTGCCAGGATCAGAAGCATGTGTCCGTCGAGTACCGGACTCGGCAAATCCATATGGAATGCCTGTTGCAATTCCGACGCCATTATTTCTCCCTAGTTATAGCCCTGCATTTTTGCACAAACAAAAACCCCGCGGGTCGGAACCGGCGGGGTTTTATGTTCAATTCATCCAGCTTCAGCGCGGCAGGGTGGTCGATCCCATCAGGAAGGCATCGACTTCGCGAGCGGCCTGACGGCCTTCGCGGATCGCCCAGACCACCAGCGACTGACCGCGACGCACGTCGCCGGCGGCAAACACGCCATCGACGCTGGTGCGGTAACAGCCTTCGCCGTCGGTCGTCGCCCTGGCGTTGCCGCGCGTGTCCTTATCAACGCCGAAGGCATCAAGCAGACCGCCGACCGGATTGACGAAGCCCATGGCGAGGAACGCGGCGTCGCACGGCAGTTCGAACTCAGAACCGGCGACTTCGGCCATCTTGCCGCCCGCCCATTCAACGCGCACGGCCTTGAGCGCCTTGACGTTGCCCTGGTCGTCGGCGATGAATTCCTTGGTTGCCACGGCGAACTCGCGGACGGTAGCGCCTTCCTTGTGCGAGGACGAGGTGCGCATCTTCAGCGGCCAGTACGGCCAGGTCAGCGGCTTGTTTTCCTGCTCCGGCGGTGCCGGCATCAGTTCGAACTGGGTGACCGAGGCAGCGCCATGGCGGTAGCTGGTACCAACGCAGTCGGAACCGGTATCGCCGCCACCGATGACGATGACGTGCTTGCCCTTGACGCTGATCGGGTTCTTGATGCCTTGCTGAACTTCCTTGTTCTGCGGAATCAGGAATTCCAGTGCGGCGTAGACGCCCTTGAATTCGCGGCCCGGCACCGGCAGATCACGCGGCACTTCGGAACCGGCAGCGAGGATCACCGCGTCGAAATCCTTCTTCAATTGCGCGGCGGAAACCGTCTCGGTGGCATCGTTGTTGATGCCGGCCGGGATGGCCTTGTCACCGACGATGACCTTGGTCCGGAAAACGACGCCTTCGGCTTCCATCTGGGCGACGCGGCGGTCGATCACCGACTTGTTCAACTTGAAGTCGGGAATGCCGAAGCCGAGCAGACCGCCGATCCGGCTCGATTTCTCGAACACGGTGACGTCGTGGCCGACGCGCGCCAGTTGCTGGGCAGCAGCCATGCCGGCCGGGCCGGAACCGACGATGGCAACCTTCTTGCCGGTCTTGGTCTTGGCCGGCTGCGGCACGACCCAGCCCATTTCCCAGCCTTTGTCGATGATGAAATGCTCGATCGACTTGATGCCCACCGGCGCCGCGTTGATGCCGAGCGTACAGGCAGCTTCGCAGGGTGCCGGACAGATGCGGCCGGTGAAATCGGGGAAATTGTTGGTCGAATGCAGCACTTCCAGCGCCTGCTTCCAGTTGCCCTGGTACACCAGATCATTCCAGTCCGGAATGATGTTGTTGACCGGGCAACCGTTGTTGCAGAACGGAATGCCGCAGTCCATGCAACGCGCACCCTGCGTCTTGGCAGCGTCGTCCGACAGGGTCTGGACGAATTCCTTGTAGTGCGTCAGACGCTGTTCGACCGGTTCGTAAGCCTCTTCGAGGCGTTCGAATTCCATGAATCCAGTCGGCTTGCCCATTATGCGGCCTCCTTGCGTGCAGCAGCGGCCATCTCGGTGAGCGCCCGCTTGTATTCGTGCGGATAGACTTTGACGAATTTCTCGCGGTAGACGTCCCAGTTCGCCAGAATATTCTTGGCGGTGGCGCTGCCGGTATATTCGACGTGACGGGTCAGCAGTTCCTTCAGTTGAACCTCGTCGGCCAGCCCGCGATGCAGGGGCTCGCCGGCAGCATGACGGCCAGCCGGCAGGACCTTCTCGAGGGCCACCTGGGCCAGGTTGCAGCGCTGCTTGAACGAGCCCTCCTCGTCGAGGACGTAGGCGATGCCACCGGACATGCCGGCGGCGAAGTTACGCCCGGTCATGCCGAGGACGACAACGGTGCCGCCGGTCATGTATTCGCAACCGTGGTCACCGACGCCTTCGACCACCGCCGTCGCGCCAGAATTGCGGACACAGAAGCGTTCGCCGCCGACACCGGCGAAGAAGGATTCACCCTCGGTCGCGCCGTACATCACGGTGTTGCCGCAGATGATGTTGTGTTGCGTATCGCCGCGGAAATCCGGGCTCGGCTTGATGATAATGCGGCCGCCCGACAGACCCTTGCCGACATAATCGTTGCCTTCGCCGCTCAATTCCAGCGTCACGCCCCGGGCCAGGAAGGCGCCGAAGGCCTGACCGGCGGTGCCGATCAGCTTGACGTGGATGGTGTCGTCCGGCAAGCCGGCGTTACCGTAGCGGCGCGCAACCTCGCCCGACAACATGGTGCCGCAGGTGCGGTTGACGTTGATGATCGAGGTTTCGATCTGGACCTTCTGGCCATTTTCCAGCGCCGGACGGGCTTGTTCGATCAGCTTGTGATCGAGCGCCTTCTCGAGGCCGTGATCCTGCACCTCGGTGTGACGACGCGGCACTTCGGCAGGCACCGGCGGCTGGTAGAAGACCTTCGAGAAGTCGAGACCCTTGGCCTTCCAGTGTTCGATACCGGCGCGCGTGTCGAGCAGGTCGGCCCGGCCGACCAGGTCGTCGAACTTGCGGATGCCGAGCATGGCCATGATCTCGCGCACTTCTTCAGCGACAAAGAAGAAGTAATTGACGACGTGTTCCGGCTGACCGGTGAAGCGCTTGCGCAGTTCCGGATCCTGGGTGGCGACGCCGACCGGGCAGGTGTTCAGATGGCACTTGCGCATCATGATGCAGCCCTCGACAACCAGCGGCGCGGTGGCGAAGCCGAATTCATCGGCGCCGAGCAGGGCGCCGATGACGACGTCGCGACCGGTCTTCATCTGGCCGTCGACCTGGACGCGGATACGCGAACGCAGGCGGTTCAGCACCAGCGTCTGCTGGGTTTCGGACAGACCGAGTTCCCACGGCGTGCCGGCGTGCTTGATCGACGACTGCGGCGAGGCACCGGTACCACCGTCGAAGCCGGCGATCACGACGTGGTCGGCCTTGGCCTTGGCGACGCCAGCGGCAACGGTGCCGACGCCGACTTCGGAAACCAGCTTGACCGAGATCGATGCCTGGCTATTGGCGTTCTTCAGGTCATGAATCAGTTGCGCGAGGTCTTCGATCGAGTAGATATCGTGGTGCGGCGGCGGCGAAATCA
Source organism: uncultured Dechloromonas sp. (assembly GCA_964523045.1). Taxonomy (GTDB): domain Bacteria; phylum Pseudomonadota; class Gammaproteobacteria; order Burkholderiales; family Rhodocyclaceae; genus Azonexus. The sequence goes on along the minus strand of CAZFXO010000003.1, from coordinate 49,838 downwards.
GGCCGACGCCCGGCACCGAGTGGCGCAGGAAGCCGATGTACTCGGACACCTTGTGGCCGGGCAACTGGCCGCCTTCGCCTGGCTTGGCGCCCTGGGCCATCTTGATCTGAATCTGGTCGGCATTGACCAGATACTCGGCGGTGACACCGAAACGACCGGAAGCGACCTGCTTGATCGCCGAGCGCAGCGAGTCGCCTTCCTTGAATTCGTAATCACGCTCGATGCGCGAAGCGCCAACGACTTCCGACAGCTTCTGGCCGGCCTTGAGCGGCAGGAAGCGCTTGGCGTCCTCACCGCCTTCGCCGGTATTGGATTTGCCGCCGATGCGGTTCATGGCGATCGCCAGCGTGGTATGCGCTTCGGTCGAGATCGAGCCGAGCGACATGGCGCCAGTGGCGAAGCGCTTGACGATTTCCTTCGCCGGCTCAACTTCTTCCAGCGGCACCGGGGCACCCTGCGGCTTGAACTCGAACAGGCCGCGCAGGGTCAGGTGACGCTTGGTCTGATCGTTGATCAGCTTGGCGTATTCCTTGTAGGTCTCGTACTTGCCCGAACGCGTCGAATGCTGCAGCTTGGCGATCGAATCCGGCGTCCACATGTGCTCTTCGCCGCGGATACGGAAGGCGTATTCACCGCCGGCATCGAGCATGTTGGCCAGGACCGGGTCACCGGAGAATGCATCGCGATGCAGACGGATGGCTTCCTCGGCGACTTCGAAAACACCGATCCCCTCGATGTTCGACGGCGTACCGGTAAAGTACTTCTCGACGAATTCCTTCTGCAGACCGATCGCTTCGAAAATCTGGGCGCCGGTGTAGGACATGTAGGTCGAAATGCCCATCTTGGACATCACCTTGCACAGTCCCTTGCCGATCGCCTTGATGTAATTCTTGACGAACTTCTCGGCCTTCTCAGCGTCGCCCTTGGCCAGCGCCTCGATGGTTTCCAGTGCCAGATAGGGGTGGACGGCTTCGGCACCGTAACCGCCAAGCAGCGCGAAATGATGTACTTCGCGTGCCGAACCGGTTTCGACGACGAGACCGGCACTGGTGCGCAGCCCCTTCTTGACCAGATGCTGATGGATCGTAGACGTGGCGAGCAGCGCCGGAATGGCGACATGCTCCGCATCGACCATGCGGTCGGAGACGATCAGGATGTTGGCACCGGAACGCACCGCATCTTCGGCATCGGCCGCCAGCGAGGCGAGACGGGCTTCAATGCCAGCCTTGCCCCAGGCCACCGGGTAACAGATGTCGAGTTCGAAGGAGCGGAACTTGCTCGAAGTGTACTTTTCAATGTTGCGCAGCTTTTCGATCTCGGCGCAGGTCAGCACCGGCTGCGACACCTCGAGACGGATCGGCGGATTGATGTCGTTGGTGTTGAGCAGGTTCGGCTTCGGTCCGATGAAGGAGACCAACGACATGACCAGTTCCTCGCGGATCGGGTCGATCGGCGGATTGGTGACCTGCGCGAACAGTTGCTTGAAGTAGGCGTAGAGCGCCTTGTTCTTGCTCGACAATACCGGCAGGGCCGAATCGGTCCCCATCGAACCAGTGGCTTCCTCGCCGTTCTGCACCATCGGCTCGAGGATGACCTTGATGTCTTCCTGAGTGAAGCCGAAGGCCTGCTGGCGATCGAGCAACGAAGCGCGGGCACCGACGCATTGCTCGTCGGCAGACGGCACTTCGTCGAGCTTGATGCGGATCTTCTCGATCCACTCGCGATAGGGCTTGGCCTTGGCCAGCGAATCCTTGAGTTCCTTGTCGTCGATGATGCGGCCTTGGTCCATGTCGATCAGGAACATCTTGCCCGGCTGCAGGCGCCATTTCTTGACGATCTTCTTTTCCGGGATCGGCAGCACCCCGGACTCGGAGGCCATGACTACCAGGTCGTCATCGGTCACCAGGTAGCGCGCCGGCCGCAGGCCGTTGCGATCCAGGGTCGCGCCGATCTGCCTCCCGTCGGTAAAGGCAACGGCGGCGGGGCCGTCCCAAGGTTCCATCATGGCGGCATGGTATTCGTAGAAGGCGCGCCGATTCTCGTCCATCAACGTGTGCTTTTCCCAGGCTTCCGGGATCATCAGCATCACCGCCTGCGCCAGCGAGTAGCTACCGCCCATGACCAAAAGCTCGAGCGCATTGTCGAAGGACGCGGAATCGGACTGACCGGGATAATGCAGCGGCCAGACCTTGGCCAGGTCGTCACCCAGGATCGGCGAGGAAATGGCCTGTTCACGGGCCTTGAACCAATTCACGTTGCCACGCACGGTGTTGATCTCACCGTTGTGGGCGATGTAACGGAACGGGTGGGCGAGGTCCCAGGTCGGGAAGGTATTGGTCGAAAAGCGCTGGTGCACCAGGGCCAGCGCGGAAACCGTGCGCTTGTCCTGAAGGTCCTCGTAGTACACCCCGACCTGATCGGCAAGCAGGAGCCCCTTGTAGTTGATCGTCCGCGCCGAGAACGACGGAACGTAGAATTCCTGGCCGTGCTTGAGCTTGAGGGATTTGATCGCGTTGGCGGCACGCCGACGGATGATGTAAAGCTTGCGTTCGAGAGCGTCGGTAACAAAGACATCGGGACCGCGACCCACGAACACTTGGCGGATCACCGGCTCCGTGGCACGCACAGTGGGCGACATCGGCATTGCGGCATTGACCGGGACATCGCGCCAGCCTAGCAGTACCTGGCCTTCCGCCTTGATCGAGCGCTCGATCTCCTCAACACAGGCATGCCGCGAAGCAGCCTCCTGAGGCAGGAAGACCATGCCGACACCGTATTCACCGGCGGGCGGCAACTCGACACCTTGCCTGGCCATCTCTTCACGATAGAACTGATCGGGAATCTGGATCAGGATACCGGCACCATCGCCCTGCAAAGGATCAGCACCCACAGCGCCGCGATGGTCGAGGTTTTTCAGGATCAACAAGCCCTGTTCGACGATGCTGTGACTCTTCTGGCCTTTGACATGGGCCACAAAACCCACACCGCAAGCGTCGTGCTCGTTGGCGGGGTCATACAACCCCTGCCGCTCAGGTACAGCCGATTCCATCACACGCATTCCTTCAAATAATTTGGCCGATTGAGCGACCAATCATGAGAAAGCCGGGCTGAACGATATCCGCTCCGGCAAGCAAAACCCCACAGGCAACCGTTAATTTTAGCGGGAAAAGCCCCATCTATTCAAGAAACTGTTTGCACCAACATTGGCATTCGAGCATGCACTAGACACCAGCTAGGTGCATCCTTGCTCGATTGCCTGCACTATCTGGCCTTCGGTTGCCGCCTCCGTAAGCACCCCGCACCCCAGTTGCCGCAACAAGACCAAGCGCAGCCTACCGTCCTGCACCTTCTTGTCGTGCCGCATCAACTCGAGATATTTCGCCACACCAAGGTCCGGCGCCCGCACTGGCAAGCCGACACGCTCAAACAAGCGAAGCACTCTCGCCACATCGCTCTCCGACAACCATCCAAGCGCCCTAGACAAATGGGCAGCAATCATCGTGCCCGCCGCAACCGCCTCACCATGCAACCACACGCCATAGCCCATGCCAGTCTCTATCGCATGACCAAAGGTGTGCCCCAGGTTGAGCAAAGCTCGTTCTCCGCTTTCTCGCTCATCGGCCGCAACGACTTCCGCCTTATTGCGACAGGAACGCTCGATTGCATAGATCAGCGCACTGGGTTCGCGCTCAAGCAGGAGCCCCAGATTTCCTTCTAGCCATTCCAGAAATTCCAGATCGCGTATTAGGCCGTACTTGATGACCTCCGCCAAGCCGGCGCGTAACTCTCGATCCGGCAGGGTATTAAGAGTCGCCACATCGGCCAGAACCATCTGCGGCTGATAAAACGCGCCGATCATGTTTTTGCCTAGCGGATGATTGATTGCCGTCTTCCCCCCCACAGAGGAATCAACTTGCGCCAGAAGTGTCGTCGGCACCTGCACAAAAGGCATCCCCCTTTGGTAACAGGCTGCGGCAAATCCGCCCATATCACCAATCACCCCACCACCCAACGCGATGAGCGTCGTATTTCGCTCACAGCTATTTGCCAGCAAACCGTCAAATATCAGATTCAAGGTCTCCCAGGTCTTGAACTTCTCGCCATCCGGAAGAACCAGAGGTATTGCGCCCACACCAGCGCGAGCGAGTGTCGCTACCACGGTGTCAAGATAGAGTGGCGCAACCGTCTCGTTGCTCACCACCACCGCCTGACGGCCACGTATATGTGGCAATAACAAGTCTTCACGCGCCAGCAGGCCGGGGCCGATATGGATCGGATATGCCCGATCACCCAACGCAACGTCCAAGGTATGCATCACATCTCCAGGCACAATTGGTCAAATTCACGAATCAGGTACTGGACAACACCGGACGCCACCAGTTGACCTCCTTCCACCACCAAATGCGCCGACTCGCGGTACAAAGGATCGCGCGCTTCGTGGAGACTTTCAAGCCGCGCCAACGGATCCTCCACCTGAAGCAACGGGCGATTCCGATCATGGCGTGTTCGTTGATAGAGCATGAGCGGCGGAACGTTCAGGTAGACCACCCAACCGGTTGTGCGCAAGCGTCGCCGATTCTCTGGATCAAGCACCACCCCGCCACCAGTTGCCATGACAATGCCGTTGACTGAGGTCAATTCGAGGATTGTTTGAGCTTCTCTTCGACGAAAGCCATCCTCGCCTTCGATTTCGAATATCGTTGGAATGGGTACGCCGGTTCGCTCAACAATTTCGTGATCGGAATCGAAAAAAGGCCGCCCCAAGCGCCTTGCCAACTGGCGACCAATTGTGGTTTTCCCGGCCCCCATCAGCCCGATCAAATAGATGTTGGTTTGTTTTTTCACGGCTGGAATTCTAGCCGACTCTTTCCGGAGCACCAAAAGGAAGGCCGGCTAATGCCGGCCTCCACTTTTCTCCCGAACGACTTTGCTATTAATTCAGACGCAGCTTGTCGGAAATTATCCTGGGAGTGATGAATACCAGCAACTCGCGACGCGTGGTCTTCTCCGACTTGTACTTGAAGAGCCAGCCTAGCGCCGGAAGATCGCCAAGGAAGGGGACTTTTTCGACACCGTTCTGAATATCGTTGATGAATACGCCCCCGACAACAACCGTACCACCATTCTCCACGACAGCATTCGTCTGGACCACGGAACTCTTGATCGGCGGATTGAGATAGGAAACGCCGTTTGCACCAGTGATAGCCACCGCCTTGGTCCAATCAGCCTCTTCCTTCTTGACTTCCAGCTTCATCTTCACCGTTCCTTCCGGTGTGATCTGCGGCGTCACAGTCAGCATCAACTTCGCAGGCTTGAACGTAATCGTCGCTGGCGAATCGCCACTGGCAGGAGTTACATATGGGATCTCTGTTCCATCCTCGATCTTAGCCTCGACGTTATTGGCAGTTACAACCCGCGGACTCGAAATGATCTTACCTAGACCGTCGCTCTGCAGAGCGGCAAGCTCGAGATTCAGAATTCGCGTTGCCGCAGCATTGAAGAGGCTGAGCGCAAAAGTCCCCCCCGTCGAAGAATAGGAGGGCAAGTTGATCCCCATCATCGGATTCTGGACCAAAGTCGGCGGCGTAGTCGTCGTAACACCGCCGGAAGTGGTACTGGTCGCAGGGGTCATGGAACCACCCGCCGTATAGATACCAGAGCCTCCCAGTTGCACTGCCTTGGAATTGATGAAATTGATTTTTGCCCCAAGCTCGCGGTTAAAGTTATCCTGGGCTTCTACGATTCGCGCCTCGATCATCACCTGACGCGCACCGACGTCAATCGTTTTGATGAAAGTACGGATTTCGGCGAGCTTCGACGGAATATCTGTAACGAAAAGAATATTCGACTGCGGATCAGCCACCGCACTTCCGCGCTTACTCAAAATTTTCTGGGTAGCAATCGCCCCACCACCTTCGGCCGCAGAACCTCCGCGCTGCTCTGCCCCCGAGAGCAGCCGAGCAACATCTGCAGCCCGCTGGTAATTGAGCATGAACTGCTCCATCTGCAACGGCTCCAACTCGTTGATCTGCTGCCGCGACTCAAAATCCAGCTTTTCACGAGTGGCGATTTCGTCACGCGGGGCAATCATGATGATATTGCCCTTCTTGCGCATATCGAGACCCTTTTGCTGGAAAATTATGTCAATGACCTGGTCGGCCGGAACGTCCTTTAGCACCAAGGTGGTGGTTCCAGTAACCGTCTCGCTGATGACTGCGTTCAATCCAAGCTCTTCGGCCATGAGACGAAGCAAGGCTCGCACATCACCATTCTGGTAGTTGATGCTGACACGAGGCCCTTGGTAGCCAATCTTGGTTCCCTGAACCAGCTTGTTCGGATCCTCGACGATTTCCTTGACCTCAACCACAAACTGATTGTCGGTCTGATATGCATTGTGTTCCCACATGCCTTTCGGAGTGATCGTCATACGCACGTTTTCGCCCATGACCCGGGTTTCCACCCCTAAGACTGGGGTACCGAAATCAGTCACGTCGAGCTTACGGCGTAGATGCTCAGGAACGTTCGTCTTCATGAAATCGACGATCAGCCCCGTCCCCTGCTTGCGGATATCGATCCCCGTGCCCGCGTCGCTCAACTCGACCACGACCCGACCCTCCCCATCCTTACCACGACGGAACATCACATCGCGCACCGCGTGACGCGATCCAACCAAACTTTCTTCAGCAAAACGGACTGAACGCTCTGCCACAGCATCGCCCAAACGCTCGATTGGTGTAAGGGTAACGTACAAGGACTTTCCATCTAGTCGAGTCCGATAGTTCATGTTGCGCACAAGATTCAGTACCAACCGAGTTCTACCGGCAACCTGAACAATATTCACGCTGCGAAGATCACCCTGGTTAAGCACCTCCGTTGTCTTACCCAGCGCGTTCGAGGTAGCGGGGAAATCGAATGCGATCTTCGCGGGATTAGCGACGGCAAACCCAGCAGGTGGCGTCGTCAAAGCCTCCTTAAGATCGATCTTTATAGCTGTTTCGTTGCCTTGCTGTGCGACATTGAGCGCCTCGATAGCGTTCGCCGCAGCGGTTTCTGCCCGTAGCGGGGAAGCCATCAATAGGCAAATTGCCGCGACGGCGGATACGTAGTTGGCCAATTTCATTTACTGCTCCCCTCCGTGGTCTGCAGGAACAGCGAACTCTGGCGCTCACTCCATTCCCCGGCAGAATCCTGAATCAGTTCCTTCAATTTCAGTTCGCTCTCGCCAATCTCGGTCACCATGCCGAAATCCAGCCCCAAATAATCGCCGACCTTCACTTGTTTGACATTATTTTCATACTTAATAACCGCAATGGGACGCTTATTCACCACCAGCCGGCCAATCATAGTCAGGGATTCAAGAGGGTATTTTTCAAGAACGCTATTACGCAATTCCCTCGCCTCGAAATCAGGCTGAAACTGCCCCCCCTTGCCTGTACCGAAGCGATTTTTTGTATCCGGATCGATCTTTTTTGCCCGAAACGGCTCGATCATGTCGCCGGCTTCGTAGGGCACCGGCTCATAAGACTTTACCTGAGGCAAAGGCTCAACCTTGCCCCGCAAATCCCTGGAGTTTTCCTCCATCCAAGACCGGAGCTCATCCTGCCCGCTACCTGAACAAGCGGAGAGAGTGGCGCACAAGGCTAGAAGCGCAATATGTCTCACTTGCCACCCCCCTTTGCCTTGTCTGATTGATTGAGTTTCTCCTCCGCCCGTTTCTGCTCAGCCAACTCTTCGTCGTCAAGGTAACGGAAGGTTTTCACCGTCGCATCCAATGAAAGAGTTTCACTGTTCTTCAGTGGGGCAACAGAAATACCGTTCAGAGTCACGATGCGTGGCAATTTCGCCACATCGGCCGCAAAAGCTCCAATATCGTGGTACGAACCATTGATCTTCACCGTCACAGGCAACTCGGCGTAAAAGTCCTTGATCTGCTCTGCCCCCGGACGAAACAGCTCAAACTGTAAACCGCGGCCAAGGCCAGCTTGGTTTACCTCGATCAACAGCGCCTCAATCTCCGACTTATTCGGTAATTGCTTGAGCAAGGCACCGAAAGAGCGATCAATTTCGGCCAGTTGCTGAGTGTAGAGATCCAGATTGACCGCCTGACGCTTTTTAGCGAGGTACTGATCCTTCAGGCTCAATTCCTCCTGCCCTGCGCCTTCGAGCTGCCCTAGCTGGTCACTCCAAAAAAACCACCAGCCAGCAAGCAAGATAACCAGAAAAACCCCTATCAGCACGGTGACCTTCGGGATAGCTGGCCAAGCCCCTGGGTCGTTGGGGTTCATATAGCGAAAATCATCGAGAATTGCTTGATAACTCACACTCGACATTTTCCGAGTCAAAGCAGGCATTTTCGGGCTCACTGTTTTGCCCCCTCAAGCGGCACACGGGTCAGCGTGAAGTCCATACCAAACTCATTGACCCTGCGCCCATCTAGTACGACAGCCTTGGTTTCGATGAGACGAGGATTCTCAAGCCATGGAGAACCTTCTATGTTGCGCATCAAGGCCGACACCCTTGCATTAGACTGGGCATAGCCTGTGATATTGACCTTCAAGCCTTCCTGTTTAAGGGACTTGAGGTATACGCCCTCGGGGACTTGTCGGACCATTTCACTCAGCAAATGAACCGTCTCGCCGCGATCACGCTGCAGATCCTCAATCACCTGCTTGCGCGCAAGCAAAGCTTGGGTCTGCTCCTTGAGACGCTTGATTTGAGTCAACTGCTTATCCAGAACGGCAATTTCCTGCTTTAGAAACTCATTTCTCTCATTCTGGGCTTGAATTTTCGCATCGATTAGCGAGTAAATCGCGAACACAACAACAACGCCAAGCGCCAGCACAAGCCCGGCCATGACGTAAAATTGTTCGCGCCTAGCCTTTCTGGCTTCTTCGCGGTGTGGCAAAAGGTTGATGCGTATCATGCTGAATCGAACCTCCGCAAAGCCAAACCACAGGCCACCATCATAGACGAGGAATCAGCAAGCAGATTTCGCGCCCTAACTCGGTCAGACAGCAGCATGTTTGCAAATGGATTGGCAACCAAGGTATTGAATTGCGTTCTGGTAGCCACGACCTCATCAATACCCGGGATCACTGCACACCCCCCAGCCAGAACAATGTGGTCAACCTGATTGAACTGCGTCGAAGTAAAGAAGAACTGAAGCGAACGCGAAACCTCAAGCGCCAGATTTTCCATGAAAGGATTAAGCAACTCCGCCTCATAGCCTTCAGGCAGGTTGCCAGAACGCTTTGCCAACTCCGCTTCTTCAATCGCCATTCCGTAATGACGAGATATATCCAGCGTCAATTGACTTCCGCCAAAGGCCTGCTCACGCGCATAAACCTGTTGCCCGTTGCGCATGACCGTGAGGTTCATCACGTTGGCACCAATATCGACCAGCGCAACAACCTGATTCTTGCCTCCTTCGGGAAGCTGGCGCTCAACAAGCTCGAAAGCCGCCAGCGTAGCAAAAGACTCGACATCAACGACTAGCGCCTTGAGCCCGGCAGCCTCGGCAACCGCTACGCGATCTTCAACCCGCTCCTTCTTGGAAGCGGCGATCAAGACTTCCACTTCGTCTGGCACCGAAGGGGCAGGTCCCAGAACCTGATAGTCGAGATTCACATCGTCGATCGAAAACGGAATGTACTGATTAGCTTCCGTCTCGACCTGAATCTCGAGATCTTCTTCCCGCAGCCCGGCAGGCACAATAATTTTCTTTGTGATTACCGCAGAAGCAGGAAGTGCCATAGCGACATTCCGCGTCGAAGTCCCAAGCCGCTTCCAAGCCCGCTTGACAGCCTCAACGACGGCATCGAGATTCGCGATATTGCCGTCGGAAACCGCATCCTTTGGCAACACTTCTATGGCGTACCGCTCGACGCGATAGCCATCTCTCCCGTTAGCGGTCAATTCGACAAGCTTTACAGCCGACGAACTGATGTCAAGCCCCAGCAGAGGGCGCGCCTTGGGATTAAGCAAAGCTGAGATATCGAAGCCCACCACACCCCCAGAAAGTCCTTACGGATTACGATCTTAGAAGAAAAACCAATAATTCACTTCAGATGCTAACAACAAGCCATAGCAGTGTAAAGCTCTTTTATACCCCGAAATGACCTCAGCGTATAATGCCCCAACACTTGCCACACCCAATGACAACTCATGCCCCGCGCGCTTCGCCTAATCGCTTACCCAATCATCGCCATTTTCGGCATCGCTCTTGTTGGCTTAGCAATCGCCATTATTGTGATTGCCCTAGCCTATCCGAACCTACCCTCACTCGAAGTACTGACCGACTACCGCCCCAAGATCCCTCTCCGGATCTATACCGCCGACGGTTACCTGATTGGAGAGTTCGGCGAGGAAAGGCGCGCCGTCGTTTCGATTTCAAAAGTCCCCGAGGTCATGAAGCAAGCGATCCTCTCCGCCGAGGATGATCGGTTTTATCAGCACATGGGGATCGATTATACCGGAATCATACGCGCTGCCACCTCGAACCTGCTTAGCGGTGGAAAAAAACAAGGCGCATCGACAATCACGCAACAGGTAGCCCGGAACTTCTTTCTGACTTCGGAAAAAACCTATACACGAAAGCTCTACGAAGCCTTGCTCTCCCTGAAAATTGAAAGCAACCTGAGCAAGGATCAAATCCTCGAGTTGTATATCAACCAGATATTCCTCGGGCAACGCGCCTACGGCTTCGGCGCCGCAGCCCAGATTTACTTTGGCAAACCACTGGAAAGCGTTTCGATTGCCGAAGCCGCAATGCTGGCGGGGCTTCCGAAAGCGCCCTCGGCCTACAACCCCATCGCCAATCCCCGACGTGCCCGAATCCGGCAGCAATACGTATTGCGGCGCATGCTTGAACTCGGTTTCATCTCCCAAGCACAACACGAGCAGGCACTCAAGGAACCTCTTGTCATCAAGCGCGAGCTTTCCGAATATGCGGTGAATGCCGAATTCGTTGCCGAAATGGCGCGCCAGATTGCCGCCGACAGCTTCCCGGAAGATGTCTACACCCGGGGTATGAAGGTCTACACCACCCTGATCCGGGCGGACCAGGAGGCTGCCTATCGCTCCCTGCGCAAGGGAGTCATGGACTATGACCGGCGCAATGGCTATCGCGGCGCGGAGTCCTATGTCGATATGAGCAACCTGAGCTCCGACCAGGATGAGGCAATCGACATCCTGCTTCAGGACATCCACGACGCTGGCGATCTGCGCCCGGCCCTGGTCTTGCAGACAACTCAGAATACCGTTCAAGCCTATGTCAAAGGTGGCGAATTACTGACGCTATCGGGCGATGGCATCCGCTTCGCGCAGCGCATGCTCGACGATAAGGCGCCGCCCAACAAACGAATTCGGCGCGGGGCCATCATCCGGGTAATCAAAGACGATGCTGGCAAGTGGTCGGTCTCGCAGTTACCGGAAGTAGAGTCTGCTTTTGTCGCGATCAACCCCGAGGACGGGGCGATTCGAGCCCTGGTTGGCGGTTTCGACTTCAACCGCAACAAATTCAACCATGCCACCCAGGCCTGGCGACAACCCGGCTCCAGCTTCAAGCCCTTCATCTATTCTGCCGCGCTGGAGAAGGGGTTCCACCCGGGCAGCATAGTCGAGGACGAGCCTATCGTCATCTCCGCTGGCGAAACTGGTTCCCAGGCTTGGCAGCCCAAAAACTACGATGGGAAGTACGAGGGGCCGATGTCGCTAAGAGCGGCCCTGGCCAAGTCGAAAAACATGGTCTCCATCCGCTTGCTGCAGGCGATCGGCACGCAATACGCTCAGGACTACATTGGCCGTTTCGGTTTCGATACGGCGAAGCACCCGCCTTATCTGACGATGGCACTCGGCGCCGGCTCGGTGACACCCTGGCAAATGACGACTGCCTACGCGGTATTTGCCAATGGTGGTTTCCGTGTCACGCCCTATGTCGTCAGCGAAATCCGCGACGAAAGGAACCGGGTTCTTGCCGTCGCCAAAGCATCCCGGGCCGGCGACGAAACCATCCGGGCGATCGACGCCCGCAACGCCTTCCTCAGCGACTCGATGCTGCGCGACGTAACCATCTACGGCACCGCCGCCCGCGCCTCCAGCCAATTGAAACGACACGATCTGGCCGGCAAGACCGGGACGACCAACGAGTATGTCGACGCCTGGTTCTGTGGCTATCAGAAGACAGTTGCTGGTTGCGCCTGGGTCGGCTTCGACCAGCCCCGCAAACTGGGCAGCCGCGAAACCGGTGGTGTCGCCGCGCTGCCGATCTGGATCGGCTATATGGCAACTGCGCTGAAAAATGTCCCAGAAGAACTGCCATCACCGCCGCCAGGATTGAGCGCAACCACTGACGCGGACGGCAAGGGCCGCGAGCTGGTCTACACGGAAAACTTGCCGAAAGCGGCGGAGCCAACGACGCGTTCGGAAGACCAACCGGCACCTTCCCGCCCGGAAGCCAGCCCTTCGGCGCTACCGCAAGGTGTCCGTCAGTTGATGGGCCCGCCCTGATCAGGCAAACCTGAGCGGCGTGCCCGCCTGCTGACTGGCGAGCGCCGCCAGCCTCTCCATCAGGGGCGCTCCGTCGCGGGTATCGAGCCACTGCCCGCCATCCCAGCGAAAATGGAAGCCGCCGCTACGCGCGGCCACCCAGATTTCCCGAGCAACGCCGTGGCGATTGACGATGATCTTGCTGCCATCGTCAAACTCAATTTCAAGCACACCGCCGGCCACCATTTCAAAATCGATGTCGGCGCCCTCCAGCGCCGCCTCGATCTGCTGCAACGCCTGATCGGCCAAGGCATTGAATTCCTTGTCATCCATCGTGTGCTAACATCCCAATCTTCGCCGACCGCGACCCAAACCATGCCCCGAATCGCCGCCGTACTGATCATCCTAAGCCTTGCCGCCTGCGGCATGAAGGGCCCGCTTGAATTACCGCCCAAGGGCGGCGCGGGAGATGGTAGCACGGCACAACGCAGCACCGCCCGATGACCCAATTTACCCTCAAGAACGGCGTCCTGCACGCCGAAAACGTCGCCCTGCCAACCATCGCCGAACGATTCGGCACGCCCGCCTACGTCTATTCGCGGGCCGCGCTGAGCGAGTCGCTCAAGGAATTCCATGACGTCCTCGGCGCCCATCCGGCCGGCGCCGGCGCGCTCGTCTGCTACGCCGTCAAGGCCAACTTCAACCTCGCCATCCTGAACCTGTTCGCCCGCCTCGGTGCCGGTTTCGACATCGTTTCCGGCGGCGAGTTGCAACGCGTGCTGGCCGCTGGCGCCGATCCGCAGAAGGTCGTCTTCTCCGGCGTCGGCAAGACGGCGGCGGAGATGAAGCTGGCGCTCGAAGCCGGGATCTTCTGCTTCAACATCGAATCGATCCCGGAAATCGAACGCCTCAACGAGGTTGCCGGCCAGCTCGGCAAGACGGCGCCGGTCAGCCTGCGCGTCAATCCGAACGTCGATCCGAAGACCCACCCCTACATCTCGACCGGCCTCAAGGAAGCCAAGTTCGGTGTCGCCTACGACGACGCGCTGGCGCTCTACCGCCGCGCCGCCGCGCTGCCGAACATCGCCGTCGCCGGCATCGACTGCCACATCGGCTCGCAACTGCTCGATCCGTCGCCGTTTGCCGAAGCCCTCGACCGCATCCTGGCGCTGATCGACCAGCTTGCTGCCGAAGGCATCGCCGTGCATCACATCGACCTCGGCGGCGGCCTCGGCATCCAGTACCGCGCCGATGAAGTGCAGCCGACCGTCGCTTCCTACCTGAACCCGCTGCTCGACAAGCTGCAGGGCCGCGACCTCAAGGTCGTGCTCGAACCAGGCCGCCGCCTGGTTGGCAACGCCGGCCTGCTGCTCACCCGCGTCGAATTCCTCAAGGAAGGCGAGGCGAAGAACTTCGCCATCATCGACGCGGCGATGAACGACCTGATGCGCCCGGCCCTCTACGAAGCCTGGCACGACATCGAACCGGTCGTGCCGCGCGCCGGCGCCACGCGCGACTACGACGTCGTCGGCCCGGTCTGCGAAACCGGCGATTTCCTCGGCCAGGCCCGCCCACTCAACGTCCAGGCTGGCGACCTGCTGGCGGTGATGTCGGCCGGCGCCTACGGCATGGCGATGGCCTCGAACTACAACACGCGGCCGCGCGCCGTCGAAGTGATGGTCGATGGCGAGCAGGTGTACGTCATCCGCCAGCGCGAGACCGTCGAACAGCTCTACGCCGGCGAAAGCATCCTGCCGCAGTGAGCATCCGCATCGACAAGTGGCTGTGGGCTGCGCGTTTCTTCAAGACGCGCAGCCTGGCCACCGATGCGGTCGGCGGCGGCAAGGTCAAGCTCAACGGCGCGCCGACCAAGCCGGCGCGTGACGTCAAAGTCGGCGACTGCCTCGACATCTGCAACGGCGACACCCGCTGGCAGGTCACCATTCTCGGCCTGTCCGACAAGCGCGGGCCGGCACCCGAAGCCCGCCTGCTCTACGAGGAAACACCAGAGAGCGTCGCCGCGCGCGAAGCCGAGCAGATGCGGCGCAAATTCACCCATGAACCCGCCGCCGACATCCACGGCCGGCCGACCAAGCGCGACCGGCGGCAGATGGATCGTTTCAGTAGCTGAAACGCAAAATCCTGCGGTCGTCCGCCAAAAAAGGCGAAATTTTTACAGCACCAAGGCCAAGGCCAGCGGCAGGAAGATCAGCGCCGCCAGGTTGCCGACCAGCACGATCGACGCCACCCGCTGCGGCTCCTGCTGGTAGCGCTCGGCGAAGAGGAAGTTGAGCACCGCCGGCGGCAGCGCGCCGAACACCAGCAGCATCGCCGCATCGCGCCCTTGCAGGCCAAGCAACTGGATGACCGCCCAGGCGATGGCCATGCCGGCCAGCGGGCGCAGCAAGGCGCTGCCGACCGACAGCTTCCATTCGCCGAAGGAGACGTCGGTCATGCGCACGCCGAGCGAGAACAGCAGCAACGGCACCGACACGTCGCCGAGCATCTTGATGGCGATGACCAGCGGCGTCCATACCGGAATCTTCAGCACCGCCACGGCGAGGCCGGCAATGGCGGCGAATACCACCGGGATGCGCCAGAGCATCAGGATGCGTGTCTTCGGGTCGAGCAATTTGGCGCCAAAAGAAAAATGCAGCGTGTTCTCGACCATGAACAGGATCACCGCCGCCGGCAGCGCGTTCTCGCCCCAGGCGAGCACGGCCAGCGGCAGGCCGATGTTGCCGGAGTTGTTGAACAGCATCGGCGGTACCAGCGTCTTCGGCTGCACGCCGCAGAGCCGGGCGATCGGCCAGGCAAGCAGGCCGCAGATCGCCAGCACGAGAAAACCGCCAAGCGCCAGCGGCGCGTAGGCGACGAGGTCGAAGGACTTGCCGGCCATCGCGGCAAAAACCAGCGCCGGCACGAAGACGTCCATGTTCAGCCGGTTGGCCACCGCCATTTCCGGCTTGTGCTTGCGGCCGTAGAAAAAACCGGCGGCGACGATGCCGAAGATCGGGAAGAGGATGGCCAGCAGGCGGAAGGTCAGGCTGCTTTCGTCCACGGTTCGGCCTCAGCAAGGGATGGAAATGCGGATTGTGCGGGCAGCATCGCCACCCGCCAATCGGGGATAGTCCTTAGAGGACGTAGCGCGACAGGTCCTCGTCGGCCGCCACTTCGCCGAGCTTGTCATTGACGTAGGCAGCATCGACCGCAATGTTTTCCAGCCCGACCTTGCCGGCCTCGAAGGACACTTCTTCCAGCAGTTTCTCCATCACCGTATGCAGGCGACGGGCGCCGATATTCTCGGTCTTCTCGTTCACCTGGAAGGCGATCTCGGCCATGCGGCGGATGCCGTCCGCGGCGAAATCGACGCTCACCCCTTCGGTCGCCAGCAGCGCCTGGTACTGCTTGGTCAGGCAGGCGTCGGTCTGGGTCAGGATGCACTCGAAATCGGCGACCGACAGCGAATCCAGCTCGACACGGATGGGGAAGCGGCCCTGCAACTCGGGGATCAGATCGGATGGCTTGGACAGATGGAAGGCGCCGGAGGCAATGAACAGGATGTGGTCGGTCTTGATCATGCCGTACTTGGTGGAAACGGTCGTGCCTTCGACCAACGGCAACAGGTCGCGCTGCACGCCCTGGCGGGAAACATCGGCGCCCTGCACGTCGGAACGGCTGGCCACCTTGTCGATCTCGTCGAGGAAGACGATACCGTTCTGTTCCACGGCTTTAACCGCTTCCAGCTTGATTTCCTCGTCGTTGACCAGCTTCGCGGCCTCTTCGTCGATCAACAACTTGCTGGCTTCCCGGATCTTCAGCTTGCGCGATTTTTTCTTGCCGCCGCCCACGTTCTGGAACATCCCCTGGATCTGCTGGGTCAGTTCCTCCATCCCCGGCGGCGCGAAAATCTCGGCCTGCATCGAAGGCGCGGCCAGCTCGATGTCGATTTCCTTGTCGTCCAGTTCGCCCTCGCGCAGCTTCTTGCGGAATTTCTGGCGGGTGGCGTTATCGCTACTGCTCGCCGTATCCTCGGCGTAGAAACCCGGGCTGCGCGCCGGTGGCAGCAGCGCATCGAGGATGCGTTCCTCGGCAGCGTCCTCGGCGCGCGCGCGGTTGGCCTTCATCGCCCGTTCGCGGTGGCCCTTGATCGCCATCTCGACGAGGTCGCGGATGATCGTCTCGACATCGCGGCCGACATAGCCAACCTCGGTGAACTTGGTCGCCTCGACCTTGATGAAGGGCGCATCGGCCAGGCGCGCCAGGCGACGGGCGATCTCGGTCTTGCCGACACCGGTCGGGCCGATCATCAGGATGTTCTTCGGCGTAATTTCCTGGCGCAGCGGCTCGGCCACCTGGGCACGCCGCCAGCGGTTGCGCAGGGCGATGGCCACCGCCTTCTTGGCCGCGTTCTGGCCGACGATGTGCTTGTCGAGTTCGGAGACGATCTCCTTCGGGGTCATCGTGGCGCCACTCATTCCAGCGTCTCCAGCGTGAAGTTGCGATTGGTGTAGATGCACAGGTCGCCGGCGATCTCCAGCGACTTGGTGACGATCGCCAGCGGGCTCAGTTCGGTGTTCTCGAGCAGCGCGCGCGCCGCGCTCTGCGCGTAGGCACCGCCGGAACCGATGGCGACGATGCCGTATTCCGGTTCGAGGACATCGCCGTTACCGGTGATGACCAGCGAAGATTCCCGGTCGGCCACCGAGAGCATGGCCTCCAGCCGGCGCAGGGCGCGGTCGGTGCGCCAGTCCTTGGCCAGCTCGACGGCAGAACGGACGAGATTGCCCTGGTGCTTCTCCAGCTTGGCCTCGAAACGCTCGAACAGCGTGAAGGCATCGGCGGTGCCGCCGGCGAAACCGGCGAGGATCTTGCCCTGGTAAAGACGGCGTACCTTTTTCGCCGTGCCCTTGATGACGATGTTGCCCAGCGTCACCTGGCCGTCGCCACCCATCGTGACGACATTGCCCCGGCGCACCGACAAGATCGTCGTGCCGTGATATTGCTCCATGGGATTAACCTTTTTTAGGACTTGGGAACGATGATGCGCGCCTGCTTGTTGAGGCCGACAACGGCCATCAACTCGGCGACGAGATGATTCGGGCTGCGGATCACGATATCCTGACCGGCGGCCTTGAACGGCGCCAGCCGATTGACCAGTTGCCCGGCCGAATAGAAATCGACGCGACGGACCGCCGAAAAATCGATGATCGCCGGACCGCCCGCTTCGAGCAAAGGCAGCAACTCCTCGAAACGCATCCCTTTGAGATCGCCAGAGAGGTAATAGACTTCGTCCTTCGGCGCGGCAGCCAGCGCGGTCTGCTTGGCCACGACATCCTTCGGCAGCGTTTCCCAGGACGGCGGCGAAAGCTCGAAGGTGATCGCGTAATCGACCGCCTTTTCCTCGAAGTGGGCTTGCGTACCGAGGCGCTGCAGCAACTCCAGCAGCAGGCGCCACGCCGCTTCATGCACCGCCTCGCCGGTCTTCAGGCGCTCTTCAAGCCGGCGCGCAAAAATGTCGGCGCCCTGCAAGGTCACCACCTTGCCGGCACGGCGGGCGGCGATCAGGACGTCGGCCAGACGGCCGGCAGCGATGTCGTCGCAACCGACCAGACGGCTGCAATCAACCAATAGGTCGCCAAGCTGCTGCAAGGATTCGTCGAGTTTCTGCAACGCATCACTGTCGTCGCCGGCAAGCACGCCCTGCAACGTGAAACCCTTCGCTGCCGACGCCGTCCCGGCGCTGATTCCGGAGGCGTCCCGCCAAGCTGGCGGCGACACTTCGCAACTGCGCGCGAACTCCATGCCGTAACGGTCAAAAGCGCTGCGATCCCCCTGTATCTGCAAAAGATCGAACAGCATTCGCCACAGGCGGATGCCTTCGCTCCCCGAATAGGTCTGCAAAACGCTCAACAGCAGCGCGCGCGCGGCATCGTCCTGGCCGTTGGCAAAGAGAACCGCTACCTGCTCGACGTCGGCTTGCAGGGGATCGATATCGTGCACCACATCGATCGCCATCACCGACGAGGCGGTGAATTCGCCGTCGAAATCGTCTTCTGCCGACATCGCCAGCGGTACCCGACCCGGCGGCGGCGCCGAAGCGACCGGTGGCTGGGCTAATTTGGGTTTGGCGGTGGCGGCGGGTTTCGCTGGCGGAAGCTTTTCGACGGAGAACTCGAGATCCGGCAAGGGCTTTTCAAGCTTTTGCGGCTCACCGGCCTGCGGCGGTGGCACCTTCATTTCTGGCAGCGGAGCGCGCGGCCTGGCCACGGTGGCCTTGGGCACCACTTTTTCGGGCTGTTTCTTGAAAAAAGAGAAAACCATGAGCACTCCGCACGCTGAGCAGCTTTTTTAGCATGCCCGGACCGCTCATGGCAATGTTTTAAGGAAAGTCCGCAAGTTCCCCGGTCAATCGACCTGCACCAGCAGGCCTTTCAAGTACTCTCCCTCGGGAAAATTCAGCGCCACCGGATGATCCGCCGCCCCCGCCAGACGGCGCACGATACGCGCTTCTCGTCCGGCGTCATGGGCAGCGCTGGCGACGATCTTCTGGAACAGTTCGAGGCCGATGCCGCCGGAACAGGAGTAGGTCATCAACATGCCCCCCGGCCGCAGCAATCGGCAACCGAGAACGTTGATGTCCTTGTAGGCACGGGCGGCGCGTTCGGCGTGGGCGGCCGATGGGGCGAACTTGGGCGGATCGAGAACGATCAGGTCGAACTTGCGGCCGGCCTGGCGGAAATCGCGCAAGGCCTGGAAAACATCCGCCTCCAGCCATTCGGCACGCTCACTCGGCAATTGCGGATTGAGCGCCAGGTTAGCGCGGGCTTGAGCGAGCGCCGGCCCAGACGAGTCGATCGACAGCACATTGGCGGCACCGCCGGCCAATGCCTGCAGCGAAAAGCCCCCGGTGTAACAAAAGCAGTTGAGGATCTCCTTGCCAGCCGCCAATTCGCCGAGCAGGCGACGATTCTCGCGTTGATCGAGGTAGAAGCCGGTCTTGTGGCCACCGGCGATGTCGACCGCCAGCCGTACGCCGTTTTCCATGATCGCCAGCGGCGTCGCCGGTGCCTCGCCGTGTAGCCAGCCAGTGGTCGGCTCCAGCCCTTCGAGGGCGCGCACTTCCGAATCCGAGCGTTCGTAGACGCGGGCACAGCCTGTCGCCTTGACCAAGCCGGCGACGATCGCCTTGCGCCACTTGTCGGCACCGGCCGAGGTGAGCTGGACGACGACGGTATCGCCATAACGGTCGGCGATGACGCCGGGCAGACCGTCGGATTCGGCGTGGATCAGGCGCACGCCGTCCTGGCCCTGCAGTTCCGGCAGCGCTTCGCGGCGAGCGACGGCGGCGGCGATACGGCGCTTGAAGAAGGCATCGTCCACCGATTCGTCGGCATCGAAGGTCCAGAAGCGGGCGCGAATCTGCGATTGCGGGCTGTAGGCGGCGCGCCCGAGCGGACGCAGGTTGTCGGCCAGCACTTCGACGGTGTCGCCGGGCCGGGCGCGCCCCTCAAGGCGGCCGACCGAGCCGGCGAACAGCCAGGGATGGCGCTGCTTCATCGCCGAGCGTTCCTTGCCGGGCATCAGGATCAATTGGGCCATGTCGTTCTCGAACGATGAATGCAAGAAGCCCCGGTTACCTTGCGATAACCGGGGCCGGGAATGCGTGGTGCGGCTTAGTTGCCCAGCGGCTTGCGGTTGCGCTGATGGCACTCGACGGCGTACATGGTCTTGAACGTCGTCTTGCCGTCGCCCTTGAACAGGCGCTTGACGGTTTTCGAAACGCAGCGGCGTTCCAGGATGTTGCGGCGGTTGCGGTTGATGGCCATGACTGACTCCGGATTACGGCGAAATTTTGAAAGACGGGCATTATGCCGGGTTGACCGGAGGGCGGTCAATTACCACTTGATTTGTTTGCCGTTTTCAGCGCCGACCTTCAGCGCTTGGCCCGCGGATGCGCCTTGTCGTAGACGCTGGCCAGGTGCTGGAAGTCGAGGTGGGTATAAACCTGGGTCGAGGCGATGCTGGCGTGGCCGAGCATTTCCTGCACCGCGCGCAGGTCACCGGACGACTGCAGGACATGCGAAGCGAAGGAATGACGCAACATGTGCGGATGGACGTGCTGCGGCAGGCCGAGTTGGATGGCCCGCTGCGCCAAGCGCTGTTCGACACTGCGCGGCCCGATGCGCCGGCCGCGGCTATTGACGAAGAGCGCCGTTTCGTCGGGCAAGGCCAGCGCGCTGCGGACCGCCGCCCAGGCGGCGATCGCCTGCCGGGCCGGCGTACCAACCGGCACCAGGCGCGGTTTGTTGCGTTTGCCGAGGACACGGACCTCGCCCTCATGCACGATGCCATCGAGCGCCGAACAATCAAGCCCGACCAGTTCGGCCAGGCGCAGGCCGGACGAGTAAAGCAACTCGAACATCGCCGCGTCGCGCCGCTCGAAGGGGTCGTCGGCGTCGGCCAGCGGCTGCATCAGTTGCGCCGCTTCGTCGACCGACAGCGCCTTCGGCAGCAAGCGTGGTGATTTCGGCGCCCGGATGCCCTCGCAGGGATTGGCTCGGATCAAACCGCGCACGCCCAGCCAAGCAAAAAAGCCGCGCCAAGCGGAGAGCAGGCGGGCCAGCGAGCGGCCGGACAAGCCGCCCCCGTGCAAGCCGGCGACAAAGCGCCGGATGTGGTGGACCAGCAACTGATCGAGCGGCAATTCGCCAGCCGCGGCCAGCAGCTTTTCCAGGTCGCGCCGGTAGTTGCTCAGCGTATGCGGCGACAGTCGGCGCTGCCCGGCGAGTTCGCCGAGATAGGCATCGACCGCAGCCGCTGGCGTCACAGCGCGCTCTTGGTGACCCGCGCCAGCGCCGCCGAGACCATCTCGCCGATGCGCTCGAGGTAGAGCGTTCCCATGTCGGCGTAGAAACGTTGCGCCTCTTCGCTACCGAGCGCCACCATGCCGATCGTGCCGCCGCCGTTGCGCAAGGCGATCAGCGCCTGCGAGCGGATGTGCGGCGCCGCTTCGCCGAACCAGGAAGCGGTACCGAAGCCGGCGGTCGAACCGCAGTAGGGGCGCGCCAGCGTCTCGGCGAACACCTGCAGCTCCTCGCTGACCGCGGCGAATTCCGGCAGGTCCTCGATGCCGGCCGGCTTGTCCCACAGGCGCAGGGCTACGTGCGGCACGGAAAAATCATCGCGCAGGTGGAAGTTCAGCAGGTGGATCACCGCCTGGAAGGTTTCGGCGGCGATCAGCCCGACCGCCAGGCGATGCACCTTCTCGGAAATCTGGTCGTTCTCCTCGCCGAAGGCGATCAGTTCGCTCAGTTTTGATTCGCTGGCGCGGTTCTTCTCGCGCAGCGTCAGCATCTGCCGCTCGGCCAGCGAAACGGCACGCCCGCCATGCGGGTGCGGCACGAAGATCTGCGCCATCAAGTCGGCGTATTGCTCGAAGAACCCGGGATTGCTTTTCAGGTATTCGGCGACGTCTTCGGGAAACAAGGCGCTCATAGTTCGATCTCTCCGGAAAATACGGTCTCGGCCGGGCCGGTCATCAGCACCGGACGCCCCTCGCCGCCCCAGGCGATGCTCAGGTCGCCGCCGCGCGTGCTGACCCGTACCGGCGACTCGAGCAGGCCGCGCCGGATACCGGCGACCGCCGCCGCACAGGCGCCAGTGCCGCAGGCCAGGGTTTCGCCGGCACCGCGCTCATAAACGCGCAGCCTGATCGCGTGCTTGTCGACGACCTGCATGAAGCCGGCGTTGACCCGTTGCGGAAAACGCTCGTGCGATTCGATCAGCGGCCCATGCTCACCGACCGGCGCCGTATCGACGCTATCGACAACCTGCACGGCGTGCGGGTTGCCCATCGAGACGACACTGACTTCCAGCGTCTCGTCGGCGACGTCGAGGTTGTACACGACCACATCGTCGTCGTGCAGGAAAGGAATCTCGTGCGGCAGGAAACGCGGCACGCCCATGTCGACGGTGACCTTGCCGTCGCCTTCGAGACGCGGGGCGATCACGCCCTTCATCGTTTCGACACGAATCTCGCGCTTGTCGGTCAGGCCCTGCTCATGGACGAAGCGAACGAAACAGCGGGCGCCGTTGCCGCACTGTTCGACCTCGCCGCCATCGGCATTGAAGATGCGATAGCGGAAATCGACGCCATCCTGCGTCGGCTTTTCGACGACCAGAATCTGATCGCAACCGACGCCGAAATGGCGGTCGCCGAGGTAGCGCAACTGCTCCGGGGTCAGGGAAAACTGCTGGCGCACGCCGTCGAGCACGACGAAATCGTTGCCCAGGCCATGCATCTTGGTGAATTTGAGCTTCACGAACCGCTCCACTATTGATCAAAAAAAAGAATAACAGAGACAGGTAGTTATCTCAAATTCCTAAAGTTTTTTCTCCATCACGAAATCGTCCATCACGTAACCGTGACCGATATCGTCGACCATCGTCTCGCGCACGCTGAAGCCATACTTCATGTACGAGTTGATCGCCTTCACGTTGCGCTTGTTGACCTGCAGGATCACGCAGGGATAGCCCTGCTTGCGCGCCCGCTCGGCGACGTGCGCAATCAACTGGCCACCAACCCCGCGCCGTTGCACGTCGGGGTGGATGTACAGCTTATCGAGCTTGAACTCGCCCTTGTACAACTCGCTGAACGCGAAGCCGACGCGCCGCCCCTCGTAGATCGCCTGGTCCAGCCATTTGTGGGCGTCTTCCAGGTCGTCGTAAAGGCGCTCGTGACCGTAACGCTGCTCGAGCATGAAGTCGATCTGCTCCTGGGTGATGATCCCGGGATAGCTCGCCTGCCAGATTTCCCGCGCCAGCGAGGCAATCGCCGGCACTTCCGGCGGCGTGATGGGACGAATCTCGATGTTCAGGCTGCTCATGGGTAAATCCTGTTCTCGGTTGGCCATGGTCTTTAGGTTGCCGCCGGCCCGGCCCTGGCCGGCAACAACGGGATGATACCTGCCCGGCGCTACGCCGGCGGCGGCTCGGCGCCGCGTGGCGTCTTATAGCGGTTGTAGCCCCACAGATACTGGGTCGGACATTGCCGGATCAGGGTTTCGATCTCGTGGTTGATCTGTTGCGCCCGCGCCACGGTATCTCCGGCGAGCGGCGCCGTCAGCGCCTGGAAATGCACCCGGTAACCGCGCCCGCCGGGCAGACGCTCGCCCCAGGTCATCAGCACGGCGGCGCCGGTTTCGGTCAGACGGGCGGCCAGCGTCATGGTATAGGCCTTGCGCCCGAAGAAATCCAGCCACACGCCTTCACCGGTCTTCGGTGCCTGATCGGGCAGCATGCCGACCATCTGCCCCTTCTTCAGCGCCTTGATCAAGGCCCGCACCCCGGAGAGGTCGGCCGGCGCCAGATGCAGTTGCGCCCGCTGGCGTCCCGTCAGGATCAATTGCTGCGCCGCCGCCAACTTGGGCGGCCGGTAGAGTACGGTGATGTCGCCAAAGGATGACAGGTACTGGGCGGTGATTTCGAAGCAGCCGAGATGCGGCGTCAGGAAGACAATGCCCTTGCCGGCCCGCAAGGCGGCGTCGAGCAGATCGCGGCCGACCACTTCGACGACCTGGGCGTTGGCCTGTTCGAGTGGCCGCATCCAGATACGCGACAGTTCCAGCATCTGCTTGCCGGTCTCGGCCGCCGCCGGCAGACGCAGCGCCGGATCGATACCGGCCTGCGCCAGGTTGTTGCGCAGGTGGCGCCGGTAGCTTGGCGAGAGCAGGTAAGTCAGTTTCCCGAGCCAGGCGCCGAGCCAATGCACCATGGATAACGGCAGATACGAAAGCAGACGGAACAGAAAAACCATGAGGCCCCGGGGGTTGAAAGCGGACAGCAAAGGCTTATCATTATGGGATCGCCGAGTTAAACAGACAACTTGCGGGGCGATTCACAAAATCCGCTAAAGCGTCGCCTGCTCGTGGTCCGAAGCCGGTAACGCCGGAGACAAGGACCAAGGAGCATTCCATGAGCGAATACCTGTTTACCTCGGAATCGGTTTCCGAAGGCCATCCCGACAAGGTCGCCGACCAGATTTCCGACGCCATCCTCGACGCCATCCTGGCCCAGGACAAGCATTCCCGCGTTGCCGCCGAGACCCTGTGCAATACCGGCCTGGTCGTCCTCGCCGGGGAAATCACCACCAACGCCAACGTCGATTACATCCAGGTGGCGCGTGACACGATCAAGCGCATCGGTTACGACAACACCGACTACGGCATCGACTACAAGGGTTGCGCCGTCCTCGTCGCCTACGACAAGCAGAGCCCGGACATCGCCCAGGGCGTGGACAAGGCCTACGACGACAACCTCAACCAGGGTGCCGGCGACCAAGGCCTGATGTTCGGCTACGCCTGCGACGAAACCCCGTCGCTGATGCCGCTGCCGATCTACCTGTCGCACCGTCTGGTCGAGCGCCAGGCCCTGCTGCGCAAGGACGGCCGCCTGCCGTGGGCGCGCCCGGATGCCAAGTCGCAGGTGACCATCAAGTACGTCGACGGCAAGCCCTACTGCATCGACACCGTCGTGCTGTCCACCCAACACTCGCCGGACATCAGCCTGGATGACCTGCGCGAGTCGACCATCGAGCAGATCATCAAGCCAGTGCTGCCGAAAGAACTGATCAAGGGCGACATCAAGTACCTGGTCAACCCGACCGGCCGCTTCGTCGTCGGCGGCCCGCAGGGTGACTGCGGCCTGACCGGCCGCAAGATCATCGTCGACACCTACGGCGGGGCCGCACCGCACGGCGGCGGTGCCTTCTCCGGCAAGGACCCGTCCAAGGTCGACCGCTCCGCTGCCTACGCCGGCCGCTACGTCGCCAAGAACATCGTCGCCGCCGGCCTCGCCGCGCGCTGCCTGGTGCAGGTTTCCTACGCCATCGGCGTCGCCGAGCCGACCTCGGTGATGGTCGACACCTTCGGCACCGGCAAGGTCAGCAACGAAACCCTGACCGCGCTGATCCGCAAGCACTTCGACCTGCGCCCGAAGGGCATCGTCAACATGTTGGATCTGCTGCGCCCGATCTACCAGAAGACCGCCGCCTACGGCCATTTCGGCCGCGACGAACCGGAATTCACCTGGGAAAGCACGGATCGCGCGGCGGTGCTGCGCAACGACGCCGGGCTGTAAATACTGCGGCAGCCCAAGCAGCAGGCGATCCACGCTGCCGCGCAGCGACACCGCTCTTTAGACGGGGCAATTCTGGAAACGAGAACGCGGGCCAACGGTCCGCGTTTTTGTTATTATTGCCAGATATGCTCAAGAAAATTCCGGTCGACCAACTCCGTCTCGGCATGCATCTCCAGGCCTTTTGCGGCGCCTGGCTCGATCATCCGTTCTGGCGCACGCGCTTCGTCATAGAAGACCCCAACGACCTCGTGCTGATCCGCGATAGTTCGATCCGCGAGGTGTGGATCGATATCGGCAAGGGGCGCGACGTCGAACCGACCGCGGACAGGCGCGTCACTTACCAGACCGCCGACGTCGTACCCGCCGAAGCCAGCACGCCACCCGAAAGGGCCGCTTTCGCCGACGAGGTCAAACGGGCCAGCAGGATCGTCGCCCGGGGCCGCGAAGCGGTTGTCTCGATGTTCCAG
Organism: uncultured Dechloromonas sp.; assembly: GCA_964523045.1. Lineage (GTDB taxonomy): Bacteria > Pseudomonadota > Gammaproteobacteria > Burkholderiales > Rhodocyclaceae > Azonexus. The sequence goes on along the minus strand of CAZFXO010000003.1, from coordinate 23,745 downwards.
GAAGCACGCCTGGGCAAGGCTGTGGATGCCGATGCTGCGGCACCGCTGGTCGAGGAAATCTCCAATTCGGTGCTGCGCAACCCCGGCGCGCTGATCAGTCTCGCCCGACTGAAAACGGCCGACGATTACACCTACCTGCACAGCGTCGCGGTCTGCGCGCTGATGATTGCGCTGGCTCGCCAGCTTGGGCTCGACGAACAGCAAACGCGCGAAGCCGGGATGGGCGGCCTGTTGCACGATCTGGGCAAGGCGGCGATGCCGTCAGCCGTTCTCAACAAACCGGGCAAACTGACCGACGAAGAGTTCGCACTGATCAAGACGCACCCGGAAGCGGGCCACCGGATGCTGCTCGAAGGCCGAAGCGTCAGCGAAACGATCCGCGACATTTGTCTGCACCACCACGAAAAATTCGACGGCAGCGGCTACCCGGCCGGACTCAAGGGCGAACAGATCAGCCTCATGGCCCGCATGGGCGCGGTCTGCGACGTCTATGACGCGATCACCTCGAACCGTCCCTACAAGGCCGGCTGGGACCCGGCCGAGTCGATCAAGCGCATGGCCGAATGGCAAGGGCACTTCGACCCGGCGGTATTCCAGGCCTTCGTCAGGAGCCTGGGCATTTACCCGGTCGGCTCCTTGCTCCGGCTGGAATCAGGCAAACTCGGCGTCGTCGTCGAACAGAGCGAAGCTTCTCTGCTCAAACCCAGGATCAAGGTTTTCTTTTCCACGAAATCGCAGGCCTACATCACCCCCGAGATAATCGATATCGCCAGGAGCCGCGAGAAAATTGCCGCTCGCGAGGATGCGGCAAAATGGGGAATCCAGGATGCCGACCGCTGGTGGGCGGGCGACAAGCGCTGAAAACGCGTTTATAATCCGCCACCTACCGAGGAGCGCTGCAGGAGGTCACTCCCAGGCTCGGTTCAAAACTGCGCTCACTGTCCAACCCTGCCGGGCGCAGGGGGCGCAGCTGAGCATGCCGCACCTCCCTCCCCGGCCACAGAATCAGGAGCTTACTGTGGCTGAAACCAAAGACTACGTCATCGCCGATCTTTCCCTTGCCGACTGGGGTCGCAAGGAAATCCGCATCGCCGAAACTGAAATGCCGGGCCTGATGGCCATCCGCGAGGAATTCGCGAAAACGCAACCGCTCAAGGGCGCGCGCATCACCGGTTCGCTGCACATGACCATCCAGACCGCCGTGCTGATCGAGACGCTGACCGCGCTCGGCGCCGACGTCCGCTGGGCCTCGTGCAACATCTTCTCGACGCAGGACCACGCCGCCGCCGCCATCGCTGCCACCGGCGTGCCGGTGTTCGCGGTCAAGGGCGAATCGCTGACCGATTACTGGGATTACACCCACCGCATCTTTGAATGGGCCGACGGCGGCCAGGGTCAAAAAGTTTACTCGAACATGATCCTCGACGATGGCGGCGACGCTACCCTGCTGCTGCACCTCGGCGCCCGCGCCGAAAAGGATCTGGCGGTGCTCGACAACCCGGACAGCGAGGAAGCCGTCGTCCTCTTCGCCAGCATCAAGGCCAAGCTGAAGACCGACCCGACCTGGTATTCCACCCGTCTCGCCCAGATCAAGGGCGTCACCGAGGAAACCACCACCGGCGTGCACCGCCTGTACCAGATGTACGAGCGCGGCGACCTGAAATTCCCGGCCATCAACGTCAACGACTCGGTCACCAAGTCCAAGTTCGACAACCTCTACGGCTGCCGCGAATCGCTGGTCGACGGCATCAAGCGCGCCACCGACGTGATGATCGCCGGCAAGATCGGCGTCGTCCTCGGCTACGGCGACGTCGGCAAGGGCTGCGCCCAGTCGCTGCGCGGCCTCGGCGCCACCGTCTGGGTCACCGAAATCGACCCGATCTGCGCCCTGCAAGCCGCGATGGAAGGCTTCCGCGTGGTCACCATGGAAGACGCAGCGGCCATGGGCGACATCTTCGTCACCACCACCGGCAACGTCGGCGTCATCACCCACGACCACATGAAGGCGATGAAGAACAACGCCATCGTCTGCAACATCGGCCATTTCGACTCGGAAATCGAAGTCGCCAGCCTGCGCCAATACACCTGGGAAAACATCAAGCCGCAGGTCGACCACATCATCTTCCCGGACGGCAAGCGCATCATCCTGCTCGCCGAAGGCCGCCTGGTGAACCTCGGCTGCGCCACCGGCCACCCCAGCTTCGTCATGAGCAACTCCTTCGCCAACCAGACCCTGGCGCAGATCGAGCTGTTCACCAAGACCGGTGAATACCCGGTCGGCGTCTATGTGCTGCCCAAGCACCTCGACGAAATGGTGGCCCGCCTGCACCTGAAGAAGATCGGCGCCAAGCTGACCGTGCTGTCGCAAGCGCAGGCCGACTACATCGGCGTACCGGTGGCCGGCCCGTACAAGCCGAACCACTACCGCTACTGAGCGCCGCGCCCATGCTCCAGCTGCTCGCCGTCTGGATCGTCAATGCCCTGGCCCTGCTGGTGCTGCCCTACCTGCTGCCGTCGATCCAGGTGGCAGGGCTGGGCACCGCCTTGCTGGTCGCCGTCGTGCTCGGCCTGATCAATGCGCTGCTGCGGCCGCTGTTGATCCTGCTGACCCTGCCGGCGACGGTGCTGACGCTGGGACTGTTCATCTTCGTGATCAACGCCGTGCTGTTCCAGTTGGCCGGCGTGCTGGTTCAGGGATTTCACGTCGGCGGCTTCTGGTCGGCGCTGTTCGGCTCGCTTGCCTACAGCCTGGTTTCCTGGGCGCTGAGCAGCGTGTTGCTGGGCAAATCCCGGCGATGAGCATGAACTCCTTCCACGCTCGCCAGGGCGGGCGGCAACGCGACGAAAAAGCGGCCAAACCGCCGGTCGAAAGGCACGGTCTGCTACGCGCCGACGCCCTGCTCGTGCAGCGCGGCCTGGCTGCCTCGCGCACCCAGGCGCAACGGCTGATCGGCGAAGGCCGGGTGTTCGCCGACGGCAAGGCGGTCGGCAAACCCTCGCTGGAGCTGCCAGCCGACGCCGCGCTGCGCGTTGTCGAGGACGACAGCGACCGCTACGTCTCGCGCGGCGGACTGAAGCTGGCCGGCGCACTGGCGGCGACCGGCATCGCGGTAAGCGGCAAGACCTGTCTCGACGTCGGCCAGTCCACTGGCGGCTTCACCGACTGCCTGCTGCAGGCCGGCGCCGCCGGCGTCGTCGGCGTCGATGTCGGGCACGGGCAGTTGCACGGCAAACTCAAAGCCAACGCCCGCGTTACTGCACTGGAAGGCATCAACTGCCGCGCGCTGACTCCCGCCGATCTGGGCGAAGCGCTAACGGCCGCTGGTTTCGACCTGATCGTCGGCGACGTCTCGTTCATCTCGATGACCCTGGTGCTGCCGCAACTGCCGGCGCTGCTCGCCGCCGACGGCGATCTGTTGCTGCTGATCAAGCCGCAGTTCGAAGTCGGCCCGCACAACATCGGCAAGGGCGGCATCGTCCGCGACCCGACACTCTACCGCGACGTCGAGGGCCGTTTCCTCGACCTCGCCCGCCAACTCGGCCTGACGGCAAAGGCCTGGCTCGACAGTCCCATCACCGGCGGCGACGGCAACCGCGAATTCTTCATCTGGCTGAAAAAATGAAACCTGAAATCTCCATCGAGTTCTTCCCGCCGCAGACGCCCGAAGGCGTCGACAAACTGCGCGCGACACGCGCCGAACTGGCGCAACTGCAGCCTGAGTTCTTTTCGGTCACCTACGGCGCCGGCGGCTCGACGCGCGAGCGCACCTTCGCCGTGGTCAAGGAAATCGCCGCCGAAGGCTTCGACGCCGCACCGCACCTGTCGTGCATCGGCTCGACGCGCGAATCGATTCGCGAAATCCTCGGCGAGTACGAGGCTGCCGGCATCCGCCGCATCGTCGCGCTGCGCGGCGATCTGCCCTCGGGCATGGCCGAAACCGGCGAATTCCGCTACGCCAACGAACTGGTCGAATTCATCCGTCAGGAAACCGGCGATCGTTTCAGCCTCGAAGTCGCCGCCTATCCGGAATGGCATCCGCAGGCGCGCAGCCCGCAAGACGATCTGCGGAACTTCGCGCGCAAGGTGAAGGCCGGCGCCAACTCGGCGATCACCCAGTATTTCTACAACGCCGACGCCTACTTCCACTTCGTCGACGAAGCGCGTGCGCTGGGCGTCGACATCCCGATCATCCCGGGCATCATGCCCATCGTCGGCTTCACCAAGCTGGCCCGCTTCTCGGACGCCTGCGGCGCCGATCTGCCGCGCTGGATGCGCAAGAAGTTCGAAAGCTACGGCGACGATACCGAGTCGATCCGCGCCTTCGGCCTCGATCTCGTCACCGAACTGTGCGCCCGCCTGCTCCAGGGCGGCGCCCCGGGGCTGCACTTCTACAGCATGAATCAGGCGCCGCTGACCCTGGAAATCTGCCGCCGCCTCGGCAACTGAAACGCGGGCCGGCAATGCCGGCCCCTAGCCCCCTCAGGACTGCGTCAGCAGCACGTTCTGCGCCGGCATCGGTGCCGGGAAACCGGCATCGGCCAAGGCCTCGCGCAGCACGCGGTTGGTATCGAAATAGACCTGCCAGTAGTGATCGTTATGGCAGTACGGGCGAACCGCGAGGACCGGCCCGACCAGGTTGAACTCGAGAATCTCGACATCGACCGCGGGTTCGGCAAGCACGTTCGGCAGTGCCGCGATCTTCTCGCGCAACAGGGCAATCGCCGCTCGGTGGTCGGCCGCGCCGGCCAACTGGCACTTCAGATCGACCCGGCGGAACGGGTTGTGCGTGAAGTTCTGGATGTTCTCGCCGAAAATCTTGTTGTTGCCGACCACAGTGGCGATGTTGTCCATCGTGTTCAAGGTCGTCGCAAACAGGCCGATCTCGGTCACCGTGCCGGTAACGCCGCCGACACTGACGAAATCGCCGACCTTGAACGGGCGCAGGACGATCAGGAAGGCGCCCGCCGCAAAATTCGACAGCAATCCCGCCCAGGCGGCGCCAATGGCGATGCCGGCGCCGGCGACGAGGGCCGCGAAAGTGGTCGTCTGCATGCCGAAATAACCGAGGATGCCGATCACCAGCAGGATGTTCAATGTCACGGTAACGATTGAGCCGACGTAGCGCAACACCGTAGGATCGACCTTCTGCCGCTCCAGTGCGGAACGAACCATGCCGACCGCAATGCCGATCAGCCAGCGACCAACCACCCAGAAAACAATCGCTGCCAGCACCTTGAGACCGATATCGGTCGCCGCTGCCAGCAACCAATCCTGATAAGCGGACAAATTTTGCGCATTCATGATCAAGCTCCTGAACAATAAGGGAAAATCCCACTTCGATTCTAGCGAGCGCAGATTGCAGAAACCTTCCTCGCTACATAACTTCACCTTTCAACGGACAAGCTTACATAGCCAATGATCACCAAATGCGCTCACAGGCGTTGACGCCAGCCCCCTCCCCCCATATAATGCGCGCTTCCCGTGGGGCGGGTCGGTAGCTCAGTCGGTAGAGCAGCGGACTTTTAATCCGTTGGTCGCGAGTTCGAGTCTCGCCCGACCCACCAGGAATAATTCTGGGTCGTTAGCTCAGTTGGTAGAGCAGCGGACTCTTAATCCGTAGGTCGAGTGTTCGAATCACTCACGACCCACCAGAATTTCAATGACTTAGGCCGCCTCCGGGCGGCCTAAGTCGTTTCTGACGGCTTATTTGCTGCATTTCTGCTACACCTCCTGCGCGACTTTCGCTGCTGCATTCCTATACTTCGATTTAGGAGTCAGAAATGGCCAGTATCCGTGAGCGCGGGAAACACCAGCATCAAGTCATCATCCGCCGTAAAGGCTACCCAACCCAAATCAAGACCTTCGAAACCCCAGCCGAGGCTGAAAGCTGGGCGCGGATCACCGAAGCCAAAATGGACACCGGCCAATTCCAGGACCGCCGGGAGGTCGAGAAGACGACGCTCGGACAGCTCCTTCAAAGGTACGTTGAAGAAGTCAGCGTGAAGAAGAAGAGCTACGTTGCGGAACGCAACCGCATCGTCCAACTACAACGCCATCCGCTGGCACTACGCACGCTCGCATCCCTTCGAGCCAAAGACTTTTCGCAGTATAGAAATGAACGCCTTAAAGTCGTCTCGGAGAACAGCGTCCGCCTGGAATTGGCAATCCTTTCACACCTCTACACCATCGCGATCAAGGAATGGTCTCTGCCCCTCATCCATGAACTGAAGAACGTTCAGAAACCTCAACCCGGTCCGGGGCGTGAAAGGCGCCTCAAAGGCGATGAGGAAGAACGTCTCCGCTCGGCAATCAGCCGACGCCGGGAAAAAAGCACCCGAATCTGGCTTCAGGCATGTGTAGACTTGGCAGTTGAGACCGGAATGCGCGCGGGCGAGATTCTTACCGCCGAGTGGCCGCAGGTTGACCTGGTCACGGGAGTCATCCGCCTGAAGAAAACGAAGAACGGGAACTCGCGCTCCGTTCCTCTTACCCATGCCGCCATCGAAACGCTCAAAGGTCTGCCGCGTGATATCAAAGGCAAAGTCATCCCGAACTTCTACGACACCTCAGGCCTCGACAAGGCCTTTAAGCTTGCTTGCGAGGCCGCTGGCATTGTCGATCTTCATTTCCATGATCTGCGCCACGAAGCAGCCTCTCGCCTGGCGCCACACATGCCCGCCCAAACCCTCGCAAAAGTCATGGGTTGGAAGACGATTCAAATGGCCATGCGGTACTACAACCCGACCGACGAAGAGCTGGTTACAGCGGTTCGCAAGGCAAGCCGCAAAACGCCTACTCAAATGGAGCACAGCACCATCTCCCCTGCGCGGAACTGGCTCGGCGGACGGGTTGAGCCCAGCAATCACTGTGAAAGAATGACTCGGCTAAATTAGACACAGGATCAGCGCCGCTTGCATACAAAAGCGGCGCCCTTCCCCACCCCTGCCTAGCGATTGATGAATACTGCCTCAAGTACAATCGCATTCAAAATCAATGGAGCGTTGCGATGACACGTAGAAGACGAGGAAGCCGGCGGGCATCGTTACTTGAGGATTTGCTCAGACTCCCCTGGCAGTTCAACGTCGGACTCGGCGTCGTCGCCTTCATCTTTTTCAAAAGCATTTTTCCCGCCATCTCTGGCGGCAACATGTTCCTGCAACCCATAGCAGCAGCCTTATCAACCCTTGCCTGGTTTTTCGCCGGTATTTTTTTCCTGATGGCAGCCGTTGTCTTTGCCAAGAAAAAGCTAACGAAGGGAAAGACACAAGCGACCGAACCGACGAGCGAAACCGCTGCCTTCCAGGAAGCCCCCCGAAAGGCAGGAGCACGCGTGCCATCGGTTTGCACAAATCAAAACGGGGAGTCATCCGCCAACACTCTCGACAAGCAGCCTACGGAAGACCGGCGAGCCGCTGAGAGCAAGAAGCCCAAGCCGAGTGAATGGACTCTCGAAGTCATCCGCGATCTTGAGTGGAAACGTTTCGAAGACGTTTGCCAGCAGTATTACGAGAGGAAGGGCATCCGCAGCGAAACCACAGACTTGGGCCCCGACGGCGGCATAGATATCCGCCTTTACCAAGACGACTCCGGCCGCCCTACTTCCATCGTGCAATGCAAAGCATGGGGGGAACGATATGTTGGCGTGAAACCCATCCGCGAATTGCTAGGTGTGATGACCCACGAAAAAATCAGCAAGGCATTCTTCATGACCAGCGGCTCATACTCTGACGAGGCCAAAGCTGTTGCCCAGGCGAATCGAATCACGCTGATCGACGGCAACATGCTCTTGATGATGATTCAGCGCCTATCTCCGCCTGAACGTGAGAGCCTGCTTGCCTTTGCAATCGACGGTGATTACGCAACCCCAACCTGTCCAAGTTGCGGCACTCCGATGGTAGCCAAAAAAGGAGCCAACGGACGTCCCGACTTCTGGGGATGCCAAAACTACCCACGCTGCAAGCAGATACTTGGCAAACGGCGTGAGCGGCCATCATGAACCATGCAGCAACCCGTTTTAGGCGGAAATTTTGTCTTACAGGCACGATCATGAGCCGGATATCGACTTTATGTGGAGCTCCGTACAAGGCCGATTTCCGGCCGGTTGTAGCGGACCTTTAATTCTATTGGCGCCGACAACACCACCTCCACCTGCCCTAAAATCCGGTCAACTCCCACAGAATCAGAGCCTACAACGATGCAACCCGACCAATCTGGCAACCAACCCTGCCCTTGGTGCGTGGGTTTTGACCTGTATCGCGAGTACCACGACAACGAATGGGGGAAGCCACTTCATGACGACCGTGCCCTGTTCGAGCTTCTCATTCTTGAAGGTGCTCAAGCGGGCCTCTCATGGGCAACCGTACTCAAAAAGCGGGAGCATTACCGCAAGGTCTTCGATGGATTTCGGCCGGAAATCATCGCTGCATACGATGATGCCAAGGTTGCCGAGTTACTGGCTGACCCAGGCATCATTCGCAACCGAGCCAAGGTAGCAGCCACCATTCAAAACGCCAAGTCATACCTGGCATTGACCCAAACCGGTCAAACCTTCAGTCAATTCCTTTGGGGATTTGTCGGGGGACGCCCTATCCAGAACGCTTGGAGCTCGCTATTCGAGGTTCCCGCAAAGACCGCTCAATCGGACGCCATGAGCAAGGCACTGTCACGAGCCGGCTTCAAGTTTGTCGGCTCGACAATCTGCTATGCGTTCATGCAGGCATCCGGAATGGTTAACGACCACCTTGTCACCTGCCCACAACATACAAAGGCAAGACAACTTGATATTTAACGCCAGTGGGCTCATCGGTACAAGACTAGACATTTGTCCGTACAAGCGTAATCTGTAATCGAAGTCCGAAGAGAAGTGCCTCGGATTTCAAGTTAAACAAAGCGACTGGAGGCAGCATGACTGAAAGTCCGCCGCAAATTGAGATGATCGCGTAGTACCTGAACGGCGAAAGCCGCAATGCTTCGGTCAATCGCTACGAAGCCAGAGACTTACGAAGCCCAAGCTTGAAACGCTTGGGCTTTTTGCTTGGCCTCGAACGGCAGCTTTTCCATCCAGCGAACGCGTGCTCCCGACCCTCAACGGCCCTACGTGCCGCCCCGGCTTCTGCGGCTGGTGTCAGAGTGGACCGGTCGTTTATGGCGACCGCTCACCGGCAAGTCGTCGGCCAAAGCCGACCTTAGCCTCTAGGCGCGACTTAGGCGGCTAGGCACCGGCAACCTGCCGTCCGGCCAATGGCTTTCAGCAATGGCCGTTCCTCTACGAAGTGAATTCGATAGCCCCCGAAAGTGGAGGCGGGGCACTCCACAGCGCATTGTTTCAAACCGGACGAATGATGCTACCTCTTTGAATAGTACGATGCGTGACACTTGGTAAGCTCCTGAAAGCATATCCATTCCTCACCCTCTCTCGTAGCTGCTAGCACGACCCTGCCTCAGATGACGCGAAACACCTGTCCAGTAGATAGAGATGAGCGCCAACGTAATGCCATTTGCGGTCAATCCAGTCTGGAAATCGTATACTGCTGGCTTCGATGAGTCGTTCGAGAAGTCCCGCATGGACCACTCATGTCAGCCCACCCTACACTGAACGGTAAATATGCCAAACGGTTTTTCGTTCCTTGCCGGCTCCCTTGCGTTGGAGAACAGACCTTTCCATTTCAAGGTTGCCGATCTAATTCGAACCGCATTTGCTGATTGCCACGGTTATGTGGGTTACAAATTGACGACCCTTGGTCGAGCGTCAGATGACGATGTCCCATCATTTCTTATCGTTACTCAGGAGCATGGAATTATTCTTATCGACGTTATCGAGGAGAAGATTTCCGACGTCGTCCAATCCGATGGCACCGATTATTGGAAATCTGATTCCGGCAACACTTTCGTCGCTCGGAATCTAGTACTCGATATTTACCACGAGGAGGTTCAGAGCCGGCTAAAAAATGATCTCTCCTTGTATGACCGGAGGGCGAAAAAGGCGAAGACGCCGATTGTGTCCGCGCTCGTCTTTTGCTCAAACGAGGCAACGGAACTCGACACGCTGGTCCAACCAGATGAATTCGATATTGCGGGATTAACGATCGATTCGCTAGACGCTTGGCTTAAAGGATTGAACCAAGACTATGGCTGTACAGAACAAGAACTCGGCAGGCTTTACGCGCTTCTTGAAGGTACCTTCATTTATGAGTCGAAGCACGCACCAGTCGAGGAAGAGGAGCTTGTAACCGTCAATGATTACATTCGGAAGTCACTCCGGACTACTTTCAAGCAGGATGAGGCGCAGCGTCTTGCCTCAATGCAGTTGCCACCTGGCCCACAGCGTATACGCGGCCTCGCTGGGACCGGCAAGACAATTGTTCTTTGTTTGAAGGCTGCAATCACTCACAAGCGGTTTGCCGACTTCAAAATTCTGTACCTATTCAATACTCAAAGCCTGTACCAGCATGTTCAAAGCCTAATTTCAAAATACTACACGCTGGAAGCAAAGAAGACCCCCGACTTTGACGACCAGTTGCATGTCTTTCACGCTTGGGGGGGCAGGCAAAAGCCTGGTCTATATTCTGACCTATGCAGGCAGTATGGCCTCGTACCGCTAACGCTTGGCGACGTACGTGGTCAAGGCGATTCCCTCGCCTACATCTATCGCGACCTTCTATCGAAGGCTGGTGACGCCATTAGGCCAGAATACGACTTGATACTGATCGATGAGGCTCAAGATTTTCCCAGCGAAGTTTTCCAGGTTGCATTCAAACTTGCAAAGGGCAGTGGAGCGGAGAAGCGAATCATTTGGGCCTATGACGAGTTCCAATCTCTCAGAGACTCGGAAATTAAGGGGCCAGCGGATTTGTTTGGAACCGCAGCAGACGGCACCCCCAATCTTCCCGACTCGATTCTTGCAGGAAAATACGCAGGAGACATTCCAAAGGACTTCGTGTTACCAAATTGCTACAGAACGCCCCGCCCAGTTTTGATGACCGCACACGGCGTAGCGATGGGGCTGTACACGAAGCAACCGACCGAGATGTTCTATCACCCTGCTGACTGGCAGGCCATCGGCTACCGTGTAAATGAGCCTCAAACACTAATGTTGACGCCGGGCGATAGTGTCGAAATTGAGCGGCCCGACGAAAACAGCCGAAACCTCCTTGAAGGGTTAATGCGAGAGAATGGAAAGCGCCCGCTGAATTTGGTTCAGTGTGAAGTTCTGGCTGAGGACAGCAAACAACTGGAGTTCATTAAAACAAAAATATTACAGTTGGTTTCGGAGGACGGTGTTGCGCCGGAAGAAATTATCATCGTTAACTTGAAGTCGGGAAACAACAAGGAAGCGATGCTAGCCATTCAGCGTGCCCTTAACTCTGTCGGCATTAAGTCTGTCATACCGGGATATGTTGAGAGTGCGGACGTTTTCAAGCCGAAGGGATCGGTAACGATAACTACGCCGTTCCGAGCAAAGGGAAATGAAGCAAACATTGTCTTCGTAATTAACGCACAGCGAGTGGCTGGTGATTTTACCCTGAGAATGCGAAATGCATTTTTTGTTGCGGTTACACGTTCACGCGGCTGGTGCTACATCAGTGGATTCGGAGCCGGAATGCAACAACTGGCCAGCGAAATTGAAGCAATTAAAGCCGATTTCCCAGTATTCCGATTCACATGCCCAGACCAAGCTAGCGTGCAGCGAGGCAAGACCTTCTTGAACAAATCCGACAAGGAGTTGGACAAAATACAGGAATTGATGGAGTTGCTTGATAAGAATCCAGAACTTCGGCAGTTGATCATTGAGCGGGACAAGGAGAGGTGAGGAATCATTGGTGACAACGATGCGCCTAGCTCACGCTCGCCAAGGATTGAACAACGCTGTTACGTATCTGAGTAAAGCGATTCAGGTTCAAAACACGATGGTGTCAGAGATCGATAGAATGATATCTTGGGGAGGCCGGACGCCAGGCATCCTCAAGGGTATTTTTTACCCCCTCGAATATCAATTTCTGCTTGATCGCCAGCAATACTCAGTACTTCTATCAGATGGATCGTTTTTTCAGTTCTATTATCTATTCGATACCGAAAGCGAATTACAACAAGCTCGCCTTGCGTTCTTTCCACCTCCTGTTTCCACTCGCGACAGCATAGAGGACCTTTGGGACGCGGCTGAGGGTGCGCTCGATCGCGATGATCAGCAACTATATGACCATCTCTACAACTGGACTGAATGGCTTGAAATCAAGCAACGAGCGCCTTCAAATACGTCGCACATTCGATTCGACTTTGACCGGGATGTAACCTCCCATTGTCAAGCTCACATTCAATTTAGTGGAGTGCAAGAACTGCGCGTCCCAGCAGACTTCGTCCCTCAGCCCTTGGCCTTTGTTCAGCTATGTGAAACTATGATATCTGGCATAGGTACGATCGATAATGTTCAGCTTGGCTTCGAACGAAACAATATTCTTTCACTCGCACGCCCCAACCAGTTAATCGCCTTAGGACATATCGCTACACCCCCATGAGATTGACGCGTTGTGCGGGGACTGGCTAATCACGTGAATCTCACAAAGAACTATGGAATTCGGTGAGGTTATACCTAGTCGCGTAATCTACACAGCAAACGGCAGCAAACCGCGCGACACCGGTCTTACGACCGTACTACCTTCAACGGCTGCAATGGTTTAGGTTTGTTTGACGTCAGCCCCCCACGGGATGAGGGATCAGGACGCACGAACGCCTGCGGGCTGACGTTGAATAAACCTCCAGGGACGAAACCGCGGAATGCCGCTGGGCGGTTTGGGTGGGTGACGGCCTATGGGGTTTTGACCTTGCCCCCGATGGCTGAACTGGCCGATGACGTCAGAGTCGAGGCATCGCCAATGCTACGACCACCTGCAATAGCCTCGGATAAGGTGATGAACGCGAATTCCTGAGGCGGCAAATTTCGGCGATTTGGTGGCGAGCACCAACAGACCACCTTCGGTACCGGAAATTCCGAAACCGACTGAGGGAGATCACGAAGAGACTTGCGGTGGAAGGTCATGGCGGTGCGCGGATCGGTTGCCGGCGAACGACGATTTCGACGACGCGCATGGTCGCGCCGCAGCACCTGCAGACGAAACTTGGCACCGCTGCGGCAATGGTGTCATCCCCGACCGGCTCAGGCGGGGGCATGTTCAGCAATTGCCTGGCCTTGGCCAGATTCACCTGTCGCCGAGCATTGGCCAGCAGCCCGTAGTGGCGAATGCGGTGAAAGCCATTGGGCAGGACGTGCAACAGGAAACGCCGCATGAACTCTGCGGGATCAAGCGTCATCGTCTTGTGACGGGTACGGCCCTTGACCCGATAGTCCTTCCAGCGGAAGGTCACGCCCGCTTCGTCCATGGCCACCAGTCGCCGGTTTGAGATCGCCACGCGGTGGGTATAGCGTGACAGATAAGCCAGCACAGCCTCGGGGCCAGCGAATGGGCGCTTGGCATACACCACCCACTCGCAGGCGCGAAGCGGTGCCAGCCAACGGCTGAACGCACCGGCATCGGCCAAGTTCTTGTGCTCACCGAAGAACTGGAGTTGGCCTGCCCGATGAAGCTTCTCCAGTTCCTCAGTGAAGCGTCGCCGAAACAACCGCGACAGCACACGCACCGGCAGAAAGAAGCCCCGACGGCAGGCTACCCAGCGCTTGCCGTCCCGAGAAATGCCGCCTCCCGGGACGATGCCGTGGACGTGAGGATGGTGAGTCAGCGCAGAACCCCAGGTATGCAGGACCAACGTGGCGCCGATTTGCGCGCCCAGATGTTTCGGATCGGCCGCGATGGTGATCAGTGTTTCCGCCGCTACGTCAAACAGTAGGCGGTAGATCGCTGCCTTATTGGCGTAAGCGATCGCGCTGATGGGTTCGGGCAGCGTAAAGACGACGTGGTAATACTCGACCGGCAACAAGTCGGCTTGCCGGGCCTCCAGCCATTTCTGCGCGGCACGCGCCTGACACTTCGGGCAGTGTCGGTTGCGACAGGAGTTGTAGCTGATCTCCTGATGGTTGCAGGCATCGCAATGCAGCGCATGCCCTCCCAGCGCCGCAGTGCGGCACTGCTCAATGGCCGACATCACCTTGAGCTGACCAAGGCTCAGGTGTCCTGCCTGCTGCTTGCGCCATGCTGGACCATGGCTGCGGAAGATGTCGGCGACTTCCAGGGCGGGCCGCCCCATGATGCCCCTACGCGGAGTTCAGTCTCTCCAACGGACTAACCACCTCACGCAGGATGTCGGTGGCGACCTGGGCATACAGCGCCGTCGTTTCCAGCTTCTTGTGCCCGAGCAGCACCTGGATCAGGCGGATATCGACCTTCTGCTCCAGCAGGTGAGTGGCGAAAGCATGGCGCAGGGAATGCATTGAAATGCGTTTGTCGATGCCAGCCTCCTCGGCGGCCGCATGGATGGCGCGGTTGAGTTGCCGGGTGCTGAGGTGCTGCACGGGGTCCATGCCGGGAAACAGCCAACCGCCGTCGAGCATCTTGCCCTGTGCCCGGGCGACGCGCCACCAAACGCGCAGGCGTTCGAGGAGAACCGGCGACAACAAGGCGTAGCGGTCCTTCTGTCCTTTGCCTTGTTCAACCCGTAGGGTCATGCGCTGGCTGTCAATGTCGCCGACCTTCAGATGAACCACTTCATTGACCCGCAAACCAGTCGCGTAGGCCAGCGCCAATGCAGTCTGGTGCTTCAGGTTGCCAGCGGCGGCAATCAACCGTTTCACCTCGTCGGGGCTCAGAATCTCCGGCAGCTTGCGCGGCAGATGTACCGGTTTCATCTTGGCCATCACCTCGGGACGGTCCAATGTGACGCCGAAGAAAAACTTCAGCCCGCAGATCGCGGCGTTCAGCGATGCCGGCGAAGTTCCGCTATCGACCAGGTGCAACTGATAGTTGCGCAGGTCCTCGACACTGGCGGTATCCGGTGATCGCCCGTGGTACTTGGCAAATTGCCGTACTGCACGCAGGTAGTGAGTCTGTGTCTTCTCGCCAAACTTGCGCATCCGCATGTCTTCGATCATCCGCTGGCGCAACGGACTGATGCTCGGCTTCCGAGTTTCCATGGCTGGCTCCTGTCAGAAATCGAGGCGGGATTGCCTCATTTCCAACATCGGCAATTGCCAGCCGATGCAAACCTCTTTCTTTCCAGAAACGCTAAATACCGCTGAATACCTCCACTACCGCGCGAGCGGTTTAGTCCACGGCCGAGTAGTTCTCGTAGGCCATTCGGCAGGTTTCAGAGCCAAGCCGCCGTTCAGATGGCCGCTCTGGCGGAGAGACGACCGGCGGCTCCTGGCCGGTGGCAGCCAATTGCTGGTCGAAGTTCCAAGGTCCGTTCAGGCCGAATAGTTACCTTTCAAAATCTGCGGCAAACAAGTGCATTGCCGAGACAGCCTATCCCCCTCCCCTCCAAATGGGTTGCATCGTCACAAACGGCAAGTCGAGCGCTGGCAATGTCGCTCCCCCCATTTTCTTCAACATACGGTTCGCCTCGACGCTTAGCCGGAAGACTTGCGCCCTAACACCGGCAAACATCGGCAGGCCGCACAGCACTGCAAAGGTTTGATTCAGCATGCTGTAATCCATCTTCTTGGCAGCCTCAATCAGTAACGCCTCAAATTCCGAATAGCGCCGCCCTGGTAGCTTCCAGGTCCAAGTGACTTCTTTGCGCACTGCGCCTTCCGCCGTTGTGAAATGCTTAGGCTGGCGTGTCAGTTGGTAACCCATCCATTCGATGCGCTGCATTTGGTTCGTCGCGTCAAGCACGGGGCCAGGGCGGGCAGTGCCATCGCCGAGACCGTCACGCCCTGGTGTGCCCAGCATCAACCAGCACACAATGCCTCGCGGTGACTCGTCGGCATTCAGTTGATTGTAGCCATGCTCCAGGACAAGGTAGGTGTTCGCACGTCCCATTTTCTTTCGATAGGCCCGCGCAGCGGGGTCTGCCAGCAGTCGGTAATGGGACCACTTGTCGACAAAGCCCTGAAGCTTGCTGATGGGAATCTGATCTGCTGTCCATAGGGTGTAGCCCTGGCAGACCAAGCGTAGTATCAGCTGCAGTTCAGCGGTCCGGTTGCGGGGTGCTCGAAGCAGGAGGTTCATTGAGGTTCCATTACAAAAATCAGTATAGAACCGCAGGAGGCAAAATCGCCTCGGAGGGATGTTGCGCGCTGGCTATTGGGACTTGGGTGCTACGCGGGCCGAAATTGGCACTCTGGAACGTACGCTCCACTCTGAAAGCCGTCGAAACACCAATTTGTGCTTATCGGCCTTTGCCGACGTTGGCCTACTGGCCGAGTTCCGGCAGCAATGCGTAGGTCAACTGCCATTGATCACCGCAGGAGCCTGAAGGGCAGCTCACCGATCCGGCGAACTCACACTCCCGATCCTCAACGGCCCTACGTGCCACCCCGGCTTCTGCGGCTGGTGACAGAGTGGACCGGTCGTTTATGGCGACCGCTCACCGGCAAGTCGTCGGCCAATCCGGTCATGCCATCTGCGCAGAACGAGCGGTGGGTATGCCACTGTGCCCCCGACTTTGGTGCCAAATGAAGAGCGAGCGTCAACGTGCCGTTCGCGGTGGCGTCGTGCTGCTGGGGGACTCCGCCGAGCGAATCACGAGCGCAGAGCGCGCAGCTCCTTGTTCATGACCCGCAGCCGCATTGCTAGGACGCAGGCGATGCCTTCGAAGATATCGGTGGACGCGGCGCTGAGTTCCCTGCTGCGCTCGTCGAAACTGGCGCGCGACAGCACGTAGCAGTCGGTATCGTCGAGCGCGATTGCGTCGGCCGAGCGTCTTGCGCTGTCGAGGAAGCCCATCTCGCCGATGAAGTCACCACGGCGGAAGGTGCCGATGTGCCATACGTCCTTCTTCTTTTCCAGGGCCAGTTCCACGCGCACCGTGCCGCGGCGGATGAAGATCAGGTCACCGCCCTGGGCGCCGGCCTTGAACACCTTTTTGCCGGCGCTGATGTGGCGCTCCTCGATGATCGGTGCCAGGCTAGTCAGGCTGCCCGCGCGCCACCCGAGCAAACTTTCGAATTCGGCCAGGTCGAGCGGCGGGTCGGTGTCCTTGATCGAATAGGCCGCGTCCTTTAGTACATGGTTTAGGTTTGTTTGACGTCAGCCCCCCACGGGATGAGGGATCAGGACGCACGAACGCCTGCGGGCTGACGTTGAATAAACCTCCAGGGACGAAACCGCGGAATGCCGCTGGGCGGTTTGGGTGGGTGACGGCCTATGGGGTTTTGACCTTGCCCCCGATGGCTGAACTGGCCGATGACGTCAGAGTCGAGGCATCGCCAATGCTACGACCACCTGCAATAGCCTCGGATAAGGTGATGAACGCGAATTCCTGAGGCGGCAAATTTCGGCGATTTGGTGGCGAGCACCAACAGACCACCTTCGGTACCGGAAATTCCGAAACCGACTGAGGGAGATCACGAAGAGACTTGCGGTGGAAGGTCATGGCGGTGCGCGGATCGGTTGCCGGCGAACGACGATTTCGACGACGCGCATGGTCGCGCCGCAGCACCTGCAGACGAAACTTGGCACCGCTGCGGCAATGGTGTCATCCCCGACCGGCTCAGGCGGGGGCATGTTCAGCAATTGCCTGGCCTTGGCCAGATTCACCTGTCGCCGAGCATTGGCCAGCAGCCCGTAGTGGCGAATGCGGTGAAAGCCATTGGGCAGGACGTGCAACAGGAAACGCCGCATGAACTCTGCGGGATCAAGCGTCATCGTCTTGTGACGGGTACGGCCCTTGACCCGATAGTCCTTCCAGCGGAAGGTCACGCCCGCTTCGTCCATGGCCACCAGTCGCCGGTTTGAGATCGCCACGCGGTGGGTATAGCGTGACAGATAAGCCAGCACAGCCTCGGGGCCAGCGAATGGGCGCTTGGCATACACCACCCACTCGCAGGCGCGAAGCGGTGCCAGCCAACGGCTGAACGCACCGGCATCGGCCAAGTTCTTGTGCTCACCGAAGAACTGGAGTTGGCCTGCCCGATGAAGCTTCTCCAGTTCCTCAGTGAAGCGTCGCCGAAACAACCGCGACAGCACACGCACCGGCAGAAAGAAGCCCCGACGGCAGGCTACCCAGCGCTTGCCGTCCCGAGAAATGCCGCCTCCCGGGACGATGCCGTGGACGTGAGGATGGTGAGTCAGCGCAGAACCCCAGGTATGCAGGACCAACGTGGCGCCGATTTGCGCGCCCAGATGTTTCGGATCGGCCGCGATGGTGATCAGTGTTTCCGCCGCTACGTCAAACAGTAGGCGGTAGATCGCTGCCTTATTGGCGTAAGCGATCGCGCTGATGGGTTCGGGCAGCGTAAAGACGACGTGGTAATACTCGACCGGCAACAAGTCGGCTTGCCGGGCCTCCAGCCATTTCTGCGCGGCACGCGCCTGACACTTCGGGCAGTGTCGGTTGCGACAGGAGTTGTAGCTGATCTCCTGATGGTTGCAGGCATCGCAATGCAGCGCATGCCCTCCCAGCGCCGCAGTGCGGCACTGCTCAATGGCCGACATCACCTTGAGCTGACCAAGGCTCAGGTGTCCTGCCTGCTGCTTGCGCCATGCTGGACCATGGCTGCGGAAGATGTCGGCGACTTCCAGGGCGGGCCGCCCCATGATGCCCCTACGCGGAGTTCAGTCTCTCCAACGGACTAACCACCTCACGCAGGATGTCGGTGGCGACCTGGGCATACAGCGCCGTCGTTTCCAGCTTCTTGTGCCCGAGCAGCACCTGGATCAGGCGGATATCGACCTTCTGCTCCAGCAGGTGAGTGGCGAAAGCATGGCGCAGGGAATGCATTGAAATGCGTTTGTCGATGCCAGCCTCCTCGGCGGCCGCATGGATGGCGCGGTTGAGTTGCCGGGTGCTGAGGTGCTGCACGGGGTCCATGCCGGGAAACAGCCAACCGCCGTCGAGCATCTTGCCCTGTGCCCGGGCGACGCGCCACCAAACGCGCAGGCGTTCGAGGAGAACCGGCGACAACAAGGCGTAGCGGTCCTTCTGTCCTTTGCCTTGTTCAACCCGTAGGGTCATGCGCTGGCTGTCAATGTCGCCGACCTTCAGATGAACCACTTCATTGACCCGCAAACCAGTCGCGTAGGCCAGCGCCAATGCAGTCTGGTGCTTCAGGTTGCCAGCGGCGGCAATCAACCGTTTCACCTCGTCGGGGCTCAGAATCTCCGGCAGCTTGCGCGGCAGATGTACCGGTTTCATCTTGGCCATCACCTCGGGACGGTCCAATGTGACGCCGAAGAAAAACTTCAGCCCGCAGATCGCGGCGTTCAGCGATGCCGGCGAAGTTCCGCTATCGACCAGGTGCAACTGATAGTTGCGCAGGTCCTCGACACTGGCGGTATCCGGTGATCGCCCGTGGTACTTGGCAAATTGCCGTACTGCACGCAGGTAGTGAGTCTGTGTCTTCTCGCCAAACTTGCGCATCCGCATGTCTTCGATCATCCGCTGGCGCAACGGACTGATGCTCGGCTTCCGAGTTTCCATGGCTGGCTCCTGTCAGAAATCGAGGCGGGATTGCCTCATTTCCAACATCGGCAATTGCCAGCCGATGCAAACCTCTTTCTTTCCAGAAACGCTAAATACCGCTGAATACCTCCACTACCGCGCGAGCGGTTTAGTCCACGGCCGAGTAGTTCTCGTAGGCCATTCGGCAGGTTTCAGAGCCAAGCCGCCGTTCAGATGGCCGCTCTGGCGGAGAGACGACCGGCGGCTCCTGGCCGGTGGCAGCCAATTGCTGGTCGAAGTTCCAAGGTCCGTTCAGGCCGAATAGTTACCTTTCAAAATCTGCGGCAAACAAGTGCATTGCCGAGACAGCCTATCCCCCTCCCCTCCAAATGGGTTGCATCGTCACAAACGGCAAGTCGAGCGCTGGCAATGTCGCTCCCCCCATTTTCTTCAACATACGGTTCGCCTCGACGCTTAGCCGGAAGACTTGCGCCCTAACACCGGCAAACATCGGCAGGCCGCACAGCACTGCAAAGGTTTGATTCAGCATGCTGTAATCCATCTTCTTGGCAGCCTCAATCAGTAACGCCTCAAATTCCGAATAGCGCCGCCCTGGTAGCTTCCAGGTCCAAGTGACTTCTTTGCGCACTGCGCCTTCCGCCGTTGTGAAATGCTTAGGCTGGCGTGTCAGTTGGTAACCCATCCATTCGATGCGCTGCATTTGGTTCGTCGCGTCAAGCACGGGGCCAGGGCGGGCAGTGCCATCGCCGAGACCGTCACGCCCTGGTGTGCCCAGCATCAACCAGCACACAATGCCTCGCGGTGACTCGTCGGCATTCAGTTGATTGTAGCCATGCTCCAGGACAAGGTAGGTGTTCGCACGTCCCATTTTCTTTCGATAGGCCCGCGCAGCGGGGTCTGCCAGCAGTCGGTAATGGGACCACTTGTCGACAAAGCCCTGAAGCTTGCTGATGGGAATCTGATCTGCTGTCCATAGGGTGTAGCCCTGGCAGACCAAGCGTAGTATCAGCTGCAGTTCAGCGGTCCGGTTGCGGGGTGCTCGAAGCAGGAGGTTCATTGAGGTTCCATTACAAAAATCAGTATAGAACCGCAGGAGGCAAAATCGCCTCGGAGGGATGTTGCGCGCTGGCTATTGGGACTTGGGTGCTACGCGGGCCGAAATTGGCACTCTGGAACGTACGCTCCACTCTGAAAGCCGTCGAAACACCAATTTGTGCTTATCGGCCTTTGCCGACGTTGGCCTACTGGCCGAGTTCCGGCAGCAATGCGTAGGTCAACTGCCATTGATCACCGCAGGAGCCTGAAGGGCAGCTCACCGATCCGGCGAACTCACACTCCCGATCCTCAACGGCCCTACGTGCCACCCCGGCTTCTGCGGCTGGTGACAGAGTGGACCGGTCGTTTATGGCGACCGCTCACCGGCAAGTCGTCGGCCAATCCGGTCATGCCATCTGCGCAGAACGAGCGGTGGGTATGCCACTGTGCCCCCGACTTTGGTGCCAAATGAAGAGCGAGCGTCAACGTGCCGTTCGCGGTGGCGTCGTGCTGCTGGGGGACTCCGCCGAGCGAATCACGAGCGCAGAGCGCGCAGCTCCTTGTTCATGACCCGCAGCCGCATTGCTAGGACGCAGGCGATGCCTTCGAAGATATCGGTGGACGCGGCGCTGAGTTCCCTGCTGCGCTCGTCGAAACTGGCGCGCGACAGCACGTAGCAGTCGGTATCGTCGAGCGCGATTGCGTCGGCCGAGCGTCTTGCGCTGTCGAGGAAGCCCATCTCGCCGATGAAGTCACCACGGCGGAAGGTGCCGATGTGCCATACGTCCTTCTTCTTTTCCAGGGCCAGTTCCACGCGCACCGTGCCGCGGCGGATGAAGATCAGGTCACCGCCCTGGGCGCCGGCCTTGAACACCTTTTTGCCGGCGCTGATGTGGCGCTCCTCGATGATCGGTGCCAGGCTAGTCAGGCTGCCCGCGCGCCACCCGAGCAAACTTTCGAATTCGGCCAGGTCGAGCGGCGGGTCGGTGTCCTTGATCGAATAGGCCGCGTCCTTTAGTACCTGCGTCTCGATCCATTCCAAGGCCTCATCGAGTTGCCGGAAAGCCATGGCCTTGCTGCTGTCGCGGACGAGCCCGACATCGCGCAGGTAGCGTTTCATCTTCAGGCCGCTGGGCAGGCCGCGTGGAATCTCGGTGAAGATCAGATAGGCGCCCAGAGCTTCAAGCCGGTCCTTGATCTGTTCCAGCACGTGCGTCGCCGTCAGATCGATCGACTGCACCCGCTTCATGTTGAGGATGACGTAGGTGCGCGGACCGATCTCGGGTTCAAGCGCCAGATAGAGCTGGTTCGCGGTGCCGAAGAAGAGGCTGCCCTGGAGCTCGACGATGACCGTCTTGCTGCCATTGTGCAGCAGGATCTTCAGTTCCTGGTCATGACGGGCGACTTTTGAGAACTGCTCGCCGCCTTCCAGCTTGCGATGCAGTACCGAGCTGTTGGTCTGTTCGCGCAAGTAGAGGCCGATGGCAAAGACGATGCCGACGCCCGAGGCGGCGATTAGGTTGACGGTGAGTGCAGTGACGATGACAGCGACGATGACCATGAAATCGAAGCGGGTCGCCTTGGTGCGGAAGAATTCGAGGCTGTGCTGGTCGATCATGCGGTAGCCGATGACCAACAGGATGGCCCCCAGGGCGGCAATCGGAATCCACGCGACCAGCGATGAGAGCAAAAGGAATGCGGTCAGTGAGAAGACGCCTTCCAGCGTGCCGGAACGTCTCGTCTGCGCGCCGCTCGACAGGTTGACCATTGAAGCGCCCATCTGGCCGGCACCGGGAATGCCGCCAAGCAGTGCCGAGCCGACGTTGCCGAAGCCCTGCGCCAACAGTTCGCGGTTCGGGTTGTGGTGGGTGCTGGTCAGGGCATCGAGCACGACGCTGGTCTTGAGCGTATCGATCGAAAGCAGGGCCGCCAGCGTCAGCGCCGGCAACAGCACCTGTGCCAGCAGCAGCGGGTCGAAGGCGCCGAGAGCACGGAAATTCTTGGTTAAGGCGTCGAGCAGGCTGCTGTCGGAATCGCCCAGCGGGCCGACGACCAGCGGATTGTTGGCGCTGTGCCAGAGCGCGTTGTCGGCAAAGCCAAGGCCGAGATAAGCGAGGACGCCGACCAGCATGGCAACGATGGGCGCAGGCACCGCACGGATGACGCGCGGCACGAGCACCATGGCAGCGACGACCAGGCAGCCGACGGTTATGCTCTGCCACTGCCAGGCCGAGGGATTGTTCAGCGCTTCCCACAGCCCCATGCCCTTAGGCGCACCGAGCACGCGCGGCAACTGGCTGCCGATGATGGTCAGGCCGACGCCGCTGAGGTAGCCGCAAACGACAGGATAGGGAATGTACTTGATCAGGCGGCCGATACCCGCCAGGCCAAGGCAAATTTGCATGCAGCCGGCCAGTACGGCGATCAGCATCAGCATGAGGATGCTGGCTTCGGCGCCGATGCCCTGATGGGCAAATCCGATGGCGACAGCCGATAGCACCGCCGACGCCGGGGCGCAGGGCGCCGTAATCAGCCGGTCCGTACCGCCGAAGGCAGGGGCGATCAGGCCGAGTGCCGTGGCGCCGAGGATGCCAGCCAATGCCCCCTGCGCGGCATAGCCAGCGCCGAGCGGCGAAAAGATCGTGACGCCGAACGCAATCGCGGAAGGGAGTGCTACCAGCGTCGCCGCCAATCCTCCCCAGGCGTCGCCGGTCCAGGTGTTCCCTGATTTGCCAGCTTCCATTTTCCCCGCCCTCCCCGGTAGAAACGAGCCAGATCGAGCGTGCCCCTTTGCTTACCGCCCGCTTCGGGCCTCTGCCCAGATTCTATACCTGTCCGCGGCATGCGGCGGCTGGCAGCTGGAGTGCACCGGGGCCGATCCGCGATTTCACAGTAACTGACCGCTCACGCGCGCGATGTCGAATTCACAATCTCGGCCAGGAGCAGTCCTTCGTAAACGTAACCGTAAAGCGGACATTTCTCTTGAGCAAATGCAATATAGATAGACATCGGCTCTCCTGTCCTGCGATGATCCACATCTCAAAATACTGTAACGGAGACTCGCCCAAATGGGACAAGTCGCATATAAGATTCCGCGCGTCACTGATGAACAGATTCATAAGTCACTTATTGAACTTGCTGTGTAACCGTCCGGCCACCACCGTCTTTCCACCGAAGTTCCGTTGCCTGAAGATGCC
>CAZFXO010000002.1:0-169889 GCA_964523045.1 uncultured Dechloromonas sp. | reverse complement strand
CGGCGCCGGCCAGCGAGACGAAGGGAATGCCGGCTTTCTCGACCAGCGGGGCGGCCGACATCGTCGAACCGGTGGTCGTGCCGCCGACCAGGATGTCGACCTGGTCATCGTTGATCAGCCGCTTGGTGAAACCGTTGGCCTTGCCGGCATCGCTGCCGTCGTCGTAATGCACCAGTTCGAGCGGGCGGCCGAGGACGCCGCCCTTCTTGTTGATCTCGGCAACGTAGAGTTGCAGCGTCTTCAGTTCCGGGTCGCCGAGGAAAGCGGCGGGGCCGGTGACCGAGAGCACCGAACCGATCTTGATCGGCTCGGCGGCCAAGGCGCCGAGGGCGCCGAAAGCCAGGGCGGCTCCGGCGACGAGTTGTTTCAGGCTGGTCTTCATGGGTGGGTCTCCTCCTTCGGGTTGTTGTGGTTTGCAGCCGGGTCAGACACGCTCGATGATCATGGCAATGCCCTGCCCGACGCCGATGCACATGGTACACAGTGCGAAGCGTCCGTTGCGTCTTTTCAGCTCGTAGGCGGCGGTCGTCACCAGACGGGCGCCGCTCATGCCGAGCGGATGACCGAGGGCGATGGCGCCGCCGTTCGGATTGACGTGGGTTGCGTCGTCGCCCAGGCCGAGGTCGCGCAGTACCGCCAGCGCCTGCGCGGCGAAGGCCTCGTTGAGTTCGATGACGTCCATCTGTTCGAGCGTCAGGCCGGTCTGCGCCAGCACCTTGCGCACGGCGGGCGCCGGGCCGAAGCCCATGATGCGCGGCGCGACGCCGGCCGTCGCCATGCCGACGACGCGGGCCAGTGGCGTCAGCCCGTAGCGGCCGGCGGCAGCTTCCGAGGCGAGCAGCAGGGCGCAGGCGCCATCGTTGACGCCGGAGGCGTTACCGGCGGTGACGCTCAGCTCGGGGCCGTTCACGCCCTTCAGTTTGGCCAGTTGTTCGAGCGTGGTTTCGGGGCGCGGATGCTCGTCGGTATCGACCACCTTGGCGTCGCCCTTCTTCTGCGCAATCACCACCGGCACCAGTTCGTCGGCGAAACGGCCGGCGGCGTGGGCGGCGGCCCAGCGTTGTTGCGAGCGGACGGCGAAGGCATCCTGGTCGGCGCGGCCGATGTTGAAGTCGGCGGCGACGTTGTCGGCGGTCTGCGGCATCGAGTGCGTCTCGTATAGCTGCTTCATCGCCGGATTGACGAAGCGCCAGCCGATGGTGGTGTCGAAGATCGCGGCGTTGCGCGAGAAGGCGGATTCCGCCTTGCCCATCACGAAGGGCGCGCGCGACATGCTCTCGACGCCGCCGGCCAGCATCAGCGTGGCCTCGCCGGCCTTGATCGAACGGGCGGCGAGGCCGACCGCGTCCATTCCCGAGCCGCACAGGCGGTTGACCGTAGTACCCGGCACTTCGAGCGGCAGGCCGGCCAACAGGCCGGACATGCGGGCGACGTTGCGGTTGTCTTCGCCGGCCTGGTTGGCGCAGCCGTAGATGATGTCGTCGACGGCGCTCCAGTCGACCTGCGGGTTGCGTTCGATCAACGCCTTGAGCGGGATGGCGCCGAGGTCGTCGGCGCGCACGCTGGCAAGCGCGCCGCCGTAGCGGCCGATCGGGGTGCGGATGGCGTCGCAGATGAAGGCTTGGGTCATCGTGCTTTCCTCAGTTCTGCTTCGGCCGTTCGTCGAGCACGCGCTTGGCCTTGCCGACCAGGGTGCGCGGGATGGCGTCGAATTCCATGACGGTGATCCGCGTCGATACGCCGATGATGGTCTTGATCCGGTGCTGCAGTTCCTTGCCGATCGCCTGGGTGTCGGCTGCGGACAGCTTGCCCGACAGTTCGCGCTGCACTTCGCAGCGCACTTCGAGGTTGTCGAGGTGGCCGTCGCGCGTCACCACCAGCTGGTAGTTGCCGGCCAGGCGCGGGTCGCGCAGGATCTGCTCCTCAATCTGGGTGGGGAAGACGTTCACCCCACGGATGATCAGCATGTCGTCGGTGCGCCCGGTGATCTTGCCGATGCGACGGAAGGAACGGGCAGTCGGCGGCAGCAGGCGGGTCAGGTCGCGGGTGCGGTAGCGGATGACCGGGAAGGCTTCCTTGGTCAGCGAGGTGAAGACGAGTTCGCCTTCCTCGCCGTCGGGCAGCACCTCGCCGGTTTCGGGGTCGATGATCTCGGGGTAGAAATGGTCTTCCCAGATTACCGGGCCGTCCTTGGTCTCGATGCATTCGCAGGCGACGCCCGGGCCCATGACTTCGGTCAGGCCGTAGATGTCGATGGCGTCGATGCCGAGCTTCTTCTCGATTTCGTGGCGCATGCCTTCGCCCCAGGGCTCGGCGCCGAAGATGCCGACCTTGAGCGAAATCTCTTCCGGCGTGATGCCCAGGCGCTCGAACTCCTCGGCGATGACCAGCGAGTACGAGGGAGTGACCATGATCGCGTCGGGGCGGAAATCGACGATCTGCTGCACCTGCTTTTCGGTCTGTCCGCCGGACATCGGCACCACGGTGCAGCCGAGGCGTTCGATGCCGTAGTGGGCGCCGAGGCCGCCGGTGAACATGCCGTAGCCGTAGGCGTTATGCACCATGTCGCCGCGCCGCACGCCGGCCGCCCGTAGCGAGCGGGCGATCAAATTGGCCCAGTGGTCGATGTCGTTCTGCGTGTAGCCGACCACCACCGACTTGCCGGTGGTGCCGCTCGACGCGTGCAGGCGGACGACCTGCTGGCGCGGCACGGCAAACAGGCCGAAGGGGTAGTTGTCGCGCAGGTCGGCCTTGGTCGTGAACGGAAACTTCGCGAGATCGGTGAGGCAGTGCAGGTCGTCCGGATGGACGCCTTTTTCCTGGCACTTCTTGCGGTAGGACGCGACGTTGTCGTAGGTGTGGCGCAGCGACCAGCGCAGGCGTTCGAGTTGCAGCGCGGCAATTTCGTCGCGGCTGGCGGTTTCGATTGCTTCGAGGTCGCCCGTTTGCGGGGTCTTGACGGTCATGGTGGTCTCCTCCGTTTTGGGGTGGTGTCAGGCTCGGTCGGCCTGTTGCAGTCCGGCGATCACCTCGCCGGCAATTCGGTAGCTCTTGCCCCGGAACAGGGCGATGGTCGTGCCGTGGTTGTTGCGCACGGTGATGTCGTACACGCCGGTGCGCCCGGCCGCGGAACGTTCGACGGCTTCGGCTTCGAGCGTCTCGCCTTCGCGGGCGGGGGCGAGGAAGTCGATGTGGCAGGCCGAGGCGACGGTGTTCTTGTTGTAGCTGTTGCAGGCGTAGGCGAAGGCGGTGTCGGCGAGCGAGAAGATCATGCCGCCGTGGCAGATGTGGTGGCCATTGACCATGTCCGGGCGGACCGTCATCGTGAGCAGCGCGGCGCCCGGCTGGACGCGCACGATGCGGATGGCGAGCGCCTGGGCGGCGGCGTCGCGGGCGTACATCGCTGCGGCGGTGGCTTCGGCGAGCGCCTGCGCCTCGGCGGCGCTGAGTTTGGGTTCAGTCATGGAGAGTCTTTCCGGCAAAGACGGCGCGGCGGATCAGCGGCGAGACGCGGTAGCGGTCTTCGCCGTAGCTGGCGCCAAGGTTGGCGAGTACGTTGCGGATGGCGGCGACGCCGACCTGGTCGGCCCAGGCCAGCGGGCCACGCGGGTAATTGACCCCCAGGCGCATCGCCGCGTCGGCGGCGGTGGCAGCGCAGACGCCCTGATTGACTGCGTCGGCGGCCTCGTTGGCGAGCATGGCGACGGTGCGCATGACCGCCAGTCCGGGCACGTCGGCCAGCCGCGAGACGGCGTAGCCGGCGGCCTGCAGCAGGCCGATGGCGGCTTCCGCAGCGGCCGCTTCGCACTGCGCGGCAACGGCGACGGCGACGCGGCCGGCGGTTTCGTAATCGAGCGCCAGATCGACCAGCACGCAGTTGGCGACGTCATCGGCGGCGGCGCGTTCGGTGGCCGAGCGGCCGTCGGTCTGGAAGAGCACGGCGCGGCCGATTTCGGCGACACGGCCGTCGGTCGACGGTGCCCGGGTGAACGACAGCTTGCCGTGCTGCAGCCGCTCGGCCAGTGCTTCGGCGAGCGGCGATTCGCCGCAGACGACGATCTTGCCGGCCGGCGTGCACGGTGCTTCGGTCTGCGGCGCCGGGCGGGCGGCGGCGGAATAATCGTAGAAGCCGCGCCCGGTCTTGCGGCCGAAGAAGCCGGCGTCGACCAGTTCCTGCTGGAGCAGCGAGGGCAGGAAACGCGGGTCGTGGTAGAAGGCGCGCCAGACCGAGTTGGTGACGGCGAAATTGACGTCGTGGCCGATCAGGTCCATCAGCTCGAACGGGCCCATGCGGAAACCGCCGGCTTCGCGCAGCACGGCGTCGAGCGTTGCCGGGTCGGCGGCGCCTTCCTGCAGCAGGCGCAGCGCCTCGGCGTAGTAGGGGCGGGCGACGCGGTTGACGATGAAGCCGGGGGTCGATTTTGCATGCACCGGCGTCTTGCCCCAGGCGGCGGCGGTGGCGTGCAGCGTGTCGGCGACGGCGCAGTCGGTGGCCAGGCCGGAGACGATCTCGACCAGCGCCATCAGCGGCGCCGGGTTGAAGAAGTGCAGTCCGGCCAGGCGTTGCGGGCGCTTGAGCGCGCTGCCGATGGCGGTGACCGAGATCGACGAGGTGTTGGTGCCGAACAGGCAGTCGTCGCCGACGATGCCTTCGAGGTCGGCGTACAGCGCCTGCTTGGCTTCCAGGTTCTCGACGATGGCTTCGACCACCAGCGCGCAGCCGGCGAGGTCGGCCAGGCTGTCGGCTGCCTGCAGGCGGGCGCCGGCGGCGGCAGCGTCGGCGGCGCTGAGCTTGCCCTTGTCGGCCAGCTTGGCGAACTGGGCGCGGATGTTTTCGATGGCGGCCGCTGCGGCGCCCGGCCGGTTGTCGAGCAGGCGCACCGGGTGGCCGGCCTGCGCCGCGACCTGGGCGATGCCGGCGCCCATGGCACCGGCGCCGACCACGGCGACGACCGCGCTTTGAGGAAGTGCGGCCATCGTCAGTCCCCGGTGAACTTCGGCGCGCGTTTTTCCATGAAGGCGGCGACGCCCTCGGCGTAATCGGCGCTCCAGCCGAGTTCGCGCATGAATCCGCCCTCAAAGGAGAGTTGCTGCTCCAGCGTGTGGCCGGGGGCGGCGTGCATCGCCTGGCGGGTGCGCACCAGCGCCTTGGTCGGCAGGCTGGCAAGCTGGGCGGCGAGCGCGTCGATGCGGGCGGCGAAGGCGTCGTCGGCGACGCATTCCCAGATCAGCCCCCATTCGGCGGCCTTCGCTGCCGGTAGCTTGTCGGCGAGCAGGGCCAGACCCATGGCGCGCGCCATGCCGACCCGTTGTGGCAGGAACCAGGTGCCGCCGGTGTCGGGAATCAGGCCGATCTTGGAGAAGGCCTGCAGGAAGGACGCCGACTGCGTGGCGACGACCAGGTCGCAGGCCAGCGCCACCGAGGCGCCGGCGCCGGCGGCGATGCCGTTGACCGCGGCCAGGGTCGGCACGCGCAGGTTCTGCAGGCGCAGCACCAGCGGCTTGTAGTTCTTCTCGACGATGTTGCCGATGTCCGGCTGGTGGCCGTCTATCGCCTGCATGTCGGGGTCGGCCAGGTCCTGGCCGGCGCTGAAGGCGCGGCCGGCGCCGCTGAGCACCAGCACGCGGATAGTGCGGTCAGCCTGGACGCGGTCGAGGGCGACGCGCAGTTCGGCGTGCATCTCGCCGGTGAAACTGTTCAGCTTGTCGGGGCGGTTCAGGGTCAGGTGGGCGATGCCGTCGCTGACTTCAAAACGGATGGTGGTGAATTCCATGCGGCCCCCTCAGATATGGTAACGGCGTTGAACGACGACGAAGCGGTTGGCGACGAAGGCGGCGTCCGCGTAGGACGCGTTCGCTGCCGGGTTGCCGCCGGTGCCGTGGTAGTCGGAATAGGCCGCCGACTGGTTCACGAAGACGCCGCCGGTCAGGTTGATCGACAGCGCGACCTTGGCGCGCATCGTCGCCGCGGTCATGGCGTCGATGATTTCCGGGCGGGTCGAGTAGATGCCGGCGGTCAGTGCGCCGTGCGTGGACACGATGCGCTCGGACAGAGCAATCGCGGCCGGCGTGTCGGCAACCTTGACGATGAAGCTGATCGGCCCGAAGCGTTCTTCCATGTAGGAGGCTTCGTCGGCGGCGTCGCAGGCTAGCAGGACCGGGGTGCGCACTTCGGCGGCCGGGAATTCCGGGTTGTCCAGCTTGCTCGAGGCGAGCACGACGCGGCCGAGGGCGCCGCTGTCGGCGTCCTTGATCCGCTGCAGGGTGTCGGCCGACTGCACGGCGCCGAGCACGGCGAGGGCGACTTCCGGCTTGCTCAGGAAACCGGAGACGGCCTTGGCCAGGTCGGCGCAGACTTCGTCGTAGGACTTGTGGCCGTCTTCGGTATCGATGCCGGCGGCCGGCACGAAAATCGCCTGCGAGGTGGTACACATCTGGCCGGAATAGAGCGAGAGCGTGAACGCGAGGTTGCGCAGCATTGCCTTGTAGGCGTCGGTCGAGTCGATGACGATGTTGTTGACCCCGGCCAGTTCGGCATAGACGCGGGCCTGACGGGCGTTGTCGACCAGCCACTGGCCGAAGGCGTTGCCGCCGGTGAAGTCGACCGATTTCACGGCCGGATGCGTGACCAACTTCTGCGTCGCGCTGCGTTCGCTGGCGACGCACAGGGTGACCAGGTTGGGATCGATGCCGTTTTCGGCGAGCACGGCGCGGATCGTGCGCACGGTGATCGCTGCCGGCAGGATGGCATTGCTGTGCGGCTTGACGATCACCGCGTTGCCGGTGGCGAGCGCCGCGAACAGGCCGGGATAGGTGTTCCAGGTCGGGAAGGTGCCGCAGCCGACGACGACGCCGACGCCCTGGCCGACGATCTCGAAGTGTTTCTTCATGACCAGCGGCGGGTTCTTGCCCTGCGGCTTGTCCCAGACCGTCTCGGTCGGCACGAAGCTCTGTTCGCGGTAGGCATAGGCGACGGCTTCCAGGCCGCGGTCCTGGGCGTGCGGGGCGCCGGCCTGGAAGGCCATCATCCAGCCCTGGCCGGTGGTCATCATCACCGCGTGGGCGATTTCGAAGCTCTGCTTGTTCAGGCGCTCGAGGATTTCCAGGCAGACGCCGGTGCGCCCGTCTACGCCGGCCTTCTGCCAGCCGTCCATGGCCTTCCGGCCGGCGGCGATCAGCACTTCCGGATCGCACACCGGGTAGCTGACGTCGAGTTCAATGCCGTAAGGCGAGCGCTCGCCGCCATGCCAGCCTTGTTCGCCCGGCTGGTCGAGCGCAAAGCGCTGGCCGAGGTGGGCGCTGAACGCCGCCTTGCCGTCTTCGGCGCCTGTTTCGCCGTAGCTCTTCGGGCTTGGCATCTCGTTGTAGGCGGACCAGTAGCCGCGCGTGCGGATCGCTTCCAGGGCGCCGTCGAGTGTGGCGCGGTGCTTGTCGAGCAGATGTCGGGGCATCGGATGTCTCCTTGTTCTAGGTGTTTTGTCGAGCGGCACTGACTTTAGCCGTTTGTCTGGGTTCTACGATACGAATCAAAGGTGCAAAAGTCAATTAAAAGTATCGAAAAAAATGATGTATTTTTGTGTTCTGTTTAGAGAAACCGGTTGTTGACAACTTAAAAAAACAAGTAAAAACAGTTAGTAACGTTTTGTACGCTTGGGTTATATGCACAGCATTCTGATATGAGGAAATTGTTCTGAAATCGTTTTTTCGGTGTTTTGATACAAAAGTTGTTGACACTTGTTGTGTATCGGTATCATGATTGTCTCAACGCAGCCCGGAAGGCCGGGCGGCTGTTCAACGATCACGAAAAATCCACTGAAGGAGGAGCCATGGCCAACCACAAGGAAAGATTCGCAGACAAGATGGAGTTCCCGCCGGAAACGCCGCAGCCCAACGTCTATCCGCTGTCCTGGAACAGCAAGACGAAGAAGCTGCAGGAAGTCTGGGAAGCCGCGCTGCGCGAGAACTGGGACCCGGAGAAGCTGCCCTGGGATACGCTGGACGTCGACAGTTACAGCTGGGAAGAGCGCGAATCGATCGCCTACTGGTGGAGCCTGTTGTCGGTGTTCGACGCCTCGGCACCGCCGGTCTTCGCCGAAGCGCTGATCAAGACCTATGAAGTGCATGAGGAAGATCCGGTGCGCAAGTGCTTCTTCTCGGTCACCCGCGACGAGCAGAACCACGAGATCATGTGCGGCCTGGCCATCACCAAGCTGCTCGGCCACCCGGACCCGCTGACCTACCAGCCGAAGACCGAACTCGGCAAGCGTCTGCAGAAGAACGTCGCCTGGCTGTATTTCAACGGCGGCCGTTACTGGACCGGCTACAAGCAGGCGGTGCCGAAGTACGACCTGGCGGTGCTCTTCTCGTCCTTCCTGATGGGCGAGATTGCTGCCGCGACGATCTTCAAGCAGATGTACGAGAACTCCCGCGAAGCGGTGTTCAAGGAAGGCTTCAAGAACATCGGCCGCGACGAAGGCCGCCACATGGCGATCTGCATGGCGGTCATGGAGCGCGACTATCCGGGGCTCGACGATGCGACCAAGAGCATCGTCACCAAACAGATCCGCGCCGGCTACCTGTTCCTGTCGGCCGTGCTGTTCGAGCCGCCGATGGAGTTCTGGGACCTGCCCGAAGACTTCATCGCCACGCAGCGCGAGGCCGAGGAAGTCGCCCGCGGCGCCGGCTTCGGCATCCCGAGCTACGAGGCCAAGCTGCAGAACTGGAAGAACGCGATGATCAACCTGAAGGGCGTGCTCGACCGCTACAACATCCCGTTCCCGGCAATTCCGGAAGTCGGCATCACCGGCGAGGAAATCAGCGACATCGCCATGGAAGACATCATCCCGGTCTTCTGACCCCTGCCGGCCGGCGTCCGCCCCGGGCGCCGGCCGGGCAGCAACAGAGAAACCAATAAGAACGAAGAGGAAGACAACATGGCCCGCATCATCATGCAGCCTTCGGGCAAGTCGGTCGATTGCGCCTACGGCGACACCGTGCTGATGGCCCTGGAAAAGGCCGGCTACGCGCTCCCCAACAACTGCCGCGCCGGCGCCTGCGGCGAATGCAAGGTCAAGGTCACGCAGGGTCAGTTCGACCAGGGCATGGTCCTCGACATGGCGCTCTCCCAGGATGAGCGCAAACAGGGCTACGGCCTGATGTGCATGGCGAAGCCGATCTCCGACGAGCTGACCATCGAATGGGGGACCGAGGACGCCAAGCCGAAACTCTTTCCGCCGCGCGAGGACGCGCTGTTCGTCGTCGTCGACAAGAAGGCGCTCGCCGCCCGCGTCGTCGAATTGCGCCTGCGCCCGGTCGGCCAGCCGATCCGCTACTGGCCCGGCCAGTACGTCACCATCGGCAATCCGCGCGCCGACATTCCGGCCCGCGCCTATTCCATTTCCAACGCGCCGCGCCCGGATGGCGAGCTGGTGCTGCAGGTGGCGCGCGCCGACAGCGGCGTGACCAGCAACTGGATCCACGACACGCTGGCGGTCGGCGAGAGCGTCAAGGTTTCCGGTGCCTACGGCACCTTCATCGGCGATCCTTCGGTCGATACGCCGGTGCTCTGCCTAGCGGCCGGCACCGGTCTGGCGCCGGTCATGGCGCTGGCCGAGGCGGCGCTGCGCCGCGGCTTCCGCAAGCCGGTGACGATGCTGTTCTCGGCGCGCAGCGCCGACGACGTCTACGGCACCGGCATGATGGCCTGGTGGCGCACCAAGCACCGCAACTTCGATTACCAGGTGACGCTGACCCGCGAGCAGCGCGAAGGCTATCGCCACGGCAGGATCGACGTCGTGCTGCCGCAACTGTTCAGCGACCTGTCGAAGCACACCGTTTTCGTCGCCGGCAGCCCCGAGTTCGTCGATAGCTGTGTTGCCACCGTCAAGGCGCTTGGCGCACACGAGGAGCTGATTCATAGCGAGGGCTTCTTCGCCCAGCAACAGCCGCTGGCGAACGACGACGATCCCTGGGCGCATTCGCCGCTGGCGTGAGGAGAAAGGGCTTTGCCGCAGCGGCGCGCAGAACGCCGCCGGCAGGGTGCGAGGGGCGCCGTTCCGGTTGCCAACTTGGGTCTTCGCCCTAGACAATGTGGGGCTATTGGAGGAGAGAACAATGAAAATGACCGGCCTGCGGGCAGGGGGACGCTGATGCTCGCCCAGTTCCTGCAATTCCTGTTTTCCGGGGTCACCGTCGGCGCCACCTACGCGTTGGCCGCCCTCGGCTTCACGCTGATCTACAACGCCAGCAACGTCATCAACTTCGCGCAGGGCGAATTCATCATGCTCGGCGGCATGCTCGCCGTCTTCTTCGCGCAGATGGGGCTGCCGCTGCCGGTCGTGCTGCTGCTCGCCGTCCTGGTGCCGGCGGTGGTCGGCGTCCTGGTCGAGAAGCTGGCCATCGAGCCGGTCAAGGGCGCCGAGACGGTGACGCTGATCATCATCACCATCGGCGCCTCGCTGGTCATCCGCGGCATCGTCCAGGTCTGGCTGGGCAAGAACACCTTCAGCCTGCCCGCCTTCTCGGGCGACGCGCCGATCGAGATTCTCGGCGCCACGCTGCTACCGCAGAGCCTCTGGGTGCTCGGCATCACCGCGCTGGTGGTGGCCGGCCTCTGGTACTTCTTCAACCGCACGCTGCAGGGCAAGGCGATGCTCGCCACCTCGTTCAACCGGACGGCGGCCGAACTGGTCGGTATCAACACGAGCTGGGTGCTCTTCCTCAGCTTCGCGATGTCGGCGGCGCTCGGCGCGTTGGGTGGCATCCTGATCACGCCGATTACCCTGACTTCCTACGACGTTGGCATCATGCTCGGCCTCAAGGGCTTCGTCGCCGCCGTCGTCGGCGGGCTGGGCAACGGCCTGGGCGCGGTGGTCGGCGGCCTGCTGGTCGGCATTCTGGAGGCGATGGGCGCCGGCTACATTTCGTCGGCGTACAAGGACGCGATTCCCTTCGTCCTCATCCTGCTCATCCTGTTCTTCATGCCGCGCGGCCTGTTCGGCGGCAAATCGACCGATCGGGTGTAAGCATGAAAAAGACACCATTTCTCGGCCTCGGGCTGCTCGCCGTCGTTCTTGCCGTGCTGCCCTTCGTGCTGCCCAACAGCTTCTACCTCGACCTCGCGGTGCGCATGGCGATCAACGCCATCATCGTCATCGGTCTCAACCTGCTGATCGGCTTCGCCGGCCAGATCAGCCTTGGCCACGCCGGTTTCCTCGGCATCGGCGCCTACGCCTCGGCGGTGCTGCCGACCCATTTTGGCTGGCATCCGCTGCTCGCCCTGCTCGCCGGGGCGGCCGCTTCGGCGCTGCTGGCGGCGCTGCTGGCGCGGCCGATCTTCAAGCTGAAGGGGCATTACCTGGCGATGGCGACGCTCGGCCTGGGCATCATCATCAACATCGCGCTGCGCAACGAGGCGCAATGGACCGGCGGCCCGGACGGCATGGCGGTACCGCCGATGGAACTGTTCGGCTACGAAATCGGTAGCGACCGCCAATGGTACTGGGTCGTCGCCGTGCTGCTGGTGATCGCCGTCTGGGCCTCGCTCAACCTGATCGACTCGCCCTTCGGCCGCGCCCTGCGCGCGCTGCACGGCTCCGAGGTGGCGTCGCAGGTGGTCGGCGTCGACGTCGCCCGCTACAAGGGGGCGATCTTCGTCATGTCGGCCTTCTCGGCCAGCGTCATGGGCAGCATCTCGGCGCATTACATCGGTTTCATCAGCCCGGCCTACGCCGATTTTTTCCACTCGATCGAACTGGTGACCATGGTCGTCATCGGCGGCATGGCCTCGGTCTACGGCTCGGTCGTCGGCGCCGTCCTGCTCACCGCGTTGCCGCAGGCGCTGGCCACCTTCGAGGGCTGGGAGACGGTGGCCTTCGGCGCCATCCTGATGCTTTGCATGATCTTCCTGCCGCGCGGCCTGGTGCCGACGCTGGCGGCGCGCTTCGGCAAGGGGGAATGAGATGAGCCTGCTGCAAGTGCGCAACCTGTCGATCCATTTCGGCGGCGTCAAGGCGGTGCAGAACGTCAGCTTCGACATCGACGCCGGCATCGTCTACTCGGTGATCGGCCCGAACGGCGCCGGCAAGACGACGCTGTTCAACCTGATTACCGGCGTGTACAAGCCGACCAGTGGGGAAATCCGTCTCGACGGCGAGGCCATCCACGGCCGCGCGCCGAGCGAACTGGCGCGGCGCGGCGTCGCCCGCACCTTTCAGAACCTGCAGATCTGCATGAACATGAGCGCCATCGAGAACGTCATGGTTGGCGCCCATCTGCGGCTCGATCGCAACCCGTTCAAGGCGGCGCTGCGCCTGCCCGCGCTGCGCCGGCGCGACCGCGAACTGCGCGCCGAGGCGGCGCAATTGATGGAATTCGTCGGCCTCGGCCAGTACGTCGAGGCGCGTGCCGACGCGATGTCCTACGGCGCGCTCAAGCGTCTGGAGATTGCCCGTGCGCTGGCCATGAAGCCGCGCCTGATCTTCCTCGACGAGCCGGCCGCCGGCCTCAATCCCAAGGAGACCATCGAGGTCGATACGCTGGTGCGCAAGATCGCCGATTCCGGCGTCACCGTCGTCCTCGTCGAACACGACATGAAGATGGTCATGAACCTGTCCGACCGCATCCTCGTCCTCGACTACGGCAAGAAGCTGGCCGAAGGCAGCGGCGCCGAAGTGCGCGCCAACCCGGACGTGATCGCCGCCTATCTCGGCACGCATGCCTGAGGGAAACGCCATGGAAGCATTGTGCATCATCACCGAAGAACACCAGAACCTGTGGCGCGTCGCCGTCACCCTCGACCTCGTCGCCGGCGAAATGGATGCAGGCGAGCCGGTCGATCCGGCCTTCTTCCACTCGGTGTTCGACTACATCGAACACTTCATGGACGCCTGCCACCACGCCAAGGAGGACGAGTACCTGTTCCCGGCGCTGCGCCAGCGCAGCCCGGAAGCGGCGGCAGTGCTCGACCGGCTGCAGATCGAACACCGCAACGGGCCGGAAATCCTCCGTTCGCTGCGCCGCCAGTTGGCGGCGCCGGCCAGCGCGCCGGGCGAATTCGCCGGCAACTTGCGCATCTTTGCCGAGAGCCTGAAGTCGCACATCCGGACCGAGGAAAAGGACGCCATGCCGCTCGCCCGCGAAGTGCTCCTGCAGGAGGACTGGGCGGTCATCGACCGCGCCTTCCTCGATAACGCCGATCCGGTGTTCGGCGAACAGGCGCGCCTCGAATATCGTCAACTCTTCCACCGCATCGCCAGCCTGGCGCCGGAATCGGTCGGCCTCGGCGCGCACAGCGGCGGCGACCTGGAGCCGGCGGCGCATGCCGTGGCCGGCGACACCATGCTGCGCGTCAGCGGCCTGGAGAGCTGCTACGGGCGGATCAAGGCGCTCAAGGGGATCGACCTCGAAGTGCGCGAAGGCGAGCTGGTCGCCCTGGTCGGCGCCAACGGCGCCGGCAAGACCACTTTCCTGCGCGCCCTGTCGGGCGTCCAGCCGATCAGCGCCGGGCGCGTCTTCTTCGACGGCGACGACATCACCAACTTGCGCGCCGACCAACGCGTGCGCCGCGGCATCTGCCAGAGCCCGGAAGGGCGCCAGGTGTTCGGCCCGCTGTCGATCGAGGACAACCTGCGCCTGGGCGCCTTCACGCAGCCGAAGGGGCAGGTCGAGGGCGACCTCGACAAGGTCTTCGCGATGTTCCCCATCCTCAAGGAAAAGCGCCACCTGCCGGCCGGCACCCTGTCCGGCGGCCAGCAGCAGATGCTGGCGATCGGCCGCGCGCTGATGGGGCGACCGAAGATGCTGCTGCTCGACGAACCGTCGATGGGTTTGGCGCCCTTGCTGGTCGAGGAAGTGTTCAACGTCGTCAAGTCGCTGAAGGCACAGGGCATGACCATCCTGTTGGTCGAGCAGAACGCCTTTGCCGCGCTGGCCATCGCCGACCGCGGCTATGTGCTGGAAACCGGCGCGGTGACGCTGACCGACAGCGGCCAGGCGCTGATCGCCAACGAACAGGTGCGCGCCGCTTACCTCGGCATGTAAGGGTTCAGGTGGTGGCGCCGAGACCGGCCCACCACAGGCGCAGGCGCAGGCCGATCTCGCTGGTGTAGCCAACCGAAACGAAGCGGATGTTGCCGTCCGGCGCCAGCACGACGAAGCCCGGCGTGCCGGGGATGCGGTAGGTCTGCATGATGCTGC
This sequence comes from uncultured Dechloromonas sp., assembly GCA_964523045.1. Lineage (GTDB taxonomy): Bacteria > Pseudomonadota > Gammaproteobacteria > Burkholderiales > Rhodocyclaceae > Azonexus. The sequence goes on along the minus strand of CAZFXO010000002.1, from coordinate 155,693 downwards.
CGTCGGTGTCGGCCAGGGTCGGGAAGCGGTAGCCTTTTTCCGCCATGAAACGGGCGACCGCCGCGCCGTCGCCGCTCTGCGTGGCGACGGTGATCGTCGGATGGTCGGCAGCAATGCTTCCGACGCTGCCGGCGGTGGTCTTGCAGATCGGGCACCATTCGGCCCAGAAATAGATCAGCAGCGGTTGCCCGGGGTGGGCGGCGCCCCAGGCGGCGAGGTCGAAGGCCTGACCGTCGGTCTGTACACCGGCGAACTGCGGCGCCGGACCGCGCGCCGTGTCGCGCAACTGCCAGGCCTGGAAGGCGAGGAAGGCGGCGACGAAGATGGCGATTTCCAGCGCCCAGCGGCGCCAACGCGGTGGCTTGCGGCTTGCGTCGGCGCTCATCTCAGAGCCGCGCGCTCTTGTCGAAGGTGTTGCACTGCTTGAAGTCGCCGCTGTCGAAACCGCGCTGGAACCAGCGCATGCGCTGCGCCGAGCTGCCGTGCGTGAAGCTGTCCGGGACGATGCGACCCTGCGCCTGCTGCTGCAGGCGGTCGTCGCCGATCGCCGAGGCGGCGGTCAGCGCGGCCTCGACATCGCCCGGTTCGAGCACCTGCGCCATGCTGTCGGTGCGCTTGCCCCAGACGCCGGCCAGGCAGTCGGCCTGCAGTTCAAGGCGCACCGACAGCGCGTTGGCCTGCGCTTCGCTCGCCCGCTGCTGCGCCTGGTGCACCTGGTCGGAAATACCGAGCAGGTGCTGCACGTGGTGGCCGACTTCGTGGGCGACGACATAGGCCTGGGCGAATTCGCCGGGGGCGTGGAAGCGCTCGCGCAGTTCGCGGAAGAAGGCGAGGTCGATGTACACCTTCTGGTCGCCTGGGCAGTAGAACGGCCCCATCGCCGCCTGGCCGGTGCCGCAGGCGGTCGGCGTGACGCCGGTGTACAGCACCAGGCGCGGCTCCTGATACTGCTTGCCCATCTCGCGGAAGGCGGGAATCCAGGTGTCCTCGGTCGACGCCAGCACCTTGGAGACGAACACCGCCGTCTCGTCGTTGGCCGGCGGGCGCTGCGCCGGCGCCTGCTGCTGGACGACCGGCATGCCGCCGCCGGAGAGCAGGTTGAGCACGGTCATCGGATTGACGCCGAGGAAGTAGCTGGCGACCAGCGCGATGGCGATGCTGCCCAGACCGAGCCGGCCGCCGCCGAAAGACAGGCCGCCACCGCCACCGCCGCCACGCCGGTCCTCGACGTTGTCGCTTTCCCGGTAATCGTCCATGCGCATCTGGCGTCTCCTCAGCGGTACTGGTTGATCTCGGCGCGGGTGGCGAGCGCCGCCCTGCGGGCGGCGTCGGCGTAGTCCTCGCCGTGGCCGGCGTAGAGGATGGCACGCGAGGAATTGATCATCAAGCCGCTGCCCGCCGCGGTCCGGCCGGCCTTGACGGTGGCCTCGACATCGCCGCCCTGAGCGCCGATGCCCGGCACCAGCAAGGGCATGTCGCCGACGATCTGGCGCACGCGGGCAATCTCGGCCGGGAAGGTGGCGCCGACCACGAGCCCGATCTGGCCGGTGCTGTTCCACTTTTCGGCGGCCAGGCGGGCGACGTGCTCGTACAGTTTCTCGCCGTTGGTTTCCAGGAATTGCAGGTCCGAGCCGCCCGGGTTGGAGGTGCGGCAGAGCAGGATCACGCCCTTGTCCGGGAAGGCCAGGTAAGGCTCGACCGAATCGCGGCCCATGTAGGGATTGACCGTCACGGCGTCAGCCTGGAAGCGCGCGAAGGCTTCGACCGCGTACTGTTCGGCGGTCGAGCCGATGTCGCCGCGCTTGGCGTCGAGGATCACCGGCACGCCGGGGTGTTGCTCGTGGATGTGGGCGATCAGCGCTTCGAGTTGGTCCTCGGCGCGACGCGCCGCGAAGTAGGCGATCTGCGGCTTGAAGGCGCAGACGAGGTCGGCGGTGGCGTCGACGATGGTCTTGCAGAATTCGAAGATCGCGTCATCGCGCCCCTTCAGGTGGGCCGGGAACTTGGCCGGGTCGGGGTCGAGGCCGACGCAGAGCAGCGAGTCGTTCTTCTGCCAGGCGGCGGCGAGTTGTTCGGTAAAGGTCATGTTTCTTCCTTCGGCAAATAACGGGAAAACTTGTCGGGCAGCAGGCAGGTCTGCAGGCTGCGCTGGGTGAACAGGAAACGGCCGTCGCAGACGAAGCCGAGCTGCTGCCAGTCGACTTCGTGGTTGAGCATCATCGTGCATTCGATCAGGTCGCGGCGGCGCATCCGGCGGTTCTTCGGGAACAGCGCCAGCACCGAACCGTCGAAGTTCGGGCAGTCGTGCAGGAAGAAAGGCTCGCTCTTGCGCGTGCGGCCATTGACGTAGATGCGCGGGTCGTCGTTGATCGGGAAATGGCGACCCCAGTGCCACCAGTTGCTCTCGTCGAACTTGCGCACGCGGCGGGCGAGCAGGCGCTGCTTGTGCGGCAGCAGGGCCGGGTGTTCGATGCCGTAGATCATGCGCCGCGTTTCGCCGGTGTCGGCGGTCTTCGAGCAGACGAAATCGAGGTTGCCCTCGGCGTGGCGGAACACCGGGTCGGCGCCGGAAACGCCGCCGACGCGAACGTCGAAGATGTCGGAGAGGCGCACGCCGTGATCGTCGCGCAGGAACATCAACTGGCCGTCGACTTCGGTGAAGTTTCGACCGTCGGCCATGCGGCGGTCGACACGCCCCTTCTCGAAACGGAAGATGCAGCAGTTGGGGTTGGCGCCGGCGAAGACGCGGACGTCGCCGGTCTCGAAGAAATGCGTGATGCTGCCCTGGCCGAACAGCCAGGCGTTGAGCTTCCTGGCCGAGGTCAGCTTGATGAACTCGCGCGGCACGATGAAGACCAGTTCGCCGCCCGGTTCGAGGTGGCGGATGCACTTCTCGATGAAGAACAGGAACAGGTTGCTGCGCCTGTCGAACAGCGGCGATTTCAGCCGCCCGCGGGTCGGCGGCGCGATGTCCTGATAGCGCACATAGGGCGGATTGCCGACGATGGTGGCAAAGCGCGCGTTCTCCGGCAGGTCGAAGAAATCCATGACGCGGGCGCCGGCCGGGGCGACCCCGGGGTCGAGTTCGACGCCGGTGACGTCGCGGCCGCGCCGGCGCAGTTCGTTGAAGAAGGCGCCGTCGCCGGCCGACGGCTCAAGCACGCTGCCCGTGTTGGCACACAGGTCGAGCATGAACTCCACCACCTTGGGCGGCGTGAACACCTGGCCGAGGCGGGCGACGTCGAGCGGCATCAGACCCCGGGCTTCCCTTGCCGCAGGCGTTCGTGCCGTGCGCGGGTTTCTGCGGTCTGGCCTAGCCAGGTGAATTCGCGCGCCGCCTCGACCCATTCGAGGCGTTGCAAGGGCGTCAGGCGGGCGAAGGCGGCGAGCTGTTCGTCGCTGACCCAATAGCGGTAGCCGCCCGTGGCGGAGCGCTCCTGATCAGCCACGGGCGCGCTCCAGGTGCACGATGTCGCTTTCGCGATGCATCTCCGGGAAGCGGAAAGGATCGAGGTCGATCATTTCTTCGAGCCCTCGGCGGCCGCCTGTTGGCGCGCCTTCTTTTCCCAGTAGCGCTCGTTCTTGCTCTCGTCGACGAAGCGGTAGCGGCCTGCCAACTCGCAGCCCTTCATGCCCGGGCTGCACGGCAGATTGTTGATCTTCGTGCAGCGGTCATTGACTTCGTGCGGGCAACCCCAGCTTCCGGCCATGGCAATACCTAAACGTCCATTTCGTCGAAATAGTCGGAATCGAGGCGCTTGATTTCCAGCTTGCGGCGCGTCGAGACTCCGATGTTGTACTCGATGGCCAGCTTGGCCAGTTCGAGACCATTGATCAGCTTGATCCGCAGATGCGCTACCTGCGCTGCACTTTCGGCATCCGCCGTGTAGCGGCTGGTGGTGACGAACACGCCGCGTGTTGCGCCCTGGCGGGCGAGGGCGCCAATGAAGCCGTTGATGTCCGGGGAGCGGACAGGTTGTTCGGTCCATCGCTTGGCTTGCAGGAACACTCTGTCCAGTCGCAGGCGATCCTGGTAAATGACGCCATCGATACCGCCATCGCCCGAGCGTCCGGTGACTTCGCCGATGCCGTAGCCCATGGCCGTAATCAGTTCGACGACAAAGCGCTCGAAACTGGATGCCGGCATCGCCTTCAGGCGGCTAAGGAGCTCTTCGGAAAGTGCCTGTTCCAGTTCGGCGGAAGCGCGATCAATCTGTTCTTCGGGAGTTTCCTCTGTCTCTGTTGGCTGCTTCGATGAGGTCGGCGCGTTCTCTTGAAGGCCAACTCCCCAGTCGCCCAAACCTTGCGCCGTCAGGTAACGACGGTCAAGGGAAGCGGGCAGTTGCGGCAGTTGCTGCTTGCCAAAGTCGGTGATCCGGTAAACGCCGCGCGCGACGGTTTCAACCAAGCCGGCCCGGGCCAGGTCGTACTTGGCCCAGCTCAAACGGTGAATGAATTTCGGGTAGCCGCTGGGCACTGTTTCAGCCAGATCGGCGTCCGTCAGATTGAGACGTTGGGCGATTGCCTGCGATGCTTCCCGCAAATTGTGCTCCTTCCCATCTGCCAGGAAATCCAGCAGGGGGCGAGACAATTCGTGGTACTTGGGGACGGCCATCTCAGTGCCCCTTGCCCCACGAATCCTTGAGCGTCACGGCGCGGTTGAAGACCGGGGCGCCGGGGTTCGAGTCGACGCGGTCGGCGACGAAGTAGCCGTGGCGTTCGAACTGGAAGCGCTGTTCCGACTGGACGTCCTTGAGCGAGGGTTCGAGCATGGCGCTGATGACTCGCACCGAGTCCGGGTTGAGGTCGTCGAGGAAGCTGCGTTCGAGATCGGGGGCGTCGCCCTCGCGCCGGGCGCCCGGTGCCGGGACGCGGAACAGGCGGTCGTAGAGGCGGATTTCGGCCGGGCAGGCGTGGGCGACGGAGACCCAGTGCAGGTTGCCCTTGACCTTGACGCTGTCGGCGCCCGGCGTGCCGGACTTGGTGTCGGGCAGGTAGGTGCAATGCACAGCGACGACCTTGCCGTTTTCGTCCTTGTCGCAGCCGGTGCATTCGACGATGTAGCCGTACTTGAGGCGCGCCTTGTTGCCGGGGAAGAGGCGGCGGAAGCCCTTTTCCGGGGCTTCCTGGAAGTCTTCGGCCTCGATCCACAATTCGCGGCCGAAGGGCATGTTGCGCTCGCCCTGTTCCGGATGCAGCGGATGGTTGGGGGCGTGGCAGTCCTCGAACTGGCCTGCGGGATAGTTGTCGATGATCAGCTTGAGCGGGTCGAGAACGGCGATGCGACGGGCGTCGGATTCGTTCATCACCTCGCGCTGGGCCTCTTCGAACAGGGCGTAATCGATCAGCGAGTCGTTCTTCGAGACGCCGATGCGTTCGGCGAACAGGCGGAAGCCTTCGGGCGAGTAGCCGCGGCGGCGGGCGGCGACCAGGGTCGGCATGCGCGGATCGTCCCAGCCGGCAACGTGTTTTTCCTCGACCAACTGGATCAGCTTGCGCTTGGAGAGGACGACATAGGTCAGGTTGAGGCGCGAGAATTCGATCTGTTGCGGCAAGGGGCGCTGCAGCAGGCCGCCTTCGGCGAGGCGTTCGAGCAGCCAGTCGTAGAACGGGCGCTGATCCTCGAATTCGAGCGTGCAGATGGAGTGGGTGATGCACTCCAGCGCGTCCTCGATCGGGTGGGCGAAGGTGTACATCGGGTAGATGCACCACTTGTCGCCGGTGTTGTGGTGGGTGGCGTGGCGGATGCGGTAGATCGCCGGGTCGCGCAGGTTGATGTTGGGCGAGGCCATGTCGATCCTGGCGCGCAGGATGTGCTGGCCGTCGCCGAATTCGCCGGCCTGCATGCGCTTGAACAGGTCCATGTTCTCGGTGACGCTGCGCTCGCGGAAGGGCGAGGGCTTGCCGGCTTCGGTCAGGGTGCCGCGGTTGGCGCGCATTTCCTCGGCGCTCTGGCTATCGACGTAGGCGTGGCCGGCGGAGATCAGGTATTCGGCAAACTGCACCATCCAGTCGAAGTAGTCGGAGGCGTAGTAGAGATTGTTCTCGGCGTCGTCGGTCCATGAGCAACCGAGCCATTTGACGGCGTCGATGATCGAATCGACGTATTCCTGCTCTTCCTTTTCCGGGTTGGTGTCGTCGAAGCGCAGGTGGCAGCGGCCGCCGAATTCCTTGGCCAGACCGAAGTTGAGCAGGATCGACTTGGCGTGGCCGAAGTGCAGGTAGCCGTTCGGTTCGGGCGGGAAGCGGGTGCGGATTTTCGCCGCATCGAGCGGCGCGGCCGCGTGGTCGGCGGCGAGGCCGGGCTGGCCGGCCCAGCGGCGCTGGGCGTGCTTGCCGGCGGCGAGGTCGGCCTCGACGATGTTCTTGATGAAATTGGCGGCGGGAGCGGGAGTCTTGTTTTCGGAGGACATGGGTGGCCGGCGTGGGCGATTCGGTAAAGCGACATTCTAACAGCGCCGCGCTCCCGGAAAACGAAACGGGCCGGCGCTTGGCCGGCCCGTTTGTACGGCGGTGCCGATCAGAGGATCAGGCGGCCGGCATACCAGCCGAGGGCGGCCATCAGCGCGCTGCACGGGATGGTCAGGATCCACGCCCAGACGATGCCGCCGGCGACGCCCCAGCGCACGTGGCGGGTGCCGCGCGTCGTGCCGACGCCGGCGATGGCGCCGGTGATGGTGTGCGTGGTCGATACCGGGATGCCGAAGGCGGAGGCCAGGAACAGGGTGACGGCGCCGCCGCTGTTGGCGCAGAAGCCGCGTGCCTGATTGAGTTTGGTGATGCGGTTACCCATGGTCTTGACGATGCGCCAGCCGCCGAACATGGTGCCCAGGCCCATCGCCGTGTAGCAGGCGAAGACGACCCAGCTGGGGATTTCCGATTCGGTGGTCGACATGCCGGCGGCGATCAGGATCAGCCAGATGATGCCGACCGTCTTCTGCGCGTCGTTGCCGCCGTGGCCGAGGCTGTAGGCCGCGGCGGAGAGTAGCTGGAAGCGGCGGAAGTGCTTGTCCACCTTGTGTGGCGCCATGTTGCGGCAGATCCACGAGACGCCGACCATCAGCAGGCCGCCGATGAGGAAACCGAGCAGCGGGGCGACGAAGATGAAGGCGATGATCTTCAGCACGCCGGCCGTGACCAGGCTGCCGAAGCCGGCCTTGGCGACGGCGGCGCCGACCAGGCCGCCGACCAGCGCGTGCGACGACGACGAGGGAATGCCGTAGTACCAGGTGATGATGTTCCAGGCGATGGCGCCGACCAGCGCGCCGAAGATCACGTAGTGGTCGACGATACTCGGGTCGATGGTGCCCTTGCCGATGGTCGCGGCGACTTTCAGGTGGAACAGGAAGTAGGCCAGGAAGTTGAACGAGGCGGCCCAGATCACCGCGTGATGCGGCTTCAGGACGCGGGTCGAGACAATGGTGGCGATCGAGTTGGCGGCGTCATGAAAGCCGTTCATGAAATCGAACAGCAACGCCACCACCACCAGGGTGACGACGACCCCGAGGCTCATATGGATGGCTTCCATGCCCGGACTCAGGAGTTTTCGAGGACGATGGCTTCGACCGTACCGGCGACATCCTTGCAGCGGTCGGTCACCGATTCCAGCAACTGGTAGATTTCCTTGAGCTTGATCACTTCGCGGACATCCGGCTCCTCGCGGAAGATGCGCGACATCGAGACGCGCAGCATGCGGTCGACCTCGGATTCCATCTCGTTGATTTCATGGCAGAGCTTGAGGATGCCCGGGCCGTTGTCCATGTTGCGCAGCAGCTTCACCAGTTCGGTGACCTTCTGGCAGCTACGTTCGGTGACTTCGGCCATGGCTCGGGCCTCGACGGGGATATGGTGGATGTCGTAGAGCGCCATCGCTTCGGCAACGTCCTGCGTCATGTCGAGGATGTTGTCCATGCCGTTGATCAGTTCGTGGATCTCGTCGCGGTCGAACGGTGTGATGAAGGCGCTGTGCAACTGCGCCAGGACTTCGTGGGTGATCTTGTCGGCGGCGCTTTCCAGGCGGTCGATCTCGTCGGCCAGGGCTTGGGCCTTGCCTTCCTCGGCGCCATTGGACAGAACGTCGATCAACTGGCGGAGCGTGCTGCCGCCCTGGGCGACCAGTGCGCCGTGAGCGTTGAATTGGTCGAAATATTTGCCCTCTTTGGGCATCAAGGCGCCGAACATGACGATTTTTTTAACTTTTTGTGACAAAGCGGCATTTTAGCACCCGAGCCGCTGGCGGGTTGCGCTGGATCAAGCCGCCGCGAGATTTCCCGCCGACCGGTCAGGCATGGACGATGCCGAAGATCATGTAATAGATCATCGCCGCCATCAGCGCCGAGGCGGGCACGGTGACGATCCAGGCGGCGGCGATCTTGAACACCGCCGAGCGCTTGACCAGTTCATGACGGTAGACGCGGCGCATCTGCTTGCGCTCGTACTTCGACAGATCGGCCTGGGCGGTGCGCGCTTTCAACTGGTCGAGCATCTCCCGCTTTTCCTTGACGCCGGCCTTGGTGAAGCGGTTGAGGTAGGCCTCGACCACTTGCTTGTCTTCGCCGAGGTGATGCTCCTTGATTTCATCGAGCATCTGCGAGTAGTTGGTCTTCAGGAATTCGCGCAGGAAGCCGACGCCGAAGACGCCGCCCAGCGCGATATGCGTCGAGCTGACCGGCAGCCCGAGTTGCGAGGCGACGATGACGGTGACTGCCGCCGACATGGCGATGCAGAAGGCGCGCATCTGGTCGAGTTCGGTGATTTCGCTACCGACGGTGCGAATCAGTTTCGGGCCGTAGAGCGTCAGGCCGAGCGAAATGCCGATGGCGCCGACCAGCATGACCCAGAGCGGAATGCTGGCCTTGGCCGACAACTTGCCGTGGATCACGGTGTCGGCGATGGCGGCCAGCGGGCCGATCGCGTTGGCGACGTCGTTGGCGCCGTGGGCAAAGCTGAGCAGGGCGGCGGCGCAGATCAGCGGGACGGTGAACAGCGCGTTGATGCTGGCCTTGGTGTTGTCCATCCGGCCGGCGCGGCGGTGCAGCGAGCCGGTCATCAGCCACCAGGTGAGGATGCCGATGACGCTGCCGATCAGGGCGGCGGTCAGGGCGTCGACCTTCCAGATCTTGTTGAGGCCCTTGAGGATCAGATAGGTCGAGAAGGAAAACGCCATCAGGCCGATCAGGATGGGGACCGTGCGCTGGGCGGCGGCAACCATGTCGGACTGGTAGGTGATTGCCCGCTTGATCCAGAACAGGAAGGCGGCGGCGACGATGCCGCCGAGCACCGGGGAAATCACCCAACTGGCGGCGATGCTGCCCATCGTTCCCCAGTTGGCGGCATTCATGCCGCCGGCGGCAATGCCCGCGCCGAGGACGGCGCCGACGATGGAATGGGTGGTCGATACCGGGGCGCCGATGGCGGTGGCGAAATTCAGCCACAGCGCGCCAGCGAGCAGCGAGGCCGTCATCAGCCAGATGAAGCGGTTGTTGTCGAGGATGACTTCCGGCTTGATGATGCCGCCGCGGATCGTCGCCACCACGTCGCCGCCGGCGATCAGCGCGCCGGCCATCTCGAAGATGGCGGCGATGACGATGGCGCCGGTCATGGTGATGGCGTGCGAGCCGACCGCCGGGCCGACATTGTTGGCGACGTCGTTGGCGCCGATGTTCATCGCCATGTAACCGCCGATCATCGAGGCGACCACCAGCATGATGCCCTGGGGACCGGTGATGCCGATGCCCAGTGCGGTATAGATCATGATGCAGACGACGAACAGCAAGCCCATGCCGAGCCGGCTGAATTCGCGGCGGCCGCGCTTGGTCGCCTTTTCGATGTCGGCAAAGTCCTGAAATTCCATGTGTTCTCCCGTGCCCTTTGCGGGCCATGCTGCCGCCGCCGCTTCTCGCTTTTGTCGGCGTTCCCCGTTCGAAAGGCGCTATTGTGACATTGAGGCGGCAGATTTGTTGCCGACTTCCGTTGCGGCATGCCGGATGACTCGCGGTAGAATCCGCCAAAAGGAGGGGGTATGAACGCAATCGGATTCGCCGCCGTCGGACTGGGCGCCGCTTTCGGCGCCTGGGCGCGCTGGCTGCTCGGCCTGGCGCTCAACCCGCTGTTCGTCGCGCTGCCAGTCGGCACGCTTGCCGCCAACCTGCTTGGCGGCTACCTGATCGGCGTCGCCGTCGGCGTCTTCCATCTCAATTCCGGTCTGCCATTGGCGCTCAAATTGTTCGTGATCACCGGTTTCCTCGGCGGCCTGACCACCTTCTCGACCTTTTCCGCCGAAGTGGTGGAACGCCTGCTCGCCGGTCAGCCGGCGCTCGCCATCGGACTGGCCGCGATCCATCTCACCGGTTCGCTGACGGCAACCTGGCTTGGCCTGCTCAGCGTCGGCGCGACGCGGATCTGGGGTTGATCAGGCGGCTTTTTTCAGTAGCCGCAGGCAGTCGATCGTCGATGCCAGGTCGAGCGCGCTGAAATCGTCAAAGTTGCGCAGCGTCGGGTCGGCGCCGTTGGTCAGCAGCAACTTGACCAGGTCGGCCTTGCCGTTCGAAGACACGTACATCAGGCAGGTGGCGCCGTTGCCGTTCTGCCGGTCGATCTCGATGCCGGCGTCGATCAGGCGCTGGAGCAGCCCCGGGTGGCCGTTGTAGCAGGCGAGCCAGAGCGCGTTGCAGCCGTCGATGTTGGTGACCGCGAGATCGACGCCGAGCGTCAGCAGTTCGTCGACGATGTCGAGGCGGCCTTCCTTGCAGGCGCGCATCAGCGGCGTGAAGCGGCCGTCGGCCTGCGGCGCCGACAATTGATCGCGGGGAAAGCCGTGCTGCTCGAGAAAGCTGGCGAGGTTCGGGGTCATGATCTTTCCTGGTGACGTTGCGGATAAGGCGGCGAGGTTTCGATGCGTTCGTCGACGATGGGCGTGCCGACGGTGAAGTGGTAGACGCTCTGCCAGCGCCCGCCGCCGGCCAGCCCGGCGATGTCGTGCACCGGGTCGTCGAAGAAGCAGCCGATGCCGGTGCCGCGCACGCCAGCCGCTTCGGCTTCGAGGTAGAGCGCCTGGCCGACACGCCCGGCTTCGCGCAGCAGCTCCCGATAGCCGACGCCGTCGGCGGCGGCGAAATCGGCCAGCATGCCGAGCGAGATGGCGCTGGTCGCGGCGATGTCCTGGTGGCAGTTGAGGGCGCGCGCCAGGCGTTGCAACTCCGGCAGGCTGGCTCGGGTCAGGCGGCGCAGGCCGAGATGCGGCGGACAGTCGTCGACCGGGGCGGCGTCCGGGAAGCGGCCGGCCAGTGTCGCCGCCAGTTCCTCGCCGGCGCCGCCGCGCGGCAGCAGGTAGAGGCCGCTGTCGAGGCCGTCGACGCGCAGCGCGAAGATCAGCAGGTGGACCTGGGGCGGTGTCGTTTGCCCGGCGAACGGGGCGCGCGGGCGCGGCAAGCAGGCGTCGAGGAGGCGTAGGAAGGCGGTGCGCGGCAGTGTCTGGCGCGGGTCGAAACGCTGGCCGCTGCGCCGCTGGCGGATCAGTTGCGCGGCGCCGGCGGTGGTCGGGTGCGGCGGCAGTGGCGGAAATTCGTCGGCCTTGACGGTTGTTCCTGACGGCGGGGGAGTTTCCGGCGGGCGGCTGGCCACCGCCGCCTGGTCGACCAGCGGCCAGCGGTAGCCGGGCGCCGGATCGATCCGGCTCGGCCGGCCAAGCCAGCCGGCGCCGGCGTGGCGCGTCCGCAAACTGGCGACGGCGGGCGGCGCGCCAAGGCCGGGGGCGTTGATGGCAAGCAGGATTTCCGCTTCCTCGCGCTCGGTGTAGGCGTAACGGCCGGCCGGGAAATCGGCCTCGCGGTCGAGCCCGAGCAAGCCGGCGAGAGCGTCGCCGGCGACGACAAGCGGGCGTAGCCGCCAGCCGAGCAGTGCGGCGGCGTAGTCGAGAGCGCCGAGCGCGTGGCCGACATCGAGCTGGCAATAGCGGAAGGCGCGCTCGCCGTATTTCCAGGCTTCGCGCCACATCACCGAAGACAGCGCGATCGCCAGCCAGGGCGCGGCGTCGCTCGGCGGGACGAGGACGCGATGTCCCAGTGCGTGCCGCTCCGGGTCGTAGTGATGCAGACCGTCCGGAACGCCGGGCAGCCCGCCGCACAGCGTCCAGGCCTCGACCGGGTGGAGGTTGCCGGACGACGGGTTGCAGCGCAGCGCCCAGCGGTTCGGCCCCCAGCTTTTCCAGGCCGAGATGGCGAACGACAGTTCGAACAGCGCGCCGAGGCTGTCTATCGTCGCCGGCACCGGGTTGGCCGGCAGTTCTCCGAGTCGGCCGTAAGCGCGTTCGAAACGATCGGCAGCCAGCGGCAGTTCGAGCACCGGCGCGCCCAGGTAATGGCGGAACGGCGCCGGCTGGGCATCCCAGTCGAGTTGGCCGGGGCCTTCGGCGTAGGCATCGAAACGATGCTTGGTGCGGGCGTGGTAAAGCGGCAGAGGGTTTTGTGGACTATCCGACACGGCGAGCGGTCTTTCCGGGTTTTCAGGGAGGGCGAGCAAGGGCTATGCCGGCATGGGCTGCCGGTTGTGATAGCGCTTTTCTTGCGCCGCTTCGGGGTGATATCGGGATTGGTTTTCCCAATGGTATGGGGTTTGTTATGCTTATGGAATTATTGCGTGTATCATCAGGCGCTTTGTCTGCGGGGGAAGCAATTCACCGCCAGGCGCGGCAGGTGGTTTGGCGGCAGGCCACATCGCCCTCTCTTTGAAATTCACGAAAACGATCAACATGGAAAAAACCGATATTGCAGGCCCCTTCTCTAGTCAGGAGAACGCCTTCTCAACACTTGAGTCGTTCGTCCAACACTTGCTTGCTGCCGGCTTCGAAGGAAATGTCGAATGGCGGAGCGGCAAGAAGCTGGTGCCGGCCGAGCAGGCGCAAATGCTGGAAATTTCGGTTGCCGGAAATGTTGTCTTTAGACATACGGGGCGAGGAGGGTTCCTCAATGCCGGAGTCTTGTCAGTAGACCAGCAGAAAATATTGCTCGACCAGCTTGATCGAGCTGGGTTGATTGTCGAGCCCGGCAGCGGCCTGCCAATCGGGCTGGGGGTTTTGTACTGTGCGCTACATCTCTTTCTGATCTCCTCGCGCTTCGGCGAGGCCAATGCGTTTGGCACCGATGGCGTGGATGGTTTGCTAGCCATCTTGCCCGCCATTGGCTTCCTCTGTGCCGTGATCGGCACCCTGATCATGCTGTTCCGCAGTAAGCCTGTCGCCATTGGCCGGGAAATGATTCTGCCGGGTATCTTTTTGCTTCCCGGGTTCATCCTCACGGTGCCGTCCGCCTTGCTTCTGATTCCGGCGATCAACTATGGCGGGAAGAAGGCCGTTTTCGACGCATTCCGTGAACTTCGGTCAAGGAATGCGTCGGCGCGGGAGGTCGTGCTGGAGAGCTGAGCCGCTTACGCTATTTGCGGGCGCTGTTTTCCGAAATGGCCAAGCGGCGGTTGGGTCTCGGTGACGAGGTTCAAACCCTGAAACGTGCCGTCTCGGCGCTCAGGTCGCGCGCGGTGTCGAGCAGCGACTGGGCGGCAAGGGCCGTGGTGCGCATGCTCGTACCGGTATCCTCGACCTGGTTGGCAATGCGTTCGACCTGCTGCGCCAGCGAGGTGCTGGCCTCGCTTTGTTCGCGGGTCGAGGCGGCGACATCGCGGACCAGGCTTTGCGCCGCCCGCGAGCCTTCGGCGATGCGGTGCAGCAGTTCTGTCGTATCGCTGGCGGTCGCCCGTGCCTGCTCCGCTTCCGGCAGGGCGGCGTCCATGACCCGGGCGGCGTTCAGCGTTTCGCCCTGAATCCGCTCGACGACACCGGAGATTTCCAGCGTCGCCTTCTCGGTCCGTTCGGCGAGGACGCGCACCTCGTCGGCGACGACAGCAAAGCCGCGCCCTTGTTCGCCGGCCCGGGCAGCCTCGATCGCGGCATTGAGCGCAAGCAGGTTGGTCTGGCCGGCAATGTCCTTGATCACCGAAGCAATGCGCGCCACTTCCTGGGCGTTGGCCGACAGCGAGCGTACCTTCTCGGCAGCTTCGCCGACGGTTCCGGCCATGGTTGCGATATTGGCGGCGACGGTCTCGACGCTGCGCTCGCCCTGGACAGCGAGTTCGGCGGCGCTGCTGGCATGTTCCTCGGTCTCGCCGGCATTGCTCGAGACGTGGGTGATCGAGACGGTCAGCTCCTCCATCGCCGCCGCCATCGTCTGCGTCGCGTCGGTCTGGGCCGATGCCGCAACGGCGACGCGGGCCGAAGTGTCGGAGATTTCCTGGGCAGCGCTCGCCACCTGCGTGGCGTTTTGCGAGATGTTTGCCATCATCCGGCGCAGGGAATCGACCAGCAGATTGAGTTCGCCGAGCAAGCTGTTCGGCCGCGCGTTCGCGATCGATACCGTCAGGTCGCCGGCGGCGACCTGGCTCATCGTCGTCACAGCCAGCGCCGGTTCGCCACCGATCTGGGCGAGCAGCGAGCGCGCCACCCACCAGGTGATGCCGCCGACGAGCACGAGGATCAGCGCGATGACCATGCCGACGTTGCGCAGTTGCCGGTTGAACAGCGCGTCGAGGTCGTCGATGTAGAGCCCGGTGCCGACCACCCAGTCCCAGGGCGCGAAGTGCTCGACGCGTTGTAGCTTGGGCACCAGGACTTCGCTGCCCGGCTTGGCGGTCTGCGTTTCGGTGAAGCCGGTCTTGTCGAGCGCGGTCTTGACCAGATCGCGGACGGTGTAATTGCCTTGCTTGTCCTGGCGGTCCCAGTGACTCTTGCCGACGTATTCCGGGCGGACCGGATGCATGACGTTCATGCCCTTGCTGTCGTAGATGTAAAAGTACTCCGGTCCAAGGTAGCGCATGCCGCGCAGCGCGTCGGTCGCGTGCTTCTGCGCCTGCTCGCGGCTGAGTTCGCCTTTCGCTTCCTGCTCCTGGAAAGCCTTGATCGTGCTTGTGGCGATATCGATGGCGGCGTTCAACGTCGCCTTACGGTCTTCGAGCAGTTGTGCGCGCAGGTGCAGGATCTGGAAGGTGCCGAGCAGGACCAGGCCAAGCAGGGCGACCAGGACGGACAGGGTCAGTCGCCCCTTCATGCTGGAAAGGCTGAAAATTCCCATGGTTTATCTCCGTGATTCGTGCGGGTTTTTGTGTGTTTTTTTTCTGGCCAGAATATGGCAGGGGTAGGTGCTTGTCCATCGATGATTGAAGAACGCGGCGGTGCGAGGTTCAACGCCCCGACGATGGACGAATATAATCCGCCCCATGTCTGCCCATACCCGCAAGCCCGCGTCGCGCGACGACGTTTCCCTTTCTACCCTGACCGCCGATGCCCGCCGCCTGCGCGCGCTGCAGCGCGAGCTGCCGCGCTCGACCGGCGACAAGCGGCAGAAGCTGCAGGCCGATCTGGAAAAGCTGCTCGCTGCCTCGCAGGCCGCCGTCGCCGAACGGCGCGGCAAGCTGCCGCAACCGGACTTCCAGCCCGACCTGCCGGTCAACGAAAGGCGCGACGAAATCGCCGAGTTGATCGCCAAGCACCAGGTGGTCATCGTCTGCGGCGAAACCGGTTCGGGCAAGACGACGCAGTTGCCGAAGATCTGCCTCGATCTCGGCATCGGCGCGCGCGGGCTGATCGGTCACACGCAGCCGCGGCGGCTGGCTGCCCGTTCGGTGGCGACGCGCCTGGCGCAGGAGTTGAAGACCCAGGTCGGTGCCGGTGTCGGCGTGAAAATCCGTTTCCACGACAAGTCGACCGCAGACAGTTGGGTCAAGCTGATGACCGACGGCATCCTGCTCGCCGAGTCGCAAAGCGATCCTTACCTGAACGCCTACGAGGCGATCATCATCGACGAGGCGCACGAACGCAGCCTGAACATCGATTTCCTGCTCGGCTACCTGAAGCAGTTGCTGCCGCGCCGGCCGGACCTGAAGCTGATCATCACCTCGGCGACCATCGATGCCGAGCGTTTTGCCGAGCACTTTACGGTCGACGGCAAAAAAGCGCCGATTATCGAAGTCTCCGGCCGCCTGTACCCGGTCGAAGTGCGCCATCGCCCGGTCGAGGACATCGACAAGAAGGACGACGAGCGCGACCTCTACGACGCCATCGTCGATGCCGCCGACGAATTGGCCCGGCAAGGCCCCGGCGACATCCTCGTCTTCCTGCCCGGCGAGCGCGAAATCCGCGAGGCGGCGGAGGCTTTACGCAAGCATGCTCTGGCGCGACCGGGCTTGAGTACCGCGCACGCGCCGGAAATCCTGCCGCTGTTCTCGCGCCTGTCGGCCGGCGAGCAGGACCGCATCTTCAAGCCCTCGGGCGGCCAGCGGCGCATCGTGCTGGCCACCAACGTCGCCGAAACCTCGCTCACCGTGCCGGGCATCCGCTACGTCATCGACACCGGCCTGGCGCGGGTCAAGCGCTACTCCTACCGGAACAAGGTCGAGCAGTTGCAGGTCGAGAAGATTTCGCAGGCGGCAGCCCGCCAGCGGGCCGGTCGTTGCGGCCGGGTGGCCGCCGGGGTGTGCATCCGCCTGTACGACGAGGCCGATTTCAACGCGCGGCCGCCGTTCACCGACCCGGAAATCCTGCGTTCCTCGCTGGCCGGCGTCATCCTGCGCATGAAGTCGCTGCGCCTGACCGACGTCGAGAGCTTCCCCTTCATCGAACCGCCGCCGGCCAAGGCGATCAGCGACGGCTACGCGCTGTTGCAGGAACTCGGCGCGCTCGACGACGAAAACCGGCTGACCAAGGTCGGCGAGGCGCTGGCCAAGCTGCCGCTCGATCCGCGCATCGGCCGCATGCTGGTCGCTGCCCGCGACCTCGGCTGCCTCAAGGAAGTGCTGGTCATCGCCGCCGGGCTGTCCACGCAGGACCCGCGCGAACGGCCGCAGGAGCGGCAGCAGGCGGCGGACGAGAAGCACAAGCTGTTCGCCGACGAGAAGTCCGAATTCCTCAGCTGGGTGAAGCTGTGGACCTGGTTCCAGAACGCTGTCGAGCACAAGAAATCGAACAAGTCGCTGGTCGACACCTGCCACGCGCACTTCCTCTCCTACCTGCGCCTGCGCGAATGGCGCGAGGTGCACGGCCAGTTGCACGCGATGGTCGCCGAGCTGGGCTGGAAGGAAAACGACCTTCCCGGCACCTACGACGCCATCCACATGGCGCTGCTCTCCGGACTGCTCGGCAACATCGGCTGCAAGTCGGACGAGTCCGGGTACTACCTCGGAGCACGCGGCATCCGCTTCCTCATCCACCCCTCGTCGCCGCTGCAGAAGAAGGCCGGCAAGTGGATCATGGCCGCCGAGATCACCGAGACGACGCGCCTCTTCGGCCGTTGCGTCGCACGCATCGAATCCGAATGGATCGAGAAAGTGGGCGCTCACCTCATCAAGCGCCAGTATTTCGATCCGCACTGGGAAAAGAAGGCGATGCAGGTTGCCGGCTGGGAGCGCACGACCCTCTACGGCATCGTCATCAACCCCAAGCGGCGCATCCATTACGGCCCGCTGGCGCCGGCCGAGGCGCGCGAGATTTTCATCCGCCAGGGGCTGGTCGGCGAGGAGATTGAGGAGTCGTTTGCCAAGCGCTGGCCCTTCTTCCAGCACAACCAGAAGCAGATCCGCGAGATCGAGAAGATCGAGCACAAGCAGCGTCGGCAGGACGTGCTGGTCGACGACGAGCTGATCTTCGCCTTCTACGATCATCTCATTCCGGAAGACATCCACAACGGCGCTACCTTCGACCACTGGCGCAAGACCGCCGAGCAGGACAACCCGAAGCTGCTCTTCCTGGCCAAGGACGACCTGATGCGCCACTCGGCGGCCGGCGTCACCACCGAGGCCTTCCCGCACAAGCTCAAGGCTGGTGGTGTGGAGTACGCGCTCACTTATCACTTCGAGCCGGGCTCTCCACGCGACGGCGTCACGCTGACGCTGCCGCTGGCGCAGTTGAACCAGATTCCGGCGGCGCGCATGGAATGGCTGGTGCCGGGGCTGATCAAGGAAAAGCTGGTGCAGTTGATCAAGACGCTGCCGCAGAAAATCCGTGCCAAGCTGGTGCCGGTGCCGGAATTCGTCGAGGAATTCCTGGCCGCTGTCGAAGGCAACGACCGCAAGCTCAACCAGGGCATCATCAACCCGCTGATCGAATTCATCCTCGAAGCGCGCGGCCTGAACGCGCGCGGCTGGGCGGTGACGCCCGACGCCTTCCGCCCCGATGCGCTGCCACCGCACTTCTCGATGAACTACAAGCTGATCGACGAGCATGGCCGGCAACTCGACATGAACCGCAGCCTGGTCGCGCTACGCGGCGAATGGGGCAAGGAAGCCAAGGAGGAATTCGCCGAACTGCACGAAACGCCGTCCGAATACACCCAACTGACCGACTGGACCTTCGGCGAGCTGCCGGAGCTGATGGAAGTCCCGGTCGGCAAGCAGACGGTGATCGGCTACCCGGCGCTGATCGACGACGGCGAGACGGTCAGTCTGAAGGTCTTCGATTCCGCCGAGGAAGCCGCCGACGCGCACCGCAAGGGCTTGTCGCGCCTGTTCATGCTGCAGTTCAAGGAACAGGTGAAGTACTTCGACAAGAACGTCCCCGGCCTGACCCAGATGGCGATGCAGTTCATGGCGCTGGGCAGTAGCGACGACCTGAAGCGGCAGCTCGTCGAACTGAGCTTCGAGCGTGCCTGCCTGACCGAACCGCTGCCGACCACGCCGGAGGCTTTCAAGGCGCGCTGCGCCGAGGCCAAGGCGCGGCTTGGACTGATCATGCAGGAAGTCTGCCGCCTGGTCGGCACCGTGCTCACCGAATGGCAAGCGGCGGTCAAGAAGCTGCCGGCGTTCAAGGTGCACGCGGCGGCCGTGGCGGATATCGAGGCGCAACTGAAGCGGCTGATCGGCAAGACCTTCGTCGTCGACACGCCGTTCGATCGCTTGCAGCATTATCCGCGCTACCTGAAGGCGGTCGGCGTCCGGCTCGACAAGCTGAAAGCCAATCCGGCGCGTGACGCGCAATTGATGGCTGAATACGCGCCGCTATGGACCAACTACGAGCGGCGGGCGATCCAGTTGGCGAAGATGGGTACGGTCGACCCGCAAATCGAGCAATTTCGCTGGCTGCTCGAAGAGCTGCGCGTCGGGCTGTACGCGCAGGAACTGCGCACGCCGGTGCCGGTGTCGGTCAAACGGCAGCAGAAACAGTGGGAGGGCCTGCAGCGTTGAGTCAGACCTGCACGTTGATGCTGCCGGTCGCGCCGATGCTTGCCACGGCCAGTGTTGGTGCGATTCCGGCAGCAGAGCCAAGGCCGTTGTAGAGATCGCTGCCGCCACCGAGCGCGGCTTCGACCTGGTGCAGCGCGCTTTCCGCCTGGCTGATCTCGTCCTTATCGCCTTTTTCGTGCTGGCGGGCCTCGCGCATCCTCGCCTTGACCTGTTCGAGCAGCGCTTTCAACTGCTTGGCTGCTTCGTGCAAGGAATCCTGTGCCGACCCGGTGCTGGCGCTGTTGCCAGTGCTGCGCGCGAACGGCTCACTCGCCGCTGCGTTTGGGGTATCGGGCTGGTCGTCGTCGTCTGAAGACGTCTCGTCGCCCTGGGCGCTTGCCGTTGGCGGCGCGGCGAGTGCAGCAACGTCGGCCGCCACGTCCGTAGAGGCGCCGGCTGCTGCAGCACCGGTCGAGGCATCTCCGGCGGCATTGGCTGCTCCTTCTGCCGCTCCATTGCCCGCCATCCCGCCGCTTGCCGGCGTCTGGAGTCCAACCCCCGCGCCGCCTCCACTGCCACCACCGACCGCCTTGGCCAGGCCGGACAGTTCCTTGGCAATGGCGCTGATCTGGCGAAGAATCGCCTTGGCTTGCTCGGGCGGCAGGCCAATCAGCATCGCCCTGAGCTGTTTGATCCGTTCCTTGATCTGCTCGGCCCGGGATTGCGCCTGGGCCTTGGCGGTTTCCTGCGGGCTGGGCATGGCGCGCAGCCGCTGCAGACCTTCCTGCAGGTTCTGCAAGCGCGCTTCCTGACGCTGTTGCCAGCGTTCCCTGGGGCTTGTGGGGGCCGATGTCGCCGAGGAGGGAGGGGCGTAATCCGTGGTTCTGGTGTACAGCTTCATTTTCGTTGCAGTATCGTGCTTACACCCAGCTCTACGGCCGGGGCGCCGAAAACTTTAAAATGCAGGGTGAATGATCTTGCTCGGGAGAAGCCTGGATGGAAATCGTTGTTCTGGCCTTGAGTCGCTCGTTGCTCAATTTGCGCCACGGGCGGGTCTGGTTGTACATGTTGACGCCGGCATTATGCGCTTTGGCGCTCTCCGTTGTGCTGGCGGTCTGGGTGCTGGGCAACGTCGTCGAGCAACTGCTGGCCTTTCCGCCGATGACCTGGCTCGCCGCCTGGGGCCTGCTCTGGCTGGCCAGCTTTCTGGCCTGGATCGGCGGCTGGTTGGCAATCTTTGCCGTGGCCTACCTGAGCGCTTCGCTGCTTGCCGCCATCGTCATCATGCCGCTGTTGCTCAAGCACCTTTCGCAAACCGAGTATCGCGACCTGGCGGCGATGGGGCGCGACAGCTTTGTCGCCGCCACGCTCAACAGCCTGGGCGCGGCGGCCTTCTTCATCCTGGCCTGGACGGTGGCGATTCCGCTGTGGCTGATTCCCGGCCTGTCGCTGCTCATTCCTTTACTGTTGATGGGCTGGCTCAACTGGCGGACTTTTGCCTACGACGCCTTGTCGCTGCACGCGACCGATGCCGAATGGGCCGCGCTGCGCGCGCAACACAGGCTGCCGTTGTTCCTGCTCGGCCTGCTCATGGCGCTACTGGCCCATGTGCCGGTGATCGGCTTGCTGGTCCCGACACTGGCCGCGCTATCATTTGCCCATTATGGGCTGGAAGCCCTGCGCCGCTCGCGTGGCGGCGCCATCGTCAGCATTCAGGGAGAACAAGCATGAGTCGAACCTTCGGCGCCGTCATCATTGGCGACGAAATCCTGTCCGGCAAGCGCCAGGACAAGCACTTCGCGAAAATCGCCGAACTGCTCGGCGCGCGCGGTCTACAGCTTTCCTGGGTCGAATACCTGGGCGATGACCGCCAGCGTCTGAGCGAGACCTTCAAGCGCACGATGGCCGCCGGTGACGTCGTCTTTTCCTGCGGCGGCATCGGCAACACGCCCGACGACCATACCCGGCAGGCGGTGGCGGCGGCGCTCGGTGTCGAGCTTGAACTGCACCCGGAAGGTTTCGAGGAGCTGAAGGTGCGCTTCGCCAACGAGGAAATCACCGACCAGCGCAAGCTGCTGGTCACCTTCCCGCGCGGCGTGCGCATCGTGCCCAATCCGTTCAACCGCATTCCGGGTTTCATGGCCAACGATCATTACTTCGTGCCCGGCTTTCCGCAGATGGCCCACCCGATGATCGAGTGGGCGCTCGATACCTTCTACCGGGACGAGTTCAAAGCGGTTGGCGACAAGGTCGAAAAGGCCTACCTGCTCACCGGGCCGAACGCCTATGAAAGCGCGCTACTCGACCTGATGGAGCGCATCGTCGCCGATTACCCGACGCTGCGCCTGTTCTCGCTGCCGTCGCTGGTCGGTCAGGAGCGCAGGCATCTCGAACTGGGCGTCGAAGGCGCGCCGGCACTGGTCGAGCGGGCAATGGAAGAAATTCGCGTCGATATCGAAAAACGTGGCATCACCTGGCGCTGGAGGGATGCAGCATGAAGCCGGCCGAACACGCTACCGCGAAACGGACCCAGCAGTTGCTCACCGAGGCCGGGCTGGCGACGACGGTCGTCGAATTCGAGCAGCCGACCCGGACCAGTGCCGAAGCGGCAGCGGCAATCGGCTGTTCGATCGCCGAGATCGCCAAGTCCATCGTCTTTCGCGGCAAGGAGAGCGGGCAGGCGGTGCTGGTCGTTGCCAGCGGCGACAACCGCGTCTGCGAGCGCAAGGTGGCGGCCCTGGTTGGCGAGAAGCTCGGCCGTGCCGATGCCGATTTCGTCCGCGCAGCAACCGGCTACGCGATCGGCGGCGTCGCCCCGCTCGCTCACGCGCAGCCGGTTCGCCTGCTGCTCGACCGCGATCTGCAGCGGTTTAAGCAGGTCTGGGCGGCGGCTGGTACGCCGTATTCGGTTTTCCCGCTGACGCCGGCGCAGCTTGCCGCGATCACTGCCGCCGACTGGCTGGACATCCGCCAGGACTGATTTCCAGGCAATAAAAAACCCGCGACTGGCGCGGGTTTTCGGGGTTGGGGTTGGGTGGCGCCTGTTTTATTTGGCGGCGCTCTTGCGTGCAGCGGCGGTGGCGCTGGTCTTGGCCGGCGCGGCAACCTTGCTGGCGGCCTGCATGTTGGCTTCGGCGATGTCAGACAGCTGCTTTGCCATCGAATTCATCTGGCCGAAGGCCTTGGTCGAGGCGTCAAGCATGGTCTGCATGGTCGCCGCGAACACGTCGCCGCCGACCGGCGTTGCCGTCTTGGCCTTTTCCACTGCGCTGGCGGCGGTCTGCTGGAAATTGCTGTACTGGGCTTCCATCACCGAGGTCACTTCCTTCTGCATGTCGGTGACCAGATCGTAGAGGCTGCGGGAATAATCCATCAGCTTCTCGGTGCTCGGCTGGGTCAGTTCGCTGCCCAGCTTAGCGACGGCGTTGGCATCCTTGGCGGCGAGCAGTTGCTGGGTGCTGGCAACCGTGGTGTTGAAGAACTCGCGGGTCGCTGCCATGTTCAGCGCGGTCAGGCGCTCGAGGCCGTTGAAGGCGGTGCGCATGAGGGCGGTCATCACTTCGGCGTTGGCTTTCTGTGCTGCGGTCAGTTGCTCAAGGTTCGGGTTGCTCATCGGTATCTCCAGCGTGTGTGTTATAGATGGTAGGGATGAAACAAAGCCTCCGCCCGGGGGCGGAGGCCTGGATGCAACAACTTACTTCTTCTTGGGCGCGGCGGTGGCGCTGACCGCCTTGACCGTGGCGTTGGTGGCGGCGGCAACGTTGGCTTCGGCGATTTCGGCAACCTGCTTGGCAGCCTTGTTCATGTTGTCGAAGGCCGAGTTGGCGGCGGCGATGGCGCTCTTGACGGCGGCGACGGCAACATCGGAACCGGCCGGGGCGGACTTGGCGGCTTGATCGAGCAGGCCCGAAACGTTCTTCTGGAAGTCGGCGAACTGGGCTTCGACCATCTTCGACAGTTCTTCCTGGGTTTGGGCGGAGATTTCGTAGACGCTACGCGAGTAGGCAACGGCCTTCTCGACGTTCGGCTGGGCCAGCGACGCCTGGATCGACAGGGCTTCCTGGACATCCTTGGCGCCCATCAGCGCCTTGGCGCCGGAGACGGAATCTTCCATCAGCGAACGGGCGGTGTTCAGGTTCAGGGCAGCGATGCGCTCGGCGGAAGCCAGCGCGGTATTGGCGAGGGACAGCAGGGAATCGACGGTGGCTTTGTTGGCGGCGGCGAATTGCTCGGGCGTCTTGAACATGGGAATCTCCGGAAAGAAAAGTCTTGCAGAACAGGGGTGGCCTTGGCGGTGTACTTTCGCGTCGTGTTGCTGCACCGCACCATGTCTTTGATTATAGACGAGCGTGTCGACTTGTCAACAATTATTTTGTGCACTGCACAAACCGGATAAATCCTTTTGAATCAGCTATGTGTTTGATGCTTTTGGCATATTACCGAGGGTCTTTCGGGTCGATGTCGCCGGCGCTGCGCAGTTGCAGGTTGTCGCCGCGAGCACTCGGGCGGCTCGGTTCGCTGCCCTTGCTGCGCGGCTGGATCACCGCCCGTACGCGCGGTGTGGCGCCCTTCGGGTCGCTGGCTTCGCCGGCGCTGGCGAGGAATTTTTCGCTGACTGCGTCGTACCAGATGTAGTCGCCGCGGACCTCGTCCTCGCCGGCGCGAATGTGTGCGCGATGGAAAAGTTCGGCGATTTCGCTGTTGCTGTCGTATTCGATGCGCTCGGCTTCGCCTTCGACGTAGTCTTCGCGGCCTTCGCGCTTCTGGCGGAAGCTGGCCTTACCGCCCGGTGGGGCGAAAGCGATGCCCTTCTGGAAGCCGTAACGGTCCTCGCTGACGATGATGCGCGCCGCCTTGATCATCAGCGTGCCCTTGCTGATGACGACATCGCCTTCGAGGATCTGCTGTTTCTTGGCGTCGTCGATCGAGATGCGGTTGGCTTCGAGCAGCATCGGTTTGTCGCGGTCGGCTTTTTCGGCGAAGGCGGGCGGGCAGCCCAGGACGATGGCGGCAAGCAAGGCGGGGCGAAGGATCATGGCTTGGCTCTGGCAGATAGGTAGCGACCGCGGACCTGCGAGCGCAGTTCGAAGGTCGAAGCCTTGTTGTCGATGCGGGCGCCGACGCCGGTAAGTTGCGAGGCGCCCAGGGTGATGGTCATGGCCTGGTCGGTTTGGGCTTTGCCGGTTTCCGGTTCGACGGTCAGCGTCGAGGTCCGGGCATTCAGTTCGGGGCGCTTGTCGGTGGCGGCGCGGGTGATTTCCACGGTGTCGGCGAGGAGGATTGTTTCGCCGCGGGCGGTGACCGTCGCCTGGCCGGCGGTCAGGATGAGCGGCGGCGTGCCGTCGCGATAGGCGAGCAGGCGCGGTGAGGTGATCAGCGAACTGTCGTCGTCGGGGAAATGGCGCAGTTGCGGTGCGCTCAGGCGGTATTGCAGTTTGCCTTGCTCGTCGAGGCGGCGGATTTCGAAATTCTCGACGATGGCGTCGGTTTCATGGGCTGTCGCGCGTTTTCCCGGGCGCGCCTCGTCGGCGGTGAGTATCGCCTGCAGCCAGAAGCTGAGCCCCGCCAGCAGCGCCAGCAGGGTGATCGGGAAGATTTGGCCGGACCAGTTCTTCATCGCGGGGCGTCGGCGGCGGTCATCAGATGACCTTGGCGGTGAACAGGTCGTGCATGTTGAGCGCGCCCTGCAGCTTGCCCGCTTCGTCGCAGACGAGCAGGGCATTGATGCGCAGGCGCTCCATCATCTCGACGGCTTCGACGGCGAGGCGGTCGGTGCCGATGGTGCGCGGGCTGGCGGTCATCGCTTCGGCGATCCTGGCGTCCTGGAGGTCGATGCGTTTTTCGAAGGCACGGCGCAGGTCGCCATCGGTGAAGATGCCGCTGGGGCGGTCCGCTTCATCGACGACGGCGACCAGGCCGAGGCCGCCGTGCGACATGGCGACGATGGCCTCGCTGATCGGCGTTGCCGGCGTCACCGCGGGGACCCGGTTGCGCGGCCGCATGACGTCGCGGACATGGGTGAGCAGGCGACGGCCGAGCGAGCCGCCGGGGTGCGAGCGGGCGAAATCCTCCGGGCCGAAGCCGCGGGCGTCGAGCAGGGCGACCGCCAGCGCGTCGCCGAGGGCCAGCGCGGCAGTGGTCGAAGCGGTTGGCGCCAGGTTGAGCGGGCAGGCTTCCTGGGCGACGCCGGCGTCGAGGTGGACGTCGGCTTCGCGGGCCAGCGTCGAAGCCGGGTTGCCGGTCATCGCGACGACCCTGGCGCCCTGGCGCTTGAGCGCCGGCAGGATGCGCAGCAACTCTTCGGATTCGCCGGAGTTGGACAGCGCCAGCAGGATGTCGTGGCGGGTGATCATGCCGAGGTCGCCGTGGCTGGCTTCGGCCGGATGGACGAAATAGGCCGGGGTGCCGGTGCTGGCCATGGTGGCGGCGATCTTGCGCGCGATGTGGCCGGATTTGCCCATGCCGCTGACGATCAGGCGGCCGCAACTGCCGAGGATGAGGCGGACGGCGGCGGCGAAACTGTCGTCGATCCGGGCCTGTAGCGCGCCAACTGCCGCCGCCTCGATGGCGAGTGTCTGCCGGCCCAGCAGCAGGGCGCGTTCCGGCGAAAAACAGGCGGGCGACGGATTTGGGTTCATGGGCGGGCTGCGGTTATGATGGCCGGAGTATACCTGACTTCATCAAGCCCGATTTGAGCGCCCTTTCCCTCGTCCTGCTGCTGCTCGGAGCCTCGGTTCTCGCCGTGGTCATCTTCCGTCGTTTCAACTTGCCGCCGGTGCTCGGCTACCTGGCGGTCGGCAGCATGATCGGGCCGCATGCGCTCAACCTGATGTCGGACATCCACCGCGCCGAATACATCGCCGAATTCGGTGTCGTCTTCCTGATGTTCTCGATCGGCCTCGAATTCTCTCTGCCCAAGCTTTACGCGATGAAACGCATCGTCTTCGGGCTCGGTCTGCTGCAGGTGCTGCTGACCATGCTGGTCGTGCTGTTGCTGGTGATGGCGCTGGGCATCGGCTGGCAATTGGGGATCGCGCTGGGCGCCGTGTTCGCGATGTCGTCTACGGCGGTGCTGAGCAAGCTGCTGGCCGAACGCATGCAACTCGATTCCGTGCATGGCCGGCAGATCGTCGGCGTGTTGCTGTTCCAGGACCTGGCCGTGGTGCCGCTGCTGGTCCTGCTGCCGTCGCTGACCGAGTCGCCGGAGAAGCTGGCAATGCTGATGGGCGTCGCCATGCTCAAGGCGGCGGTGGTGCTGGCCTTGATCCTGGTGTTCGGCCAGAAACTGATGCGCAAGTGGTTCCATTTCGTCGCCCGCGCCAAGTCGGCCGAGGTTTTCGTCCTCAACGTGCTGCTCATCACCCTCGGCCTGGCGACCATCACCGAGCTGGCCGGCCTGTCCTTGGCGCTGGGGGCCTTCGTGGCCGGCATGCTGATCGCCGAAACCGAGTTCCGCATGCAGGTGGAAGAGGACATCAAGCCCTTCCGCGATGTGCTGATGGGGCTCTTTTTCGTCACCATCGGCGTCAAGCTCGACCTTCACATCCTGGTTGGCCTGTGGTGGCAGGTGATGCTGGTGCTGGTCCTGTTGCTGGTGATCAAGGCGCTGATCGTCGGCCTTCTCTCCTGGAAGCTCGGCACCTCGTCCGGCAATGCCATCCGCTCCGCCTTGTGGTTGTGTGCCGGTGGCGAATTCGGTTTCGTGCTGCTCGACGTCATCACGCATATGCCCAAGGCGCTCGAACAGGTCAGCCTCACCGCGCTGGTGCTGTCGATGCTGCTCGCGCCTTTCATCGTCCAGTACAGCGAGCGCCTGGTGATGCGCTTCGTCGCCAGCGAATGGCTGCTGCGCTCGATGCAGGTGACACAGATTGCCGCCCAGTCGATGACTTCCGAAAAGCACGCGATCCTCTGCGGCTTCGGGCGCAACGGCCAGTACTTGGCGCGCTTCCTGGCCCAGGAAGGGATACAGAGTATTGCCCTCGACCTCGATCCGGACCGCGTGCGCGAGGCGGCGGGCGGTGGCGAGAGCGTCGTCTTCGGCGACGCCGGGCGCAAGGAGGCGCTGATGGCGGCCGGTCTGATGCGCGCCAGCGTCGTCATCGTGACGATGAGCGACACCCAGTTGGCGGAAAAGGTCCTGCATCACGTCCAGGAAATGCGTCCCGACCTGCCGGTCGTCGTGCGTACTGCCGATGAGAAGGACATGAACCGCCTGGCCAGCGCCGGCGCCGCCGAAGTCGTCCCGGAAACGCTGGAGGCCAGCCTGATGCTCGCTTCGCACGCGCTGGTCCTGGTCGGTGTGCCGATCAACCGCGTGCTCAAGCGTATCCGCCAGGTGCGCGGCCAGCGCTACCGGCTGTTGCGCGGCTTTTACCGAGGTTTCACCGACCGTGACGATGACGACAACAGCCAGTCGCGCCTGCATTCGATCTGGCTGACGCCGGGTGCGGCGGCGATCGGTCAGACGCTCGGCGAGCTCGGCCTGGAACTGCTCGGCTGCGAAGTCAGCGCCATCCGCCGGCGCGGCATCCGCGCCCTCGAGCCAGCGCCGGAAACCCGGCTCGACGAAGGCGACGTCGTCGTCGTGCTCGGTACGCCGGGTGCCGTCGCGGCAGCCGAAGACCGCCTGCTCAAGCGCTAAGCGCGGAAGCCGCGTCGCCGGGGCGCCCCGGCGGCAGGTGTATTACGCCTCCGGCTTGCTCCTGGCGCGCACGCGGCGGCTGGTGGTCGGGGTGACGACCTGCTGCATTTCCTCGCCAACCCGGTCCACCTGCTCGATGGCCGCGGCATTGATCTCGTGCAGCGTCTGCTCCGCACCGTTCAGCGTGCTGCGCCAGGCGTCGAGCACGATCACTGCTTCCCAAGGGCTGCTGCGGCCGGCGCGCCGCAGATAGGCGAAGACGATGCCATCGACGATACGGACCTGCGCCTCGGAACTTTGTAGCCAGGCCTTGTGGGCCTCGCCGACGAGTTGCAGCGAGTGTTCGAGCAGTTCGCCGGCGCGCGGCAGGGCGTCGAGCCAAAGCGTGGCGGGGAACTGGATCAGTGCGTCGAGCTGGCCGTGGGCGAGCTGACTCCAGCGGCGGCTCGTCTGTTCGATGCCTTCCCGGCTGGCGCCGGTGGCGATCTGGCAGGCGCGCTGGCTGGCGGCCAGGCCGTGCGAGGCAAGGGCGAGCAGGTTGCCGAGCGCCTGCTCGCGGCTGGCGGCGATTTCCTGGGCGGACAAGAACATGGGGCGCTCCCGGCGGTCGAATGCCGGCAGTCTGGCGCCCCGATGTGACAGGCCGATGACTCAGCCGATACGGCGCACGCCTTCGGCGGTGCCGAGCAGCAGCAGGTCGGCGGGGCGCATCGCGAACAGGCCGTTGGTGACGACGCCGACAATCTGGTTGATCTTCGCTTCCAGGCCTTTCGGATCGTGGATGAGCAGGCCGCGGACATCGACGATCTGGTTGCCGTTGTCGGTGACGAAACCTTCGCGCAACAGCGGCAGGCCGCCCAGCTTCTCGAGTTCGCGGATGACATGGGCGCGAGCCATCGGGATGACTTCCACCGGCAGCGGGAATTTGCCCAGCGTGTCGACCAGCTTCGAGGCGTCGGCGATGCAGACGAAGTGGTCGGCGACGGCAGCGACGATCTTCTCGCGGGTGAGCGCGCCGCCGCCACCCTTGATCATGTTGAGGCCATCGTCGATTTCGTCGGCGCCGTCGACATAGACGGGAATCCGGCTGACCTCGTTGAGGTCGAGCACCGGGATGCCGTGGCCGGCAAGGCGCTGGCGGGTTGCCTCGGAACTGGCGACGGCGCCGCCGATGTGGCCTTTGAGGGCGGCCAGCGCGTCGATGAAGAAATTGGCCGTCGAGCCGGTGCCGACGCCGATGATGGCGCCGGCCGGCGTGCTTTCGGCGACATGATCGGCGGCGGCCTGGGCGACCGCCTGCTTGAGTTCGTCCTGGGTCATGGGGGGCTCCTGATGGGGGAATGCCGCGAATTCTACTGTCAAAAAAGTTTAATCCCGTGACAGTTTGAAATCGCCTAAACTGGATATATCGTTTTCAGGGAGATTGAACCATGACCAATACCAAAAGCAGTTCGAAGAACCCCGCCGCGGAAACCAGCGAAGTCGCCACGCCGGTGAGCGACGCCGCAGCGCCGGCAGCGCAGACCGCCAAGCGCACGCGCGCGCCGCGCAAGACACCGTCGGTCGAGCAGACCGTCGCCAAGCATCAGCAGGCGCTGGCCGAGGCGCTGGAAAAGGCCGAAGCGATCAGCTACGACCCGCCGCAGGCACCGAAGCCTGGCAAGACAGCCAAGTCGGCGGCCGTCGTCAAGGCCAAGGCGGAAAAGGCGGACAAGACCGAGAAGCTTGAAAAGGCCGAAAAGCCGGCCAAGACGAAAAAGCCGCGCCTGATCCGCGACAGCTACGCGATGCCGGAAAACGAATATGCGCAGATTGCCGTGCTCAAGAAACGGATGGCTGCGCTCGGCGGCGAAGCCAAGAAGAGCGAATTGCTGCGTGCCGGCATCGCCGTCCTCGCTGCGCTAAACGACGCCGAATTGCAAGCCGTGATGGCGCGCATCGAACGCATCAAGACCGGGCGGCCGGCGAAGAAGTAAGGGGCGAGATGGCTGTTATACCGGTGCTGGTCGCCGGTATGCTGCGGATGAGCTGAAGCGGCATGGCGGAGGCGCTTGTCTCCGCCATGGCGGCTGGCCGGTCAGCGCGAAATGCCGGAGTCGATCTACAGCCAGCTACTGATTTTTGCCCGATCCGGGATGCCGCCAGCGTGTACCACCTTGCCGTCGACAACCACGCCCGGCGTCGACATCACCCCATATTTCATAATTTCCGGCAAATCCTCGACCTTGGACAGCGTCACCGCGACGCCTTTTTCGGCGGCGACTTCCTCGATCAGTTTGACTGTGTTGCGGCAGTTGGCGCAGCCAGTGCCGAGCACCTTGATGTCTTTCATGCTTTTTCTCCCTAGAGGACGAGGTTGAACACGTAGCCGACGAGCAGGATGCCGGTGGCAACGACGCCAGCAAAAGTGGCGATGAGGGTGGGTTTGAGCGCCTTGCGCAGGATGATCATCTCCGGCGCCGAGAGTGCGATGACGCTCATCATGAAGGCGAGCACGGTGCCGAGCGCGGCGCCCTTGCCGATCAACGCCTCGACGATCGGGATGATGCCGGCGGCGTTGGTGTACATCGGCACGCCGAGGACGACGGCGGCCGGCACCGCCCACCAGGCATCCTTGCCCATGAACGAAGCCATGAAATCTTCCGGCACGTAGCCGTGGATGCCGGCGCCCAGCGCGATGCCGACGAGGATGTAGGGCCAGACCTTGGCGACGATCTCGCGTACATGGCGCCAACCGGCGGCGAAGCGCGCCGGCCAGCCGCCCGACCCGTCGTCGCTCCAGGTGGCTTCGCCGCGCTGGATCTGCAGCACCCAGTCTTCCAGATGGCGTTCCATCTTCAGGTGGCCGATGACCAGCCCGGCGACGATGGCGACCAGCAGGCCGAGTCCCAGGTAGAGTGCAGCGACCTGCCAGCCGAAGAGGCCGAAGAGCAGCGCCAGCGCGACTTCGTTGACCATTGGCGCCGAGATCAGGAAGGAAAAGGTCACGCCGAGCGGCACGCCGGCCGACAGGAAGCCGATGAACAGCGGCACTGCCGAGCAGGAACAGAAGGGGGTGACGATGCCGAGTGTCGCCGCGAGCACGTTGCCGACCCCCTGACGGCGGCCGGAGAGCAGGGCACGCGTGCGTTCCGGTGCGAAGAAGGTCTGCACCACGCCCATCAGGAAGACGATGCCGGTGAGCAGCAGGAGCACCTTGGGCGTGTCGTAGAAAAAGAAATGCAGCGCCTCGCCGAAATGCGTCGTGCGGTCGAGGCCGAAGCCGCCGATCAGGCTTTCGGCCAATGGGCTCAGGTTCTGGTAGAGCACCAGCCAGAGGGCGGCGCCGACGGCAAGCAGGCTCAGCCAGCCGGCGGTGGTGGCGGGTTGTCGAAGCAGGGTCATGATGTTTTCCGGAAAGCGTGGTTAACCGTGTAGACGGTTATCCCGGAAAAAAGACGCAGCTTCGGCTGGTTTTATTCGAGCGGTGGCCGCGGGACGAAGCCGGCGACCTGGCCGTCCTCGTCGAAACAGACCTGGCAGCCCTCGACCAGTCTGGCACGCAGCCGCTGGCGCGCCCGCTGCAGGCGAGACTTGGCGCCGGACAGGGAAATACCGAGTCGCTCGGCCAGCGCGTGCTGCGGCAGGCCGCCGATGTCGCACAACTCGATCGCCAGTCGGTCGGCCGCGGCAAGCTCGCCAAGGACGCGCGGCAGGCACTGGCTGAGCAGATCGACCGGTGCCGGCGTCTCGCTTTCGGCGGCGGCCAGGTCGTCGCCCAGCTCGCCTTGCGGCCGCCGGGCGCGCAGGCGGTCGGTCAAGGCGTTGCGGGCGACCTGGAAGAGCCAGGCGCGCGGATTGTCGAGGGCGCAGAAGGCGTCGCCCTGACGCAGCGCGCGCAGGAAGACTTCCTGCAGCAGATCGTCGGCCTCGGCATCGCCGTCGAGCCGGTGGCGCAACCAGCCGTACAGCTCGCCGCGCGTCTCGCGCCAGGCGCGGGTCAGACAGGGGCGGTCGTCAGGCATCGAGCTGGCGCAGGCCGGCGCTGCCGACCGGGGCTTCGGCCAGCCAGGGAATCAGCGCGCAACGCGGCGACAAGCTGTCGGCGACGCGCCGGATGTAAGGAATTTCGTAAGCGCCGCGCAGGGCGAGCAGCGGGTCGCGGCTGCCACTGGCCAGCAGGCTCTGCTCGATGACCCAGGCCCAGGGGCGGATGCCGGC
Organism: uncultured Dechloromonas sp.; assembly: GCA_964523045.1. Taxonomy (GTDB): domain Bacteria; phylum Pseudomonadota; class Gammaproteobacteria; order Burkholderiales; family Rhodocyclaceae; genus Azonexus. The sequence goes on along the minus strand of CAZFXO010000002.1, from coordinate 123,652 downwards.
CCGGGCGAGGTCGCCTTGCAGGCGCTCGGCTTCGTGTACCGGCGTCGCTTCCGGCAGGGTGACGATCAGCACGTGGGTGAAGGCCGGGTCGCGCAGGCGCGGCAGCAGTTGGGTCACGGCGGCCGGCATTTCGCCGCGCGTGCGCAGCACTTCGCGGTGATAGGCCTCGGCGGCGTCGAGCAGGAGGATGGTGTGGCCGGTCGGCGCGGTGTCGAGGACGACGAAACCGTCGTTGCCGCGATCGACCTCACGGGCAAAGGCGCGGAAGACGGCGATCTCCTCGGTGCAGGGCGAGCGCAAATCCTCTTCCAGCAGCGCCAGCGCACTGGCGTCGAGCGCGCCGCGCGCCTTGCCCAGTACTTCTTCGGTGTAGGCCGCGACTTCGTCGGCCGGGTCGATGCGGCTGAGCGAGAGGCCGGCAATTTCACCATCGATCGCTGCGGCGACGTGCGCTGCCGGGTCGGTGGTGGTCAGATGCACCCGGTGGCCGCGGCGGGCCAGCGCCACGGCAACGGCGGCGGCGACCGTCGTCTTGCCGACGCCGCCCTTGCCCATCGTCATCACGACACCGCGTCCGGCGCTGGCCAGTTCGTCGATCAAGGTGCCGAGACCGCCCGGCAGGTTCGTGCTCGTGGCCGGCGCTACCTCGGGCGCGGCGGCCGGGGCGGGGGCGACGATGGCGCGCAGGGCGGCCAGGCCGACCGTGCCGCGCGGCAGGAAAGGGACGACCCGCCGGGGCAGGGCACCCAGGCCGGCTGGCATGGCGAGCAGCGCGGCGCTGCTGCGCTGTTCCATGGCGAGGGCGACGGGGTCGTTGCCGGCGGCATAAAACAGGCCGTTGATCGCCAGTTGCAGATTGGCAACGCCCAGTTCGGCCAGTTCGTGGCGCGTCCGTTCGGCTTCGCGCAGGGCGGCGGCGTCGGCTCGGGCAACCAGGACGACGCGCGTCCGCGCCGGGTCGGACAGACGCTCGACGGTGGCCGCATAGAGCGCTTTCTGTTTCTCCAGGCCGGCCAGCGGCCCGAGACAGGAGGCGCCGCCATGGCTGCTGTCGATGTAACCGCTCCAGGCCGAAGGCAGTGTCAGCAGGCGCAGCGTGTGGCCGGTCGGCGCCGTGTCGAAGATGACGTGGTCGAAGTCGGCGGTCGACGCCGGTTCGCCGAGCAGTTTGGCGAACTCGTCGAAAGCGGCAATCTCGACCGTGCAGGCGCCGGAGAACTGTTCTTCCATGCTCTGGATCGCCGCCGCCGGCAGGATGCCGCGGTAGGGCGCGACCATCCGCTCGCGGTAGGCGGCGGCCGCCGCTTCCGGGTCGATGTTGAGGGCGCTCAGGCCGGGCACACCGCGTACCGGCGTTGGCGTGCCGGCGAGTGGTGTTTCCAGGACTTCATCGAGGTTGGAGGCCGGGTCGGTGCTGACGATCAGCACGCGTTTGCCGGCTTCGGCCAGGGCCAGGCCGCTGGCGCAGGAGAGCGAGGTCTTGCCGACGCCGCCCTTGCCGGTGAAGAAGAGGTAGCGCGGCGCCTGGTCGAGATCGAGCATGGGGTTTCCTCAGCAGCAGCCGGATTTCGGCGAACAGCAGGACTTTTTCGGCGCCTCTTCGCTGCTGCCCAGGGTCAGGCCGAGTTTCTGCGCCAGTTGGGCGCGCGTCGGATAAAGGCCGCTGCTGACGATCTTGCCGTCGATGGCGACGATCGGCAGGCGGTCGATGCCGGCTTCCATTTCCTTGACCACCGCCGGGTTGGCGGCGAAGGCCTGCGGCTCCTGGCCGAGGTTGTAGCGCTGGACGGCAACGCCCTGTTCGCCGACCCAGGCGAGGTCGGCGGCGAACTGGACCAGCACGGGATCGACATCGACGCCGCAGACGCCGGTCGGACAGCACATGGCGGGATCGTAAACTTCAAGTTTCTGCATCTTCTTCTCCTCGTTTCAAAGGGATTTTTCGTACCAGGCCTTGGTCGAATTGACCATCTTCACCAGCCACAGCATCACCGGCACCTCGATCAGCACGCCAACCACGGTGGCCAGCGCGGCGCCCGAATCGAAGCCGTAGAGGACGATGGCGACGGCGACCGCCAGCTCGAAGAAGTTCGAGGCACCGATCATCGTCGCCGGACCGGCAACGTCGTGCTGGACGCGAAACTTGTGGCAGAGCCAGTAGCCGATGGCGGCGATCAACAGACCCTGGAGCAGGATCGGCACCGCCAGCATGGCGATGATCAGCGGCTGGCGGACGATAGCCTCGCCCTGGAAAGCGAAGAGCAGGACCAGCGTCGCCAGCAGCGCCACGATGGTGAACGGAGCGATCCGTTCGATGGCCCGCTTGAAGGCGGCTTCGCCGCCGCGCAGGAAATGCTTGCGCAGCCCCTGGGCGATGGCCAGCGGAATGACGATGTACATCACCACCGACAGCAGCAGCGTGTCCCACGGTACCGGGATGGCAGAGACGCCAAGGAGCAGCGCGACGATGGGGGCAAACGCGAAGACCATGACCAGATCGTTCAGCGCGACCTGCGAGATGGTGAAGTTGGCATTGCCCCGGCACAGGTTGCTCCAGACGAAGACCATCGCCGTGCACGGCGCCGCGCCGAGCAGGATCAGGCCGGCGATGTAGCTGTCGAGCTGCTCGGCCGGCAGGTAAGGGGCGAAGACGTGACGGATGAACAACCAGCCGAGCGCGGCCATGGTGAACGGCTTGATCGCCCAGTTGACGAACAGCGTGATGCCGATGCCGGCCTTCTGGTCCCTCACTTCATGAATGGTCGCGAAATCGATCTTCATCAGCATCGGTATGATCATCACCCAGATCAGCAAGCCGACCGGCAGGTTGACCTGGGCGACTTCCATTCCGCCCAGGGCCTGGAAGGCGCCCGGGAACCACTGACCGAGCAGGACGCCGGCGACGATGCAGAGCACCACCCAGAGACTGAGCCAACGCTCGAAAAAGCCCATCGGGGCACCGGCCGCCTGTTTTGCGACGACACCGCATTGGGCGCTCATTGTTCGCACTCCTGGTGAATCCGCTGTGCCGCCATCTTGATTTCGGCGGCGCTCATGGTTTCCAGCGGCAGCAGAAGGAAAGCCTCGACGCGCTGGCGCAGCAACTGGTAGGCGCGCTCGAAGGCGGCCTGGCGGGCAGCCAGCGGTTCGACGTGGGCCGGGTCGGCGATGCCCCAGTGGGCGGTGGTCGGATGGCCGGGCCAGATCGGGCAGGTTTCGCCGGCTGCCGAGGCGCAGACGGTGAAAATGTAGTCGATGACCGGGGCGCCGGGGGCGGTGAATTCACTCCACGATTTGCTGCGCGCTTCGGGCAAGGCAATGCCATGCTTGGCCAGAGTTTCGAGGGCGACCGGATTGATCTGGCCGGCCGGTTGGCTGCCGGCCGAGAAAGCACGCAGGCGACCGTTGCCGAGGTGGTTGAACAAGGCTTCGCCAAGGATCGAGCGGGCGGAGTTGCCGGTGCAAAGTATCAGGATGTTTTTCATGGCGGGCGTCTTCAGTCCTTCTGGCGGCCAATCTGATCGAGATTGGCCTGCAAGCTCATGGCGTCGAGTTTATCCATCGGCAGGGCGAGGAAGAGTTCGATGCGTCGTTTCAACTGGATGCTCGTCTGCATCACTGCGGCGCGTCGCGCTTCAGCGTCACCGGCTACCGCTGCCGGGTCGGCGACGCCCCAATGAGCGGTCATCGGCTGGCCGGGCCAGACCGGGCAGACTTCGCCGGCCGCGTTGTCGCAGACGGTGAAAATGAAATCAAGGCGAGGCGCGTCGGCCTGAGCGAATTCGTCCCAGCTCTTGCTGCGCAGTTGCGACGTCGGCAGTTGCTGGCGTTCCAGCAGTTCGCGGGCGTAAGGATTGACCGTGCCGGTCGGCCGGCTGCCGGCCGAGTAGGCGCGGAAGCGACCGCCGCCGAGATGGTTGAGCAGGGCCTCGGCAATGATGCTGCGCGCCGAGTTGCCGGTGCACAGGAAAAGCACGTTGTAGATGCGGTCGTTCATCGGGGATTCTCCGTCGGATTGAGGGCGCGGGCGTCTTTTTTCGCTGCTCTCGCAGCTTGCCGTCAGAGGCAGGCAAGCCTTGCCCTGGCAGCAGTTGTGGGTGAGGAAGGCGATCAGTTCGTCCATTGCCGGGTAGCGGGCCGAATAAATGATGCTGCGGCCGTCGCGCCGACTATCGACGAGGCCGACCCGGCACAGGTGGGCGAAGTGGAAGGAGGCGGTGGCCGCGGCCAGGTTCTGGGCGCGGCACAGGGCGCCGGCGCTCAGGCCTTCCGGGCCGGCCTCGACTAGCTGGCGGAAGATGGCGAGCCGGGATTCGTTGCCCAGCGCGGCGAGTTTTTCGGTGGCGTTCTTGATTTCCATATTTCCAATAATATCGAAATATGTGCCGAATTTTATTTCCGCCGCGTGACAAATTTCTGACGAAAAAGGCGCCGCACCTTGGTTGTCATCTGGCTGTAACAAAAGCTTCCTAGACTGCGTCCGTCCATTTCACCAACAGAAGGAACCAGACATGTTGCAATCCCGTATCTTCCGCGTTTCCCTGCTCGCCCTGTCGCTGGGTCTTGCCGGCTTCGGCGCCCAGGCCGCCGAAATCACCGGTGCCGGCGCTTCCTTCCCGGCTCCCGTCTATGCCAAGTGGGCCGATGCCTACCAGAAGGCGACCGGCAACAAGGTCAACTACCAGTCGATCGGTTCCGGCGGCGGCATCAAGCAGATCAACGCCAAGACCGTCGATTTCGGCGCTTCCGACATGCCGCTCAAGCAGGAAGTGCTCGACAAGGACGGCCTGGTCCAGTTCCCGACCGTGATCGGCGGCGTCGTGCCGGTGGTCAACGTGATTGGCGTCAAGGCCGGCGATCTGCGCCTGACCGGCGAAATCGTCGCCGACATCTACCTCGGCAAGATCACCAAGTGGAACGACAAGGCGATCGCCGAACTGAACCCGAACGTCAAGCTGCCCGGCGACGACATCGCCGTCGTCCGTCGTGCCGACGGCTCCGGCACCACCTTCATCTTCACCAACTACCTGTCCAAGGCCAGCAGCGAATGGAAGAGCAAGGTTGGCGAAGGTACCGCCGTGCAATGGCCGACCGGCATGGGCGGCAAGGGCAACGAAGGCGTCGCCGCCTTCCTGCAACGCATCCCGAACTCGATCGGTTACGTTGAATACGCCTACGCCAAGCAGAACCACCTGGCCTGGACCTGGCTGAAGAACCCGGCCGGCGAATTCGTCCGTCCCGACGACGACAACTTCAAGGCCGCCGCCGCCGGCGCCGACTGGAGCAAGTCGGCTTTCGGCGAAATCCTGACCGCGCAGTCGGGCAAGGGTGCCTGGCCGATCAGCGGCGCCACCTTCATCCTGATGCACAAGGTGCAGGACAAGCCGGCGCAGGCTGCCGAAGTGCTGAAGTTCTTCGAATGGTCGTACAAGAACGGCGCCAAGCTGGCCGCCGATCTTGACTACGTGCCGCTGCCGGACAGCCTGGTGAAGCAGATCGCCGCTTCCTGGGCCAACATCAAGGACGCTTCCGGCAAGGCCGTCAAGTAAGCGGGGCAAGCGTTGAACCGGACGCCTCCGGTCCTTGCGGCTGGAGGCGTTTTCTTTCGCGCTGGGCGCGAAAACTGCAAGACCCAATCAAAAACGGACAACCGTCATGAGTGATACGCAAGCCAAGGGCAGACTGGCCGACCTGCTGTTCTTCAACCTGACGCGCACGGTCGCGTTCATCACCCTGGCCCTGTTGGGCGGGATCGTGATTTCGCTGACCTGGAGCGCCCTGCCGTCGATCGAGAAATTCGGTTTCGGTTTCCTCGCCAGTTCGGCCTGGAACCCCCCGGCCGACGACTTCGGCGCCCTGGTGCCGATCTACGGCACCATCATCACCTCGATCATCGCGCTGGTCATCGCCCTGCCGATCAGCTTCGGCATCGCCCTCTTCCTGACCGAGATGGCGCCGGCCTGGCTGCGCCGCCCGCTCGGCATCGCCATCGAACTGCTCGCCGGCATCCCCAGCATCGTGTACGGCATCTGGGGCCTGCTCGTCTTCGCACCGATCTTCGGCCAGTACGTGCAACCCTTCATCGCCCAGACGCTGGGCAAGCTGCCGCTGATCGGCGCCCTGTTCTCCGGGCCTTCGCTCGGCATCGGCATCCTCGCCGCCGGCATCATCCTGGCGATCATGATCATCCCCTTCATCGCCTCGGTGATGCGCGACGTCTTCGAACTGGTGCCGCCGATGCTCAAGGAATCCTGTTACGGCCTTGGCGGCACGACCTGGGAAACGGTGAGCAAGGTGGTCCTGCCCTATACCCGGGTCGGCGTCATCGGCGGCGTCATGCTCGGTCTCGGCCGTGCCCTCGGCGAGACGATGGCGGTCACCTTCGTCATCGGTAACGCCAGTCTGCTGGGCAGCTTTTCGTTGTTCATGCCCGGCAACAGCATCACCTCGGCGCTCGCCAACGAATTCGCCGAGGCGACGCCCGGCTTGTACACGGCGGCGCTGGTCGAACTCGGCCTGATCCTGTTCGTCATCACCTTCATCGTGCTCTCGCTGTCCAAACTGCTGCTCCTGTCGATGGAAAAGCAGAGCGGCGGCAGCGCCCACTAAGGAGTCGGCCATGGACCTGAGAATCCGCCGCAAAACCACCAACGTCATCGCCCTCGGCCTGTCGCTGGCCGCCATGGCCTTCGGCCTGTTCTGGCTGATCTGGATCCTCTGGATGGTCTTCGAACAGGGCCTTGGCGCCTTGTCGCTCGACCTGCTGCTGCTCGACACGCCGGCACCGGGCAACGCCGGCGGCCTGCGCAACGCGATCTTCGGCAGCCTGGTGATGGTCGGCCTGGCGATGCTGATCGCCACGCCGATCGCCATCCTCGCCGGCATCTACCTCGCCGAATACGGCCGGCGCACGGTGCTCGGCCAGGTGACGCGCTTCGTCAATGACATCCTGCTGTCGGCGCCGTCGATCGTCATCGGCCTCTTCGTCTATGCGATCTACGTCGCCCAGGTCGGCAAGTTCTCCGGCCTGTCCGGCGCGCTGGCGCTGGCCCTGCTGGTGATCCCGGTCGTCGTCCGGACCACCGAAGACATGCTGATCCTGGTTCCCAACGCCCTGCGCGAAGCCGCCTTCGCGCTCGGCGCGCCGAAGTGGAAGGTGATCCTGATGGTCACCCTGCGCTCGGCCAAGACCGGCGTCATCACCGGCATCCTGCTGGCGCTGGCGCGCATTTCCGGGGAAACCGCGCCCTTGTTGTTCACCGCCCTCTCCAACCAGTTCTGGAGTGCCGACCTGTCGGAGCCGATGGCCAACCTGCCGGTCACCATCTTCAAATTCGCCATGAGCCCCTTCGCCGACTGGCAGCAACTCGCCTGGGCCGGCGTCTTCATCATCACGATGGGCGTGCTCTTCCTCAACATCCTGGCGCGTGTCGTCTTCCGCCAGCAGTCGGCCAACCACTGAGACGCAGATCAACTCTTATGGAATCCATCATGATGCCCGTCGAACCCGCTGTTCAGAAACTGACCCCCGAGATCAGCATCCGCAATCTCAACTTCTACTATGGCAAGGCCATCGCCCTCAAGAACATCAATCTCGAGATCTTCAAGGGTAAGGTCACTGCCTTCATCGGCCCGTCGGGCTGCGGCAAATCGACGCTGCTGCGCACGATCAACCGCATGTACGACCTCTACCCGGGGCAGCACGCCGAGGGCGAACTGATCGTCGCCGGCAAGAACATCCTGGAAAAGGGCGTCGATACCATCGAACTGCGCGCCAAGGTCGGCATGGTCTTCCAGAAGCCGACGCCGTTCCCGATGTCGATCTACGAGAACATCGCCTTCGGCGTGCGCATGCACGAGAAGCTGACGCGCAACCAGATGGACGATCGCATCGAGTGGGCGCTGACCAAGGCAGCGCTGTGGAACGAGGTCAAGGACAAGCTCAACAAGCCCGGCACCGGTCTCTCCGGCGGCCAGCAGCAACGCCTGTGCATCGCCCGCGGCGTTGCCGTGAAGCCGCAGGTGCTGCTGCTCGACGAACCGACTTCGGCGCTCGACCCGATCTCGACGATGCGCATCGAAGAACTGATCCACGAACTGAAGCGCGAGTTCACCATCGCCATCGTCACCCACAACATGCAGCAGGCGGCGCGGGTATCGGACTACACCGCCTACATGTACCTGGGCGAACTGGTCGAGTTCGGCAAGACCGACGAGCTGTTCATCAAGCCGCAGGACAAGCGCACTGAAGACTACATCACCGGCCGCATGGGCTGATCGGAGACCATAAATGAACGAAACCCTGCACGTATCCAGCCAGTTCGACGAGGACCTGGCGCGTCTGCGCACCCATGTGCTGCAGATGGGCGGCGTCGTCGAAACCCAGATTTCGGCGGCGATCGAAGCCTATGCCAGCGGCGAGGTGGCGAGCGTCAAGACCATCGTCGAGACCGACCGCCGGATCAACCAGCTCGAGCGCTCGATCGACGAGGATTGCGCGCACATCATCGCCCAGCGCCAGCCGGCCGCGTCCGACCTGCGCCTGGTGCTGGGCATCAGCAAGATCGTCACCGACCTCGAACGGGCCGGCGACGAAGCCAAGAAGATCGCCAAGAGCGTCCGCCGCATCTACGAAGCGGGTCATCAGCCGACGCAATACGGCGTCGGCATCCGTCACCTCGCCGAAGCGGTACTGGCGCTGGTGCGTCGCTCGCTCGACGCCTTCGCCCGCCAGGACACCGCGCAGGCGATCGAGGTGATCCGTGCCGACCAGGATGTCGACCTCGAATTCAAGTCGATCATCCGCCAGTTGATCACGCACATGATGGAAGACCCGCGTACCATTACGACTTCGCTCGAAATCATGGCCATTTCGCGGGCCATCGAGCGTATCGGCGATCATGCCAAGAACATTTCCGAACAGGTGATCTACGTGGTGGAAGGGCGCGACATCAGGCACGACAAGGAGGCGATCAAGTGACACCAACGATACTGGTCGTCGAAGACGAACCGGCCATCCAGGAACTGGTTGTCATCAACCTCAAGCACGCGGGCTTTCTCGTCGTCCGCGCCGGCAGCGCCGAAGAAGCCGATTCGGCGATCCGCGCAGCGCTGCCCGATCTGATCGTCCTCGACTGGATGTTGCCCGGCCAGTCCGGCGTCGCGCTGGCCAAGAAGCTGCGTGCCGATGAGCGGACGCGCGAGATTCCGATCATCATGCTGACCGCCCGCGTCCATGAGGAAGACAAGGTGCAGGGCCTCGACGCCGGCGCCGACGATTACGTGACCAAGCCCTTTTCGCCCAAGGAACTGGTTGCCCGGGTGCGCGCCGTGCTGCGCCGCCGGGCGCCGCACCTGGCCGGCGAAGCGGTCGAGGTGGGCAGCCTGCAGATCAACCCGGCGACGCACCGGGTGCTCGCCGCCGGCCAGCCGATCGATCTCGGGCCCACCGAGTTCCGTCTGCTGTTCTTCTTCATGACCCACGCCGAGCGCGTCTACACGCGCGCCCAACTGCTCGACGAAGTCTGGGGCGACCACGTCTTCATCGAGGAGCGCACGGTCGATGTCCATATCCGCCGCCTGCGCGCCGCGCTGGAAACGAGCGGCCATCACGAGCGGGTGGAAACGGTGCGCGGTACTGGCTACCGGTTCCGGGGAGCCTGAGCGGCGTGCAGCGGGCCCTGTTCTATGGTGTGCTGACGGCGGCAGTTGCCTTGCCGCTGGGTTACTACGTTGAAGCCTGGATGGGCTGGGTGCTGTTCTACGTCGGCCTCAGCCTGCACCTGGCGATGCACTACCGCAACTTTTCGCGCCTCGAACGGTGGACCCGCAAACCGGTCCTCGACGCCAGCCTGGAAGGCGACGGCGACTGGGACCGGATCTTCCGCCGCCTCTACCGCCACGAGAAGGAGCTGCTCGAGAAGATCGAACTGCGCGAGCGCGACATCGCCCGCCTGATCGCCGCCGTCCATGCGATGAACGACGGCATCGTGCTGCTCGACGGCAACTTCTACATCCAGTTCTGCAACAAGACCGCCGAGCGCCAGCTCGGTCTCGATTCGGCGCGCGACCGCGGCGCCTCGATCGCCAACATCCTGCGCCAGCCGGAGTTCGTCGCCTACCTCGCCGAGGCCGATTTCTCGCGTCCCCTGACCCTGCGTCTCGACCGCTACTTCGAACGCGTGCTCTCGCTCTACCTGATCCTCTACGCCGAGGATTGCTGGCTGCTGCAGGTCAAGGACATCACGCAGACCGACCGCCTCGACAGCATGCGCCGCGACTTCGTCGCCAACGTCTCGCACGAGTTGCGCACGCCGCTCACCGTGCTCTCCGGTTTTGTCGAGACCCTGCAGGAAATCGACGTCGACGCCGAATCGCGCAAGCACTACCTGCAACTGATGGGGCAGCAATCGACGCGCATGCTGTCGATCGTTCAGGACCTGCTGACGCTGTCGTCGATCGAGTCGGCGCCGCCGCCGCACGACGAAGTGGTCGACATGGCGACCCTGGTCGACAAGCTCTACCGCGACGCCGAAGCGCTGTCCGCCGGCCGCCACGTCATCCACCTCGAAACCGCGGGCCAGGGCGACCTGCTCGGCGCCGAATCGGAACTGATCAGCGCCTTTGCCAACCTGGTCGCCAATGCCGTGCGCTATACCCCGAACGGCGGAACTATCACCTTGAGCTGGAAGGTCTCGGCGGAAGGCGCCGAATTCGCGGTCCAGGATACCGGCATCGGCATCGACGCCAAGCACATCCCGCGGCTGACCGAGCGCTTCTACCGCGTCGACCGCGGCCGCTCGCGCGATGCCGGCGGTACCGGCCTCGGCCTGGCGATCGTCAAGCACTCGCTGAGCCGTCACCAGGCGACGCTGGAAGTCACCAGCAAGCCGGGCGAGGGCAGCCGTTTCGCCGCCAAGTTCCCGGCAGCACGGGTGAGCGGGGTTTGATCAGGGCTTGAGCGGTCGTACCCGGCTCGCCGCCAGTTTGGCGCGGCTGCGCGCTTCGTCGGTGTCGGCGCCGTTGGCGACGGCGACGCCCATGCGCCGCTTGCTGAAGGCTTCCGGTTTGCCGAACAGGCGCAGGTCGCTGCGCGGCACGGCGAGCGCTTCGGCAACACCGGCGAAGGCGATGCCCTTTTCTTCCATGCCGCCGTAGATCACCGCCGAGGCGCCCGGCTCGCGCAGCGCGGTGTCGACCGGCAGGCCGAGGATGGCGCGGGCGTGCAGTTCGAACTCCGAGAAACGCTGCGAACACAGCGTCACCAGCCCGGTGTCGTGCGGCCGTGGGCTGACTTCCGAGAACCAGACCATGTCGCCCTTGACGAAGAGTTCGACGCCGAACAGGCCGCGACCGCCGAGGTTGCCGGTCACCGCGCCGGCGATTTCCTGGGCGCGGGCCAGCGCCGCCGGGCTCATCGCTTGCGGCTGCCAGGATTCGACGTAGTCGCCGGAGACCTGGATGTGGCCGATCGGCTCGCAGAAGCGGGTGACCACTTCGCCGCTGGCGTCGCGGGCGCGCACCGTGAGCAGGGTGATCTCGTAATCGAAATCGATGAAGCCCTCGACGATCACCCGTCCCTGGTTGACGCGGCCGCCGCTCGCCGCGTAGTCCCAGGCTTTCTGCACGTCGTCCGGGCCGCGCAGCAGCGATTGGCCCTTGCCCGACGACGACATCACCGGCTTGACGATGCACGGGTAGCCGATGCCGCCGTCGATCGCCGCCTGCAGTTCGGCGAGCGAGTCGGCGAAACGGTAGGGCGAGGTGGGTAGCCCCAGTTCCTCGGCGGCCAGGCGACGGATGCCTTCGCGGTTCATGGTCAGGCGGGCGGCGCGGGCGGTCGGGATGACCTCGGCCAGGCCTTCGGCTTCCAGTTCGACCAGGGTGTCGGTGGCGATGGCCTCGATTTCCGGGACGATCAGTTGCGGCTTTTCCAGCTCGACCAGGCGGCGCAGCGCGGCGCCGTCGGTCATTGGAATGACGTGGGCGCGATGGGCGACCTGCTGCCCGGGGGCGTTCGCGTAGCGATCGACGGCGATCACCTCGACGCCCAGGCGCTGCAGCGCGATGACGACTTCCTTGCCGAGTTCGCCGGCGCCGAGCAGCATGACGCGGGTGGCGGAAGGGGAAAGCGGGGTGCCGATCTGCATGGAGGTCTCGCGGGCGGTAGTGGAAACCGGGCGAATGTAGGCGGCGGCCGACGGAATTGCAAGCGTCGGCTTAGAGCCGCTGTGCCTCGATGCGGAAGCGGCTGACGATGCTCGCCATGTGTTCGGAGAGCTGGCGCACGCCGTCGGCGAAGCTGCGGGTGTCGCCGGCGGTGACGTTGGCGTGGCTCATCAGTTGCTCGATGGCGTCTACCTGGCGGACGATCTGCCGGCTCGACGCGTGGCCGACGCCGACCTGCTCGGCGATCTTGCCGACGGTCTCGATCACTTCGCGCGCCGAGCGCTCGATGTCGCTCATTGCGTTGCCGGCGGAACTGGCGAGGTCGATGTTGAGCTTGATGTCGCCGACCACCCGCTGCATCAGTTCGGTCGAATGGCGCGAGGTGACGGCGATCTCCTCGACCTGGCCGGCGATCGACAGGGTGGCGGCGCTGACCCGCTCGGCCAGCTTGCGCACTTCGTCGGCGACCACCGCGAAACCGCGTCCGGATTCGCCGGCGCGCGCCGCTTCGATTGCCGCGTTGAGCGCCAGCAGGTTGGTCTGATCGGCGATCTCGCGGATTTCGCGGACCAGGCCGGAGATGTTCTGCCCCGCCGCGGCCAGCGCATAGACGCGGCTGGCGGCGGTTTCGACGTTGCCGGCAAGATCGTGGATGCGCTCGACCGTCTGCCGGATGGTCGCCCCGTTGTCTTCCGCCTGCTTGCCGGAATGCGCGGTGAGCTGGCCGGCATGGCCGGTTTCGGCGTGGATGCGGTCGATCTGCGCCTGCACCTGCTGGATCGCTTCCTGGATCTCGCGCGACGAGCCGTTGCTGTTGGCCGCGAGTTCGGCCAGCGTCGTCGCCGAACGCTGCATGTCGGCTGCCGCGACGCCGTTCTGGCGGATCACCTCGGCCATCTCGCCGAGACTCTGCTGCAGGGTGTCTAGCAGGCGGTTGAAGGCCTGGATCGAGCGACCGATCTCGTCGTCGTTGATGACCGGCACGCGGTGCGTGAAATCGAGGCTGTCGGCGATCGTCCGCATGGTCCGCTCCATCTCGCCGAGCGGCCGCGCGATGCGCCGGTAGAGGGCGATGCCGAGCCCGGCCAGGACCGCCAGGATGGCGGCGAAAGCAGCACCGAGCTGGAGCAGCGTTTCCTGCAGGCCGCTTTCGAGGCGGGCGACGCTATCGTCCTTGGCCCGCCGCTTTTCGACGCGCAGGGTTTCCAGAACGCCTTCCAGTTCGGCCAGGTAGGGCGCCGCGTTGCCGGACAGCGTCGCCTCGGCGAGCAGGGGTTGGCCGGCCAGGCTGAAGCGGGCGACGTCGTCGATGGCGGCGTAATAGTTTTTCAGGCTTTCCTCGGCCTGGTCGAGCAGGCCGCGCTGGGCGGCGTTTTCGGCAAGCGAGCGCTGGGCGGCGAGAGCCTCGCTCAGTTGCGCCTTGCCGGCGTTCAACTGCTCCTGCAGTTGCGTGCCGACGTTGCGGTCGTCAGCGTGGGCCAGGTTGATGGCGACGATCTGCAGGCCTTTCAATTCCGCGCCCAGTTCGATCGAGGCGAGAAAGCCGGGAATGGCGCCTTCGGTCAGTTCGCGAATCATCGTGTTGTTGCGCTGGAACTGGGTCAGCGCGACGAGACCGAGGGCGAGCAGCGCGCTCATGGTGAACGCGAGGAGCAGGACGAGGCGGTGCGATATCTTCATGACGGGTTTCCAAGGCAAACCGCGGCAGCCTAAGCAAACATTGTTGCAGCACGGTGACCGGCGCCCTGTCATCCGGCTGTCACGCGGCGGTCACAAGGCCTTCACGGAGGGCGGCGATGATGCGCCCATGCCAAAAGTCAGAAGCCTGTTTTTATCGGACATCCACCTCGGCACCCGGGCGTGCCAGGCGGAACGACTCCTCGATTTCCTGCGCGAATACCCGGCCGACAATACTTTCCTGATCGGCGACATCGTCGATTTCTGGGCCATGAGCCGCAGCATCTGCTGGACCCGGGCGCAGAACACCGTGGTCCAGAAGCTGTTGCGCCGGGCGCGCTCCGGCGACCGCGTGGTGTTCATCCCCGGCAACCACGACGAGGTGCTGCGCGAATACTGCGGCATCGTCTTCGGCGACATCGAGGTCGCCGACGAGATGGTGCACGAAACGGCGGCCGGCAAGCGCTACCTGCTCATCCACGGCGACCAGTTCGACCAGGTGACGCGCCACCACCGCTGGGTCGCGGTACTCGGCGACAAGGCCTACGACCTGCTGGTCCGGCTCAACCACTGGTTGTCCTGGGTCCGCCGCAAGCTCGGCCTGGCCGGTTACTGGTCGCTCGCTGGCTACGCCAAGCGGCGGGTCAAGACGGCGCTCAACTTCATCTTCGATTTCGAGACATCGGCCGTCCATCACGCTCGCGAGCGGGGGCTGGATGGCGTCATCTGCGGCCACATCCACTGGGCGACGATGCGCCAGATCGACGCTCTCGATTACATCAACTGCGGCGACTGGGTCGATTCCTGCACGGCCATCGTCGAACATGCCGACGGTCGCCTGGAACTGGTCACCTGGACCGAATCGCCGCAAGCGCCGCGGCAACTGGCGGCACCGGTCGAACAGCCGGCGAACGAAACGGCGGAGGCCTGAAATGCGTGTCCTGATGGTGTCAGATGTCTATTTCCCGCGTATCAACGGGGTGTCCACGTCGATCGAGACCTTTCGGCGCGGGCTCGCCGCGCATGGCGTCGAGGTTCGCCTGGTCGTCCCGCGCTATGCCGACGAAGGCGACGAACCCGGCATCATCCGGGTTGGCGGGCGACCGGTGGTGGGCGATCCGGAAGACCGCCTGGTCGGCTGGCGGGCGATGCACCGCGCGGTGTTCGACGCCGCCGCCGACTGCGACCTGGTGCACGTGCAGACGCCTTTCGTCGCCCACTACGCCGGCCTGCGGGCGGCGCGCCGCCGCGCTCTGCCGGTCCTCACCACCTATCACACGCTGTTCGAGGAATACCTCGAACATTACGCCCCCTGGCTGCCGGGGGGCTGGCTGCGCGCCGCGGCACGGGGCTTCTCGCGGCGCCAGTGCAATGCGCTCGACGCCGTCGTCGTACCATCGACGGCGATGCGCCAGCGGCTTGCCGATTACCGGGTGACGGTGCCCACGCACGTCGTGCCGACTGGCATTCCGCTGGCGCAATTCACCGTCGGCAACGGCGCCGCCTTCCGCGCCGCCCACGGCATCGCGGCGCAGCGGCCGGTGGCGCTGTTCGTCGGCCGTGTCGCCCACGAGAAGAACATCGAATTCCTCTTCCACGCGCTGCGCGAGGCGCAACGCCGTTGCCCGGAGATCCTCCTGGTGGTCGCCGGCGAAGGGCCGGCGATGGCCGAGCTGCGCGCCAGCGCCAGCGCTCTCGGGCTGGGCGACGCGGTCCATTTCATCGGTTACCTCGACCGCCGCCAGGGCCTGCCCGACTGCTATGCCGCCGCCGACGCCTTCGTCTTCGCCTCGCGTACCGAAACCCAGGGCCTGGTCCTGCTCGAAGCGATGGCCGCCGGCCTGCCGGTGATCGCGCTGTCGGCCATGGGCACCGCCGATATCCTGGAAAACACCGCCGGCTGCTTCACGCCGCCCGACGATCCGCAGGCCTTCGGCGAAGTGCTCGGCCACGTTCTGGCCAATCGCGACGCCTGGGATTATCTGGGCCAGGACGCCAGGCGCGCCGCCGAAGCCTGGTCGGACAGCGCGCTCGCCGGCCGCCTGGCCGGACTCTACCGACAGCTCGTCGCGGCCCGCCAGCCGCAAGCGGTGGCGCTGGCGGCGGATACCTGAGAACTCAGACCTCCTCGACCGCCGGCATCAGCCGGTCGGTGGCCCGCAGGCGCTCGGCCATCACCCGCATCACCTGCATCGCGAAGAAAGGCGTGTTCTGGATCAGGAACTGGAAACGCGCCTCGTCGATGGCGACGAATTCGCAATCGCTGCTCGCCACGACCGTCGCCGAGCGCGGCCCCGGCGAGACCAGGCCCAGTTCGCCGACGATGCCGCCATGCTGCAGGTGTTCGACGACCCGGTTGCCGATCACGATGTCGGCATTGCCGGCGCTCAGGACGTACATCAGTCCGCCATCCGCATCGCCTTCGCGGAACAGCGTCTGGCCGGCGGGGATACGGAGGATGGTGGGGTTGTGCGCGAACAGTTCGAAGAAGACCATGATGCTTTCCATGAGGTTGGGATCACCACAGGTTTTAGCACGAAGGTCATAACCCGCTTATTACAGGCAGGTTGCGTCACCGTGATGGGCGTCTCAGGCTTGGCGTTTGAGCAGCAGGTTGACGACGAAGGCGATCACCGCATCGCCGTGCTGGTTCCGGGCCCGGAATTGCAGGCGGGCGATGCCGCGATCGGGCTTGGAGTTCGATGGCCGCAGTTCGAGCACCTCGACCTCGGTGCGCAGCGTGTCGCCGGGACGCACCGGCGCCAGCCAGCGCAGCTCGTCGATCCCCGGCGAACCCAGGCTCGACGCCTGGAAGATGCCGCTCTGCACGAACAGCCGGAAAGACAGGGCCAGGGTCTGGAAGCCGCTGGCGATCAGGCCGCCGTAGGGCGATCTGGCGGCTTCGACGGCGTCGAGATGGAAAGGCTGCGGATCGTAGTGCAGGGCGAAGCCGATGATTTCGCCTTCGCTCAGCGTCACGCCGGCGGTGTTGAAGGTCTGGCCGACGCTGAGGTCGTCGAGGTAGCGCGTGTGCATGGTCGGGGCTCCCGGGAGGACGGCTTGGGGCGCCAGTATCGCCCAATTCCCTGCTGACCGGCGGCTGTCATGAAAGCTTAGCGCGGGCCGATTACCTTGGTCGCATTTCAGGGAACTTGCGATGCGACGACCACCGCCCGAGGAACTCGGACTCGACCCCGCCAACGAATCGCCGTTCAAGGGCAAGACCGGCCTGCGCCGGGTCTGGAATGCCTTCCGTTATTCGCTCGACGGCCTGCGCGCCGCCTACCTGTGCGAAGACGCCTTCCGCCAGGAAAGCTGGCTGGCCCTGCTGCTGATTCCGCTGGCGCTGTGGCTGCCGGTGGGCTGGCTGGCGAGCGCGCTGCTGATCGCCAGCGTGCTGCTGGTGCTGGTCGTCGAACTGCTCAATTCGGCGATCGAGGCGGTGGTCGATCGCGTCGGTCTGGAGAACCATCGGCTGGCCAAGCGCGCCAAGGATATCGGCAGCGCTGCCGTGTTTGTCACGCTGTGCCAGGTCGTCGTGGTCTGGGCCGGCGTCCTGCTGGAGAAACTATGAAACTGGATATCGCCTTCGTCACCGAAACCTATCCGCCGGAAGTCAACGGCGTGGCGATGACCGTCGGCCGCCTGGTCGAGGGCATGCGCCAGCGCGGCCACCGGGTCGAGGTGCTGCGGCCGCGCCAGGGCGAGGCGGACGCCGGGGGCGAGCACGACGTGCCGTTCGCCGGCATCGCGCTGCCCGGTTATCCCGGCCTGCAGTTCGGCCTGCCGGCCGGCGGCGCGCTGCGCCGGCGCTGGCGGCAACGGCGGCCGGACCTGGTGCACGTGGTCACCGAGGGGCCGCTCGGCTGGTCGGCGGTGGCCGCCGCCCGCCGCCTGGGAATCCCGGTGACTTCCGGCTTTCACACCAATTTCGACCGCTACAGCGTGCATTACGGCATGGGCTGGCTGCGCCCGGCGGTGGCGGCCTACCTGCGCATGCTGCACCGGCGGACGCGGGCGACGCTGGTGCCGACCGCGGCACTCGCCGCCGAACTGGCCGGCGAAGGGGTGCCCGGCGTGCGCGTCGTCGGCCGCGGCGTCGATACCGTGCTCTTCGACCCCGCCCGCCGCAGCGCCGAACTGCGCGCCCGTTGGGGCGTCGCCGGCGACGGGCCGGTCTGCCTCTACGTCGGCCGGCTGGCGCCGGAAAAGAACCTGGCGCTGGTCGAGAAGTGCTTTGCCGCGCTCCAGGTCTGGCATCCGGCGGCGCGCCTGGTCTGGGTCGGCGACGGCCCGTCGGCGCGCAAGCTGGCGCAGGAGCACCCGGAACACCATTTCGCCGGCATGCGCACCGGCGAGGATTTGGCGGCGCATTACGCGAGCGCCGATTTCTTCCTCTTTCCCAGTCTCAGCGAGACCTACGGCAACGTGGTGGCGGAGGCGATGGCCAGCGGCGTGCCGGTGCTCGCCTACCGCAGCGCGGCGGCGGCCGAACTGGTGGTCGATGGCGACAACGGCCGCGTCGTCGCGCCGGGCGACGAGAAGGCCTTTGTCGAGGCGGCGCTGTGGGCGCTGGAAGATGGCGAACGGCTGCGCCGGATGGGCGAGCAGGCGCGTTCGGCGATGCTGCCGCGCGGTTGGCCGGACGTCGTCGCCAGTTTCGAGCGCGCGGTGCGCGAGGCGCTGGCCGGTTGAAGCTTTACTGGCGCTGGATCAATTCGACCTTGTAACCGTCCGGGTCCTCGACGAAGGCGATGATCGTGCTGCCGTGTTTCATCGGCCCGGCTTCGCGCACCACCTTGCCGCCGCGCGCCTTGATCGCGGCGCAGGCGGCAGCCGCGTCGGGGACGGCGAGGGCGATGTGGCCGTAGGCGTTGCCCAGCTCGTAGCTGGCGGTGTCCCAGTTGTGCGTCAGTTCGAGCACGGCTTCGCTGTCCTCGCTGCCGTAGCCGACGAAGGCCAGCGTGAAGCGGCCTTCCGGGTAGTCGTTGCGGCGCAGCAGTTGCATGCCGAGGATCTCGGTGTAGAAGGCGATCGAGCGGTCGAGATCGACGACGCGGAGCATGGTGTGCAGGATGCGCATGGGGTTTCCTTTCAGAATTGCGGCAGTTGACGGCCGAGGTGGCGCAGTTCGAGGCGCCGCGCTCGCCAGTCCGGGCAGAGGCGTTCGACGACAGACCAGAAACGCGGGCTGTGGTTCATTTCCTTCAGGTGCGCCAGTTCGTGGCAGACGACGTAATCGACGATGGCCGGCGGCATCAGGAGCAGCCGCCAGTTCAGCGCGATGTTGCCGCGCGCGCTGCAACTGCCCCAGCGCGTGCGCGCCGACGACAGACGCAGCGGCGGCGCCGCGACGCCAAGCTGTGGCGCGAAATGGGCGAGGCGTTCGCCAAACAGCGCGCGGGCCTTTTCGCGCAGCGCGGCTTCGAGCACCCGGGCGGGGTCGGCGTTGTCCGGCACGGCGAGGCGGATTTCGTCGGCGGTAAAAGCGGCGCCGGCGCGCTTTGCCGGCGCGATGCGCAGGCGGGTCGGGCTGCCCAGGAGGTCGAGCACGGCGCCGTCGACGACGGCGAAGCGGGTCGCCGCCGGGCGCTCGCGCCAGGCGGCGAGCTTGTCGAGAACCCAGTCGCCGTGCTGGCGGATCAGCGCCTCGATGTCACGCAGCGCGGCGCCTTGCGGGGCGCCGACGCGCAGGCCGCGCTGGTCTATGCTCAGGCCGATGCTGCGCCGGCTGCTGCGGCGCAGCGTGTATTCGAGCGTCTGGCCGGCGACGACGATGCGCCGGGGCGTCTCAGTCGGCTTTGCCGGCATCCGGGTAACGGTGCGGCGAGAGGCGGCGCATCTCGGCTTCGATCCAGTCCTCGACCCGCTGATTGACTTCCGCATCGCTCATGCCGCTGGCGTCGAAGGCCGGGCCGATGCTGATGGTCGCGGTGCCGGCGCGCTTGAGAAAAGCCTGGCGCGGCCACAGTTCGCCGGCGTCGTGGGCAACCGGTACTACCTGGCAGCCGACGTGTGTCGCCAGGTAGGCGCCGCCGGGCTTGTAGCGGCGCTTTTCGCCCGGCGGAACACGCGTTCCTTCGGGGAAGATGATGACGTAAAAGCCCTGCTTGAGGCGCTCGCGGCCCTGAGTGACGACCTGGTCGAGGGCGTTCTTGCCGGCGGCGCGGTCGATCGAGATCATCTTCATCGCCGCCAGCCCCCAGCCGACGAAGGGCAGCTTGAGCAGTTCCTTCTTCAGCACGAAGACGCAGTAGGCGCCGGCCGGCACGCAGTCCTGCAGGGTCATCGTTTCCCAGGCCGACTGGTGTTTGGACATGATGACGCAGGGTTCGGCCGGCATGTTCTCGCGGCCGATGATGCGCGGCCGGATGCCGAGCAGGTTCTCGACGCCCCATTGCGTGCCGAGACGCCAGACGCGGCCGAAGCGGTAGGCCCAGATGCCGCCGAGCAGCGGCCCGGCGATCACCACCAGCGGCGCGCTGAACACCGACCAGACGATGGCGTAGACCATGAACAGGGTGGAACGGACTGCACTCATTTCTTTTCCTTGCTTTCCTGAGCCAGCAGGTGATCGGTCGCCGCGGCGAGGTTGGCGAAAATCAGCGTGCCGGCGGGCAGGTCGCCTTCGTCACGGGTTTTTTCGCCCTTGCCGGTGAGCACCAGGATCGGCTGGCAGCCAGCGGCGGCGCCGGCCTGCAGGTCGCGCAGCGAATCGCCGATGGCGGCGACGCCCTTGAGGTCGGTGTTGAGAGTGTCGGCGATGCGCCGGAACATGCCCGGCTTCGGCTTGCGGCAGTCGCATTTCGAATCGGCGGTATGCGGACAATAGAAGATCGCGTCGATGCGCCCGCCGAGTTCGCAGGCAGCCTTGTGCATCTTGCGATGGATGCGGTTGAGCGTATCCATGTCGAACAGGCCGCGCCCGACGCCCGACTGGTTGGTGGCGACGACCACCCGGTAGCCGTGTTGCTTGAGGCGGGCGATCGCCTCCAGGCTGCCGGGGATCGGCTTCCATTCCTCGGGGCTCTTGATGAATTGCGCGGAGTCATGGTTGATGACCCCGTCGCGGTCGAGGATGACAAGCTTGGCCACCATCGCCGCTTACGCCGAAAGCCGGGAAAGATCGGCGACGCGGTTCATCGCCGCGTGC
Organism: uncultured Dechloromonas sp.; assembly: GCA_964523045.1. Lineage (GTDB taxonomy): Bacteria > Pseudomonadota > Gammaproteobacteria > Burkholderiales > Rhodocyclaceae > Azonexus. Next base: position 102,654 of record CAZFXO010000002.1, on the reverse strand, counting down.
AGCATGGCGAGCAGGCCGAGTCGGTTGGCCTTGAGCGCCGGATCGTCGGCATTGACCATGACGCCGTCGAAGAAGGCATCGACCGGTGCGCGCAGCGCCGCCAGGGCGAGCAGCGATTCGCTGTAGTCGCCGGTGAGGAAGGCGGCGTCGGCCTGCGGCACGACTTCGACCAGCGCCGCGTGCAGCGCGCTTTCGGCGGCTTCGCGCAGCAGGGCCGCATCGACGCGGGCTTCGACGGCGCCGTCGGCCTTTTTCAGGATGTTGCCGACCCGCTTGTTGGCGGCGGCCAGCGCGGCGGCTTCGGGCAGCGCCGAGAAGGCGCGCACGGCGGCCAGGCGTTTGACGATGTCGCCCAGGCGCTGCGGCCGCTGGCTGACCACGGCATCGACTTCCTGCGCCGTATAGCCTTGCTCGCGCAGGCTGCCGGCGAGGCGGTCGTAGATGAAGTCGGCCAGCGCCTGCGGGTTCGGGGCAAAGCCTTCGACGCCGTTGAACTGGGCGAAGACGCCGTTGAGCAGGCCATCGACGGCGAGGTTGAGGTCGCCCTCGGCAAGCATGCGGATGACGCCCAGCGCGTGGCGGCGCAGCGCGAACGGATCGCGGTCGCCGGTCGGAATCTGGCCGATGCCGAACATGCCGACCAGGGTTTCCAGCTTGTCGGCCAGCGCGACGACCGTGCCGACCTTGCCGCGCGGCAGGCTGTCACCGGCGAAGCGCGGCTTGTAGTGGTCCTCGATGGCGTCCGCCACGTCGCCGTTCAGGCCGTCGTGCTGGGCGTAGTAGCGGCCCATGATGCCCTGCAGTTCCGGGAACTCGCCGACCATGTCGGTGAGCAGGTCGGCCTTGGCGAGCAGCGCCGCCTGTTCGGCGTGCTGCACCAGCTCGCCGCCGCCGAGAGCTTCGGCGATGGCGCGGGCAATCGCCGCGACGCGCTGGACGCGCTCGCCCTGGGTGCCCAGCTTGTTGTGATAGACGACCTTGGACAGGCCGATGACGCGCGATTCCAGCGACTTCTTGCGGTCCTGGTCGAAGAAGAACTTGGCGTCGGCCAGGCGCGGGCGCACGACGCGCTCGTTGCCGCCGATCACCGCGCTGGGGTCGCCCGGGCTGATGTTGCTGACCACGAGGAACTTGTTGGTCAGCTTGCCGGCGGCATCCAGGAGCGGGAAGTACTTCTGGTTCGCCTTCATGGTCAGGATCAGGCATTCCTGCGGCACGGCGAGGAATTCCTCCTCGAACTGGCCGATCAACACGTTCGGCCGTTCGACCAGCGCGGTGACTTCGTCGAGCAGGGCGTCGTCGTCAATCGGCTTGCCGCCCGCCTGGGCGGCAGCGGCGGCGAGTTGGCGGGCGATCTCGGCGCGGCGCTCGGCGAAGGAAGCGATCACGGCGCCGTCGCGCTTCAAGGTCTCGGCGTAGCTGTCGGCGTCGGCGATCACCACCGGATCGACCGCCGCTTCAAAACGATGGCCCTTGGTGGCTTTGCCCGATTGCAGGCCGAGCACGGAAACCGGGACGACATCGCTGCCGTGCAGGGCGACCAGCGCGTGCGCCGGGCGGACGAAATTGACGCTGCTCCAGCCGTCGGCCAGCTGGTAGCTCATCACCTTGGGGATCGGCAGCGCGGCCAGCGCGGCTTCGATAGCCTTCTGCAGACCGTCGGCCAGCGTCGCGCCCTTGGCCAGGCTGTCGTAGAAGAGGATCTCGGCCTTGCCGTCGCTTTCGCGGCGCAGGCTGGGCACGCAGGAAGCATCGGCGCCCAGCGCGGCGAGCTTCTTCAACAGCGCCGGCGTGGCGTTGCCGCTGGCGTCGAGGCCGACAGCAACTGGCATCAGCTTTTGCACGACCGGCTTGTCGGCGGCAACGGCAGCGACGTCGGTGACGTGCGCGGCCAGGCGGCGCGGCGAGGCGTAAGCCGTCACTTGCGCGCCATCGGCGGCCAGGCCGTCCTTCTTCAGCGAAGCGGCGAGCGCGGCGGCGAAACTTTCGCCGAGTTTCTTCAATGCCTTCGGCGGCAGTTCTTCAACGAAGAGTTCAACGAGGAGGTTCTTGACAGTCATCTCAGGCGGCTTTCTTGGCGTTCTGTTCTTCGAGCTTGGCCAGCACTTCGGCGGCCCAGGCCTTGGGCGCCATCGGGAAGCCGAGGCGGGCGCGCGATTCGAGGTAGGCCTGGGCGACGGCGCGGGCCAGGTTGCGGATGCGGCCGATGTAGGCGGCGCGTTCGGTGACCGAAATGGCGCCGCGCGCGTCGAGCAGGTTGAAGGTGTGGGCGGCCTTCAGCACCTGTTCGTAAGCCGGCAGCGCGAGTTGCGCACCCATCAGGTGCTGCGCCTGCTTCTCGTGGGCGGCGAAGGCGTGGAACAGGAAATCGACGTCGGAGTGCTCGAAGTTGTAGGTCGATTGCTCGACTTCGTTCTGGTGATAGACGTCGCCGTAGGTCAGGCCGTCGGTCCAGGTTAGTTCGAAGACGTTTTCGACGCCCTGCAGGTACATCGCCAGGCGTTCGATGCCGTAGGTGATTTCGCCGGTGATCGGCTTGCAGTCGATGCCGCCGACCTGCTGGAAGTAGGTGAACTGGGTGACTTCCATGCCGTTCATCCAGACTTCCCAGCCCAGACCCCAGGCGCCCAGCGTCGGGTTTTCCCAGTCGTCTTCGACGAAGCGGACGTCGTTCTTCTTCAGGTCGAAGCCGAGCGCTTCGAGCGAGCCGAGGTAAAGCTCGAGGATGTTGTCCGGCGCCGGCTTCAACACCACCTGGTACTGGTAGTAGTGCTGCATGCGGTTCGGGTTCTCGCCGTAGCGGCCGTCCTTGGGGCGGCGCGAGGGCTGCACGTAGGCGGCTTTCCACGGCTCGGGGCCGATGGCGCGCAGGAAGGTGGCGGTGTGGCTGGTGCCGGCGCCGACTTCCATGTCGTAGGGCTGGAGCAGGGCGCAGCCCTGGGCGCTCCAGTATTGTTGCAGGCGCAGGATGATTTCCTGGAAGGTCGGCTTTTTGGCGGAGGTATTGCTGGTCGTCATCGGACGCACTCGGTAAGACGGGAAGCGGCAATTTTACAGGCTTTTGCCAACCCCGGCAGCTTGCCGGCCGTTCGCCGGACTGGCCGGGCTTTGGCGCGGCAGCGGGGGCGTCGGGTGGGGATGCCTATGTCTTAAGTGTGGTATCGGAGCAACGCAGGGTCTGATCCCTCTGCCGGGGTTTTGTTGACTTGTTCAAATAAATCAATAGAATGCGCGCTGCTTTGTTGCGGTGCAACACCGGTGTTTCCCCGTCTCCGGCCAGACTCGGCCTGGTGGAAACCCTGCTTCCTCCCGCGGAGGAATGGACCGGTGTCGTACCCCCCGTAACCGTTCGCCGATGTCTTTTGTCGGTGGCACAGTGAAGGAGGGCGCATGTTCGCTTCGCAGTTCCTTTCCCCCGCAGTGCAGCGGGTAGTCGCGGCCGTCTCGCATGTCGTCCGCAAGTTTCTGATGTTGGCCGGGCTGGTTTTCGTGCTCGGCCTGGCCGGTTCCTTCCAGGGACAGGCCGGTTTGCTGCAAGGTTTGCAGGCGATGTTCCCGGCCGGTGTCAGCGCCAGCGAAACGCCGACGGTCGAAGCCGTGCAGTCGGTGGCGCAGATCGAGACGGGTCGCCTGGTGCCGTCGATGCTGAAGGCCTTGAACGACGTCGCTCGCCGTTACCGGGTGTCGCGCGAGGCCCTGCTGCCGATCTTTCTGGCCGCCCAGGACAGCGCCCGCGAGCAGGGTTTGGACCCGTTGCTGGTGGTGGCGGTGATCGGCGTCGAATCGGGCTTCAACCCGTTCTCGCAGAGTGTCGTCGGTGCCCAGGGCCTGATGCAGGTGATGCCGCGTTTCCACAGCGACAAGCTGCCGCAGGACGCCGGCGAGCTGCCTTTCTTCGACCCGGTGACCAACGTCCAGGTCGGTACCCGCGTCCTGCGCGAGTCGATCGCCCGTAACGGCGGCCTGATTCCCGGCCTGCAGCAGTTCGGCGGCGCCATCGACGATCCGGCACAGCGTTACGCGAGCAAGGTGCTCAGCGAGCGGCGTCGGCTCGAGGCGGCAATCCGCCAGGGAACGCGGCAGACTGCCTGAGCGGCGGTGCCGGGCGGGCATATTTCACTGTAATATCTGAGCCCTCTTTCCGGGGGTGACGATGAAATCTGTTTCGCTTGCTGTGGCCGCGGCATTCTGCTGCGGCCTTCTGGCCGGGGCGCCGGCGCATGCCGAGGACGGCCTCGGCGTCGGCCTGACGCCGTTGCCGCAATGCGGCGCGCCGCTGGCGCTCGATGCCCCGTTCGAGATGGCGGCGCGCATCGCCGACTACCAGGCCTTGACCGAGGAAGTGCTGAGCCTGCGGGCGCGGGCAATCGATTACCTGGAGGTGCTGAAGGCCCGCGATGCGCGCGGCGAGGCCCTGTCCGGCGCCGATCTGCGACGCCTCAACGAGGGGGCGGCGGCACTGCTCGACCAGCGGCGGCGCCTGCTGGCGGTGGCCACCGAACGCGAATGCTGGCTCGACCAGCCGATACCCAGCGACCCGGCGCGGGCGCGGGTGCTGGCGGCCGGCGTGGCGATGTCGCTGTCGGCGGCGCTGATGCTCTACGACAACTACCTGTCGGCGGTCGGCCTCTACCGCGCCAATCCTTTCCTGCGCCAGCACCTGAACAGCCGTGACAGCGGCTACGCGATTCCGAGCGGGGCGCTCGACCGCATCTCGCTGTCCTTCAACTCGGCGGTCAATCGCGCCCGCACCCGGCGCGCCCTCGAGTGGTACGAGGCGCACGGCCGCCTGCTCGCCAGTTCGCCGGCCGACGGTGAGCGCTACCTGGCAGCGCTGATCGAGCAGAGCCCGTCCTACCAGATGGTGCGCCAGGTGCAGCCGCTTGGTTACGTCGGCAGCATGCTCAATTTCTTCAGCGCCTTCTCGATCGATACGCTGAACCGCCTGAAGAAGGAAGGCGTCAATCTCTCCAGCCTGCTGTTCGGCAACGCCGCCGGCCTGGTCGAAACGCGGCGCGGCAAGCTCGACGGCCAGGCGCCGGTGCTCGAGAAGCTGGCAGGCACGGTGCAGGCGGGCGACGTGCTGCTCGAGAAGACACCTTTCCGGCTCACCGATACCTTCATCCCCGGCCATTACGGCCATGTTGCGGTGTGGGTCGGCAACGAGGCGGAACTGCGCCGCCTCGGCATCTGGGAGCACCCGGTGGTGCGCCCGTACCAGGCCAACATCCGGGCCGGCCGCGGTGTCGTCGAGGCGTTGCGCTCAGGGGTCAAGATGAACACCCTGCAGCACTTCCTCAACATCGACGATCTTGCCGTCCTGCGTCCGCGCCAGATGGCCGACTCGGTACGCGCCGAGGCCGTGCTGCAGGCCCTGCGCCAGGTCGGCAAGGCTTACGACTTCAACTTCGACGTCGAATCGACCGATCGCATCGTCTGCTCGGAACTGGTCTATCACGCCTACGGCGACGTGCACTGGCCGACCAAGCGTCAGCTCGGGCGGGTCACCATCAGCCCCGACAACGTTGCTGCCGAAGCCACCGGCGACGGTGCCTTCGCCGTCGAACTGCTCTACCACGACGGCAAGGAACAGACCGCCGAGCGCGGCGAATTCGTGCGCCGTCTGCTGAAGTCCGACGTCGTCAGGATGGCGCGCGGCGGCGACGGCACGCGCTGAGGGGTCAATCGCCTCGGCGCGGGCGGGCGACGAGCGCCAGCAGGACGATGAGGGCGAGGGCGCCCAGGTTGCCCCAGCGGCTGTAGGGCGTGACGCCTTGATACGCCCGCACTTCGCCCTCGAGGACGGCGCTGGTGAAGGGTTCGAGCACGCCGCTCAGGCTGCCGTCGGCGGCGATGATCGCGGTCATCCCGGTATTGGTCGCGCGCAGCATCGGGCGGCCGGTTTCGGCGGCGCGCAGGCGGGCAATCTGCAGGTGCTGGGGTTGCGCCAGCGAGTGTCCGAACCAGGCGGTGTTCGACAGGTTGGCGAGGATGCCGGCGGCGGGCAGGGCGCCGATGATCTCCTCGCCGAAGACGTCCTCGTAGCAGATGTTGATCGCCACCGCGCTGCCGGCGACGGCGAGCGGCGCCTGACGCGCCGGGCCGGCGCTGAACGACGACATCGGGATGTTGGCGTGGGCCATGAACCAGGCGAAGCCGGGCGGGATGAATTCGCCGAAGGGCACCAGATGCTGCTTGCTGTAGACCTGCAGCGGCGATGCGCCGAGGCTGACGGCGCTGTTGAAGTAGGCGCCGTCGACGTCGCCGGTCAGGGTGCCGGCGATCAGGTCGCCGCCGCGACGGGCGGCCTGCGTCTTCAGTTCGTCGAGGTATTCCGCCGGCAGCCGGTCGACGAAGGTAGGCAGCGCGGTTTCCGGGAGCAAGGTCAACTGCGCCGGATGGGCGGCGACCAGGTCGCGGTACAGGGTCAGCGTGCGGAAAAAGGATTCCGGCTTGAACTTCATGTCCTGCGCGATGTTGCCCTGGATCAGCGCGACGCTGACCGGCTCGCCGACCGGCGTCGTCCACGCCACCTGGCGCAGCCCTAAACCGGCGGCGCCAAACGTCGCCAGCAGCAAGAGGCCGAAGCGCCAGCGGGCGAGGCTGGCGGCAATCAGGGCGACGATCAGCGACAGGCCATAAACGCCGAGCAGTGGCGCGAAGCCGGCCAGCGGGCTGGGCGGGGCCTGGCTGTAGCCGAGTGCCAGCCAGGGAAAACCGGTGAACAGCCAGCCGCGCAGCCAGTCGGCGCTGGCGACGAGAACGGCGAACCACAGCACCTGGCGCCAGAAGGCGGCCGGCTGCCAGCGTCGGAAGGCCCAGCCGGCCGCCGCCGGGTACGCCGCCAGCGCGGCGCAGTAGAGCAGCGTCGCCGGGCCGGCCAGCCACCAGGGCATGCCGCCGAAGACCGAGAGGCTGACGTACACCCAGGAGACGCCGGCGAGGAAGAAGCCGAGCCCGAACAGGAAGCCGCTCAGCGCCGCCTGGCGCGGACCGTCGGCGCGGCGCAGCAGCAGGAAGAAGGCCAGCCAGGGCAGCGGCGCCAGCCAGAAGAGGTCGAACGGGGCAAAGCAGAGGACGCCGCCGGCGCCCGCCAGCAGCGCCGCCAGGTGGCGGCGGAACGGCTCAGTCAGCGGCATCGGCAGTGACGGGGCCGGGCTTCGGCAGGTCGACGAGCAGGGTGTACAGGCGGCGGCTGTCGGCGCGCAGTACCTGGAAGCGGACGCCGTCGATCTCCAGCGTCTCGTTGCGCTTGGGGACGCGTCCGAGGTGGCGCAGGACGAGGCCGCCGACGGTGTCGAACTCCTGGTCGGAGAAGCTGGTCGAGAAGGCGGCGTTGAAGTCCTCGATCTCGGTGCGCGCCTTGACCCGGTAGCGGCCGGCGGAGTCGAGGCGGATGTTGTCGTGCGCCTCGTCGAAGTCGTATTCGTCCTCGATGTCGCCGACGATCTGTTCGAGCACGTCTTCGATGGTGACCAGGCCGGCGACGCCGCCGTATTCGTTGACGACGATCGCCATGTGGTTGCGCGAGACGCGGAATTCGCGCAGCAGCACGTTGAGGCGTTTCGATTCCGGGATGAAGACGGCCGGCCGTAGCCAGTCGCGCAGTTCGAAGTGCTCTTCGGTATGCAGGCGCAGCAGGTCCTTGGCGAGCAGGATGCCGAGGATGTTGTCGCGGTCGCCGTCGATGACCGGGAAGCGCGAGTGGGCGGCTTCGATGATTTCGGGCAGGGTCTCTAGTAGCGGATCGCCAATGTCGATGACGTCCATCTGGGCCCGCGGCACCATCACGTCGGCGACGCGGGTTTCCGAGGCGGCGAGCGCGCCTTCGATGATGGTCAGCGCGTCGGCGTCCATCAGGTTGCGCTCGTAGGCGGCGTGGAGGGTCTGCATGAGCTGCGCGCGGTCTTCGGGTTCGCGCAGCAGCAGGGAGGTCAGGCGTTCGATGAAACCGGGTTTACTGTCACTGTCCATGATGGTCAATCCGCATACGGGTCGGCATAACCCAGTGCGGCTAGTATTTTCCTTTCTTCGTCTTCCATCGCGCGGGCTTCCGCGTCGTCCTCGTGGTCCCAGCCCTGCAAATGCAGCATACCATGCACCGTCAGGTGGGCGTAATGCGCCGCCGCCGGCTTGCCCTGCTCGGCGGCCTCGCGGGCGACGACGGCAGGACAGATGACGAGGTCGCCCATGACGACGGGTTCCGTCTCGTAGGGAAAGGACAGCACATTGGTCGCGTAGTCCTTGCCACGGTATTCGGCGTTCAGCGCCTGTCCTTCGTCGGGCTCGACGAGGCGGATCGTCACCTCGCCGCCGCCGTCCAGCGCCGCCCTCGCCCAGCGCACGAAATCCGCCCGCAAGGGTAGGCCGTCGCGGTTACAGGCGTATTGCACGGAGAGGTTAAGTCGTCTGCTGGCGGTTTTCATAGGCTTCGACGATGCGGGCGACCAGCGGGTGGCGCACGACGTCTTCCTTTCTGAATTCGGTGAAGGCGATGCCGCGCACGTCGTGCAGCACGTCGACGGCTTCCTTGAGGCCGCTCTTGTGACCGCGCGGCAGGTCGATCTGGGTGACGTCGCCGGTGACCACGGCCTTGGCGCCGATGCCGATGCGGGTGAGGAACATCTTCATCTGTTCCGGTGTCGTGTTCTGCGCTTCATCCAGGATGATGAAGGCGTGATTGAGCGTGCGCCCGCGCATGAAAGCGAGCGGCGCGATCTCGATGGCGTGCTTCTCGTAGAGCTTGGCGACGCGGTCGTGGCCCATCAGGTCGTAGAGCGCGTCGTAGAGCGGCCGCAGATAGGGGTCGATCTTTTGCGTCAGGTCGCCAGGCAGGAAGCCGAGCCGTTCGCCGGCCTCGACCGCCGGCCGGGTCAGGATGATGCGCTGCACCAGGTCGCGCTCGAAGGCGTCGACGGCGGAGGCGACGGCAAGATAGGTCTTGCCGGTGCCGGCGGGGCCGATGCCGAAGGTGATGTCGTGTTCCTGAATTGCCTTCAGATAGGCCACCTGGCGCGGTGTGCGGCCGTGCAGTTCGGACTTGCGGGTGACCAGTTGCGGCCCGTCGTGCGCCGTTTCGGCGGCACCGATGCGGCGTACCGGGGCGTTGGTCAGTTCGATCAGGCCCAACTGGATTTCGTCGACCGAGAGCGCCTCGCGGGCCAGCGCGTAGAAATGGCGCAGCGCGTCGGCGGTGAGCTGCGCCTGGTCGCCGGTGATCGAGAAACGCTCGTTGCGGCGGCGGATGACGACGTCGAAGCCGGTTTCGATCTGCCGGATGTTTTCGTCGAGTGGCCCGCACAGGTTGGCGAGCTGGGCATTGTCGACCGGCGCGAGAGCAATCTCGACCGGTCGTGCAGGGCGCGGGCGCCGGGTGTTCACTGTTTGCGCAGCATGGTCTTGTCGATCCAGCCCTCGAAGTTGGCGCCTTGCACCTTGATGAACTTTTCCTGCTCTTCGCCCAGCGCCACCATCTCGTCGCTCTTGGCCAGCGTCTTCAGCGGCTTGCCCTGGCCGTTCGGCGCAGCGTACAGCTTGATGCCGCCGATCTTCGGCTGCAGGACGTCGCCGGCGGCAAAGACGGCGCCGGCCTGGCGGATGTTGCCGGCCTGTTGCGCGGTGGTTGTTGCCGTGCGCTTGAGCGCCGGGTTGTCGCGCATGGCGATGACGATCTTGTTGTAGTTGTCGAGGAAGGACGTGGCGACGACCTTGCCCTGCGCCGTGTTGGCGTAACCGCCAAGGGCGCCGAAACCGCCGCCACCGGCGCCGAGGAAGCCGAGGCCGAAATCGGATTTCTCGGCGCTGCCCGAAGCGGCGGTGATCTGCACGCCGGAGCGGGCGTCGGCAACCAGCATCGAGGTCTGCGCCTGCTTGAACTTGACGCCGCCGACGATAGCGCCGGCGATCATGCCGCCGACCCCGAAGACGCCGCCGATGCCGCCCAGCGCGCCGCCGACGCCGCCGGCGTCGCTCTGCGAGAAGACGACGTCAGGCGTCAGCACGTAGTCGGCGGTCAGCATCTGGCCGCCGCCCATGTTGTTGCCGCCCTGCAGCATGCCGCTTTGCGCCAGTTGGCGTTCCTGCATCAGGTTTTGCATGGCGACACCGCGTTCGACGACGACGAAGCAGTTGGACTGCTGGATCATCAGCCGGATCAGGCCAGTCGGCGAGGAGAGGCCGATTTCGTTGAGCGCCTTACCGACGTATTCCTGCGGTTCGGCGACGGCCAACGCGCCGATCGGCGCGCTGCATTTCTCGAGTTGCATCGCTTCGCCGCTGGCGCCTTCGGTGCTCGCCGAGCCACCGACCGGCACATCGCCGCCGCCCAGCTTGTAACCGGACGGCTGGGCGCCGACCGGGGCCGCCAACAGGGCGGCGATGACAAAGGCCGGAGCGGCCTTGACGGTGGTTCTTTGAAAGATCATCTGCATTGGTATCCCCCCGGATTAGTCTTCCTTGATGACAATTTCGCCCCGCAGGCTGTGTGACAAGGATTGCAAAATCCTAACATCGACGAATTGATTGACCAATCGCGCATTGCCAACGAAATTGACGATCCGGTTGTTGTCGGTGCGCCCGGCCAGTTCGTTCGGGTCTTTTTTCGACGGGCCTTCGACCAGTACCCGCTGGACGCTGCCGACCATGGCCTGGCTGACCGTTTGCGCCAGTTCGTCGATCCGTTTCTGCAGCCGGGCCAGGCGCGCCGACTTGACGTCCGGCGGCGTGCTGTCTTCCAGTTCGAGCGCCGGGGTGCCCGGGCGCGGGCTGTAGATGAAGGAGAAGGAAGCGTCGAAGGCGACATCGTCGATCAGCTTCATCGTCTTTTCGAAATCCTCGTCGGTCTCGCCCGGGAAGCCGACGATGAAGTCGGACGACAGCGAGATGTCCGGCCGCGCGGCGCGCAGCTTCCTGACCACCGACTTGTATTCGAGCGCCGTGTAACCGCGCTTCATCGCCGCCAGCACGCGGTCGGAACCAGACTGCACCGGCAGGTGCAGGTGCGAGACCAGCTTCGGTACTTTGAGGTAGGTGTCGATCAGGCGCTGACTCATCTCGCGCGGATGCGAGGTGGTGTAGCGGATGCGCTCGATCCCCGGCACCTCGGCGATGTACTCGATGAGCAGCGCCAGGTCGGCCTTCTCGTCGGTGCCTTCCATGTCGCCGCGGTAGGCATTGACGTTCTGGCCGAGCAGGGTGACTTCCCCGACGCCGTGCGCGGCGAGGTCGGCGACTTCGGTGAGGATGTCGGTGAACGGCCGCGACACTTCGCCGCCGCGCGTGTACGGAACGATGCAGAAGGTGCAGAACTTGGAACAGCCTTCCATGATCGAGACGAAGGCGCTGGCGCCCTTGACCTCGGCCGGCGGCATGGCGTCGAACTTCTCGATCTCGGGGAAGGAAACGTCGACCGCCGCCTTGCCCTTCGCCTTGCGCTCGGCGATCAGTTGCGGCAGCCGGTGCAGCGTCTGCGGCCCGAACACGACATCGACGTAGGGCGCGCGGGCGACGATGGCGTCGCCTTCCTGGCTGGCGACGCAGCCGCCGACACCGATCACCAGGTCGGGATTCTTCTGCTTCAGGTGGCGGACCCGGCCGAGATCGTGGAACACCTTCTCCTGCGCCTTCTCGCGCACCGAACAGGTGTTGAACAGGATGATGTCGGCTTCCTCGGGGTTGTCGGTCTTGACGATACCTTCGGCGGCATTGAGCACGTCGGCCATCTTGTCCGAGTCGTACTCGTTCATCTGGCACCCGAAAGTGCGGATGAATAGTTTCTTGGGCATGGGGAAAATCTTTTTAAAATCAGAGGCGCCGCTTCGGCAAGCGTCGCGCCAAAAAGTTGCGCATTATAACGCGGTTGACCGCGCCGCCAGCCGCCAACTATAATTCGCGCCCTCCAAGTGTGGTGATGTAGCTCAGACGGTTAGAGCGATGGATTCATAACCCATAGGTCGGCAGTTCGATTCTGCCCATCACCACCAGAAACATGAAAATGAAAAACCCGCTGCTTGCCAGCGGGTTTTTTGTTGTTGTTTGCTGCACACGCCAAGGCGTGTGGCAGCTAGGGGTTTATTTGGGGACGCAGAAGAAACCGCCGTCCTTGAACGCTTGCCCCTGGACGTTTTCCGCCTTCGGGTGGAAACCTTTGGGGTAGAACTTCTGCTCGGCCGTATCCATGCTACTGCAGGCCTTTTCGCCACGCGCCATTTCGCTGGCGGGCACGGGGCCGAAGGCGCCGGGGTTATCCCAGATCAGTTTCTTGGGGTCGTTCTTGTCGGAGACAATACGCGGCGGCGTGGCACCGGGCTCCGTCCCGATCGGGGGCGAATAGGCGCAGCCAGCGAGCGTGGCGATTGCCAGCGACAAGGCGATGACGGGCTTGAGGGACTGGTTCTGCATTTTTTTCTCCATCTGTTCAAGGTGGCCGGCTGATGCCGGGTTCGTTACTGTCAGTTGAGGGGTCGCGGCATCGAATGGTGATCCCGGATGAATTCCCTGACGGCGATACGGGTCACGGGTTCGCCCATATTAAGAGTTCGCGGGGCTCTCTTCAACCGCATTTGGCATTTCGCGAAGCGTGGAGTGCTGCTTACCGCTAGACTGCTCTGAGTCGCAGGTTTGGGTCTGGTCTATTTAAAGCTCTTTCGATGACGTTCGTGTAAATGGGCTGCGTACTCACTGTGAATGCGCCCCAGCCTGCCAAGGGAGGCCCCTGGTTTGGCCGGGATGCATTGGACATTTGGCCTATTCGGGAGTCCATCGGAGGAAACTCCGCTTCGTGAGCCGCCAAGCACATGAAAGGAGAATCACGATGGACGAGTTTGAGAGCCTAATCCACTCCGCATGGTGGTGCAACTATCACGTTGTTTTCATATCGAAATGTCGAAGACGAACGCTGTACGCTGAATTGCGGTACGGCCAGGAGCGGCGTTGTATCCTCTTGCTGTCAAGCTAGCCCGAGTATGGATTGTGGGTTTGTTATTTGACAAAAACATCAATAAAAATATAGTGTCACTTTTGAAAAAGACTTGGAGCTGCTCATGCGTGCCCACGCCACCCCCCTCAAACCGGCTGATTTGCCTATTGATGACGATCTGCCGGCGACGCAGTTGCGGGCTTATGCGGGCGATGTGTTGTACACGGAAGGGATGCCGAGCAGTCACCTGTATGTGATCAAGGAAGGTGAAGTCGATTTGTACATGGTGCGCGAGGAGAAACGGGTGGTGGTCGAGACCTTGTCGCGCGGCCATGTGTTTGGCGCCACGCCGCAACTGCTTAACTGCCAGCGGACCGATAATGCGGTCGCCAAGACTTACTGCGAGTTCTACCTGATTGATGCGGAAGGGCTGGATGCCGCCCTGCGCCATACGCCGAAGCTGTTGCGCGGTATCCTGCAGACCCTGGCGCAGCGTGCCTTGCGGTCGAGTGAGGTGATCGCCTCGCGGGTCAATTTCCAGCCGGAGATCGTCACCTACGCCCAACTGCTCAGTCTGGTCGGCGCCGCGCAGCTACCGGCTCCCGCGCGCAAGGCGGATGCCCGGAGCGCTTCGCAGCCGGTCATCGCGCGGCCGGCGCTAGCTGCTGTTTTCGCGCAGGCGCGGCAGTTGTTCGGGCACTCCGACGTGCATATCCGGCACATCCTGGGCAAGCTGCTGATGCTGCACCTGATCCAGCTCGACGAGGACCGCGATGGGGCCAAGTGCGTCGTTTTCTCGCCCGGCGACATCGTCGCCAAGGCGCGCAAGGCGGGTGAGGCCGATCCCGACAACGGCAAGCTGGAGTATGAGTACATCAGCGTCGATGATTTCGCGGCGATGGTCGATCTCGACCGCAATCGTGTCCTTCAGAAACTGGCGCGCAATGAGCTGACCGAGGACCTGTTCACCTTCCGCAAGTCGGAGGTGATCCGCCTGCTCGACGAGAAGGGCAAGAAATTCTTCCAGGAGCGGCGGATGAAGGCACCGGAAGAATTCTGCGACATCAGCGACATCGAGTTCGCCGATGCCAATTCGATCCAGGCCGTGCTCTCTCGCATCGATTCCTACGACCTCGGCAAGCTGCTTCATCTCGTTGAGGAAGATGCGGTGCGCGACCGCATTCTCGGCAACCTGCCGCGCACCAAGCGCGCCGAGATCGAGAGCGAAAAGTTCGACCGCGTCGACGAAATCGAAGTGCGGTTGATCGGCGAAGGCATCATCAAGGCGATCCAGGAGAAGATGCTGGCCCGCCGTAGCTGACCGTCCGGCGTGACCGGCGGGCGGGTTTGCCAGTAAAATCCGCCGCCTGACTTATGCGGCTTCGGCGCCCATGCAACTGGCTTTCTGCCTCTACAAATACTTTCCGTTTGGTGGCCTGCAGCGCGATTTCCTGCGCATCGCCCTGGCCTGCCAGGCGCGAGGCCACGCCATCCGGGTTTACACCTTGTCCTGGCAGGGCGAAGTGCCGGCCGGTTTCGAGGTGGTCACGGTGCCGGTGCGGGCGCTGACCAACGCCCGCCGCTACGGGAAATTCTCCGCCTGGGTGGCGCGCGATCTGGCGCAGCGGCCGGCTGAGCGCGTCGTTGGCTTCAACAAGATGCCGAGCCTCGACGTCTATTTCGCCGCCGACCCCTGCTACGAAGAGAAGGCGCAGACGCTGCGCAACCCGCTCTACCGCCTGTCCGGCCGTTACCGGCATTTTGCGGCGTATGAGCGGGCGGTGTTCGCGCCCGAGAGCCGGACCGAAATCCTGATGATCTCGCAGGTGCAGCAGCCGTTTTTTGAAAAACACTACGCGACGCCGAAGTCGCGTTTCCACCTGCTGCCGCCGGGTATCGCCCGCGACCGCCGGGCGCCGCCCGAGGCGCCGGCGATCCGCGCCGCGTTCCGCGCCGAATTCGGCCTCGGCGACGACGACCTGCTGCTCCTGCAGATCGGCTCGGGCTTCAAGACCAAGGGGCTGGACCGCTCGCTCCAGGCGCTGGCGCATCTACCGGAAGACCTGCGCGGGCGGACCCGGCTGATCGCCATCGGCCAGGACGAGCCGAGCCAGTTCCAGCGCATGGCGGCAGGCCTCGGGCTGGCCGGGCAGGTCGATATCCTGGCCGGCCGCGACGACATCCCGCGCTTTCTGCTCGGCGCCGACCTGCTGGTCCATCCAGCGTACAACGAAAACACCGGCACGGTGTTGCTCGAAGCGCTGGTCGCCGGGCTGCCGGTGCTCTGCTCGGCGGTCTGCGGTTACGCGCACTACATCGACGAGGCGGCGGGCGGCCGGGTGATCCCGGAGCCTTTTGCCCAGGCGACGCTGGACGGTTTTCTGCAGGAAATGCTGGTCGACCGCGCGCAACGCGCCGTCTGGCAGCGCAACGCACTGGCCTGGGCGGAAAGCGCCGACATCTACAGCAACGCCGAGCGCGCCGCTGAAATCATCCTCAAGGACGGCCCGTGCGCGACGAACTAACACTGGCGCCGCCCTTCGACCGCCTGTGGGCTGGGCAGGATGCGTTTGCCGCGGTCGACCGGCTGGAAGGCGAGGTGTTCCGCGAGCTCGACGGGCGCCGTACCTTCCGCACCGAAGTCGAAGGGCGCGGTTATTTCGTCAAGATTCATCGCGGCGTCGGCTGGGGCGAGATCGTCAAGAACCTCGTCTCGTTGCGCCTGCCGGTGCTCGGTGCCGGTAACGAATGGCGGGCGATCCGTCGCCTGGAGGAACTCGGCGTCGACACCATGCGCGCCGTCGCCTACGGGCGGCGCGGCGCCAACCCGGCGCGCGAACATTCGTTCATCGTCACCGAGGAACTGGCGCCGACCGTCAGCCTGGAGGATTACTGCCGCGAGTGGCCGACTAACCCGCCCGTCCCGGCGCTCAAACGGGCGCTGATCCGCCGCGTCGCCGCGATGGTCGGCAAGATGCATCGCGGTGGCGTCAATCACCGCGACTGCTACCTCTGCCACTTCCTGCTCCACCTCGACCCGGCGCCCACCGCCGCCGCGCTGAAGCTATCGCTGATCGACCTGCACCGCGCCCAGATTCGTCCGCAGACGCCGCGCCGCTGGCGCGACAAGGATCTCGCCGGGCTCTACTTCTCGGCGCTGGAAATCGGCCTGACGCAACGCGACCGGCTGCGCTTCCTGCGCGACTACTTCGCCCGGCCCTTGCGCGAGGTGCTGCGCGACGAACAGGCGCTGCTTGCCCACCTGCATGCCGAAGGTGAGCGCTTGCTTGCGAAATACCGGCGCAAATACCTGCCGGCCGGGGGCGGTTCGTGATCGACTGGCAGGTCAATCCGGACTATGCGACGGGCGAGGCCGGTGCTGCTTTCGCCTCGCTCGACGCGGTGTTCGCGCTGCAGGGCGAGCGGGTGACGGCCGATCCCGAGTCCGAAGTCATCCGCCTGCGCCTTGACGGCATCCTCTACTACGTCAAACGTTACACCATCGGCCGGCGCAAGCTGGCGCGCCGCTGGTTCGGCCTGCGCGACCTCTTCGGGCCGCAGCGGGCGGTCAAGGAATGGCGCAACCTGCAACGCTTCCACGCCTGGGGGCTGCCGACGCCGACGCTGGTTGCCTGGGGCCAGGAACGCAACGCCGGGCGCTTCGTGCGCGCCGCGTTGGTTACCGAGGAGCTGCGCGACACGGTTGACCTGGCGCAACTGGCGAAACGCGACGACCCGCGCCTGCGCGACCGCGCCTGGGTGGCTGCCGTGTCGACGCAGCTTGCCGCCTGTACGCGCGCCATGCACGCGCACGGCTTCGTGCATAACGACCTGAAGTGGCGCAACCTGCTGGTCACCGGCGGCGAGACGCCGCAGCTCTATCTGATCGACTGCCCGAACGGCGGTTTCTGGATGCAGCCTTTTCTTGGCTACCGCATCGTCAAGGACCTCGCCTGCCTCGACAAGGTTGGCAAGTACGCGCTGAGCCGCACCCAGCGGCTGCGCTTCTACCTCGACTACGTCGAGCGGCAGCGCCTGACCGGCGCCGACAAGCGGCGGCTGCGCCGCATCCTGGCCTTCTTCGCCGGCCGCGAGTAGGTCAGAACAGCGTGTAGATGAAGGGGGCGATGGCCGAGCCCTGCGACAGCACGAGCAGTCCGCCGAGCAGCAGGAGGACGATGATGACCGGCGCCAGCCAGTATTTCTTGCGGACCTGCATGAAGGCCCAGAGGTCTTTCAGAAGTTCGAGCATGTTGCCGCCTAGAAAGGTTTGTCGAGGGAATTGGATTTGTTGGCGCCGATCAGCTCGCGGTAGCTTGCGGCCTCGCGGTCGAAGCGGCGGTGCATCGGGTCCTTGCCGAGGGCGCGCATGAGCAGGCCGAGCGGCGTGACGACAAGGAAGAAGACGATGCCGAGGATGAGGCGCGACATGATCGCGCCCATCACCAGGCCGAAACGCATCCAGACCTTGTAGATGGGATTGAGCGCCAGCGGCGCGATGAGCGCCAGGCCACCGAGGACGGCCAGGATCAGCCAAGGCCAGAGCGGCCAGGCCCAGCCGAAACGCCAGGGCAGCAGCAGGCCGAAGATGCCGGCGAACAGGGCGCCGGTGAGCAGGCCGAAGTCGCGCAGACCCTTGCGGTCGAGGACGGGGATTTCATGAGACATGGTTGGTTCTCCGGGGCGCGTCAGTCGAGCTGGAACTCGTCCTTCCAGCTTTCGTCGCCTTCCCAGGCGGGCTGGTCGGACTTGGCGAGGACGAAGTTCTCGATCACCAGCGTGTCCATTTCGGTGCGCATGAAGCAGCGGTAGGCATCCTGCGGCGTACAGACGATGGGTTCGCCGCGCACGTTGAACGAGGTGTTGATCAGCACCGGGCAGCCGGTTTTCGCCTCGAAAGCTTCGATCAGCCGGTAGTAGCGCGGGTTGGTCTGCTGGTGGATGGTCTGGATGCGCGCCGAGTAATCGACGTGGGTGACCGCCGGAATCTGCGAGCGCGGCACGTTCAGCTTGTCGATCCCGAACAGCTTCTCTTCTTCCGCAGTCATCGCGATCCGCTTGTCCTCGCGCACCGGCGCGACGATCAGCATGTAGGGGCTGGCGCTTTCCTGCTCGAACCATTCGCCG
This sequence comes from uncultured Dechloromonas sp., assembly GCA_964523045.1. Taxonomy (GTDB): domain Bacteria; phylum Pseudomonadota; class Gammaproteobacteria; order Burkholderiales; family Rhodocyclaceae; genus Azonexus. The sequence continues at coordinate 84,611 of CAZFXO010000002.1, read as the reverse complement.
ACCTTCTCGGCGCGCACCGACGGGGCGAAGGGGCGGAAGGATTCGCGGTACTTGATCTTCAGGTTCATCACCGACTGCATGTTGCGGCTGCGCGGGTCGCCGATGATCGAACGGCCGCCGAGGGCGCGCGGGCCGAACTCCATGCGGCCCTGGAACCAGCCGACCACCTTCTCGTCGGCGAGAACGTCGGAAACCTGGTCGAAGAAGCTGTTGTCGTCGAGTTCCCGGTAGACGGCACCGTACTCGTCGAGCTGGCGGCGGATCTCGTCGGCCGCGTAGCGCGGGCCAAGGTAGCTGCCCTGCATGCTGTCGCCGGCTTCCGGCACGCGCGCGGCGCCGCTCTTCGCATAGTAGGCGGCCAGCGCGCAGCCGATGGCACCGCCGGCGTCGCCCGCCGCCGGCTGAATCCAGATTTCCTTGAACGGCCCTTCGCGCAGCAGGCGGCCGTTGGACACGCAGTTCAGCGCAACGCCGCCGGCCAGGCACAGGTGGTCGACGCCGAGTTCGCGGTGCACGGTCCGCCCCAGGCGCAGGACGATTTCCTCGGTCACCGCCTGGATCGAGCGGGCGAGGTCCATCTCCTTCTGGCTGATCGCCGATTCCGGCTGCCGTGCCGGCCCGCCGAACAGTTCGGCGAAGCGGTCGTTGGTCATGGTCAGCCCGGTGGCGTAGTTGAAGTACTGCATGTCCATGCGGAAGGTGCCGTCTTCCTTGAGGTCGATCAGCTTGTCGAGGATCAGATCGACGTACTTCGGCTCGCCATAGGGAGCGAGCCCCATCAGCTTGTATTCGCCGGAATTGACCTTGAACCCGGTGTAGTAGGTGAAGGCCGAATAGAGCATGCCGAGCGAGTGCGGGAAGTTCATTTCCCAGAGCGGCGTCAGCTGGTTGCCTTCGCCGAGCCAGACCGAGGTGGTCGCCCATTCGCCGACCCCGTCCATGCACAGCACGGCGGCTTTCTCGAACGGGCTGGGAAAGAAGGCGGAAGCGGCGTGCGCCTGGTGGTGCTCGGTGAACAGCAGCGGCGGCACTTCGGCTTCCTTGCAGCCGCCGAGTCTGGCCAGTTCCTTCTTCAGCGTCTGCTTGAGATAGAGCTTGTCCTTGAGCCAGACCGGCATCGCCTTGATGAAGGAGACGAAACCGCTCGGCGCGTAGGCGAGGTAGGTTTCGAGCAGGCGTTCGAACTTGATCAGCGGCTTGTCGTAATAGACGACGCCGTCGATGTCAGCCAGCGTCAGCCCGGCTTCCTGCAGGCAGTAGCGGATGGCGTGCGCGGGAAAATCGGGGTCGTGCTTCTTGCGCGTGAAGCGCTCTTCCTGGGCGGCCGCAACGATCCGGCCGTCGCGGATGAGGGCGGCGGCGCTGTCGTGGTAGTGGGCAGAAATGCCGATCAGATTCATTGGACTCGCTTTTCGGGCCGATCAAAACCTGCGGAGTATACCAACGCCGCCAGCCGCGCGCCGAGGCGACTTATAATGCCCGGTCCCGCATCTGCCAGATCGCCATGAAAACCTTCAAGATCATTCTCCTCAACGTTCTTGTCACCCTGCTCCTGCTCGAAGGTGGCACCCGGCTCTACTACGCGCTGAGCGACGACGTGCCGCCGCACGCCGATCTGTCGGTGACCCGCGAATGGCGTTGGGTCAAGGCGCGCCTGGCCGACGGCAAGGTCAATTTCGACCAGCGTTTCGCCTACGACGCCAACGTTGGTTGGCGCAATGCGCCGAACATCGACGTCACGCCGGAGCACATGGGGGCAATCCGCACCAATTCGGCGGGCATGCGCAACCACCAGGAATTCGCGCTCGACAAGCCGGCCGGCAAGCGGCGCCTGATGATCGTCGGCGACAGCTATTCCTTCGGTCACGGGGTCAGCAACGACGAGACCTACGCCTACCAGCTGGCCGCGCTGCTGCCCGACTGGGAAATCATGAACTACGCGGTGTCGGCCACCGGCACCGACCAGAACTACCTGATGTACGAGCACTACGGCAAACCTTACAAGCCGGACGTCGTCGTCCTCGGCTTCTATGCGCTCGACTACAACCGCAATACCTACAGCTTCCGCGATTACGCCAAGCCGATGTTCGTGCCGATGGGCAACGACGGGTCGCTGCAACTGACCCACGTGCCGGTGCCGACACCGGAGGCGTTGATCGACGATTACCGCAGCGGGCGCCAGCAGATCGGCGGCTGGCATTACTCGTACGCGCTGGCCGTCTTCAAGCGGGCACTGGCCGACCGCATCAAACGCGACCGCGATCCGGGCTCGCTCGGCCGGCGCACGCTGACCGGCATCATGGAACGCTTCGTCGCCAGCGTCCGCGCCGACGGCGGGACGCCGGTCTGGGTCAATTTTCCGATCCGCGACGTGCTTGACGAGGAAGAGTCGAAATACGCCGAGATCACTGATTTCGCGATGGCCGAAGCAAAGCGCCTGGGCATGCCGGTGATCGACATGGGGCCGGTTTTCGTTGAACAGTTGGCCAAGCATCCCGAGGTCAAGACCTTCTGGCGTCCGTCGGAAATCGGCGGCCACATGAACGCCGAAGGCAACCGGCTGACGGCAGTCGCCCTGCGCGATCTGCTGCAGCGCGAAGGGCTGCTGAAATGAGCGTGACCGGGCAGGGCAAACAGGTCACCATTCTGGTGCCGAACTACAAGACGCCGGAAATCACCAAGATCTGCCTGCGCCTGCTGCGCCGCCATACCGATTTCAGCAAGGTCCATGTCATCGCGATCGACAACGCTTCGGGCGATGCCTCGCTGGAATACTTGCGTTCGCTCGACTGGATCGAGCTGATCGAGCGGGCCCCCGAGGCCGATGACAACGCGCCGCTGTCGCACTCGCGCGCGCTCGACCTGGCGCTGATCCGGGTGACGACGCCCTACGTGCTGTCGATCCATACCGATACCTTCGTTCGGCGTCCGGAGTGGATCGACGTGCTGCTCGCACCGTTTGCCGAAGACGATCGGTTGGCCGGTGTCGGTTCCTGGAAGCTGGAGAGCAAGACGCCGCTGCAGCGCTGGGGGCGGCTGTTCGAGCAGGGTTGGAAACTTGCCCTGTTCCGCTTGACCGGCAAGCGCAGTTTCCGCGCCGAGCGCTTCGACGAAAGCCTGCACTACCTGCGCAGCCATTGCGCGATGTACCGGACCGATGTCATTCGCGAGTTGCACACGGGCTTTTCCGACGGTGGCGATGCTGCTGGCAGCGTCATGTTCCGCAAGATGATCAGCGCCGGTTACCGGATGAAATTCCTCGAGTCGGTCGAACTTGGCCAGTACGTCGACCATCTCAACCACGCGACGATGATCCTCAACCCCGAACTTGGTACCAGCGCCACCAACATCCGGCGGGGCGGCGCCCGGCTCAAGGACAAGCTGCGCGGCATCGACGCCGAGGCGATCCTCGCCGACGCCAGTCTGGATCGCTGATGGCCGAGGTGTTGCGCGCCGCCGAACTGCGCGCCGCCGGGCGCACGCCGGACCTGCCTTGCGCGCTGGCCCTGGCCGACGGGCGGATCGTGCGCGTTGATCGCCTGTTGCGGGTTTTGCCCGGCAAACGCCTGGTTGGCGCGGGCAGCCTGGACGGCGCACCGGTGCTGGTCAAGCTGTTTATCGCCAGCGCCAGTGAGCGACACTGGCAGCGCGAACTGGACGGCATCCGGGCCTTGCTCGCGGCCGGCGTGCCGACCCCGGCCTTGATCGAAGCGCAAGCCCTGGCCGGTGGCGGCCACGCCTTGATGACCGCGCTGATTGCCGACGCCGAGGATCTGGCGGCAGTCTGGCGCGTCGATCCGGATGGCCGAGGACAAAGGTTGCTGGGGCTGGCGATGCCTCTGCTGGCGCGCATGCACGCCGCCGGGCTGGCGCAGGCCGACCTGCATTTGGGGAATTTCCTCTTCGCCGACGGCAAGGCCTACGTCATCGACGGCGATGCCGTCGCTGCCGTGCGCCCATCACGCCCGCTGAGCCAGGCCGAGGTCACCGCCAACCTGGCGATTCTCTTTGCTCAGCTAGCGCCTGCCTGGGATGCCAGGCGCCAGCCTTGGCTCGATGCTTACGCCGCGCAGGCCGGTGCGACCCTGCCGCCTGCCGGGGCTTTGCAGCAGGCAGTAGATTCGGCACGGGCGACGCGCCTGCAGGCGTTTCTCGGCAAAGTGGGGCGGGACTGCACGCAATTTGCGGTCGAACGGAGCGTCTCGCGTCTGCTGGTATTCGAGCGCCTGGCGGAACCCTTGCTCCGGGATTTCCTGAAGCGGCCCGATCACTCGCTGGAGAATGGTGTTCGCCTGAAAAGCGGAGGCACTTGCACGGTCGCGGCGATTGCGGCCGGTGGCCGGCAGTTGGTCGTCAAGCGCTACAACCTGAAGCACTGGCGGCATGCGTTGTCCCGGGCATGGCGGCCAAGCCGGGCCTGGCATTCCTGGCGCGAGGCGCATCGCCTGGGGTTCTACGGCATCGCTACGCCGCGCCCGTTGGCGGTGATCGAGGAGCGTCTCGGTCCGCTGCGCGGGCGGGCCTTCCTGGTGACCGAGCATTGCGCCGGGCACAGCCTGCTCGATACGCTCGATCCGCAACAGCCGCCGGCGCCGGCAATCGGTGAAGCGCTGCAGACCTTGTTTGCGCAACTGCACGGATTGCGCATCAGCCATGGCGACCTCAAGGCGAGCAACCTGCTCTGGGACGATGGGCGGGTCGTGTTGATCGATCTCGACGCGATGTGCCAGCATCGCTCGGCGGCGGCCTTTGCCCGTGCCTGGCGGCGCGACCGGGCGCGTTTCCTGCGCAATTGGCCGGTCGAGTCGGTGCTTTATCGATGGCTCGACGAGCGCTTGCCTGCCGCCTAACTCATTTCGTTGAACTGCATCGCATGCAGACGGGCGTAGTGTCCGTTCAATGCGAGCAGTTCGGCATGGCTGCCGCGTTCGACGATCTCGCCGCGCTCCATGACCAGGATCTGGTCGGCGCGTTCGATGGTCGACAGGCGGTGGGCGATCACCAGCGTCGTCCGGTTGGCGGTGGCGGTTTCCAGGGCGGCCTGGATGTGCCGTTCGGATTCGGTATCGAGCGCCGAGGTCGCTTCGTCGAGGATCAGCAACGGCGCGTTCTTGAGGATGGCGCGGGCAATGGCCAGGCGTTGCCGCTGGCCGCCCGAGAGCGTCACGCCGTTCTCGCCGATCAGCGTGTCGTAGCCGTCGGATAGGCGATCGATGAATTCGTCGGCGTAGGCGGCGCGGGCAGCGGCGACGATGTCTTCGCGCGGGCAGCCGGCGAGGTCGCCGTAGGCGATGTTGTTGGCGACGGTGTCGTTGAACAGCGTCACCTGCTGGCTGACCAGGGCGAGGTGGCGGCGCAGGTTGCGCAGTGTGTAATCCTCGACATCGACGCCGTCGAGCAGGATGGCGCCGGTGCCGTGCTGGTAGAAACGCGGGATCAGGTTGGCCAGCGTCGACTTGCCGCTGCCGGAACGGCCGACCAGGGCGATCATCTGTCCCGGCTCGGCGGTGAAGCTGATGTTGCGCAGGACCGGCTGTTCGCTGCCGGGGTAGCTGAAGCTCAGTTCGCGCACCTCGAGCCGGCCGGTAATCTTCTCGCGTTCGACGGTGCCGCGGTTTTCCTCGGGCTGTTCGTCGAGCTGGGCGAAGATGCTCTCGGCACCGGCCAGGCCTTTCTGGATCGTCGAGCTGACTTCCGACAATTGGCGGATCGGCTTCGGCAGCATGCCGGCAGCGGTGATGTAAGCGACCAGGTCGCCGGCCGTGGCGTCGCCGCGCAGGTAGAGGACCAGTGTCAGCAGGACCGCCATCGCCGAGAAGGAAACCAGTTGCAGCGCCGGCGTGAAGGTGGCGCCGGTCTTGACCATGCGCAGTTGCTTGCGCATGTTGTCTTCGCTCGCCGCCTTGAAGCGTTTGGCTTCGTAGGGCTCGCCGCCAAAACTGCGGACGGCGCGGTAACCCTGGATGGTTTCCGAGGCGACATGCGTCAGTTCGCCCATCGTCGCCTGGATCTGCTTGCTCTGCTTGCGGAACTTGCGGCTGGCGCGGCTGACCATGGCACCGATGACGGGCAGGATGACGATCATTACGGCGGTCAGTTTCCAATTCATCCACAGCAGGTAGCCGAACAGGAAGATCACGGTCAGGCCTTCGCGGACGACGACCTTGATGGCGTCGGTGGCGGCGCCGGTCACCATGGTGACGTTGTAGGTGATGCGCGAGATCAGGTGGCCGGAGTTGTTGTCGTCGAAATAGCGGTTCGGCAGATGCAGGAGGCTGTTGAACAGGGCCTGCCGCAGGTCATTGACCAGCCCTAGTGAAACCCTGGCCAGGAAATAGTTGCCGAGGAAGGAACCGACGCTGCGCCAGGCGACGATCAGCAGCATCAGCAGCGGGACGCCGAACATCAGTTGCACGCTGCCGACCAATGGCAGGTCGTGGTGCGTGGTTTCCGGCGGGGCGCTCAGGCCGTCGACGAAGTATTTGAGTACCGAGGCGAGCATCGGTTCGGAGGAGGCGAAAATGCCGAAGCCGAGCAGGCTGATCGCGAAGTAGCCGACATAGGGGCGAACGTAGGACAGGAGCCGGAGATAGATTTTCAGCGAGGATGCGGACTGGGCGCTGTCGTGCGACATGACTTGGCTTTGGGGAGGGCGACACGGTCGGTCGCAGGTGGGCGCGAGTGTACCATGCGGCAGATGACGAACCTGCTGCGCCTTCGATGCTAAAATCGCCCGATTTTTCCGGGTAATTGGCATTGAAGACGCTGACGCAGCAGGAATACCAGGCGATGAGCGAAGGCGCGCGCGTACTCGAGGCCGACCCGCATGGCGCCAAGGTGTTGCTCCTGGCCGACGGGACGATCCTCAAGCTGTTCCGGCGCAAGCGCCTGATCACCTCGGCACTGATCTTTCCCTATGCGACGCGCTTTGCCAGCAATGCCCGCAAGCTGGCCAAACTGGGTGTGCCGGTGCCCGAGGTGATCGACGTTTTGCGCATCCCCGAACTGGAGCGCGAAGCCGTGCATTATCGTCCCTTGCCCGGGGTGACCCTGCGTCAGCTGGCGGCGGAGACTCTGCCGGCCGAGCGCAAGCAGCGTCTGCGTGACGCCTTCAACCGACTGGTCGTGTTGCTGCACGACAACGGCGTCTATTTCCGTTCGCTGCACATCGGCAACGTCATCGTCACGCCGGACGACCGGCTCGGACTGATCGATTTCTCCGACATGCGCATCTATCCCTGGGCGCTCGGCAGCTACCTGCGTCGGCGCAACATCCAGCGCCTGTACAAGGTGGCGACGGAGATCGAATGGATCGATCTGCCGACCATCCTCGGCAAGGGGCGGCGATGAGCGCGGCCATGCTGCGGCCTTTCCTGGCCTACCTGCTGCGTGGCCGCCTCGCCTTCCCGGGCGGCCATCGGCCGCCGGCCGGGCACACCGTTCCGGTGCGCTTCGCCGGCGTTGGTGTTGCCGCCTCGCCCGATCCTCTGGTCGACGACTGGATCATCGCTACGCTGAACCAGGCTGGCATCGCCAACGTCCGGCTCGACTTCACCTACGGCGACGCCGAAGGGCCGGCGGGCAGACTGCTCGGCCGTCTGCTCGACGCCGGTTTCCATGTTGTCCTTCACCTCATCCAGCCGGCCGAAGCTGCGCGGAAGATGCCCGACGCTGCCGCTGGCGCCACCTGGCAAAAGTTCGTCAGCGCTACGCTGGATGCCTGGGGGGCGCGGGTGGCAATGATCGAAGCCTGTTCGACGATCAACCGCCGGCGCTGGGCCGGCTATACGCCGGATGGGTTTTTCGGCGCCTGGGACATCGCCTGGCAGGAAGTGCGGCAGCGCGGCCTGCTGCTCGCCGGGCCGAGCATCACCGACTTCGAACCACCGTGGAGTATCGGTATCCTGGCCGGCCTGCAGGCGCGCGGCCGCCTGCCCGACATCCATACCGACAACCTGTTCGCCGAGCGGGCCACCGAACCGGAGCGCGACGACCCGAAGGTCCTCGGCCCCCGGCTGGCCGGCCTGCTGCGCATGAACCTGGTCAAGAAGGCCAGACTGCTGCAGCGCATCGGCGCCGACTTCGGCGTGCCTCGCCTGTTTTCTCCGGCCGCTTTCTGGACGCTGCCGCGGATCGAGCGCATGCTGGCCGACAGCGAGGAGAAGCAGGCCGATTACCTGAGCCGCTACCTGCTGCTCTGCGCCGCTTCGGGGGCGCTCGAAGGCGCCTGGTGGGGGCCGTTGATCTGCCATCGCGAAGGTCTGGTCGACGACGGCGTGGCGCAGTATCCGGCGCTCGAGCGGATCACCCACTACGCGGCGGTCACCGGCCGGCTGGCGGATTTCAGCGTGCGCCCGGCACTGGCGGCGCTAAAGGCCTTCAACGCGCTGATCCCGGGCAGCATCTACGAAGGTCGTCTGAACGCCGGGCAAGGCCTGGAAGCCCACGCTTTTCGCACGGCGACGCAGCGTATCCACGCGGTGTGGACGATCAACGGCCGGGCGGCGGCGTTGGTCGATCTCTACGATGTGTCCGCGCTGTCCGCGGCACAGGTGCTGCAGCGCGACGGCGAGGTCGCCGCCGAGCCGCCGACGTTGGCGAGCGAAAGCCCGCTCTACCTGTGCTGGCCGCTGACCGAGTCGGTTGAGCTACGTCCCGGCGCGGCCCTGATCGACGGCCTGGCGATCCACCGGCACGTCGGTGACGGACGCCGCCATTACTTCTTCCGCGAGGAAGGCTGGCAGGGCGTCGTCCTCGCTGCCGATGGCGCAGCCGCCCGCCAGCTCTGGCAGGCATTGCAGCCGGGCCGGCTGGCCGGCCCGCAGCGCGAATCGACCCTGCGCCATGCCCGCAACGCGATCTGGACCATCCCCGATCCGCGCGACGCCGGCCGCCAACTGGTGGTCAAGCAGCCGGTGACGCTGCCTTGGCACAAGCGCCTGCTCGACCGCTTCAAGCCGTCGAAGGGCCTGCGCAGCTGGAGCGGCAGCAGCGAACTGCTGCGTCGCCATCTCGGCGTAGCCATGCCGGTAGCCTGGTTGGAGCAGATTGGCGACGCCAGCCTGAAGCAGAATTTCTACGTTTGCGAGCATGCCGGTGCCGATTTCGCGGTGCGTGAAATGCTTGCCGCCTACGCGGCCGGCGCCCGCGAGTTCCGCGGCATCGCCGAGGACGAGGCTTATCGCCAGCTGACGCGTTTCCTGCTCGACCTGCACGGACGCGGCATCTTCTTCCGCGATCTGGCCGGCGGCAACATCCTGGTCCGCCAGCGCGAAGGCAAGCCGCTCGACTTCGTCCTGATCGACACCGGCCGGCTGCACGCCTTCAACCGCCCGCTGACCCTGGATCGGCGCGTGGCCGATCTGGTCCGCATCTGCAACAAGCTGCACTGGCAGGGGCGCGAGCGTTTCCTCGACCTGTATTTCTCCGGGCTGGGCAAGCGGCTGGGCTGGTTCGACCGGCTCTCCTTCGTCATCTACGATGTCAAGGTTGCGCTCAAGCGCTGGGTCGGCCGCAAGGCGATCCGCAAGCTGCTGCGTGGCAAACGGAGGTGAGCGCGTGAAGAAACTGCTGTTCCTGTCCAAGGGCGAGGATTCCTCGGCGACCCGCTATCGCGCCCTGCAGTTCTTTCCCCGCTTCCGCGACGCGGGCTGGACGGTCGAGCACCTGAGCGCCTCTGGTGGCCTGCTGGCCTGGGGGCGGCTGTTGGCGGCGGCAGCGGCGGCCGATGTCGTGGTTGTCCTGCGCAAGACTTTCCCCGCGCCCCTGCACTGGCTGCTGCGGCGCTGCGCCCGGCGCCTGGTTTTCGATTTCGACGACGCCATTTTCTGCAACAGCAACGGTTCGCCGTCGGCGACCCGGATGCAGCGCTTCGCGCGGATGATCGCGGCCTGCGACCATGTTTTTGCCGGCAACGGTTTTCTGGCGGCGCAGGCGGCGCGTTTTAATCCGGCGGTGACCCTGCTGCCGACCGCCGTCGAGGTCGAGCGCTACGCGCAGCCGGCGATCCGGCTGGCCGGCGAACATGTCGACGCGGTCTGGATCGGCAGCAGCTCGACCCGGAAATACCTGGTCGAGGCCCTGCCGGCGCTACGTCTGGCGGCGCAGCGCGAGCCCCGGCTGCGGCTGAAGATCATTGCCGATTTTGACCTGCCCGACGCCGGTCTGCCGACGCTGGCGGTACGCTGGCAGGCGGATAGCGAAGCCGCTGAACTGGCCTCGGCGCATTTCGGGATCGCGCCGATGCGCGACGACGACTGGAGTCGCGGCAAATGCGCGCTGAAAGTCCTGCAGTACATGGCGGCCGGTTTGCCAGTGGTGTCGTCGAATTGCGGCGCCAATGCCGAGATCGTCATCGATGGGCAGACCGGTTATCTGGTCGATGACGATGCCGCCTGGGCCGCCCGGATGGTCGAGCTGGCCGGCGATGCCGGGCGCTGTGCGGCGATGGGCGAAGCGGGCCGGCAGCGGGCGCTGGCTGGTTACGACCTGGCGCCGGTGTTCGCCACCATGAACCGGCAGCTCGAAGCCCTGCTCAGGTAGCCGCCCGGTTGAGCAGTTCGCCGAAGCGCCGGTAATCGGCGCCGGTCGGGGTGACGAAGCAGGACCGCAACTGGGCGCCCAGCACCATGGGCAGCAAGCCGGGATGGGCCTTGCGCATGCGTTTCCAGAAGCGCCGGAGATTGCGGCGGAACTGCCGGCGTATGTCGGCTTCGGCCACCAGTCCCGGGTGATCCTCGACGAACTTGGCGTAGGTGATGAACTGCGCGCCGAGCATGCGCACCCGGCGTAGCAGGCTGTTGCCGGGGTGTTTGCGATAGCTGGCGAGGACTTCGGGCAGGCGGGCGATGCCGTGCCTGGCCGAGAGGCGCAGCCAGCAGTCGATGTCTTCGAGGGCGAGATTGCGGTCGAAGCCGCCGATGGCGAGGAATTTTCCCCGGTGCAGGGCGATGCTCGGGTTGAAGATCGAATGTTCGCCCAGGAAGATCCAGCGCCAGGCGCTGTCCTGCGGCCCGGGGGCGGGGCGGGGCAGGAGGCCGCTGCGGATCAGCTGCTGGCCGTCCTGGTCGACGAAGTCGCAATCGGTGTGGATCAGCGCCAGGTCGTGCGCCGACCATTCGCCGATGGCCTGCTGGATGCGGGCGATTTTGTCCGGGTAGATCAGGTCGTCCGAGCCGAGCAGGTGCACCCACTCGCCCTGGCAGGCTTCGATGCAGGCGTTGGAGTTGGCGCTGACGCCCTGGTTCTGGCGCCGTTCGAGCACGATGCGGCGAAAGCGCGACTGATGGTTTTCCAGAAAACGCCGGGCGACTTCCAGGGTGTCGTCGGGCGAACCGTCGTCGATCAGCACCAGTTCGAGTTCGGGATAGGTCTGGGCGCAGACCGAGGCCAGCGTCGCCTCGATGAAATGGGCGTGCCGGTAAGCCGGGATGGCAACGCTGACCAGCGGCAGGCTCATTGCTTCTCGGCCATCAGCAGGTACTGGACGGCGACGAACGGCTCCAGCAGGCGGGTCGGCATATACCAGCGGCGGTAGCTGCGTTTCATGTGACTGTCACGGCGGGTGACTTTCCAGCCGCATTCGTTCAGTGTCTCGACAATGCTGCTAGCGGTGTAGAAATGCAGGTGGGTCGAATCCATGATGCCGTGGTCGCGGTAGCGGAATTCGTCCTTGAACAGTAGTGGGAGAACGACCTTGTAATGACGGATGTTGGGGATGCTGAGCAGTAGTTTGCAATCAGTTCGTGTCTTGCTCCGTAACTGCTTCAGAGCCGACCAGGGGTCGGCGAGGTGTTCCAGGACATCGGCCATGATCAGGAGATCGTATTGTTCCCAGGGGACATTTTCCTGATTCGATTCGAGGCTACCCGGCCATACCTGGTGCAGGTTCTGCGTCGCTACCCGGGCCGCTTCAGGAGTAAGTTCGATACCGTCACAGCGAGCAACGATATTCTTCGCAAGCAGGGTTTTGCCGAGTTTCCCTGTGGCGCAACCAATGTCGATGGCGTAGCCGAAGTTGCCCTGTTCTGCGGCGAAGCTGACTATTTCGGGACGGTCTGCCGCAAAGTATTTGCTGTCTTCGTTCGAGTTTTTCATTGCCTTGTTTTCTCGGGGATCTTGCGCGGAGACATGATCAGGATTGCGTTGCCTTTCTTGTCGCGAAAAGCCGCCAGCAGTTCGAATTTCCTGTCATTCAGCCAAGCGGGTGGAAGCGTGATGGCTTTCGGTTGATGGAGTGCGATCAGATCGTATTCTCCGGCCAACAATCTGGCCTCGTGGGCTGCCCGGTCATCTGGCGGATGACCGGCGGATAGACCCAGGCCGGCGTAATAGCTTGTTCTGCCGTCTTCAATATAAATATTTTCGTATCGGTGGGCGTTATTTTTCAGCCAGTTGCCCGCTTCACGGAAATACATTTTCGGGCTTGGGGCGCTGATCGCGTTGCTCAACGGTACTACGACGGCTAGCAGAACAATCAGCAAACGTGTTCTCGGATATCGCTGCCAGAGTCTGTAAAGACCGTAACCGGCAAGCGGGATGAAAAACAACGTCCATTGCGCGACGTAGCGACCGGGCAGGAACTGCAGGTCAGTGACAAATACGCAAAGGATTAGCAAATTGATCAGCGCCGCCCAGGAGAACAGGCTGCTTGCTCGGAGAATTTCCCTGGGATGTTCTCCAAGGGCGAACGGGGTTACCAGCGGGGCAAGTGTGATGCCCATGGCGTGCACGAATTTGAGCGGGATCAGCGCTAAAGAACCGAATACGAGAATGATCAGAGCGTTAGGTTGCGCGTAATCGGGCAAGTGGTCGGCGATTAATTTGGCTGCGTCGTGGACCCGCTGAAAATTCAACCTCGAAAGATCACTCACAAGTCTTTGGCTGGGTAATTGATTCAGCAGGAAGGCGGTGAGGAGGACGCTGGCTCCCAATAGGGGTAGGGCCGTGATCGTGACCAGGTTTTTCCTGCGCGATTCGACGGACGGTGAGCTTAGTTGCCAGAGTATCAGGGCGACCAGAAAGCACATCGCCTCGGGCCTGAATAGTGCACCGAACACAATGCTGCACTGGGCTGCCCAAGCCAGGAATTGCTTTCCGGTTTCCTGCCAGCGGATCGCCAACCAGAATCCGAGCATGACGAAAAACCAGCACCCGAACTCGCGGATGATCTCGTGACGGTAATCGTTGATTCCCGGCGTGACCAGGAATGCAATAGCGGTTGCCCATGCCGCGCGCGGGAAAGAGCGTTGCGCGCAAGCTACCAGCAATGCCCCGGTTCCCCCCATGAAAAGCGCATTCAGCAAATACCCGGCTTGCTCGATGCTCAGTGGAGTGCATTGAGCGATGCTGGCCATGAGAATGGAAAGGAATGGCCAGGCGAATATGGCAGTGGCAGCTTCGATTCCACCTCGAAGATAAGCGTTGGCAGCTTCGACATAGAGCATGCCATCCCGATTCAAGGTGCCACTGGTGGCGATAGCCAGGATGGAGAGAAGTACACCGTAAACGAAAGTGAGTTTTACCGCCGCCGATTCGCCAAGCGACCTTTCGGCGAGCTTATTCAGGTAATTCAGGCCCTCCTCCAGACGGCTTGTTCTGGTGAGGCAGGCAGCCCTTTCAGTCAGCATTTCACTACCAGCACATCCTGCATGATCAGGTACTGCAGGTCCGAGCCGTAGAACATGTTCAGCGCGTCGGTCGGCGAGCAGATCATCGGTTCGCCGCGCCGGTTGAGCGAGGTGTTGAGCACGACGCCGTTGCCGGTCAGCTTTTCCATCGCCTTCATCAGGTCGTAGTAGCGCGGGTTGTGGTCGCGCTTCAAAACCTGGGCGCGAGAGGTGCCGTCTTCGTGGACGACTTCCGGCACGCGCGTCTTCCATTCGTCGGCGACTTCAAAGGTGAAGGTCATGAACGGTGCCGGGTGGTCGCTGCCCAGCATTTGCGGGCCGACGGTGTCGAGCATGCTCGGGCAGAAGGGGCGCCAGCGTTCGCGGAACTTGATCTGTTCGTTGATCCGGTCGGCGACGCCGGGCGCGCTCGGGCAGCCGAGGATGGAGCGGCCGCCCAATGCGCGCGGGCCGAATTCCATGCGCCCCTGGAACCAGGCGACCGGGTTGCCGTCGGCCAGAATCTGCGCGATGCGCTCGGGCACGGCGGTGTCGCCATTGGCGATGACTTCGTATTGTGGCTTGGCCGGATGGCGGGCGCAGGCGGCGATGACGTCCTCGTTGCTGAACTGCGGGCCGAGGTAGACGTGTTCCATCTTCTCGACCGGCACGCCGCGCTCGACCGAGACGTAGGCGGCGGCGCCAATGGCCGTGCCGGCATCGCCGGAAGCCGGCTGGACGAAGAGTTCCTTCAGTTCCGGGCGGGCGATGATCTTCTGGTTGAGCTTGACGTTCAGCGCGCCGCCGCCTGCAAAGGCGAGGCGGCCGGTTTCCTTGAGGATGTCGCCGAGGTAGTAGTCCATCATCTGCAGCGACAGATCCTCGAACAGCTTCTGCATGCTCGCCGCGTAGTGGATGTACGGGTCGTCGGCGATGTCGCCGTGGCGCATCGGGCCCAGCCATTCGATCAGCTTGGGCGAGAAGTAGTAACCCTTGCCCTTTTCCTTGTAGCGGCGGAAGCCGATCACGTTGGCGTAGTCGGTGTTGATGATCAGCTCGCCGTTCTCGAACTTGGCCAGGCGCGAGAAGTCGTATTTCGTTGGGTCGCCGTAGGGCGCCATGCCCATCACCTTGTATTCGCCGTCGAGCATCTCGAAGCCGAGGTATTCGGTGATCGCGCCGTACAGGCCGCCGAGCGAGTCGGGGTCGTAGAACTCCTTGATCTTGCGGATCTTGCCGTTCTCGCCAACGCCGAAGAAGGTGGTGGCGTACTCGCCCTTGCCGTCGATGCCGAGGATCGCCGTCTTCTCCTGGAAGCCGGAGCAGTGGTAGGCGGAGGAGGCGTGTGTCAGGTGGTGCTCGACCGGGATGATCTCGGTCTTCGCGAGGTCGAAACCGAGCTGCGCCAGGCACCATTCGATGCGCTTCTTGTAGCGCTTGAAGCGGCGGTTGCCGGTGAGCAGCGCGTCGAGCGCGCGGTCGGGGGCGTACCAGTAGCGCTTGGCGTAATGCCAGCGCGCCTTGTCGGCGAGGCTGATCGGCGCGAAGGGGATGGCGACGGCGGTAACGTCCTTCGGCTTGATGCCGCCGAAATCCAGGCAGAAGCGGGCGGCTTCGTAGGGCATGCGGTTCTTGGCATGCTTGTCGCGGACAAAGCGTTCTTCTTCGGCGGCTGCGACGAGCTTGCCGTCGATGTAGAGGGCGGCGGAAGGATCGTGGGTGAGGGCGCCGGAAAGGCCGAGGATGGTCAGTGCCAAAGTGGGTGTCTCTTCTTGAAAAACCTGCCGGAACAAGAGGCTGCCGGCGGAAAACTCGCAGTATACCCGGTCGCCACGGCTTAGGTGCCGAGCGCCGCGCCGTGCGCGGCGAGCAGCGCGGCCCAGTCGTCGGCGTTCCAGAGTTTCTGATGGCGGCGCAATTGGTCGAGATCGTGCCGGGCGGCGCGCCAGACGAGGTAGGGGCGGCGTAACTTTTCGAGGTCGATCAGGGCGATCTCCGGTTTGCCGTCCTGCCAGCGGACCATCACGTGTTTGTCGTAGAGGCAGCTGTGCTGCAGGTGGGCGCGGTGCATGCGGCCGATGCTGTGGCCGACGGCGATCGCCAGTTGGCGCTTCTCGGCGGCGTCAGGTTCGCCGACGTCGGCGATGGCGCGAAAACCCGCCAGTTCGCGGGTGACCAGCAGGCCGAGATGGCCTTCGCCGGTTTTCCGGCTGCCGTGGAAAACGGGTTCCGGAACGGTGATGCCGAGTTGCTGCAGACGCTTGATGTTGGCGAATTCGCGGCTCGTGGTCGGGATGCCGAAAGGGTGCAGCAGGCTGCGGCAGAGGTGGTTGCTCTGCTTCTTGATGAAGTACAGGGTGTCGCCGTAACGGCAGGTGACCATGCCGCTCCAGCCGGCGCGGCGGACGTTGGGTTCCTCGAACCAGTCGCCGGGGGCGTTCCACCAGCCGTCGAAGTCGTCGGGAGGCGTGTTGCCGGCAGGGGGGCGGGTATCGGGCATGGGCTGTCCTGAGCTGGTCAATAGGGGCGGGCTTCGCCTTCCGGGCGGGTCTTGAAGCGGCGATGCACCCAATAGTACTGGCTGGGCATGGTGCGCACGGCGCTTTCGATCCAGGCGTTCATGCGCGCGGCGTCGGCCACCGGGTCGGGGCCGGGGAAGTCGGGCCAGGCGTCGCCGATGGTCGTTTCGTAGCCGGCGCTGCCCGGCAGGATGCGGGTGACGCAGGGCAGGACGACGGCGCCGGCCGCTTTCGCCAGGCGTGGCAGGCCGGTGATGGTGGCGGTCGAGATGCCGAAGAAGGGAACAAAAACCGCGTCGCGGCGGCGTGGGTTGAGGTCGGGCAGATAGTAGAACGGCCGGCCGGCCTTCATCGCCTTGACCGTTGCCCGCACGCCGTCCTGGCGTGAGAGCAGCAACTGGTTGCCGAAACGGCTGCGGCCGGCGAGCAGGACCTTGTTGAACACCGGGTTGCTTTGCGTCGAGTAGATGCTGACGATGTTAAAGCGCATGGTGATCGCCACGCCGCCGGCGTCGAGGCCGAGGAAATGCGGGGCGAGCAGGATCACCGGGCGGCCGGCGGCGAGTTCGGCGTGGATTTTCTCCTCGCCGCGGACGCGGACCAGGCGTTCGATACGGGCGCGGCTACCCCACCAGAGGATGCCGCGTTCGAGCATGCTGCGCCCGAGCAGGGCAAAGTGTTCGCGCACGAGTTGGCGCCGCTCGGCGGCCGCCTGCTCGGGGAAACAGAGGTCGATATTGATGTCGGCGACCCGCCGCCGGCGGCGGCCGAAGCGGTAGAGCACACCGCCCAGCGCGCGCCCGAGCGGGGCGAGCAGGGGCAGGGGCAGCAGGTGCAGCAGCCAGAGCAGTGCGACGGCGAGCAGGCTGGGCAGTCGGGTCAGCATGGCGGAAGCGGTGGCCGAAGTTCGGAAAGTCCTCCCGGCTGCTGCCGGGAGGTGGGTTTGGTGGGACCGCAGGGGCTCGAACCCTGGACCAAAGGATTATGAGTCCTCTGCTCTAACCGACTGAGCTACAGTCCCGTGAAACTTAGTTGCCGGTCGGGTCGAGGAAGCTGCGCAGCTTGTCGGAACGGCTCGGGTGGCGCAGCTTGCGCAGCGCCTTGGCTTCGATCTGACGGATGCGCTCGCGGGTGACGTCGAACTGCTTGCCGACTTCTTCCAGCGTGTGGTCGGTGTTCATCTCGATACCGAAACGCATGCGCAGGACCTTGGCTTCACGCGTCGTCAGGCTGTCGAGGATGTCCTTGGTGACGCCGCGCAGGCTGGAGAACATGGCCGCATCGGCCGGGGCCAGGGTGGTCTGATCCTCGATGAAGTCGCCGAGGTGCGAGTCGTCGTCGTCGCCGATCGGGGTTTCCATGGAGATCGGCTCCTTGGAAATCTTCATGATCTTGCGAATCTTGTCTTCCGGCATGTCCATCTTCTTGGCCAGCGTTGCCGGATCGGGTTCGGCGCCGGTTTCCTGCAGGATCTGGCGGGAGATGCGGTTCATCTTGTTGATCGTCTCGATCATGTGCACCGGGATGCGGATGGTGCGTGCCTGGTCGGCGATCGAGCGGGTGATCGCCTGGCGGATCCACCACGTGGCGTAGGTCGAGAACTTGTAGCCGCGGCGGTATTCGAACTTGTCCACCGCCTTCATCAGGCCGATGTTGCCTTCCTGGATCAGGTCGAGGAACTGCAGGCCGCGATTGGTGTACTTCTTGGCGATCGAGATCACCAGGCGCAGGTTGGCCTCGGTCATTTCGCGCTTGGCGCGGCGGGCCTTGGCTTCGCCGGTGGACATCTGCTTGTTGATGTCCTTCAGTTCCTTCAGCGAGATGCCAATGCGTTCCTGCAGGGCGAGCAGCTTCTTCTGCTCTTCCTGGATGTCCGGCGCGCTACGGGTCAGGATGGCGACATAGGTCTTCGGCGCGGCGGCGATTTCCGCCTCGACCCAGTCGAGGTTGGTTTCGTTGCCGGGGAAGGACTGGATGAAATGCGGACGCGGCATGCGCACGCGGTCGACGCAGATTTGCTGAATCTTGCGCTCGCAGCCGCGCACTTCGTCGACCATGGCGCGCACGCTGTCGCACAGGCGTTCGATGCTGCGCGAGGTGAAGCGGATGTTCATCAGCTCGTCGGAAAGTTGCTGCAGCAGCTTGACGTAGGCCTTGTCCTGCGAACCCTTGCTGGCGAGCGTCTTCTGCATCTTGGCGTGGATCGCGCGGATTTCCTTGAAGCGCTCGCAGGCCTCCGTTTTCAACTGGAGCAGCGAGGCCGAGGCGGCGCCGCCGCCCTCGTCACCGTCTTCATCCTCTTCGTCGTCGCTGTCGTCTTCGCTGTCGATGGCGGCGGTTTCGGCGGCCGGGGCTTCCTCGACCGCGTTGGGGTCGATCAGGCCGTCGATCAGTTCGTCGATGCGCATTTCATCGGCTTCGACCTTGGTCGCCATGTCGAGGATGTCGGCGATCGTCGTCGGGCAGGCGGAAATCGCCTGGATCATGTGTTTGAGACCTTCCTCGATGCGCTTGGCGATCTCGATTTCGCCTTCGCGGGTGAGGAGTTCGACCGAGCCCATTTCGCGCATGTACATGCGCACCGGATCGGTCGTCCGGCCGAATTCGGAATCGACGGTGGACAGCGCCTGTTCGGCCTGTGCTTCGACTTCCTCATCGTCGGTCGCCGAGGCGGCGGTGTCCGACATCAGCAGGTCTTCGGCCGCCGGGGCTTCGTCGAAGACCTGGATGCTCATTTCGCTGAAGGTCGAAATGATCGCTTCGATCGACTCGGCGTCGACTACGTCGTCCGGCAGGTGGTCGTTGATTTCGGCGTAAGTCAGGTAGCCGCGTTCCTTGCCCAGCTTGATCAGCGCCTTCAGGCGCATCTTGCGGGCTTCGGCGTCGAGCGGTTGCGGGGTTTCCGTCAGCGCGCCTTCGAGCAGCGCCTTTTCGGCAGCCTTGTCCTTGGCCTTGCTGCTGCGAGCCTTGGGAGCATCCTTAGCGGTGTCTTTTGCCTTAGCCATGAAAACGATCCGTTAGATTGGAGAAAACCGTAAATTTTACCACAACTTAGATACGTTTTCCCCGGGTGGTGAGAAACTGGATGTACGCCTGCTTTTCCGTCGCCGACAGACCGGCGACGCCGCATTGCTGCGCTTTCGCCTGCAACTGCGCGAAGTCGCGCATTTCCGCGGCGTCGCGCAGCTTTTCCAGGGCGGCGCGGAACTCCGCCTCGGCTTCGCCGTTATCGCCGTCGAACGGCAGTTCGAGTGCCTCCGAGGCTGCCGTCTCGACCATCTGCTCTTCGGGCTGGCCGCGCAGGCGTTCGCGCAGGGCGGCGTAGCTTTGTCCTTCACCGCCTCTCGAAAGTTCGCGCAATTTGAGCAGTGCCGGCTTTTCCGGGGTGTCGGGCAGCAGGTCGATCGGCAGTTCGGCCGCCAGTTGTGGTTTGTGCAGGACGATGCGCAGCAGCGTCCGGCTCAGCGATGGCGCGCTGCGCTTGGCGCGGGCCGGCGCCGGCGGCGCGTAGGATTTGAGTTCGCAAAGGCGCTCGACCTCCTGCTGGGCGAAGCCGCTGGCTTCGGCCAGGCGCTTGACCAGTTGCAAGCGCAGCAGTGGCGTCGGCAGCTTGTGCAGCAGCGGCTTGGCCTCGTAGATCAGCCGCGCCTTGCCCTCGGCGTTGGTCAGGTCGCAGCGTTGCGCCAGTTCGCGCAGCAGGAAGTCGGAGAGCGGCATGGCCTGGGCGACCAGACGCTCGAATTCGGCCTGGCCGCGTTCGCGGACGAAGCTGTCGGGGTCGTGCTCGGGCGGCAGGAAGACGAAGCCGATCCGCTTGTTGTCGGCCAGCGCTTCCAGCGCGTTTTCCAGCGCCCGCCAGGCGGCTTTGCGGCCGGCGGCGTCGCCGTCGAAGGCGAAGACGATGCGGTCGACCTGGCGCAGCAGCTTCTGCACGTGGGTCGGCGTCGTCGCCGTGCCTAGCGTCGCCACCGCGTTGCCGATGCCGTGCTGGGACAGGGCGATGACGTCCATGTAGCCTTCGGTGACGATCGCCGTGTCGGTGGCGCGCATGGCCTGGCGCGCCTGCGGCAGGCCGAATAGCTCGCGCCCCTTTTCGAACAGCGGCGTTTCCGGCGAGTTCAGGTACTTCGGTTCGCCCTGGTCGATGACGCGGCCGCCGAAGGCGATGATGTCGCCCTTGGGGTTGATGATGGGGATCATCAGGCGGTCGCGGAAGCGGTCGTAGCGGCGGCCGGAATCGTTGTCGATGACCAGGCCGGCCTGCTTCAGGGCGTCGCTGTCGTAATCGGCGAAGACCGCCTGCAGGTTCTGCCAACCGTCCGGGGCGTAGCCGATGCCGAAGCGGGCGGCGGTCTCGCCGGTCAGGCCGCGCCGCTTGCAGTAGTCGATGGCGCGCGGCGAGTGTCGCAGCTGTTCCTTGTACCAGGCGGCGGCACGGCCCATGACCTCGATCAGGTTGCGCGTGTTGCCGCCACTGTGCGGGGTGTGAGCGCCGTCGTCGGGGACGGTCATGCCGGCGCGCGCGGCCAGTTCGCGCACGGCGTCGACAAAGCCCATGCCCTGGTATTCCATGACGAAGCCGATGGCGGTGCCGTGGGCGCCGCAGCCGAAGCAGTGGTAGAACTGCTTGCTCGGGCTGACCGTGAACGACGGTGTTTTTTCGTTGTGGAAGGGGCAGCAGGCGGCGTAATTGGCGCCGGCTTTCTTCAGTGGTACGTAGCTGTCGACCAGGTCGACGATGTCGACCCGGGCCAGCAGATCCTGGATGAAGTCTTCCGGGATCATGGTCTGCGCATCAGCCGGCGAGGGCTGCCTTGACCAGTCGGGAGACTTCCGCCATGTCGGCCTTGCCGGCCAGGCGCGGCTTCAGGACGGCCATCAGCTTGCCCATGTCGGCCGGGCCAGTGGCGCCGGTTTCGGCGACGGCTGCGCTGACCAGGGTGGCGATCTCGTCGTTACCCATCTTTTCCGGCAGGTAGGCGCCGAGGATGGTGATTTCGGCTTGCTCGGCATCCGCCAGGTCCTGGCGGCCGGCGGCCTGGTACTGGGTGACGCTGTCCTTGCGCTGCTTGACCAGTTTCTCGATGACGGCGATGGTGGCGTTGTCGTCGAGTTCGCAGCGTTCGTCGACTTCCTTCTGCTTGATCGCCGCCAGCAGCAGGCGGATTGCGGCGAGGCGGGCGGTTTCCTTGGCCTTCATGGCCGTCTTCATGTCTTCGGTGATGCGTGCTTTGAGGGTCATCGTCGTTGCTATGGCGGAAAAAGGACAAAGCCGCCGGCTTTTGAGGGCGGGCGGCTTGGTGTTTGCTGCGAAAGCGTACTCGATCAGTACATCTTCGGCGGCAGGGTCAGGCTGCGGAGACGCTTGTTCTGACGCTTGACAGCGGCGGCGGCCTTGCGCTTGCGTTCGGCCGTGGGCTTCTCGTAGAACTCACGGGCGCGCAGCTCGGTCAGGAGACCCGTCTTTTCGACCGTGCGCTTGAAGCGGCGAATGGCCACCTCGAACGGCTCGTTTTCCTTGACACGAATGCTCGGCATAAAAATCACCCCCTTCCGTCAGGCGCCCGCCAGGTCAAGTAATCGGCGGTGCGCGCAAATTTGTATCCGCGGATTGCGGAAAGCTCGAGATTCTATGCCAGATATCCCCGCCCGATCAAGTGCTAAAATGCGCCTCCCATGCTGATCCTCGGTGTCGAATCCTCCTGCGACGAAACCGGCATCGCGCTCTACGATAGCGCGGCCGGTCTCGTCGCCCACGCCCTCCACTCACAGGTGGCGATGCATGCCGAATACGGCGGCGTCGTTCCCGAGCTGGCCTCGCGCGACCACATCCGGCGCGTCGTGCCGCTGCTGCGCTCGGTGCTGTCGCAGTCCGGCAAGGCGCTGGCCGACATCGATGCCATCGCCTACACCCGCGGTCCCGGCCTTTCCGGCGCGCTGCTCGTCGGTTGCGCCTTCGCCGAAGCGCTGGCGCTGGCGCTCGACAAGCCGACGCTACCGGTACACCACCTTGAAGGCCACCTGCTGTCGCCGTTGCTGTCGGCCGATCCGCCGACCTTTCCCTTCGTCGCCCTGCTCGTTTCCGGCGGCCACACCCAGTTGATGCGGGTGAGCGCGGTCGGCGATTACGAACTACTCGGCGAAACGCTGGACGATGCCGCTGGCGAAGCCTTCGACAAGAGCGCCAAGCTGCTCGGCCTGCCCTATCCGGGCGGCGCGCTGCTCTCGAAACTGGCCGAAGCGGGTAACCCGGACCGGTTTGCGTTGCCGCGGCCGATGCTGCATTCGGGCGATCTCAATTTCAGCTTTTCCGGGCTGAAGACGGCGGTCCTGACCCTGGTCCGCGAACATGCCGACAGCCCGGACGACAGCTTTCGCGCCGACGCCGCGCGCGCCTTCCAGGAAGCGATCGTCGAGGTCTTGGTCAAAAAATCCCTCAAGGCGCTCAAGCAGACCGGTTTGCAGCGGCTGGTCGTCGCCGGCGGTGTCGGTGCCAACCGGCAACTGCGGGCCAGTCTGGACGATGCCGCGAAGCGCAAGCGTTTCCGGGTTCATTATCCGGAACTCGAATTCTGTACCGACAACGGCGCCATGATTGCCCTCGCCGGTTGCCTGCGCCTGCAGGCCGGAGCGCTTGCCAAGCCGGCCGGCAGTTTTGCCGTGCAGCCGCGCTGGCCGCTCAGCGACCTGCAGCGCTGACGGTCAGCGCGCCGGCACGATGACGAACCGCCGCTGGCTGTTCTGTGCCTCGGCGTTTTTCCCCTGCTTGCCGCTTTTCTCGCGTAGCGGACATTTACGGCAACGCGGCTTGCTGCCGCAGCAGGCTTTTCGGCCCATGCCCACGCTCCCTCAGCGGCGTCGGGCGACCCAGTAGGTCGCGCCGCACCAACCATAACGCTCGGCGTGGATCGCTTCGGCGGGAAGGCTGAATTCATCGCCGATGCCGAGGTGCCGGGTCTGGCCGTCTATCGTCAGCCACATCTCGCCGGCCACCAGCCAGGCCCGCACGGCAAAGGGATGGGTGTGTTCGGCGACGACAGCGTCTGCCGGCCAGTCGCGGCTGACCACTTCGTCGTAGCCGTCGGCCAGTGCCTGGGATTTGAAACGGGCAAGGCGCTCGTCGTCGCACATGGCGGTCTTCAGAGTACGGCGAGGGCGGCAGCGTAGTCCGGTTCCTGCTTGATCTCCGGCACCAGTTCGGCGTGCAGCACGCGATCGTTCTCGTCGAGGACAACGACGGCGCGGGCGGCGAGACCGGCGAGCGGGCCGCTGCCGATGGCGACGCCGTAAGCTTCGAGGAATTCACGACCGCGCAGCGTGGACAGGGTTTTCACTTGATCGAGGCCTTCGGCGCCGCAGAAGCGGTTCTGGGCGAACGGCAGGTCGGCCGAGATGCAGAGGACGACGGTGTTGGGCAGCGAGGATGCCTGGGCATTGAAGCGGCGGACCGAGGTGGCGCAGGTCGGCGTGTCGATGCTCGGGAAGATGTTGAGGATCTTGCGCTGGCCCTGGAATTGCGCCAGCGCCACGTTGGCGAGGTCGGCGCCGACCAGGGTGAAAGCCGGCGCGGTCTCGCCGGCTTGCGGGAAATGGCCGGCAACGCTGATCGGGTTGCCGGCGAGGGTGACGGTCTGGCTCATCTGGGAATTTCCTGTTGTTGTCGTGGAGCGGGTCAGACGTTGCTGCTGCCGATTGGTTCAGCGCGGCGCCGTCAGAAATTGTCAGGCAGCGTGGCCAGCACGTCGATGCCCGATTCCCAGCTGACGAATTCCTCGAACCAGCGATCGATGAAACGCGAAATCATGATGACCTCCCGAAAGCATGCTGGAGCCGCAAGGGCCCGATGTCTGCAGTCTAGGCGGCGGTTGCCGGACGATCCAATCGGCAAGATTGATCGCGGCGATGCGGGCTGGCTATCGTCAGGCTTTCTTCTTGCTGCCGATCTTCGATTCCTGACCGGCCATCAGCCGTTGCAGGTTCGGCCAGTGCTTGGCGATGAGGGCCAGGGCGATGGCCATGATGACGGCGAAGTGACCGTCGGCGCCATGCAGCAGCACCATGTAGAGCGGCGCCGAAACGGCGGCGATCAGCGCCGCCAGCGACGAATAGCGCGAGACGTAGGCGACCAGTAGCCAGGTGGCGAGCACCGCCAGGCCGAGCAGCGGGTCGAGCGCGAGTAGCACGCCGGCGGCGGTGGCGACGCCCTTGCCGCCCTTGAAGCGGAGGAAGACCGGGAACAGGTGGCCGAAGAAGACCGCCAGCGCGACCAGGCCGACCGCCAGCGGGGAAAGCCCGGCCTGCTGCGCGACGAAGACGGCGAACCAGCCCTTGAGCGCATCGCCAATCAGCGTGAACAGCGCCGCCTTCTTGTTGCCGGTGCGCAGCACGTTGGTCGCGCCCGGGTTGCCCGAGCCGAAGGTGCGCGGGTCGGCAAGGCCGAACAGCTTGGCGGCGATCATCGCGAAGGGAACGGAGCCGAGCAGGTAGGCGGCGACGACGGCGGACAGGATGAGCATGGGCGTGGATGGTCTCAAAGGGTACAATCGCGGCGGATTTTAACCCCGGGCCGGGCTTGGCTGCCAAATGGACATCATATTCATCGAAGAACTGCGCGCCGCAACCTGGATCGGCATCTATCCCCGCGAGAAGGCGGTGGCGCAGACGGTCGAGATCTCGCTGCAGATCGGCGTGTCGACCACGTCCGCCGGGGCCAGCGACGACATCCGCGACACCGTGGACTACGCCGTCGTCGTCGAGCGCCTGCGCGCCGACCTGGCCGCCAGCCACTTCAACCTGCTGGAAAAGCTGACCGAGCACATCGCCACCTTCCTGCTCGAGAACTTTGCTGCGCAGTGGGTCCGCGTCTCGGTCGCCAAGCTCGGCATGATGCCCGGCGTCAAGCGCGTCGGCGTCGTCATCGAGCGCTCGATTTAACTTCCGGCGATTGCCGCATAGGCGCCCAGCGCCCGCGCGCTGGCCGGTGATACCGATTCCTCGCGAACTCGGCGCAGTGCTTCCGGCGCGGCGGACGCCGCCTCGACGACGACCTCGTCGCTCAGGCTGACCCGGTACGACTCCTGGATTTCCGGGCGGTCGATCCGCTCGTCGCGGGCCGGCCGCTCGCCGCGCAGCATCGGCTCGCGCAGATAGTCGGGGCGTGTCAGGCGTCCGGCGGGGGAAACTGGCAGGAAGGTGACCGGCATCCGCGTTCTCCTGGGAACGGTGTCTCTGTTGGTTGTGACCGGCAGGACAGCGCTCGGTTCGTTACCGTCGGTATCAGATTGCGACGGCGAGCGTCGTCATCACCGCGAAGCCGGCGAGCAGGCCGGCGGTGCCGGCCGCTTCGCGGCCTGGCCGGTGCGAGGCCGGAATCAGCTCGTGGCTGACCACCCAGAGCATGGCGCCGGCCGCCGCGGCAAGCGCCAGCGGCAAGGTGGCGCCGGCGAGACTGCTGGCAATGACCCCGAACAGGCCGCCGACCGGTTCGACGAGACCGGTGGCCAGCGCCATCAGCGCGGCGCGCCAGGGGCCGGCGCCAAGCGCGAGCATGGCGCTGGCGACGATCCAGCCTTCCGGCACGTTCTGGATCGCAATGCCGAGCGACATCCCGTGATCGACGCCGGACGCCGCGGCAACGCCGACGGCGAGGCCTTCCGGGACGTTGTGCAGGGCGATCGCGGCGACCACCAGGCCGATCCGCGGCAAGTCGCCGCGTTGCTCGATGTCCTCGACATGGGCGTGCGCGGTGCGCCGGTCGATGCCGTGCATGACGGCGGCGCCAACAAGCAGGGCGAGCGCGGTGAGGCTGCCGAGCGTCCACGGCGCAGCGCTCGCGGCGACCGTTTCGACCGCCGGCACGAGCAGCGAAAAGAGGCTGGCGGCGAGCATCATGCCGCCGGCGAGGCCGAGCATCGGCGCCATCAGCCTTTCTTCGGGGCGGCGCAGGAAGAGCACCGGCAGCGCCCCGAGCCCGGTGGCGAGACCGGCCAGCAAACTGGCCTGGAGTCCGTGCCAGGCCATCGGGTGGGCGGCGAACCAGGTAATGGCCTGGTCGATGCCGATCAGCACGGCAGCGACGGCCAGGGCGACGCCGGCCAACCAGGGGCGGCGAATGCCGCTGCGGGCAAGGTGACGGGCGACGAGTTGGGGCATGGCGGTTCTCCGGTGGCTGACGGAAGAACTTTATGGCCGCTGTATTGATAGTTCCAATCGATTGCTTAAATCGATTTGATAGCTATTAAAAATCAGTCGGCGAGCGCGGCCTCGACGCACTTCGGGCGCAAGGTGCGCAGGATTTCCTGCGGGTCGATGGCGACCAGGAAGCCGCGGCGGCCGCCGTTGATGTAGATCAGCGGCAGGTCGAGGATGCTTTTCTCGATGAACACCGGCATCGCCTTCTTGGTGCCGAAAGGGCTGGTGCCGCCGACCAGAAAACCGGTGTGGCGGTTGGCGACTTCGGGCTTGCACGGCTCGACCTTCTTGCACGGAATCTGCCGCGCCAGTTCCTTGGTCGATACCTTGCAGTCGCCGTGCATCAGCACGATCAGCGGTTTGCCGTTCTCGTCCTCGAAAATCAACGTCTTTACGACGCAATGCTCGTCGACGCCGAGTTCGCGGGCCGAGACGCGGGTGCCGCCGTGTTCCTCGTAAGCGTAGAGATGCGGTGCGTAGCTCACTTTGTTCGCCTTGAGGAACTGGGTGGCCTGGGTTTCGGGAGCGTGGGCGGCTTTGCTCATTGACGTCTGCTGCGGATCGAAAGCTGCAATTTTAGCGCGGCGGGCCGATCGGCGGCCTTTACCTGCTTTTACCCGGTGGGGGCGCAATCCGCGCCGATTCTGGCCGTAAATATACTCAGGATAAGGTCATAGGGAGAACAACATGGCATCGATCAGTGCGGTTGGCGGTTCGACGGCGGTCAGCGCCAGCGTCGCCAGTTCGGGAAATGGTTCGGCATCGCGCATTGCCGCGCTGCAGAAGCAGTTGTCGGCGTTGCAGAAGGAATTGAGCCAGTTGCTCAAGGACCCATCCGAGGAGAGCCAGAAACAGGCCGAAATCCTGCAAGCGCAGATTGCTGCCCTGCAGGCGCAGATTGCCCAGTTGCAGGCGCAGGAGGCGCGGCAGGCTCAAGAGGCGCAGCAGACTAAGGAAACCTCTCAGGCGGAGAGCGGCGCGGAAACGGGAGCGGCGAGTAGCGACGACGTTCTCGGGACGCAGGTCGATCTCTACGTCTGAGCGACGATCTCCGGCACTTCCGGTGGCCGGCGCGGCAAGCGCGCAAAGCCCCGGTACCAGTTATTCGATGGCGTACTCGATGGTGACGACGACGCGCGCCTTCTTGTCCACCGTCGTCTTGTCATAGACCCCGCCATAATCGCTGGCATCCTCGTCGCCTCCGGCTGCCGGCAGGATGTAGAAAGCCCCCTGGGCGGCCGAGCGCATGGCGCCGACCTTGGCGTCGCCGACCTTGGCGAATTCTTCGGCACGCTGCCGGGCGTTGCGGGTCGC
Source organism: uncultured Dechloromonas sp. (assembly GCA_964523045.1). Taxonomy (GTDB): domain Bacteria; phylum Pseudomonadota; class Gammaproteobacteria; order Burkholderiales; family Rhodocyclaceae; genus Azonexus. The sequence continues at coordinate 56,980 of CAZFXO010000002.1, read as the reverse complement.
TGCGCCGATCAAGGACATCTTGACGCTTTCCAGGTCCGTGATCAGGTAGCGCGGCTCGTCATAGAGGATGGGTTTGCCCTGCGCCTTGAGCTCGATGATGGCGGTGTGTGCAGCGGCAATCCGGTCGAGCGCCGTTGAGCGGACGATAAAGGCCTGGGTGCCGTCGAAGCCGCGCTGTACCTGGCGCGATCCGCCTTGCGGCAGGGGTTCGTATTCGTGGTGTGGGCTGACCGATTCCGGGCCGGCGCTGCTGGCGCCGGCGGCGAAGCCCTGTTCGGCCAGGAAGCTGTCGATGACTGGCCGCGCCTGCCGCAGTGCCTTCAGGGTGCCGGCAAAATCATCGCCGTGCACGGCAACGCCGATGCTCCACTCGGCGGAGTCTGCCTGGACCGGCTTTTCGGCGAGCCCCTTGACCGAAATGCTCTGCTTGGGGGCGCCCAGCGTCTTGAAATGCTTGGCCATGACGGTGGCGCCGCCGATCAGGCCGATCGCGAGAAGGAGGCCGAGGCCGAGCAGCGGCCAGGAATTGCGCTTGTCCATGGGGAGGTTCTCGGAAGGAAAGCCGGCATCGTAACGGCGGATCGCGTCCATGCCAATGGCAAACGTATTTTCAGCCGCGCGGGTGATGGACGGCGTGCAGCGCCTTCAGGCGCTCGCGGGCGACGTGGGTGTAGATCTGCGTGGTCGAGATGTCGGCATGGCCGAGCAGCAACTGGACGACCCGCAGGTCGGCGCCATGGTTGAGCAGGTGGGTGGCGAAGGCGTGGCGCAGCACGTGCGGCGACAGTTTCGCCGGGTCGATGCCGGCCACCAGCGCGTAGCGCTTGATCAGGTGCCAGAAGGCGTGGCGGGTCATGGCGCCGCCCCGGGCGGTGACGAACAGCGCGTCGCTCTGCCGCGGCCCGAGGATGTCGGCGCGGCTCTCGCGCAGGTAGCGGGCGATCCAGTCGATCGCCTGCTCGCCGAGCGGTACCAGGCGTTCCTTGCTGCCCTTGCCGAAGGCGCGCAGCACGCCGTCGTTGAGGCTGATCGAATGCAGTTGCAGGCCGACCAGTTCGGAGACGCGCAAACCGGTGGCGTACAGCGTTTCCAGCATGGCGCGGTCGCGCAGGCCGAGCGGTGTGTCGAGGTCGGGGGCGGCCAGCAGATGGGCGACCTGGTTTTCCGACATCACCTTGGGCAGCCGGCTCGGGCGGCTCGGGTTGGCCAGCTTCAGCGTCGGGTCGACGACGATGCGGCCACGGCCGACCTGCCAGCGATAGAAGCGGCGCAAGGTGGACAGGTAACGCGCCTGCGAACTGGCCCGCGTGCTGCGCGACAGTTCGGCAATGAAGCCGCTCAGCGTGCTCTCGCGCAGATCGAGCAGGGCTTCGTGGCCGTGTTCGGCAAGCCAGCCGGCGAGTCGCCCGAGGTCGCTGCGGTAGCTGGCGAGCGTTGCCTTGGCCAGGCCGTCTTCCAGCCAGAGCGCATCGCAGAAATTGTCGATCTCGGCGAGATCGGCGGACCTAGCGGTCAAAACCCGCGCCTTCATGCTGTAGCAGCCAGCGTTTGATCGAAAGCAGGAAGCCGCCGCGCTCGCGGGCAAAGCCGCCCAGTCCGCCGCCGCTGGCGACGACACGATGGCAGGGCACGACCAGCGGGTAGGGATTGGCGCCGCAGGCCTGGCCGACGGCGCGCGGCGCGTTGTGCAGCGCTCGCGCCAGTTCGCCGTAGGTTTGCGTCTGGCCGCCGGGGATCGCCGCGATCTGCGCCCAGACGCGGCGCTGGAAGGCGGTGCCGGCCGGGCGTAGCGGCAGGCCGAAAACAAAATTCGGGTCGGCCAGGTAGGCTTCAAGCTGGCGCACCGCCTCGGCGGCGAGCGGCGTTACCGGCGCCTGCGCCGGGCGCGGCTCGAGGAAGTCGATGGCGGTGATCTCGTCGTCGCTGCAGCAAATGCCGAGCGCGAAGCCGGGGGCGGCGACGATGGCTTGGTAGTCGGACATGCGGGTTCCTGATCGACGGGTCGGCGAAGTGTATAACGCGCCGTGCGGCAGATGGGCATTGCGAAGCGAAGCGCGGTTTTGGGGGATAATTGCCGGCTATTCGAAAAATCAATTCAAGGAGTTCACGCATGCATCCGCGCCTTTCCTCCCTTTTTGCGGCGCTCGCCGCGACCACCCTGATCGCTGCCTGCGGCAAGTCCGAGGCCCCGTCCGCCGCCGCGCCGGCGCCGGCCGCTGTGGCCAAGATCGTCGTCGGCCTCGACGACAACTTCCCGCCGATGGGTTTCCGCGATGGAAAGAACGAGCTGGTCGGTTTCGACATCGATCTCGCCCGTGAAGCGGCCAAGCGTCTCGGTGTCGAGGTCGAGTTCAAGCCGATCGACTGGAACGCCAAGGAAGCCGAACTGAGCGGCAAGCGCGTCGATGTGCTGTGGAACGGCCTGACCATCACCGAACAGCGCAAGCAACAGATCGCCTTCACCGCGCCTTACCTGGAAAACCACCAGATCGTCGTCGTCGCCGCCAATTCGCCGGTCAAGGCCAAGGCCGACCTGGCCGGCAAGGTGGTCGGCGTCCAGGAAGGCAGCAGTGCCGTCGAAGCCATCGAGAAGGATGCGTCCGCCAAGTCGTTCAAGGAACTGAAGAAGTTCGGCGACAACGTTGCCGCGCTGATGGACCTGACCACCGGCCGCCTCGACGCCGTCGTCCTCGACGAGATCGTCGGTCGCTACTACGTGGCCAAGAAGCCGGGCGATTACGTCATTCTCGACGACAACTTCGGTACCGAGGAATACGGCGTCGGCGTGCGCAAGGACGACGCCGAACTGCTCGCCAAGCTGCAGAAGGCGATGGACGAGATGAAGCAGGACGGCGCTGCCGCCCGCATCTCGACGCAATGGTTCGGCAAGGACATCGTCAAGTAAGCCCTGTGTGAACCGCTGACGGGCCGGCCTGCCGGCCCGTTCTTTCATCACTCCCATGGCGCCCGCACGGCGGGCTGACAGCATGGACTATCTATTCCAGATTCTCGGACCGCTGCTCGACGGCACTGCGGTGACGCTGCAGGTCTTCTTGCTCACTCTGGTCCTGGCGGTGCCGCTCGGGCTGGCGCTGGCCCTGATCCGCGTCTCGCATTTCCGTACCCTGGCCCGGCTGGTCGGCGGCTACATCTGGCTGATGCGCGGCACGCCGCTGATGCTGCAGATGCTGTTCATCTACTTCGCGCTGCCTTTCGTGCCGGTGATCGGCATCCGCCTGCCCGATTTCCCGGCGGCGATCGTCGCCTTCACGCTCAACTACGCCGCCTACTTCGCCGAGATCTTCCGCTCCGGCATCCAGTCGGTCGGCCGCGGTCAGTACGAGGCGGCGCGCGTGCTCGGCATGAGCTACGGTCAGACCATGCGGCGTATCATCCTGCCGCAGGTGGTCAAGCGCATCCTGCCGCCGATGAGCAACGAGACCATCACCCTGGTCAAGGACACCTCGCTGATTTACGTGCTGGCCATGAACGACCTGCTGCGCGCGGCGCGCGGCATCGTCCAACGCGATTTCACGACCATGCCCTTCGCCGTCGCCGCTGCCTTCTACCTGATCATGACCCTGGTCCTGACCTGGGGCTTCATGCGCCTGGAAAAACGCTATGCCGTCTATGAAGACTGAAACCGTGCCGATGATCGCGGCGCGCGACATTCGCAAGCACTTCCACGGTACCGAAGTGCTCAAGGGCGTCTCGCTCGACATCGGCAAGGGCGAGGTGATCGCCGTGATCGGCCCGTCCGGTTCCGGCAAGAGCACCTTCCTGCGCTGCCTGAATCATCTCGAAACGATCGACGCCGGCAGCATCGTCATCGAGGGCGAGACGCTGGTCGAAACGGACGCCGCCGGCCACTGCCGCTACGCGCCGGAAGCCGAGGCGCGGCGCATCTGCCGCAAGATGGGCATGGTCTTCCAGCAGTTCAACCTGTTTCCGCACCTGACCGTGCTGCAGAACGTCATCGAGGCGCCGCTGACGGTCAAGGGCCTGAGCCGCGACGCCATCGTGCCGCGGGCCGAGGAACTGCTGCGCAAGGTCGGCCTGCTCGCCAAGTGCGGCGCCTATCCATCGCAGTTGTCGGGCGGCCAGAAGCAGCGCGTGGCAATCGCCCGGGCGCTGGCGATGGAGCCGGACATCATGCTGTTCGACGAACCGACCTCGGCGCTCGATCCCGAACTGACCGGCGAAGTCCTGCGCACGATGCGTCAGTTGGCCGAGGAGCACATGACCATGCTCGTCGTCACGCACGAGATGAGCTTCGCCCGCGACGTGTCGACCGAAGTCATTTTCATGGATCACGGCGAGATCGTCGAGGCGCGGCCGGCCGGCGAAATGTTCGCTGATCCGCGTCAGCCGCGCACCCGCGCCTTCCTCGACCACATGCTCTGAGCGGCCGGGCGGCCGCTCAGAAGGCCGAAATGCCGGTCTGGGCGCGGCCGAGGATCAGCGCGTGGATGTCGTGCGTGCCCTCGTAGGTGTTGACCACTTCCAGATTGACCAGGTGACGGATGACGCCGTAGTCGTCGGAAATGCCGTTGCCGCCCAGCATGTCGCGCGCCGTGCGGGCGATGTCGAGGGCCTTGCCGCAGGAGTTGCGCTTCATCAGCGAAACGATTTCCGGCGTCGCGCTGCCGTCGTCCATCATCCGGCCGAGGCGTAGTGCGCCCTGGATGCCCAGCGCGATTTCGGTCTGCATGTCGGCGAGCTTTTTCTGGATCAACTGGTTGGCGGCGAGCGGCCGGTCGAACTGCTTGCGCTCCAGCGTGTATTGCCGCGCCGTGTGCCAGCAGGCTTCGGCGGCGCCCAGCGCGCCCCAGGCGATGCCGTAGCGTGCCGAGTTGAGGCAGGTGAACGGACCTTTCAGGCCGCCGACGTCAAGACGGTTTTCGCTCGGCACGAAGACCTCGTCCATGACGATGTCGCCGGTGACCGAGGCGCGCAGCCCGACCTTGCCGGCAATCGCCGGCGTGCTCAGCCCGGCCATACCCTTTTCCAGGATGAAACCGCGCAGCACGCTTTCGTCGTCCTTGGCCCAGACGATGAAGACGTCGGCAATCGGCGCGTTGCTGATCCAGCGCTTGACGCCGGACAGCCGCCAGCCGCCGGCGACCGCTCGCGCCCGGCTACGGGCGCTGGCCGGGTCGGAACCGGAGTCCGGCTCGGTCAACCCGAAACAGCCGATCAGCTCGCCGCGCCCCAGTCCCTTCAGGTATTTCGCTTTCTGCGCCTCGCTGCCGAAAGCGAAGATCGGCAGCATGACCAGCGAGGATTGCACGCTGAGCATCGTCCGGTAGGCCGAATCGACCGCCTCGATGGCGCGGGCGATCAGGCCGTAGGAGACGTAGTTCAGCCCGGCGCCGCCGTACTGCGGCGGCAGCGTGGCGCCGAGCAGCCCCATCTCTCCCATCTCGCGGAACACCGCGCGATCGACCGTTTCCTGGCGGAAGGCGTCGCGGATGCGCGGCGCCAGCACCTTGCCGGCGAAAGTCTGCGCCGCGTTGCGTATCTGGCGCTCGTCGGCGGCGAGCTGGCTGTCGAGACGGAAAGGATCGTCCCAGGCGAAACCGCTCATCGGCCGAGCAAGCGGCTCAGCCAGCCGCCGGTCTTCTTTTCCTCGACCGGTGCCGCGGCTGGCGCCGGTGTCATGCTGGCGCGCACCGAGGCGACGTAGTCGGCGTCGTCGCGCTTGATGTGGTTGACCAGCCAGCGGGCGAGCATGCCGTGCAGTTCCTCGGCGACGTCGTCACCCAGCTCCATCCGCTGCTGGTATTCGGCGACCTTGCGCGTGAACAGTTCATGCACCTTCTTGTGCGGCTTGCAGTAGGGGTAGCCGGCCTCTTCCTGCATGCTTTCCTCGAAGGCGAAGTGCGACAGCGTGTAGTCGATGCAGTCGTAGATCACCTGCTTGATCTTCTCCTGGTTGCCGAGCACCTGCGCCGCTTCGAGATCGTTGATGAAATCGACGATGCGGCGATGTTGCTGGTCGATGACCGGGATGCCGGTATCGAGGTCCGAAGTCCAGTTGATGGGCATGCTGTTGACTCCCCCGTGATGGTGTTTGTTTTCAGCCGCGGACGTGGCCGTCGCCCAGGACGACCCACTTCTGGCTGGTCAGCCCTTCGAGGCCAACCGGGCCGCGCGCGTGGATCTTGTCGGTCGAGATGCCGATCTCCGCACCCAGTCCATATTCGAAGCCGTCGGCGAAGCGGGTCGAGGCGTTGACCATGACCGACGCCGAATCGACTTCGCGCAGGAAGCGCATCGCCTTCGGGTGGTTGTCGGTGACGATGGCCTCGGTGTGCTTCGACGAGTACTGGTTGATGTGGGCGATCGCCTCGTCGATGTCGGCAACGACCTTGACCGAGATGATCGGCGCCAGGAATTCGGCGTAGTAGTCGTCTTCGCTGGCGGGTACGGCGTTCGGAACGATGGCGCAGGTTTCGGCGCAACCGCGGATCTCGACGCCCTTGCCGGTCAGCATGTGGGCGATCGGCGGCAGCAGCATGGCGGCGACCGAGCGGTCGACGAGCAGCGATTCGGCGGTGTTGCAGGTGCCGTAGCGCTGGGTCTTGGCGTTCTCGACGATCTTCAGCGCCTTGCTCGGGTCGGCGTCCTCGTCCAGGTAGACGTGGCAGTTGCCGTCCAGGTGCTGGATCATCGGCACCCGGGATTCGGCGAGCAGGCGGGCGATCAGGCCCTTGCCGCCGCGCGGCACGATGACGTCGACGAACTCGCGCATGGTGATCAGCTCGCCGACCGCGGCGCGGTCGGTGGTCTCGATCACCTGCACGCAGTCGCCGGGCAGTCCGGCAAATTCAAGGCCTTCCTTGACCAGCGCGGCAATCGCCTGGTTGCAGCGGATCGCCTCCGAGCCGCCGCGCAGGATCGCCGCGTTGCCCGATTTCAGGCAGAGGGCGGCGGCGTCGGCGGTGACGTTCGGGCGCGCCTCGTAGATGATGCCGATGACGCCGAGCGGCACGCGCATCTTGCCGACCTGGATGCCGGACGGCCGGAACTTGAACTCGCCCATCTCGCCGATCGGGTCGGGCAGCTTGGCGACCTGTTCGACGCCTTCGGCCATGTTGTCGACACCCTTCTCGGTCAGCGTCAGGCGGTCGAGCATCGCCGGTTCCAGCCCGGCGGCGCGGGCGGCGGCGACATCCGCTGCGTTGGCGGCGAGCAGCGCCGCTTTTTCCCGGCGGATGGCGTCGGCGATCGCCTGCAGGGCGGTATTCTTTTCGGCGGTGCTGGCGGTGGCGAGGCGGCGCGAGGCGGCGCGCGCCCGGCGGCCGATCGCCTGCATGGTTTCCTTGATGTCCATGATGCGTGTCGTTCGTAGCAAAAGGCCATTATAGCCAGACAAATCACAGGGAACTTCCGGAAGCGGGTAAACTCTTATCCGCATTGATTACGGGGCTTTCCATCGAGGACATGATGGGCGAAAAACTGATACTACCGGCCGAGGTCAAGGTCTGCGCGACCTGCAGTTACTGGGATGGCGAACGCCAGGTGGACGAAGAGATGAAACTGGTGGTGGTCGCCGATGAGTGCCAGGGCCATTGCCTGGTTCAGGAAACCGGTAAACCGGCCCTGCACGATGTGCGACAGGAGTGCGATTGCATCTGGGAAGACCTCGGGCCGGACGAACTGCCGCCGGCCGGTGACAAGGCCTGATCAGGTTTCCTGCCAGCAAACCCGGTTGCGACCTTCGCGCTTGGCCAGGTAGAGCGCGGCGTCCGCGCCGTTGAACAGTTCCGGTCGGACCTGTCCGCCGACCGGAAACGTGGTCATGCCGCCGACACTGACCGTGACCACCGGCGCCACTGGCGAGTGCGGGTGCGGGATATGCAGGTCCTCGATCCGGCTGCGCAGTTCTTCCGCCATCAGTCGTGCCGCGTGGCGCTCGGTCAGCGGCAGCAGGACGGCGAATTCCTCGCCGCCGTAGCGGGCAACCAGGTCGCCCGGGCGACCGACCTGGCCGCTCATGCAGTGGGCGATGCTGCGCAGGATCTGGTCGCCGGCAGCGTGGCCGAAATTATCGTTGTAGGCTTTGAAATGATCGACGTCGATGATCATCAGCGACAGCGGCGAACCGCTGCGCGCGCAGCGCCGCCATTCGCTCTCGAGTTGCATGTCGTAGCGGCGGCGGTTGGCGATCTCGGTCAGGCTGTCGATCATCGCCAGTTTTTCCAGCAGGCGCCGGTGATGCACGGAAAGCAGGTGGTTGCGCACACGCTTGCGGATGATCGGCGGATGGAAGGGTTTGGCGATGTAATCGACGGCGCCGAGGTCGAGCCCGCGCTCCTCGTCGCTCGGTGAATCGAGCGCCGAAACGAAGATCACCGGGATATGGCGGGTGCGGTCATCGTTCTTCAAGCGCTGGATGACCTCGAAGCCGTTCATTTCCGGCATCAGCACGTCGAGCAGGATCAGGTCCGGTTGCTGTTCGCAGGCGCGTTCCAGCGCCTGGGCGCCGTTCTTGGCCAGGATGACGCGACATTCCTCGTGCAGCAGTTCGGTGAGCAGGTCGCGGTTCTGTTTTTCGTCATCGACGACGAGAACGCATTGCGGTGCGGTCATGCGAGCGATTTCCTCCAGGCTTCGCGCAGACCTTGCAGCCTGACGCAAGCCGTATCGTATTCGACATCGTCGATCAGCCAGCCGATTTCTTCAAGCAACTTCGCCATGTCGATGTCCTGCTCGGGCAACTGCTCCGGCAGCGCCGCCGCCAGACGGTCGAAGCAGCTTCGGCTGTCGGCCTCGCCGGCCTGCAGACTGGCGTGCAGTCGGGAAAACAGGTCTTCCAGGGCGGCTGGCGCCAGTTTTTCAGTTTGCCTCCGCGACTCGGGAAGAGGCGGCAGCTTGGCCAGCGCCGCCTGCAGTCGTTGATGTTCGCGGATCAGCGCGGCGAAGTTCTCCGCCGTGGCGCTGGTCGGCGTATCGCCGCTGAGCGCTTGTTCGAGCGCCCGCGCCGCTTCCGCCAGTTGCTGGGCGCCGAGTGAGGCGGCGACCGATTTCAGAGAGTGCGCCAGGCGCCGCGCACTCGCCTGGTCGCCGGCCTGCAGCGCAGCATCGATCTGCTGGTCGATATCGGCGAAATCCTGGCGGAAGGCGTGCAGCGACTTCAGGTAGAAGTCGCTGCGCTGCAGGTGCAGGGTCAGCCCCTGCGTCGTGTCGATGCCGGGGATGACGGGCAGCGCCGGCGCCGTGTCGGCGCTTTCGTGCGCTGCCGCGGACGTCCCCGAGGGTGGCAGCCAGCGGGCGATCGCCTCGTACAGCACGGCGGGGATGATCGGCTTGGTCAGGTGGGCGTTGATGCCGGCGGCGCGCGACTGCTCGCTGTCCTCGCGCGTCGCGTGGGCGGTCATTGCCAGCACCGGCAGATCGCGCAGGCGGGGATCGGCGCGAATCTGACGGGTCGCGGTCAGGCCGTCCATCACCGGCATCTGGATGTCCATCAGGACCAGTCGGTAATCCTCGCGCGCCAGGGCGTCGAGCGCCTGCTGGCCGTCGCCGGCGATGTCGACCTGGAGGCCGACTTTCTGCAGCAGCGCGATGGCGATCTTGCGATTGAGCGGGATGTCCTCGACGAGCAGGATTTTTTCGCCCTGCCAATGCGGCGTGGCACGCGGGCCGGCCGTGCTCGGCGCCGGCAGGCTGGCGGGGGCGGTTTCCAGGCTGGCGGTGAAGCGGAACACGCTGCCCTCGCCCGGCGTGCTGTCGACGGCGATTTCGCCGCCCATCAGGGTGACCAGCTGGCGGCAGATCGACAGACCCAGTCCGGTGCCGCCGAAACGCCGGGTGATGCTGCTGTCGGCCTGGGTGAAGGGCGAGAACAGGCGGTCGAGCTGCTCGCGCTCGATGCCGATGCCGCTGTCGGCGACCGTGAATTCCAGGCGTACCTGCTCGGCGTTGCCGGCCAGGCGGCGGACGCCGACCCGGATGCTGCCCCGTTCGGTGAATTTGAGGGCGTTGCCGATCAGGTTGATCAGGATCTGGTTCAGGCGCAGCGCGTCGCCCAGCAGACGTTCGGGAATGCCTTCGGCGCCGCTGAATTGCAAGGCCAGCCCCTTGTCGCGCGCCTTGAGGGCGAACAGCGCGGCGACCGAATGGAAGACGCTGGCGATCTCCAGCGGTTGCCGCTCCAGCGTCAGGCTGCCGGCTTCGATCTTCGAGTAGTCGAGGATGTCGTTGATGATGCCGAGCAGGGCTTCCGACGACTGCACGATCTGTTCGAGAAATTCCCGCTGCTCGCGGGCCAGCGGCGTTTCGCTGAGCATGTGGCCGAGGCCGATGATGGCGTTCATCGGGGTGCGGATCTCATGGCTCATGCGGGCGAGGAAGTCCGACTTGGCGCGGTTGGCGTCGCGGGCCTCGGCGATCGCCTGCTGCAGCTCGGCGGTACGCTGCGACACCATGCTTTCCAGCGATTCGCGGTAACGCGCCAGTTCCCGGTCGCGCGCCTGCAACGAGTCGAGCATGCGGTCGAAGCTCTGGCCGAGGCTGCCGATCTCGTCGTTGCGCCGGGTGGCGACACGCTCGTCGAGCTGGGCATCCTGCGAAATCCGGTTGGCCAGGCGGTCGAGTTTTTCCAGCGGTGCCATCAGGCGGCCGACGACGAAGCGGATCAGCGCCAGCGCCAGCACCAGCGCGACGCAAAGCGCCAGCGAGGTCTCGCGGATCGTCCGTTGCAACGTCAGGTGGTACTGCTCCAGCGAAACCAGCAGTTCGACGTGGGCCGCCGCGGACTGGTCGTCGTCGAGGCGGATCGGCGTGCGCACGACGAGGATGTCGTCGAAGAAGCGGGGCGTTTCGTCGATTTCCGGGAAGACCGGGATGGCGCGGTTGGCCGCCCGGTATTCGCCGAGCCGCTGGCCGTCGGCGAGGACCAGGCGGGCGGCGAGGATCGCCGGGTTGACCGCCAGCGAGTCGAGCAGGCGGGTCGCCTCGCGCTGATCGGCAAAGGCCACCGCTGCCTGCAGGTTGCTGGCCAGCAGGCGGGACTGCGCGGACATTGAGTCGCTCCATTGCGCCTGCAGTTGCTGGCGCTGCTGGGTGAACACGAGGAGGAAGACGAGGCCGACGACAAACAGCAGGAAGGCGAAGGAGAGCGCGACCAGCTTGTTGCGGATGGTCGGCGCCGGCAGCAGACGATTCAGGGGCTGCCGCGTCATGGTTCGACCACCCGCGCCAGGCGCAGCAACTGGGCGTTGAATTCGAAACCGCGAGCGAGGGCGGCGCGCCGGTTGACGACGATGCCGACGCGGCTGCCTTCGAGCGGTAGTTCGACCATGCCGCCGCTGCGGGCAAAGCCGGCGATGTCGGAAACCGTCAGCAGCGGCCGGTTGGCGGTGCGCGCCAGCCAGACCGGTAGGGCGGCCGCCTCGGCGCGGGGAATGAAGAGCAGGTGACAGCCGGCGAGGTCGCCGCTGGTGGTGCGCATCTCGACCGTCGGGTTGCCCTTGTCGATCTGGGCGAGCGCATTGCCGAAAGGGTTATCGTCGCCCGCGACGCAGAACACGGTCGGCTTCGGCGCGCCGTTCTGGCCGGGCCAATAGACGAACTGCGAGAGGCGGAAAAACAGCACCGCCTTCATCCCGTATTCCGAAACCGGCTGCTGCGCCATGGCGGCTGAGCTGAGCAGCGCGAGCAGCAGCGCCCGCCAGCGACGGCGAGGGGCGAGGCGAAGGTGCGGGATGCGCGGCACGCCGGGCTCAGAAACGGTATTCGACGGTCGCCATCGCGGTCCGCGGTTGCTGCGGTACGGCCTGCATGACGGCGCTCGACGACGAGGTGTGGGCGGCGTAGTAGCGCTTGTCGAACAGGTTGTAGATGTCGAGGTAGAGCGACAGGCGTTCGTCGGCCAGCTTGTGGATGCCGATGTGCAGGCTGGCCAGCGTATAGGCGTCGGTCTTGCGCACGCGGTCGTTGGTCGGCCGGTTGATCGCGCCGGTCGTCGTCTCGCCGATCCATTGCAGACGCGGCGTGATCGTCAGCCAGTCCTGGTAGCGCAGGGTGACGCCGAGCTTGAGCTTGTGCTGGGCGATGTTGATCTGCTTCAGGGTGGGGCCGTCGTCGGTCTCGCGGAAGTGGCCATCGACGTAGCTGTAGCTGCCCCAGGCGTCGGCGCTCCAGGCGCCGCCGAGGTGCACCTGCCACTGCGGCACCAGGTCGAAGCCGCTGTAGCGGTCGCTGCCGCTGTTCTGCTTCGATTCCGTGGCGCCGAGGACGACGCCGGGGATGTACTGGATCGGCACGTCGTTGCGCCGGGTCAGGATGACGTTGTCGATCTCGGTCAGGTAGGCGTTGGCGACCAGGTTGAAATTCCGCCCCGGCCGCCAGTCCCAGGTCAGCGACCAGGTTTTCGATTTTTCCGGCAGCAGGTTGGTGTTGGGGGCGCGGAAGGCGCCGCTGGGATTGCCGCTGCTGTCGAAGCTGCCGAAGGCGCTGTAGCTCTCTTCCGGCGACGGGGCGCGGAAGGCCTCACCGTAGGCGAGCTTGAGGAAATGGCCGGGCAGCGCCTGCCAGACGGCGCCGAGACGCGGATTGGTGGTGTTGCCGTAGGTCGAATACCAGTCGTAGCGCAGGCCGGCGACCGTCGAGAAGAGCGGGTTCCATTGCGCCTGCCACTGCAGGTAGCCCGACCAGGCGCGGTAGTTGGTCTCGTAGATTTGCAGCGGCAGGCTGGTATTGGGATAACTCATGCCCTGGTTGCCGGCCGACTTCGCGGTATCGTAGGGGTGCGGCAGATCGGGCGTTTCGATCGCCCGGTAGTCGCGGTAGCCGAGGCCGGTGAGGAGGGTATGGCGTTGGTTCGGGCGCCAGGCGAGGTTCTGCTCGATGCCGGCGCGGCGGCCGTAGGCGTAGTCGTAGCCGTGATTCTCGAAGTTGGTGATGCTGTTGATGTAGCGGCTGTGCGGATCGACCTCGTAGCGCGAGTGGTCGATCAGGGTCTCGCTGCTCAGGGTCGGCGACCAATCGAACTTGTAGCGCGCCTGCCAGGTTTCGATCGTGGTGTCCCAGTAGGCGTCGTCGAGGAAGTAGACGGCGCTGGAGCGGTCGCCGGTGCTGGTCAGGCTGCGGAAACGGTTCTCGTAGTAGCCGACGGTCAGGCGCTCGCCGACATCGAGGCGGGCGTAGAAACTGCGGCTGCCGATGTCGCCGACGTAGTCCTCGCGCTCGGCCGCGGTCTTGCCGCCCGCTGCCACTTTCGGGAAATCCTTGCGGTAATACTCGTCGAGCGGGGCGCGATCGCTTTTCTGGTAGTGGGCGCCGGCGGTCAGGCCGATGCCTTCGGCGAAGCGGCCGCTGGCCAGGAAATTACCGTCGAGCGAGCCGTAGCTGCCGGCGCCGGCGGCAATCTTGTTGCCGGCTTCGCCACCGCGGTCGGTGATGATGTTGATGACGCCGGCGACGGCATCGGCGCCGTAGAGGGCGGCGGCGGGGCCGTAGAGGATTTCGACCTGGCGGGCGAAGTAGAGCGAGAAATTCTCGGCCACCGGGATCTTGCCGCCGGCCGGGTGATCGATGCGGACGCCGTCGAGCAGGATCAGCAGTTTGTTGTTGCTGACGTTGCCCTGGAAGACGAAGTGGTTGAACTGCGTCGACCGCGTGCCGCGCTGGAAGTCGACGCCGGGCAGGTCTTCGAGCAGGTCGGCGAGGTTCTTGTAGCGGCGGTCGCGCATCTGCTCGCGGGTGATGACGATGATGTGAGCGGGCGTCTGTTCGCGCGCTTCGGCATGGCGCGAGGCGGTGGTGACCGGCGTTGCCAGCAGTTCGTCGAGCGACAGCGGGAGCAGCGGCAAGACGTTGTCGTCGGCCAGCGCCGAGCCGCCCGCCAGGAGCAGGGCGAGCGCAATGGCGCCAGGGTTGGCGTGTGGCATGGAAATCCCCCGAAACGATCCGTTTCGCGGAAGCTTAACCGGGAATTCTTGCGTCGGGCTTACCCAGGTTGCAGATGCGCAGGCCCAGGCGCAGGCATTCTTCCCACAGGTTGCCCTGGCCGATGCCCTTGATCAGCGCGTCGATGCGCCCGGCGTGCCGCAGCGCGGCTTCCAGGGCGCCGCTGTCCAGGCGTTGCACGGCCCTTTTGACGGCATTCTGGCGCGCGCCCCAGACCTTCGCCTCCTTGAGCAGCAGGTCGAGCGGGCGGCCGCTGTCGAGTCCGGCGCGGATCGCCGTCAGGCTGCGGATTTCCTCGCTCATTGCCCAGAGCACCAGCGGCGGCGCCTCGCCTTCCTGCATCAGGCCGTCGAGGGTGCGGGCCAGACGGCCGACATCGCCGGCGAGCAGGGCTTCGCGCAGGCCGTCGATGTCGTAGCGGGCGACGTTGAGCACTGCGTCGCGCACCTGGGCGTCGCTCAACTTGCCGGCCGGGTAAAGCAGGGCCAGCTTCTGGATTTCCTGGTGCGCGGCCAGCAGGTTGCCCTCGACGCGTTCGGCGATGAATTTCAGGCTGTCCGGATCGGCGCTCTGCTGCTGCCGGCGCAGGCGACCGGCGATCCAGCCGGGCAGCTCGGCGAGCGGCGGGGCGTTGAGCTTGACGGCGACGCCGGCGTTGGCGAGCGCGGTGAACCAGGCGGCTTTCTCTTCGCGCCAATCGAGTTCGGGCAGGGTGACCAGCAGCAGGTTGTCGGGCGACAGGTGCTGGCACCACTGCTGCAACGCGGCGCCGCCTTCCTTGCCCGGTTTGCCGGTGGGGATGCGCAGGTCGATCAGCTTCTTGTCGCCGAACAGCGAGAGGTTGCCGCCGGCGGCGAGCAACTGGCCCCAGTCGAACTGCGGCAGGACGGTCAGTACCTCTCGCTCGCTGTAACCGGCGCCGCGCGCCCGGGCGCGGATGGCGTCGGCGGCTTCGAGGACCAGCAAGGGCTCGTCGCCGTAGAGGACGTAGAGCGGGCGCAGTTCGCGTTCGAGATGGGCGGCCAGTTGTTCGGCCTTGAGCAGCATCAGTCGGTTTCCCGGCTCGGGTCCTTGGGCTTGACGATGCTCAGGCGGCGCATGATCTGGTTCACCAGGTCGCTACTCATGTCGCGCCAGAGCAGACGTTCTTCGATGTCCTTGGCGAGCACCTGCGAATCGTCGAAGTTGAAGTCGCGGGTCAGGGCGAGTTCGTTCGGGCCGACGATTTCCTCGCCCTTGGCGTTGACCAGCCGGAAGCGATAGGTCATCTGCAGACGGTATTCACGCACCCGGCCCTGGGCGTTGACGCTAAGGATGCTCTTCTGGCGGTTGTCCTCGAGCTGCTGGAAGACCACCTCAGCCGCTTTCGGGTCGGCGACGATTTCGGTGCCGCCGCTCGCGCGGATGTGGCGTTCGAGCCAGATCCGGATATCGGCGGTTTCCGGCAGCGCGATGTGCATCGACTTGTAGGGCAGCGTGCTGCCGCCCGCACCGCGCAGATGGAAGCCGCAGCCGGCGAGGGCGGCGACGAGGATCAGGGCGAACAGCGGACGCAGCAGGCGCATGACGATTTCCTCAGGCGACGATATTGACCAGACGGCCGGGAACGACGATGACCTTCTTCGCCGGCTTGCCTTCCATGAACTTGAGGGCGTCGGGATTGGCCAGCGCAGCGGCTTCGATGCTCGCCTTGTCGGCTTCCGCGGCGACGCGGATGGAACCGCGCAGCTTGCCGTTGACCTGCACCATCAACTCGATCTCGTCCTGCTTGAGGGCGGCCGGATCGGCCTTCGGGAAAGAGGCGAGGCCGGCATCGGCACCCGGCTTGAGTTCGGCGTAGAGCGCCTGGCCGATGTGCGGGACGATCGGGAAGAGCAGCAGGACGGCGCTTTCCAGGACTTCCTGGGCCAGCGCGCGGCCGGCGGCATCGCCGAGGTCGCACTTGTCGTAGGCGTTGAGCAGTTCCATCACCGCGGCAATCGCGGTGTTGAACTGTTTGCGCCGGCCGTAGTCGTCGGCGACCTTGCCCATGGTCTGGTGCAGCTTGCGGCGCAGGTCGGCCTGGGCGGACGACAGCCCGTCGCTGCTCGTGCAAGCCGCAACGATGCCGGTCTGGGTGTGGTCGAAAACCAGCTTCCACAGACGGCGCAGGAAGCGGAAGGCGCCTTCGACGCCGGCGTCGGACCATTCCAGCGACTGATCCGGGGGCGAAGCGAACATGATGAACAGGCGGGCGGTGTCGGCGCCGTACTGGTCGATCAGCGCCTGCGGATCGACGCCGTTGTTCTTCGACTTCGACATCTTCTCGGTGCCGCCGATCACCACCGGCTGGCCGTCGGCCTTCAGCGTGGCGCCGGTCGGACGGCCGCGCTCGTCGGTGACGACGTCGACGTCGGCCGGGTTGATCCACTGCTTCTTGCCGCCGTCGAGTTCGCGGTAGAAGGTCGGCGCGACGACCATGCCCTGGGTCAGCAGGTTGGCGAAGGGTTCGCCGAGGTCGCCGATCAGGCCGACATCGCGCATCAGCTTGGTGAAGAAGCGCGAGTAGAGCAAATGCAGGATGGCGTGCTCGATGCCGCCGATGTACTGGTCGATGCCGCCCTTGCACCAGTAGGCGACGCGCTCGTCGACCATGGCCGTGGCGTTGTCCGGGCAGGCGTAGCGCAGGAAGTACCAGGACGACTCGAAGAAGGTGTCCATGGTGTCGGTTTCGCGGCGGGCAGCACCGCCGCACTTCGGACACTTGCACTCGTAGAACTCGGGCATGCGGGCGAGCGGCGAACCGGCGCCGGTGATCTCGACGTTCTCGGGCAGGACGACCGGCAACTGCTCGTCGGGTACCGGCACATCGCCGCAGCTCGGACAGTGGATGATCGGAATCGGACAGCCCCAGTAACGCTGGCGGGAAATGCCCCAGTCGCGCAGGCGGAACTGCACCTTCTTGTCGCCCAGGCCCTTGGCGGCGAGCTCGGCGGCGATGGCGTCGACGGCGGCTTCGTAGCCGAGGCCGTCGTATTTGCCGGAGTTGACCAGCTTGCCCTTGACCTTGTCGGCGTACCACTCGGCCCATTGCTGGTCGCTGAAGGCTTCACCTTCGACGGCGACGACCTGCTTGATCGGCAAGTTGTACTTCAGCGCAAAGGCGAAATCGCGCTCGTCGTGCGCCGGCACGGCCATCACGGCTCCGTCGCCATAACTCATCAGCACGTAGTTGCCGACCCAGACTTCGACCTGTTCGCCGGTCAGCGGGTGGGTGACGTAGATGCCAGTCGGCATCCCCTTCTTTTCCATCGTCGCCAGGTCGGCTTCGGCGACGCCGCCCTGCTTGCATTCCTCGATGAAGGCGGCGAGTTCGGGGTTGTTGGCGGCAGCGCGGGTGGCCAGCGGGTGTTCGGCGGCGACGGCGACGAAGGTGACGCCCATGATGGTGTCGGCGCGGGTGGTGAATACCCAGAGCTTTTCGTTGGCATCGTCAGCCAGCGGGAAGGCGAAGCGCACGCCGGTGCTCTTGCTGATCCAGTTCTTCTGCATCAGGCGGACCTGTTCCGGCCAACCCGGCAGGTTGTCGAGTTCAGCGAGCAGTTCTTCGGCGTAGGCGGTGATCTTCATGTAGTACATGGGGATCTCACGCTTTTCGACGACTGCGCCGGAGCGCCAGCCCTTGCCGTCAATGACCTGTTCGTTGGCGAGCACGGTCTGGTCGACCGGGTCCCAATTCACCGTGCCGAGCTTTTTGTACACCAGGCCTTTTTCGTAGAGGCGGGTGAACAGCCACTGTTCCCAGCGGTAGTACTCGGGCGTGCAGGTGGCGAATTCGCGCTGCCAGTCGATGGCAAAACCGAGCGACTTGAGCTGCGAACGCATGTAATCGATGTTCGAGTAGGTCCACCCGGCCGGCGCCACGTTGTTGGCCAGCGCGGCGTTTTCCGCCGGCATGCCGAAGGCGTCCCAGCCCATCGGTTGCAGCACGTTGTAGCCCAGCATCTTATGGAAACGCGAGAGTACGTCGCCGATCGTGTAGTTGCGCACGTGGCCCATGTGCAGTTTCCCGGATGGGTACGGGAACATCGACAGGCAGTAGTACTTGGGTTTGCTGGCGTCTTCGACGGCGCGGGCGGCGCCGGTTTCATCCCAGTGTTGCTGGGCGGCACGTTCGAGGTCGGCCGGGGTGTATTTTTCCTGCATGGGCGTGTGAGCTGAATGAGCGTCGATCAAACCGCGAATTATAGCGGTTGCGCGCCCCGGTATCGGCGCCGGTTTTCAGCATTTCCTGCGCGAGCAGGGCGTGACGGGCTGGGCGGTTTCCCGTTGCGCCGCCGGCTCGCGGCGCAACGGGCCGAACGTCAGCGACGTCCGGTCAGGCGGCTTTTTTTTGGCCGACCATGTCGTTCCAGGTGTTCTGCCAGAACTGGTAGGTGTTCTGTGCGGCCATCAGCGAGAGCAGCGACATCCGGGTCTGGTGACGCCAGAGCCAGCTCAGTTGCGGGGCCGGCGACAGCTTGGCGGCGGACTGGGTGTCGGCTTCGTCTTCGACGATGGCCAGGAAGCGCTCGATGGCCAGGCCGGAGAACTCGGCGCCGGAGGATTGGCCGGTCAGGGTTTCGGCTTCGCCGACGGCGCGGCGCCAGAGCTTGAGCGCGAGTTCTTCGCTGATACCGGCGCGCTTGGCAATCCAGGGGAGGATTTTCGGTGATTGCATGTTGTTCATTTGCTGCTCCTTGTCGGTCATGGTGGTGACCTCATTCCATTCGACTGCCTCGTGGGCAAATAGTTTTGTGCACTGCAATATATTTGCCGCCAGTATACTTTTGATGCACCGGCTGGCATGTAACGAATTGTCCGGTTTGTGTTGTTGCGTTGCACAATTACAACAAAGTGGTTTGACCACTTGCCCAATAAATCGCGGCCGGCATTGTACACTGTCCGCCTCTTTCCGTAATCTCTTGACACCATGTCCGACCTGCTCGCCAACCTCAACCCACCCCAACTGCAGGCCGTGACGCTGCCGCCGGTGCACGCGCTGATCCTGGCCGGCGCCGGCAGCGGCAAGACGCGGGTACTGACGACGCGGATCGCCTGGCTGATCTCGACCGCACAGGTCGGACCACATGGGGTGATGGCGGTGACCTTCACCAACAAGGCGGCCAAGGAAATGACCGCGCGCCTGGCGGCGCTGGTGCCGATCAACGTGCGCGGGATGTGGATCGGCACCTTCCACGGCCTGTGCAACCGCCTGCTGCGTGCGCACTACCGCGAGGCCGGTCTGCCGCAGACCTTCCAGATCCTCGACTCGGCCGACCAACTGGCGATGGTCAAGCGCCTGCTCAAGAACCTCAACATCGACGACGAGAAGTACCCGCCGCGCGAGCTGTGCCATTTCATCAACGCGCACAAGGAGCAGGGCGTGCGCGCTGGCCAGGCCGAGGTGTACGACCACTACACGCAGAAGCGCGTCGAGATTTACGCCGAGTACGAAGCCCAGTGCAACCGCGAGGGCGTCTGCGATTTCGCCGAATTGTTGTTGCGCTGTTTCGAGCTGTTGCAGCGTAACGAGCCTTTGCGTACCCACTACCAGCAGCGTTTCCGGCAGATTCTGGTCGACGAGTTCCAGGATACCAACAAGCTGCAATACGCCTGGCTGCAGCTGCTCGCCGGCGGCGGCGCGAAGCTTTTCGCGGTCGGCGACGACGACCAGTCGATCTACCGCTTCCGCGGCGCCGAGGTCGGCAACATGCGCGACTTCGAGCGCGACTACTGCGCCGACAACATCATTCGTCTCGAGCAGAACTACCGCTCGCACGGCAACATCCTGGCCGCCGCCAACGCCATCATCAAGCACAACCGCGAGCGCCTCGGCAAAAACCTGTGGACCGACGCCGGCGACGGCGAGCCGATCCGCGCCTTCGAAGCCTATTCGGACATCGACGAGGCGCGCTTTATCGTCGACGAGATCCGCGAGCTGGTGCGCGACGGTGTGCCGGCGACGCAATGCGCCATCCTCTACCGTTCGAACGCCCAGTCGCGCGTGCTCGAACACGAGTTGTTCACCAAGGGCGTGCCGTACAAGGTCTATGGCGGCCTGCGCTTCTTCGAGCGCCAGGAAGTCAAGCACGCGCTCGCCTACCTGCGCCTGCTGGGCAATCCCGACGACGACACCGCCTTCCTCCGCGTCGTGAACTTCCCGACCCGCGGCATCGGCGCCCGTTCGCTGGAAAACCTGCAGGCCGCCGCACACCAGATGAACTCCAGCCTCTACAACGCCGCCGCATCGCTCACCGGCAAGGCCGGCCAGGCGGTCGGCGCCTTCATCAGGCTGATCGAGACGCTGCGCCAGGAAGCCGAGAAGCTGCCGCTGCCCGAGATCATCGAGCATGTCGTCGAGAAATCCGGTCTGGCCCAGCACTACCGGCTGGAGAAGGAAGGTCAGGAACGGCTGGAGAACCTCGACGAACTGATCAGCGCCGCCGCCAGCTTTGTCGATGACGAAGGGTCGGTCGGCGAGGGCGGTGCGCTCGCTTCCTTCCTTGCCCACGCCTCGCTCGAATCCGGCGAACACCAGGCCGGCGAGGGCCAGGAAGCGGTCCAGTTGATGTCGGTGCACGCCGCCAAGGGCCTGGAGTTCGACGTCGTCTTCATCAGCGGCCTGGAGCAGGGCCTGTTCCCGCACGAGAATGCGGTCAGCGAAGGACGCGACGGCCTGGAGGAAGAGCGCCGCCTGATGTACGTCGCGGTCACCCGCGCCCGCCAGCGGCTTTACCTGTCCTGCGCGCAGACCCGGATGCTGCACGGGCAGACGCGTTACTGCACGGCTTCGTCCTTCTTCGACGAGATTCCCGAGGAATTGCTGCGCAAGCTCAACCAGCGCTCGGCGCCGGTGCAGCCGGCGTGGTCGGCGCCAACGCCGGCCTGGGCGAGCGAGCCGGCGGCCGGCGGTCTG
This sequence comes from uncultured Dechloromonas sp., assembly GCA_964523045.1. Lineage (GTDB taxonomy): Bacteria > Pseudomonadota > Gammaproteobacteria > Burkholderiales > Rhodocyclaceae > Azonexus. The sequence continues at coordinate 36,126 of CAZFXO010000002.1, read as the reverse complement.
CGCGTCGGGCAGAACGTGCAGCATCCGAAGTTCGGTTTCGGCGTCATCGTTGCCACCGAAGGGCGCGGTGCCGATGCCCGGGTCCAGGTCAATTTCGGCGGTGGTGCCGGCATGAAATGGCTGGCCCTCGAATATGCCAAATTGACCCCGGTATGACGCTAGCCTCGCCGGCCCTGCGCTAGATCGCAAGCGCCGGCGGTGTTACCCTCGCAATCTTGACGACGACAGGGTTTTCCCGACCACGCATGATGGCGAAAATCAAGGCAGGGCTTATCTCGCTGCGCGATCTGTTCGCGACGGCCTGGTGGATCTTTTTGATCGCCGGCATCGGCTTTGTCGTCGCCTTCCAGTTTGTCGAGCCGGCGCCGCCGCGGCACGTGGTGATGACCAGCGGCGGCGAGAGCGGCGCGTATTACCAGTTCGCCAAGCGCTATGCGGCGGTCCTGGCGCGCTCCGGGATCACGCTTGAGGTGCTGACTTCCGAAGGTTCGGTACAGAACCTCGAGCGCCTGAAGAGCGGCGAGGCGCAGATCGGCTTCGTTCAGGGCGGCGTCATCGAGCCGGTCGACGAGAGCCGGATCGATGAGGAACCGGAAAACTGGGGGCTGCTGTCGTTGGGCAGCATGTTCTACGAGCCGGTCTGGGTCTTCTATCAGGGCAAGACGATAGAGCGCCTGAGCGAACTGCGCGGCAAGCGCATCGCCATCGGCCAGGAAGGCTCGGGCATCCGGCAACTGGCGCAGCGCCTGCTGGAAGACAACGACATCGATTTCCGCCAGAACACGGTGCCGATTTCCGGGCTGGATGCCGCCGAAGAGCTGCAGCAGGGGCGCATCGACGCCGCCTTCATCATCGCCGCCGAGCATGCACCGGTGGTCCAGGTGCTGCTGCGTTCGCCCGGCGTCAAGCTGATGAATTTTTCCCAGTCCTTCGCCTACGAGCGGCGCTACCCCTTCCTGACCCGGCTCACCATGCCGCAAGGGGTCGCCGACCTGGTCCTCGACATCCCGCCGGCCGACACCCGGGTGCTGGCGCCGACCGCCAGCCTGGTGGTGCGCGACGACCTGCATCCGGCGCTGCAGAATCTGCTGCTGCAGGCGGCGCGGCAGATTCACGGCAAGCCGGGCTTCTTCCAGACGGCCAACGAATTCCCGTCCTACATGGACGGCATGCTGCCGCTGTCGTCGGAAGCCGAGCGTTTCTTCAAATCCGGCCCGCCCTTCCTGCAGCGCTACCTGCCGTTCTGGCTGGCGGTCCTGGTCGACCGTCTGATCGTCCTGCTGGTCCCGGTGATCGCCCTGCTCATCCCGCTGTTGCGGGTGGCGCCGGCGATCTATAGCTGGCGGGTGAAATCGAAGGTATTCCGCTGCTACGGCGAGCTGAAGTTCCTCGAGGACGACTTGAAGAACCACTACGACCCGGCGCGTCTCGCCGAGTACCGGGAACGCCTCGACGCGCTCGACGAGGAAGCGGCCGAACTGCATGTGCCGCTCGGTTTCACCGACCTGGTCTATACCTTGCGCGAGCACGTCAATCTGGTACGCAGCATCCTCGACAAGAAGGAAAGGGAATGAAGGGTTTCCTCGTCGCCAATCCCAAGGGCGGTTCCGGCAAGAGTACGCTGGCCACCAACCTGGCCGGCTATTTCGCCAGTCGCGGCCACGACGTCATGCTCGGCGACATCGACCGCCAGCAGTCGGCGCGCGAATGGCTGGCGACGCGCCCCTTCGCGTTGCCGACGATAGAAACCTGGGAGATCGGTCCGGACAAAATCGCCCGGCCGCCCAAGGGCACTTCGCATGTTGTTCTCGATACCCCGGCCGGCCTGCACGGCAAGCAGCTCGACAAGGTGCTGAAGCTGTCGACGCGGGTAATCGTGCCGGTACAGCCGTCGCTGTTCGACATGCGGGCGACCCGCCAATTTCTGCAAGCACTGCTCGACGAGAAGGCGGTACGCAAAGGCAAGGCCGACGTTGCCGTGATCGGCATGCGGGTGGACGGGCGGACGCGCGCCGCCGCCGAACTGGAACGCTTCTTCGCTGGCTTCGACCTGCCGGTGCTGGCCTATCTGCGCGATACCCAGGTCTATGTCCAGGCCGCCGCCGCCGGCCTGACCCTGTTCGACCTGCCGCGCTCGCGCGCCGAGCGCGACCTTGAGCAGTGGCAGGCGATCATCGACTGGGTCGAAAAGCCGGGCCAGACCGCTTGAGATGCTGAAATACCTGCTGCTCCTCGCGCTTGGCGCGGCTATCTGGTGGCGCTGGCGCAAGGGCCGGGATGCCGCAGCGCCGCCGCCAGAAACGCCGCCGCCGGTCGAGCGCATGGTGCGCTGCGCCCACTGCGGCGTCCATCTGCCGGAAAGCGACGCCCTGGCCGATAGCGGTCGCCACTACTGCAACGCGGCGCATCGCGACGCCGCTCGGCGCGCCGGGGGCTGAAGTGCAGGGCTGGCTGAACGATACCTGGGAGCCGAACTGGCGCTCCTTCCAGTATTTCGTCCTCTATCGCCTGCTGCTCGGCAGCCTGGCGCTGCTGGCGCTGTTCTTTCCCGGCGACTGGAACCTGCGCCTCAACATGCTGCCGTCGGTCCTGACCTTTTCGCTGATCGGCACGCATCTGGCTTGTACCGCAGTCGGTCTGGCGCTGGCGCGCTTCTGGCAGCAGCATTTCAACTTCCAGCTTTCGTTCCAGGTCGTCGTCGATATCGTCGTCCTCGCCGCCTTGATGCTGATCGCCGGCGGTGTCAGCAGTGGCTTCGGTTTGATCCTGCTGATCTCTCTGGCGGCGGCCAGCCTGGTCGGCCAGGGGCGCCTGGTCCTGCTTTACGCGGCGCTGGCGACCCTGGCGGCGCTGGCATCGCAGGTGCTGGGGGTGTTTCTGCTCGATTTCGACCAGAGCGGCCTGGTCCAGGCCGGTTTCATCTCGGCCGGCTATTTCGCGACGGCGATCCTTGCCCGCCTGCTCGGCCAGCGGGTGATGGTCAACGAAGACCTCGCCCGGCGGCGCGGCATCGCCCTCAACAACCAGATCCGCATCAATCAGCGCGTCGTCGAGCGGATGCAGGACGGCGTCCTGATCGTCACCCGCGACGGCGATATCGTCCGCCACAACCCGATGGCGGTGCGTCTGCTCGGTCTGCCGGCAAGCGGCGGCAACCTGGCGGTGCATGCGCCGACCCTGGGCGCGGCGCTGACGCACTGGCTGGCGGGCAACAGCAACGACGCCGTGCTGCTTTCCGGGGTGGGCAACGCCGAACTGGGGGCGCGTTTCGAATCGACCGCCAGTTCCGACGGCGAGGTCCTGGTCTTCATCGAGGACGTCGGCCGCATCAAGGAACAGGCCAAGCAACTCAAGCTGGCGGCGCTCGGCCGGCTGACGGCGAGCATCGCGCACGAGATCCGCAACCCGCTGTCGGCGATCAGCCATGCCTCGGAGCTGCTGCGCGAGGAACGGCGCGGCGACCTCTACGAGCGCCTGCTGCGCATCATCGGCGACAACACGGCGCGCCTCGATCGCATCGTCAGCGATGTGCTCGAACTTGGCCGGCAGAAGCAGCCGCAGGTCGAAACCATATCGCTGCGCGAGTTCCTGGGCAATTTCGCGGTCGACCTGCTGAGCAACGAAAACCTGCCGCCGACCACCATCGCCCTCGACGTGCCGGCCGGGCTGGTGGTCTGTTTCGACCGCTCGCACCTGCACCAGGTGCTGTGGAACCTGGTCGGCAACGCACTGCGCCATTCGACGCGCGGCACTGCGGCGGTGCGCGTCCAGGCGGTTTCCGCCGCCGCTCAGGGGCGGGTAGAATTGCACGTCATCGACGACGGTCCCGGCGTACCGCCTGAATTGCGCGACCAGGTGTTCGAACCCTTTTTCACCACCCACACCCTGGGTACCGGCCTCGGCCTGTTCATCGCCCGTGAGCTGTGCGTCGCCAACGGCGGCGCGCTGACCCTCAAGGCGGAGAACAGCGGTGGCCATTTCATTGTTTCCGGGAGGAGTGATTCGTGTCCGTTACCCGTAGCGAGCGGCGTCCGCGCGGCGAGTTGAACCGGGTCCTCGTCGTCGACGACGAGGCCGACATCCGCGAACTGATCGACCTGACCCTGGCCCGCATGGGCCTGGCGGCGGAGTGCGCCGGCTCGGTCGGCGAGGCGAAGGCGGCGCTGGCGGCCGGCGACTTCCAGTTGTGCCTGACCGACATGCGCCTGCCCGACGGCGAAGGTCTGGAAATCGTCCGTTACATCGCCGAGAATCATCCGCGCCTGCCGGTCGCCGTGATCACCGCCTGGGGCAGCGCCGAGAACGCGGTCGCCGCGCTCAAGGCCGGCGCCTTCGACTACCTGTCGAAGCCGGTCGGGCTCGAGCAGTTGCGGGCGCTGATCCGTTCCGCCTTGCGCCTGCCCGGCAACGGCGCCGAGAACGACGCGCTGCGCGCGCTGACCGGCGAATCGGCGAGCATGCAGCAGGTGCGGGCGATGATCGAGAAGATGGCGCGCAGCCAGGCGCCGATCTACATCTCCGGTGAATCCGGCTCCGGCAAGGAGCTGGCGGCGCGCCTGATCCACGCCCGCAGCGCGCGCAGCGCCGGCCCCTTCGTCCCGGTCAACTGCGGGGCGATCCCCGAGAACCTGATGGAGAGCGAGTTCTTCGGCTACCGCAAGGGCGCCTTCACCGGTGCCGAAAGCGACCGCGACGGTTTCTTCCAGGCGGCCAGCGGCGGCACGCTGTTCCTCGACGAGGTCGCCGACCTGCCGCTGGCGATGCAGGTCAAGCTGCTGCGGGCGATCCAGGAAAAGCGCGTGCGCAAGGTCGGTTGCGTCACCGAGGAGCCGGTCGACCTGCGCATCATCTGCGCCACCCACCGCAACCTGCGCGAACGCGTCGAGCAGGGCAGCTTCCGCCAGGATCTCTACTATCGTCTGAACGTCATCGAACTGCGCATGCCGCCCTTGCGCGAGCGCATGGAAGACATCGCGCCGCTGGTCGACAGCATCCTGGGCAAGCTCTGCGGCGAGGCGCATCCCAGCCTGTCGCCGGCGGCGATCAAGGCGCTGCAGCTCTATTCCTTCCCCGGCAACGTGCGCGAACTGGAGAACATCCTCGAACGCGCGACCGCGCTCTGCGCCGGCGACCTGATCGAGCCCGACGACCTCCACCTCGAGCCCGAAGAAGGTGCCGGCAGCGATCTCCAGGGACGCGGCAGCGAAACGCTCGACGACTACCTCAACCGCCTCGAACGCCAGGCCATCCTCGAAGCGCTGCAGAAAACCGAGGGCAACCGCACGGCGGCGGCGCGCCTGCTCGGCGTCACCTTCCGTTCGCTGCGCTACCGGCTGGAACGGCTGGGCATCGAATGAACTGGCTGGCGGACGGTTGGCTGGACACCGCCGCACGCCGCGAGTCGCCGAATTTCGGCGAGCGTCCGGCCGGCGCCGAGGTTTCGCTGGTGGTCGTGCACAACATCAGCCTGCCGCCCGGCGAGTTCGGCGGCGACTGGGTCGAGGACTTTTTCCTCAATCGGCTCGATGCGACGGCGCACCCGTATTTCGCCGAAATTGCCGAGTTGCAGGTGTCGGCGCATTTCTACGTCCGGCGCGACGGCCGCGTCGTCCAGTTCGTCGGCTGCGACCGCCGCGCCTGGCACGCCGGCCGATCGAACTGGTGCGCGCGCGACAACTGCAACGACTACTCGGTCGGCATCGAACTTGAAGGCTGCGACGAGTTGCCGTTCACCGACGCCCAGTATGCGGCGCTGTGGCGCCTGATCGACGCCTTGCGCCAGCGCTATCCGATCGCCGCCATTGCTGGTCACAGCGACATCGCGCCCGGGCGCAAGAGCGATCCCGGGCCGTATTTCGACTGGGCGGCGCTCGCCGCCCGTTACTCCGACCTCGACCTACCGCCCGAAGTGGCGGCGTAGCCGGTCTACCGCTTCGGCCAGGCGGGTGACGTCGGTGGTGTAGGCAAAACGGATGTACTTCTCCGGCGCGTTGGCGCCGAAATCGAGCCCCGGTGTTGCCGCGACGCCGGCGTCTTCGAGTAGTTCGCGCGCCAGTGCAAAGCTGTCGGCAGCGACCGCCGAGCAGTCGCAGTACAGGTAGAAGGCGCCTTCCGGGCGGGCGACGACGGAGAGGCCGATGGCTTCCAGTGCCGGCGCGAGAAAGTCGCGGCGGCGGCGGAACTCGGCCCGGCGTTCCTCGAGGATGGCGATGGTTTCCGGCCGGAAAGCGGCGAGCGCCGCGTACTGGGCCGGTGTCGACGGGCAGAGGACGAGGTTCTGCGCCAGCTTTTCGATGTCGCGCACGAAGGCTTCCGGAATCACCATCCAGCCCAGCCGCCAGCCGGTCATCTGGAAATACTTGGAAAAGCTGTTGATCACCCAGATGTCGTCGCCGGCCGCGCAGGCGGTCGGTGCGTCGCATTCGTAGGTGAGGCCGTGGTAGATCTCATCGACCAGGAAATGGCCGTCGCGGGCGCGACAGACATCGGCCAGCGCGGCGATCTCGGGTAGCGTCAGCAAGGTACCGGTCGGGTTGGCTGGCGAGGCGACGAGCAGCCCGGCGGTGTGCTCGTTCCAGGCCGCGCCGACCTGTGCCGGGGTCGGCTGGAAATTGCTCTCGGGCCCGACCGGAATCGAAACCGGCCGCCCTTCGTAGGTGCGCAGGATGTGCCGGTTGCACGGGTAGCCGGGGTCGGCGAGCAGCCATTCGCGGCCGGGGTCGGCGAGGCAGGCAAAGGCCAGATTGAGTGCGCCAGAGGCACCGTTGGTGACGGCGATGCGCGCGGCTGGCACGGCGACGCCGTAGCGCTGGCGGTAGAAGTCGCTGATCGCCTGGCGCAGTTCGGGCAGTCCGAGCGCCTGGGTATACAGTGTTTTTCCGCAATTTAGCGCGTCGACTGCAGCCGCGACAATCGGTGCCGGCGTGGCGAAATCCGGCTCGCCGACTTCCATGTGGATGATGTCGCGCCCCGCCGCTTCAAGCTCGCGGGCGCGGGTCAGCAGTTCGACGACGTGGAAGGGGGCGATGTCGGCGAGACGGGCGGCGGAACGGGGCATTTCATACTCCAGAAAGACGAAGGCCACCGAAATGATCGGTGGCCGTCGCAGGTTCGGTTCATTCCGTGGTCAGGAATGGCCCGAAAACCGTAGCGAGCGTTTCGAGGCCGGTCCGAGAAGCGCAGCCGTACTTTGGTACGGTGAGCATCGCAGGGCCGGGATCGGACCGCGCAGTAGGTTTGCGGGCTATTGCTTAGGCGGCGTCCTTGAAGATGCCCATTTCAAAGAGTTCGCGCTTCAGCACCAGTTCGCGCGGCATCTTCTCGCCCATCTTGTCGAACCACTCCTTGTGGCCGGCCAGTTCGGCCTTCCAGGCGTCGGCGTCGATCGTCGTCAGGGCTTCGAAGTCTTCGGGCTTGATATCGAGGCCGGTCCAGTCGATGTCTTCGAACTTCGGCATCCAGCCGAGCGTGGTTTCCTTGGCGGCGACCTTGCCCTTGCAGCGGTCGACGATCCACTTCAGGACGCGCATGTTGTCGCCGAAGCCCGGCCACATGAAGTTGCCATCCTTGTCCATGCGGAACCAGTTGACGCAGAAGATCTTCGGCGTTGCATCGACGGCCTTGCCCATGCGCAGCCAGTGGTTGAAGTAGTCGCCCATGTGGTAGCCGCAGAAGGGCAGCATGGCGAACGGGTCGCGACGCACGACGCCTTGTTGGCCGAAGGCGGCGGCGGTGGTTTCGGAACCGAGGGTGGCGGCCATGTAGACGCCGTAGTTCCAGTTGAAGGCCTGGTAGACCAGCGGCACGGTGGTGGCGCGACGGCCGCCGAAGATGAAGGCCGAGATCGGCACGCCGGCGGGATCTTCCCAGGCGGCATCGACCGACGGGCACTGGTTGGCCGGGGCGGTGAAGCGCGAGTTGGCGTGCGCTGCCTTGCGGCCGGCCTTGCCGTCTTCCGGCGTCCAGTCCTTGCCCTGCCAGTCGATCAGGTGCGCCGGGGCTTCCTTGGTCATGCCTTCCCACCAGACGTCGCCGTCGTCGGTCAGCGCGACGTTGGTGAAGATGATGTTTTCCTTCAGCGTGGCCAGAGCGTTGTAGTTGGTCTTCTCGCTGGTGCCCGGGGCAACGCCGAAGAAGCCGGCTTCCGGGTTGATGGCGTAGAAGCGGGTGACGCCGTCGGCATCGACGCGCGGCTTGATCCAGGCGATGTCGTCGCCGATGGTGGTGATCTTCCAGCCGCCCAGGGTCTTCGGCGGGATCAGCATGGCGAAGTTGGTCTTGCCGCAGGCCGACGGGAAGGCGGCGGCGACGTAGGTCTTTTCACCTTCCGGCGATTCGACGCCGAGGATGAGCATGTGTTCGGCCAGCCAGCCTTGTTCGCGCGCCATGTTGGAGGCGATGCGCAGCGCGAAGCACTTCTTGCCGAGCAGGGCGTTGCCGCCGTAACCGGAACCGTAGGACCAGATTTCGCGGGTTTCCGGGTAATGCACGATGTACTTGACGGTCGGATTGCACGGCCACTTGGCATCTTGCTGGCCCGGTTCGAGCGGGGCGCCGACGGTGTGGATGCAGGGGACGAATTCGCCGTCCGTGCCGAGCACGTCGAAGACGGCCTTGCCCATGCGGGTCATCGTCTTCATGTTGGTGACGACGTAGGCGGAGTCGGTGATCTCGAAACCGATATGGGCGATCGGCGAACCGAGCGGGCCCATCGAGAACGGGATGACGTACATCGTGCGGCCCTTCATGCAGCCCTTGAACAGGCCGTTCAGGGTTTCGCGCATCTTGGCCGGTTCTTCCCAGTTGTTGGTCGGGCCGGCGTCTTCCTTCTTTTCGGAGCAGATGTAGGTGCGGTCTTCGACGCGGGCGACGTCGGACGGGTCGGAGAAGGCGAGGTAGGAATTCGGGCGCTTTTCCGGGTTCAGCTTGATCAGCGTGCCGGCTGCAACCATTTCCGCGCACAGGCGGTCGTATTCTTCCTGCGAGCCGTCACACCAGTGGATCTGGTCGGGTTGAGTCAGTTCGGCAATCTCGGCGACCCACTTCTTGAGGGCTTCGTGGTTGACGTATTCTGGTGCGTTCAGCGCTACGGTCATGGCGGTGTCTCTCTAATAAGTTACTGAAATAACTGATTTTTCACGCCAGTCGCCGGGTGCTGCCACCAAGACATTTGCGCGGCGAGGTGCCGTCGGCTGGGAAGCCCATAATTATGCCTCAGGCAGGGGGAAATATCTACTTGACTTTGCCTGGTAAGTGATGTCCGAAATATCGTTGTCAAATGTTGTGTGTTATAGTTTTCCGCATCTCAAAAACCATTTTCATAATATAAAACGGAGGCGACATGGATCCCAGGCAATTGCGCGAAGCCGCGCTGTTCTATCACCGTAGTCCGAAACCCGGCAAGATTGCGGTCACGCCGATCAAGCAGTTGACCAATCAGTACGATCTGTCGATGGCTTATTCGCCGGGCGTTGCTTTCGCCTGCGAGGAAATCGTCGCCGATCCCGGCGAGGCGAGCACGCTGACGGCGCGCGCCAACCTGGTCGGCGTCATCACCAACGGCACCGCCGTGCTCGGCCTCGGGCCGATCGGCCCGCTCGCCGCCAAACCGGTGATGGAAGGCAAGGGCGTGCTGTTCAAGAAGTTCGCCAACATCGATGTCTTCGACCTCGAGATCGAGGAGCGCGACCCGGACAAGCTGATCGACACCATCGCTTCGCTGGAGCCGACCTTCGGCGGCATCAACCTCGAAGACATCAAGGCGCCGGAGTGCTTCTACATCGAGAAGAAGCTGCGCGAGCGGATGAAGATTCCCGTCTTCCATGACGACCAGCATGGCACGGCGATCGTCGTCGGCGCCGCCATCCTCAACGGCCTGCACCTGATCGGCAAGGATCTGTCCAAGGTCAAGATCGTCACTTCCGGCGCCGGTGCTGCCGCGCTCGCCTGTCTCGACCTGCTGGTCATGCTCGGCGCGCCGGTCGAGAACATCTGGGTCACCGACATCAAGGGCCTGGTCTATGAAGGCCGGGTCGAGGAAATGGACGAGATCAAGGCGCGCTACGCCAAGCGGACCGATGCCCGGACGCTGGGCGAAGTCATTGCTGGCGCCGATGTCTTCCTCGGCCTTTCCGCCGGCGGCGTGCTGAAGCCGGAAATGGTGGCGAAGATGGCGGCGCAGCCGCTGATCATGGCGCTCGCCAATCCGACGCCGGAAATCACGCCCGAGCTGGTCAAGTCGGTACGCGACGACGCGATCATCTGTACCGGCCGTTCGGACTACCCGAACCAGGTCAACAACGTCCTCTGCTTCCCTTTCATCTTCCGTGGTGCGCTCGACGTCGGAGCAACGACGATCACCGAGGAAATGAAGATGGCGGCGGTCAAGGCGATCGCCGAACTGGCCCGCGCCGAGCAGTCGGAAGTCGTCGCTTCCGCCTACGGCGAGCGGATTTCCGGTTTTGGTCCGGAATACCTGATTCCCAAGCCCTTCGATCCGCGCCTGATCGTCAAGATCGCACCGGCGGTGGCGCAGGCGGGCATGGATTCGGGCGTCGCGACGCGGCCGATTCAGGATTGGGATGCCTATCTGCAAGGCTTGAACGAATTCGTCTACCACTCCGGCCTGATCATGAAGCCGGTGTTCTCGCAGGCCAGGCTGGCGCCCAAGCGCATCGTCTTCGCCGAGGGCGAGGACGAGCGCGTGCTGCGCGCGGTGCAGGTGGTGCGCGACGAAGGCATTGCCTGGCCGATCCTGATCGGCCGTCACGCCGAGATCAACCGCCGGATCGAAGCGGCCGGCCTGCGCATCCGCGAAGGCGAGGACTTCGAGGTCATCCACTCCGACAGCAGCGCTTTCTTTGACGAGCACTACGAGGAATTCTGGACGACCTACCACCGGATCATGGAGCGCAAGGGGGTATCGCCGGATTACGCGCGGCGCGAGGTGCGTCGCCGCAATACGCTGTACGGCGCGCTGATGGTCCGTCTCGGTTACGCCGACGGCCTGATCTGCGGCACCTTCGGTCGCCACGAGACGCATCGCGAATACGTGCAGAGCGTCATCGGTACCCGTGCCGAGCATGACCGCTATTACGCGATGAACCTGCTGCTGCTGCCGGGGCGGACGGTCTTCATCGCCGACACCTACGTCAATTACGATCCGAGCGCCGATCAACTGGTCGACATGACGCTGATGGCGGCCGAGGAAATCCGCAACTTCGGCATCGTGCCGAAAGTGGCGCTGCTCTCGCATTCGACCTTCGGTACCGAGAACACGCCGACGGCGGTGAAGATGCGCGAGGTGCTGGCCGAACTCAACCGGCGCGCGCCGGAGCTTGAGGTCGAGGGCGAAATGCACGGCGACGCGGCGCTCGACGAGAAGATCCGCCAGTCGGCCTTCCCCAATTCCCGCTTGAAGGGGCAGGCCAACTTGCTGGTAATGCCGACGCTGGACGCCGCGAACATCTCGTTCAACCTGCTCAAGGTGGCGGCTGGCGACAACCTGACGGTCGGGCCGATCCTGCTCGGTGCGGCGAAGCCGGTCAACATCCTGACGCCGACCGCGACGGTGCGCCGTATCGTCAACATGACGGCGCTCACCGTTGTCGATGCTTCCTGAGTAAGTGCCTGAATATCCGATTCTATCTTGCTGCTTTGATTGTAATTTTGGATTTGAATCATAAACTCGGATAGAATCGGCGCTTGCTTCGGGAGTGCCTCCATGCGTCGAAAATTACTTGTCCTGCTCGCGTCCTTGTCCTTGATTGTCGGTGTCTCACCGGTCGAAGCAGCAAAACGGGAAGCGACAACCAAGAAGTCGGTTTCGCACAAATCGACGAAGAAATCGGTGGCGGCTCGCAGCAGCACGAAGCCGGTGCGCCGCGTCTCGCTCAACGAAGACCCGGCGCAACTGGCGATCCGTTCGTCGGCGGCGCTGGTCATCGACCAGAGCAGCAATCGCGTGGTGATCGAGAAACAACCGGACGCCGTGCTGCCGATCGCCTCGATTTCCAAGCTGATGACGGCGATGGTCGTGCTCGATGCCGGACTCGACATGCACGAGGTGATCAGCATCGGTGCCGAGGATGTCGACGACCTGAAGGGGACGCGCTCGCGTCTGCCGGTGGGGACGACGATGACCCGCGAGACGGCAATGCTGCTGGCGCTGATGTCTTCCGAGAACCGGGCGGCGCATGCGCTCAGCCGTCATTATCCCGGCGGCCTGCACGCCTTCGTCGACGCGATGAACCGCAAGTCGCGCGCCCTCGGCATGTTCGACACCCGCTTCGAGGAACCGACCGGTCTCTCCAGCAACAACGTTTCCACCGCCCACGATCTGGCGCGGATGGTCGCCGCCGCGGTCCGCTATCCACAGATTCGCATGTTCTCGACGACGGCCGAGGCCAAGGTCGAGCTGAACGGCCGTATCCAGCAGTTCGGCAATACCAATTCGCTGGTGCGCAGCGACAACTGGCAGATCGGCCTGTCGAAAACCGGTTACATCTCGGAAGCCGGGCGTTGCCTGGTGATGCAGGCCTGGGTCGCGGGCAAGCCGGTGGTCATCGTGCTGCTCGATTCGCAGGGCAAGGCAACCCGGGTCGGCGACGCCAACCGGATCAAGCGCTGGATGGAAAGCGCCTGAGTTTTCTCTTCCGAAATTGCAGAAAGGCGGCCGTTGGCCGCCTTTTTCATTGGCGCGGCTTGGTGTAGCCGAGGGCGCGCGAGACCTCTTCGGCGGTCTCCTTGACCTGGCGGGCCCATTCCGGGTCGTGGCGTTCGGCCGGGGCCGATACCGAGAGGGCGGCGACGACATTGCCTTCGTCGTCGTGAATCGGCGCCGCGACGCACTTCAACCCGAGTTCAGCCTCTTCGTCGTCGTAGGCGATGCCGTGCCGGCGCACCTTGTCGAGTTCCTTCTCGAGGGCAAGCAAGGTGGTCAGCGAGTGTGGCGTCTTGCCAGGTAGGCCGGTGCGACGGGCGTAATCGCGAACCTTCTGGGCGCTTTCGGCGGCCAGGAACAGTTTGCCGAGCGAGGTCAGGTGCAGGGGGGCGCGGCCGCCGACCAGGTAGACGACGCGAACCAGCGAGCGCCCCGACGAGGTGCGTTCGAGATAGACGATTTCGTCGTCGTGGCGGGCGCCCAGGTTGATCGCTTCGCCGATCTTCTCGTGCAAGGCCTGCATGAAGGGCAGGGCGACTTCGCGCAGGTTGATGCGCGACTTGACGATGTTGCCGAGCTCCAGCAGGCGGATGCCGAGGCGGTAGTTGCCGGCGTCCTGGCGTTCGACGAAGCGGGCGTTGCACATCGCGGCGAGGATGCGATGCGCCGTCGATGGGTGCAGTTCGGTGACGGCAGCCAGGTGTTTCAGACTCGCGGCGTCCGGGGCTTCGGCAAGCGCGTCAAGCAAGGACATCATGCGCTCGATGACCTGGATCGAACCAGGCGTCCGGGTGGCGCCGTCGGCAACTTCTGACAACTGGATTCCTTTATTCGCGGGGTTTGAGTAGCATTGGCCACTTTGCCTTGTGGTGCGGCGCAATATTAACATGCGGATCGCCTTATACGTTACCTGCCTGGTGGACCTGATGCGTCCGGCGGTGGGCTTTGCCGCCCTGCGTTTGCTCGAAGCGACCGGCAACGATGTCGTCGTGCCGCCGGCACAGACCTGCTGTGGCCAACCTGCCTGGAGTGCCGGCAACCGGCCGCTGGCGGTGGAACTGGCACGCAAGGCGATTGCCGAGCTGGAAAGTTACGATGTCGTCGTCGTGCCCTCGGGTTCCTGCGCCGAACAGATCAAGTCGGTGTATCCCAAGCTGTTCGCCGACGATGCGCAGTGGGGCGAGCGCGCCCGCCGCCTGGCGGAACGCACACAGGAACTGAGCGTCTTTCTGGCCGGCCTCGGCGATGCCTGCCAGCCGCCGGGTGAGTTCGCCGGCAGCGTCACCTACCACGATTCCTGCAAGGGGCTGCGCGGTCTCGGCATCAAGGCGCAGCCGCGCGCCCTGCTTGGCCGCGTGCGCGGGCTGAGCCTGAAGGAAATGGCCGACTGCGAGGAATGCTGCGGTTTCGGTGGTGCCTTCGCCGAGAATTACGCCGACGTCTCGGCGCGCATCGTCGACCGTAAGTGCGAGTCGATTGCCGCCGTCGGCGCCGATGCCGTGGTCGGCGCCGATCTCGGCTGTCTGCTCAACATCGAGGGCCGGCTGCGCCGACGCGGTGACGAGACGACACGGGTGCTTCATCTCGCCGAAGTGCTGGCCGGGGAAACGAAGCCATGAACGGCAACGCCCGTCACTCGCAGGCGATGCATTTCACCGCCCGCGCCGCCGACAAGGTACGCAACCCGGTGCTGCAGCAAGCGCTGCAGAAGGCCAAGCCGCTGTTTTCCGGCAAGCGCGCCAAGGCGATGGCGGCGCTGCCCGACGACGGCCTCGAATTCGAACAATTGCGCGAAGCCTGCGCCGCCATCCGCGACCGGGCGCTGAACGACCTCGACGTCTGGCTGGAAATCTTCGAGGAAAACGCCCGCGCGCGCGGCGCCGAGGTACTGTGGGCGCGCGACGGCAGCGAAATCTGCGAGCTGGTGATCGACGTTGCCCGCCGTCACGATGTGCAGAAAGTCACCAAGTCGAAATCGATGCTTTCCGAGGAGGCGCATCTCAACGACGCGCTCGCCGCCGCCGGCATCGAGCCGGTCGAGACCGATCTCGGCGAGTACATCATCCAGCTCGCCGGCGAGGCGCCGTCGCACATCATCGCGCCAGCGGTGCACAAGACCTTGCAGGAAGTCGAGGCACTATTCGCCGAGAAGCACGGCCGGCCGCTCGAAGCACGGACTTCCGCCGACATCCCGGCGCTCGCCAAGGAGGCGCGCGGCGTCTTGCGCCAGCACTTCCTGTCGGCCGACATGGGCATCTCCGGCGCCAACTTCCTGATCGCCGAGACCGGTACCGCGGCGCTGGTCACCAACGAGGGCAACGGCCGCATGGTGACGACGTTGCCGCGTGTGCATGTGGTGATCACCGGCATCGAGAAGGTGGTGCCGACGCTGCAGGATTTCGCGACCTTGATGCGCCTGCTGCCGCGATCGGCGACCGGCCAGACGATCTCCAACTACGTCTCGCTGCTGACCGGCACGCGCGCTGACGACGAAAGCGAAGGGCCGACCAAGACGGTCTTCATCCTGGTCGATAACGGTCGTGCCGACGTCGTCGGATCGCACTACCAGGAGATCCTGCGCTGCATCCGTTGCGGCGCCTGCATGAACCACTGCCCGGTGTATTTCTCGCTCGGCGGCCATGCCTACGGCTGGGTCTATCCGGGGCCGATGGGCTCGGTGCTGACGCCCTTGTACACCGGCATCGAGAACGCGCTCGACCTGCCGCACGCATCGACCGGCTGCCGCCAATGTTCGAGCGTCTGCCCGGTGCGCATTCCCCTGCCCGAACTGATGCACGGCCTGCGTCAGGAACAGTGGCGGCGCGGCCTGCGCCCCTGGGGCGAGCGCCTCGGTCTGCGCGCCTGGGCCTGGGTCGCCGGCCGGCCGACGCTGTACCGGGCGCTGACCAGGATCGCCGCGCGCTACCTGAACTGGCTGGCCGACGGCGCGGGGCGCATCCGCATCTTCGGATTCGCCCCGGGCTGGACGACGGCGCGCGATCTGCCGGTGGCGGTCGGCGGCAAGACCTTTTTCGAACAATACGCAGCAAGAAAGCGAGACTGACGATGGAATTCGCACCCGAAGGCCCGATGGCCATTCCCCTCTGGATCAACGGCCGCCCTTACCTGACGGTGGGCGACAGTTTCTTCGATGTGGTCAATCCGGCGACCGGGCAGGCGCGCCACCGGGTGCCGATGTGCGGCGCCGAGGAAGCGGCCGAGGCGGTGGCGGCGGCGCGCGACGCGCAGGCCGCCTGGGCAGGGCTCGGTCTGGCCGGTCGCCAGGAATGCCTGGCCCGTCTCGCCGACGGCCTGGAGAAGTACGCCGGCCACTTCGCCAAGTTGCTGGTGCAGGAGAGCGCCTGCCCGGAAGCGCAGGCGGACGCCGAGGTGGCAGCGGCGCTTGTCGCGTTGCGTGAGGCGAGCGTTGGCGAGACCGGCGTCGCCGCGCTGGTCGTCGCTGCCGGCCAGCCGCTGGCCGGCCTGGCAGCGGCAGCAGCGCCCGCCTTGCTGGCGGGGGCGACGCTGGTCGTCAAGCCGAGTCCGCAGGCGCCGGCGGCCGCCTTCGCGCTGTGCGAACTGGCAACGCGCTGCGACTGGCCAGGCGGGGTGCTCAACCTGGTGCACGGCGATGGGCCGGCGATCGAGGGGCTGTGCGCGGCCGGCGTCGATTGCCTGGTCTACAGCGGTGAGGCTGCGCTTGGTGCCAAGGTCGGCGAGCTGGCGGCGGCGCACGGCACGCCCTTCGTGACGGCGGCCTGATGTTGCGCATCGTCCATCTCGATCGGGCGTCGGTGGTCGCCGACTTCCGGCGGCCGGCCTTCGCCCACGACTGGATCGACTACCCGCAGACTTCACCGCAGCAGGTGGTCGAGCGCCTGCGCGGCGCCAGCATCGCCATCACCAACAAGGTGCCGCTGTCGGCAGCGGTGATCGACGCGCTGCCTGAGTTGCGGATGATCGCGGTCGCCGCCACCGGTACCAACATCATTGATCTCGACGCCTGTCGGCGCCACGGCATCGTCGTCAGCAACATTCGCGGCTACGCCGAACATACCGTGCCCGAGCATGTCTTCGCGCTGCTCCTGGCACTGTCGCGCAACCTCTTCGCCTGGCGCGCGACGATCCAGGCCGGCGCCTGGCAGGCCGCCGAACAGTTCTGCCTGTTCGACCACCCGATCCGCGACCTGCACGGCGCGACGCTCGGCGTCATCGGCGCCGGCAGCCTCGGCAACGGTGTCGTCCGCCTCGGCGCAGCCTTCGGCATGCGCGTGCTGCGCGCCGAACGCAAGGATGCCGCCAGCGTGCGCTCCGGCTACACCGCTTTCGCCGAGGTATTGGCGGCGGCCGACGCGATCAGCCTGCATTGCCCGCTCAGCGACGCCACCCGCCACCTGATCGGCGAGGCCGAACTGCGGGCGATGAAATCTTCGGCGCTGCTGATCAACACGGCGCGCGGCGGCATCGTCGACGAAGCGGCGCTGGCCCGGGCGCTGCGCGAAGGCTGG
The DNA here is from genome assembly GCA_964523045.1 of uncultured Dechloromonas sp. GTDB lineage: Bacteria > Pseudomonadota > Gammaproteobacteria > Burkholderiales > Rhodocyclaceae > Azonexus. The sequence goes on along the minus strand of CAZFXO010000002.1, from coordinate 18,957 downwards.
ATTGCCGGCGCCGGCTTCGACGTGCTGAGCGGCGAGCCGCCGGCCGACGATCAGCCGCTGCTCGACCCGGCCTTGCTGGCGCAACCCAATTTCCTGTTGACGCCGCATGTCGCGTGGTCGAGCCGGCCGGCGATGCAGATGCTGGCCGACCAGTTGGTGGACAACCTCGAAGCCTTCGTCGCCGGTGCGCCGAGGAATGTCGTGACATGAGCGCGCGCGACGAGATCCTCGCCCGCGTTCGCGCTGGGCTTGCCAAAGGCGACGCCGGCACGCGCCGCGCCGCCGCCCTGGCCTACCTGCGGACGGCGTCGCCGGGGCCGCAACCGATGCTGGTCGGCGACCTGGTGGCGCGCTTCTGCGCCAAGGCGGGCAGCCTGGCGAGCACGGTCGAGCGGGTCGCCGACTACGCCGCGGTGCCGGCGCGCGTCGCCGCCTATCTGGCCGCACATGATCTGCCGGTGCGGGCGGTGACCGCGCTCGACGTTGCCGGCCTCGACTGGGCCGCCGCCGGTGTCGACAGCCACAGCGGCTGCGCGGCGGATGCCGACCCGGTCGGCATCACCGGCTGCTTCTGCGCCATCGCCGAAACCGGCACCTTGCTGTTGCTGTCCGGCCCGGCGACGCCAGCCTCGGTCAGTCTGCTGCCGGAAACCCACATCGCGTTGGTGCCGGCGGCACGGGTGGTGGCGACGATGGAGGACGCCTTCGCGTTGCTGCGCCGCGAGCGCGGGCAGTTGCCGCGGGCGGCCAACTTCGTTTCCGGGCCGTCGCGCACCGGCGACATCGAACAAACCATCGTCCTCGGCGCCCACGGGCCTTGCCGGGTGCACCTGATCATCATCGAGGAAGAAGCATGAGTCTCAATTTTGCCGTGCGCGGTGAGCACATCCAGCTCGACCAGTTGCTCAAGGCGACCGGTCTGTGCGAATCGGGCGGTGCCGCGCATGCGGCGATCGCCGACGGGCAGGTCCGCGTCGATGGCGTCGTCGATACCCGCAAGCGGGCCAAAATCCGGCCCGGCCAGCGGGTCGAGTTCGCCGGTCAGACGGTCCTCGTCAGCGGCGAGTGACGCTCAGCACATCTTGACGACGATGTCGTGCAGCGTGTTGGCGCAGTGCGCCATGCGGTCGGCGGCGTTGGAGAGGTGGCGGTAGATTTCCCGACGCTTGAACATGTGGATGTAGTCGTCGCCCTGGAAAAGGTCGGCGATCGCCCGTCGGTAAGCCTTTTCGACGCGGCGTTCGGCCTTGCGCGCGATGTCGGCGTCGTCGGCTGCCTGCGCCGGCTCCTTGGCCAGCCGGGTGAAGCCCTGGAGCAGGGCGTCGGTACCCAGCTTGATGTGCATCGCCATTTCCAGGCAATGCTTGTCGGGGGCGAGCTGCAGAACTTCCATCTCGCTGACCGTGGTCTTGCAGTAATTGACGATCTCGTCGAGGTCCATGATCGCCCGGTAGAGATCCTCGCGGTCGATCGGTGTCGAGAAGGCCTCGTTCAGTGCGTGCAAGTTGTGGATCTTGACGCGGTCGGCTTCGTGCTCGTCCTTGCGGATCTGGCGGCCGATGTCGGGTGCGGCGGTTTCCATGAACTCGACCAGCAGGCCGGCGGTTTGCGCGACATGCCGACATTGCAGGGTGAGCATGGCGAAAAAGTCGGGCATCTTGGGAAAGACGCGCTCGATCAGCCGGCTGAACAGTGAGGGCGAACCGGTGTTGTCGCTCATGATTGGACTCCGATGAACAGGTGGAGCAGGGCGTAGGCCTGGATGGCGACCAGCGCGGCGCCGGGGATGGTAATCACCCAGGTGGTCGCGATGTCCTTGGCTTTTGCCCAGCGGACCGCGCGCGGCCGTTCCGAGGCGCCGATGCCCATGATCGAGGTGGCGACGACGTGCGTCGTCGACACCGGGGCGCCGGCCAGCGAGGCGCCCATGATGACCAAGGCGGAGGTCAGTTGCGAATCCAGCGCGTGGATCGGCCGTACCCGGTAAATGGCGAAACCGAGCGTGCGGACGATGCGCCAGCCGCCGGAAATGATGCCGAGGGTGATCGCCGTGGCGCAGGCGAACATGACCCAGAACGGGACTTCGAAGCTGGGAATGAATCCGCCCAGCAGCAGGACCAGGGTCAGGATGCCCATGCTCTTCTGGGCATCGTTGGCGCCGTGCGAAAACGCCAGACCGGCGGCGGTGAAGAACTGGGCAAGGCGCAGTCGGGAATTGGCGGCGGTGCTGGCGCTGCGCAGCAAGGCGTTCATCAGGCGATGGATCAGGAAGCCCGCCCAGAAGCCGACCAGCGGCGACAGGACGAGGGCGGCCAGGACCTTGACGATGCCGGTCAGGTGGCCGTCGGCGAGTTCGCGGAAGCCCCAGACGACGTGGTTGCTGCCGACACTGACGACGATGGCGCCGATCAGTCCGCCGACCAGCGCATGCGACGACGACGAGGGAATGCCGAAATACCAGGTCGCCAGGTTCCAGACGATGGCGCCGAGCAGGCCGCAGAGCAGGATCGACAGCGAGAGTAGCGGCACGACGCCGTCGAGCGAGACGAACTTGCCGATCGTGTTGGCGACTGCGGTGCCGCCCAGCAACGGGCCGAGGAATTCAAAGACACCGACGATGACTACCGCCTGCACCGGCGTCATCGCACGCGACGCGATCACCGTCGCGACGATGTTGGCGGCGTCGTGGAAACCGTTGGTGTAGTCGAAGAGCAGGACCACGACCACGGTCGACAGAGCGAGCAGGAACAGGATATCCATGCACGTTGCCCGCGGGCGGGCCTCCTCCGGATTCGTTATGTCTTGTTTTCCGGCAGTATAGCCCGCCGTTCGCCGGGTGGAACCGGGAAAGCAGGGGGCGCGTCACTCCGGAACGCAGATTTCCCCACGCAACATGGCGCGCCCCGTATTGAACAGCAGCACGACGATGAGGGCGCTGAGCAAGGTCAGCAGGAGCGGCGTCAGAATGGCGAAGAAGCCGCCCCCGGTTTTTTCCAGCATGACGCTGGAGGCAATGGTCAGTGCCGCCAGCGGGAAGGAATAGGCCCACCAGGGCAGGGCGAAGGCGAGACGGGCGAAATGGCGCCACTGGAAGAAGAGCAGCAGGGCGATGAAGAGAGCGAAGTAGTAGAGGATGCGCGCCACGTCGTCGAGCTCGCCGTGATGCAGCTTGAGCCAGGCGATACAGCCGACCGCCGGCGGGGCGATCAGGATGAACAAGGTCGGCAGCAGCTTGGCCGGGACCATCGGGTGGAAGAAGAAGCGGTTGAAGAGGACGGCGAGCAGCGGCGTCCACATCATCAGGCCGACGCTGAAGTAGAACCAGGAAATCTCCGGGAAGCCGAGCGGCACGCCGGCGATCGGCACCAGGATGTTGCCGACGATGGGAATGAACCACGCCGGGTTGCTGTGCTGGACCTGATAACGCTCATGGTGGATCCAGGTGGACAGGATGAGCAGCGTGAACAGCAGTTGGGCGACGCTGCCGACGCTCCACAAGGCAAGCGCGGCCGTCTCGTTGTAGGGCAGCGTGGCGATGGCGAGCAGGATCAGGCCGATCGACATGGTCGGAAAGAAGCTGATGCGGATCGGGTGGTTGAATTCGCCGATCACCTCGGCGCGGTGGCGGATGAACTTGCTCAGGTAAGCGAGGGCAATCACACCGTAAACGCCAGCGCTCAGGATCAGTAGGGCGGTCGAGGGATGCACGGCCCAGGCCCAGAGGTGCTCGGCGCGCTGATAGGCGATGGTGGTGCCGCTCAGGCCCATGACGATCGCGAACAGCGAGACCGGCATGTGTGCCAGGCGGCTGTGGGCTGCGTGTTGTGGCGAGGCGTTGTGCATGGGGACTCCTGATAGTCGTAATGTATAGTAGTGTTTGCTTATTTTACTGCTGCCTGTCTTTTTATGTAGTGGTCAGGCTTTTCGAAGGTTCAAGGGGGATACGGATGATCCTCGGCTTCTGTCTGCAAGCTGTCCAGGTGGTTTTGTCCGCCGTCGGAGGCGTATTCCCTGGGGGTGTGCGGTGAGTCCATGGGGGTGGTTGGCGTTGCCACCGCTGGCCTTGCTGTTGCTCAATCGCGCCATTCGCGGCAGCTTGCGCGCGCCGCGTTTGCCACGTGCGGCACGGCCGGACGGGCTGCCTTGGCAGGCGGTCGCGATGCCGACCTGCAACGGCAAGCAGTTGCGCGCCTGGTTTATCCCGGCGGGGCCCCGGGCGTTGGTGGTCATGCACGGCTGGGGCGGCAATGCCGCGAATTTTCTGCCCGTCGCCCATCATCTGCAGGAAGCCGGCTATTCCTTGTTGTTGCTCGATGCGCGTTGCCACGGGGAAAGCGATGACGATAGCTTTGCTTCGCTGCCCCGCTTTGCCGAGGATATCGAGGCCGGGATCGAGTGGTTGGTTGGCGTGGCCGGATTCGAGGGCGATGCTCTGGCCCTGGTCGGTCACTCGGTCGGGGCCGGCGCGGCGCTGCTGGTAGCCAGCCGCCGCCCGGAAATCCGCGCCGTCATCAGTCTTTCCGCGTTTGCACATCCGGCGAGCATGATGCGCCGCTGGCTGGCCGCCAAGCGTGTTCCTTACTGGCCGCTGGGGGCTTACGTGCTGACTTATGTGCAGAAGGTAATCGGCTACCGTTTCGACGACATCGCGCCGGTCCACACGATTGCTCGGGGGCGTTGTCCAGTTCTTCTGGTGCACGGGCGCGACGATGCAATGGTGCCCCTGGCCGAGGCGAAAGCGATTCGCGATGCGGCGTCGCGTAGCGGCGTCGAGTTGCTCGAGTTGGCCGGGAATCACGAGGACTTTGGCGATGTCGATGGCCATATGCCGAAGTTGCTTGATTTCCTTGAGCGGGCATATGCCCGCGCGGAGCGATAGGCGAAAAAAAGGCGGGAGACTGGCTCCCGCCCAAGCGGAGTCTGCCCTGTTTGGCGTCAGGGCAGGAGGAAAGAGGCCTTCTCCCGCAGGGTGATGTCTGGATTGCCCTCGGCGGTGATCGTGAAATGAATCGGATTCGAGCCTTGCTTGCCCGATTCGGGGGGCGCGGCGAGCACGACGTTGAACGAGGTCAGGCCGGCAGCCTTGGCGTCGACGCTGTCTTCACCGACGATCTTCAGCCCGTCCAGACCATCGGCCGTGAGCTTGTAGTGCTGGGGCGATTCCGAGGTATTCATGATCTGCAGCATGAATACGTTCTCGATGCTGCCGTCGTCTGCTTCGCGGGCCAGCGTCGAACGGTCGCGGATGATGTCGACCTTGAGCGGGATGCGATGCACCAGGAAGTAGCCGGCGATGATGCTGATCAGGATCAGGATTGCCGTGTACAGCAGGATGCGGGGGCGGATGATGTGCGCCATGATGCTCTTGTGGTCGAGCTTCTGCTGCATCGCGTTTTCCGTCGAATAACGGACCAGTCCGCGCGGCAGTCCGACCTTGTCCATGACCTGGTCGCAGACGTCGACGCAGGCGGCGCAACCGATGCATTCGTATTGCAGGCCGTTGCGGATGTCGATGCCGGTCGGGCAGACGACTACACACTGGCCGCAATCGACGCAATCGCCCAGCTTGCTGGTGTCGGCGCCTTTCTTGCGGATGCCGCGCGGCTCGCCACGATCTGGGTCGTAAGTGATGATCAGCGTGTCCGGGTCGAACATCACGCTCTGGAAGCGGGCGTAGGGGCACATGTACTTGCACACCTGTTCCCGCATGAAGCCGGCAAACAGGAAGGTGAAGCCGCCGTACAGGAAAATCCACAGCATTTCCCACGGCCCGAGGTTGTTGGTCAGGACGTTGTTGATCAGTTCGCTCATCGGCGTGAAATAGCCGACCAGCGTGAAGCCGGTCCACAACGAGAGCACACCCCAGAGCGCGAACTTGCTGGATTTGATGCGTAGCTTGCGCGCATCCATCGGCCCTTTGTCCATCTTCAGGCGGGCGTTGCGATCCCCTTCGACCCAGTTCTCGATCCACATGAACAACTGCGTATAGACCGTCTGCGGACAGGCGTAGCCGCAAAACAGGCGTCCGGCAACGGCGGTCACCAGGAACAAGGCGTAGGCTGAAATGATCAGCAGGATGGCTAGATAGATGACATCCTGGGGCCAGAAGACCAGGCCGAAGATGTAGAACTTGCGTTCGACCAGGTGAAAGAGGATGGCCTGCCGGTCGTTCCACTGAATCCAGGGGGCGCCGTAGAAAATGATCTGGGTCAGCAGAACCAGCGCGATGCGCCAGTTGTCGAAAAATCCCCGGACACGCTTGGCGTAGATTTTCTTGCGTTTTTCGTAAAAGGAGACTGCTGCTGGTTGTTCCTGCTTCTTCTGGTCTGCCGCTTGGTTCATTGTTGTTGTTACCCCGTTGATCGTGATGGTTGGAAACCGGGGTGGCTTTCTGTTTGCCGGCCGGTTGCATGAAGCAAGCCTGCGGGGCGAACTAAGGGGGATATGCGCCCAGCCGGTCAGTACCTGCAGCTCGATATTTTTCCAGGAAAGCGCATCGTGCTGCGGGAGGTGTCCCCGGTTTCCGGTATCTCTATTAACAAGTTGTGTGCCAGACTATGGCTTTCGTTTGCTGGTATTTAAATCAACGAGTTGTAATGTTTTTTGTGCGTTTCTTCATCACTGTGTGGTTTGCTGTGTCAGAATCGTCAGCATCTATTGGCGGGAGTGTCAATTTTGACGTCGCATTTTCTGAGTGAGTTGATTTCCTTCCTCGATGGCTTGCCTGAGCCACGCATTGTAATGAGCGCGGATTACCGGATCATTGCCGCCAATGCGGCCTACACGCGGGAATTTGGCGGCAGCCGGGAATTGGCGGGACGCAGTTGCTATGAGGTGTCACACCATTTCGATCTGCCTTGCGATCAGGCCGGGGAGTCTTGTCCGCTCAAGCTCAGCCTCGACTCCGGCGAGCCGCAACGGGTTTTGCATCTGCATCACACGGCGCGCGGCGAAGAGCACGTTGCCGTCGAAACAGTACCGATCCGGGATGAAAACGGCGATATCGCCTACTTCGTCGAGACCATGCGCATCGTTCGCCAGGCCAGCAGTCGGGCGGCGGCGCGTGGGCTGGTCGGACGTTCGCCAGCGTTCGTCGATATGTTGGACAAGATGATGCGAGTTGCGCCTTCTAGCGCGGCGGTTTTGCTGCTTGGCGAAACAGGAACCGGGAAGGAGTTGGTCGCGCATGCGATCCACGAAGCTAGTCAGCGTTCCGACGGCCCCTTTGTCGCGGTCGATTGCGCGGGCATGACGGAAACACTGTTCGAGGCTGAGTTGTTCGGATACGAAAAAGGGGCTTTTACCGGTGCGACTCATCGCAAACAGGGCTTGGTCGAGGCGGCATCCGGCGGAACTCTCTTTCTCGACGAAATCGGGGAGTTGCCCCTGAGCTTGCAGATCAAGTTGTTGCGTCTGTTGGAAACCGGGACCTACCGTCGGGTTGGTGGGCTCGACTGGCTGCCAGCGGATTTTCGTCTGGTGACGGCGACGCACCGCGATTTGGCGGCGATGGTTCAGGCAGAAACCTTTCGCCGGGACCTCTATTTTCGTATCAATACCTTCCCCATCCGGACGCCGGCCCTGCACGAGCGCAGCGGAGACATCGCGCTACTCGCGGAGTCCTTGCTCGAACGGGTTGATCACAAGCAGGGGCGTCGTTTTACCAAGGCAGCCCTGGAATGGCTGGCAGCGCAGCGCTTCAGTGGCAACATCCGCGAACTGCGCAACCTGATAGAAAGGGCAACCTTGCTGGCGGATGGTGATAGCATCGACCTGTCGCATCTGGTGGAGATGGCTGATTCGCCACTGCCGCTGGCAGTCGGGACTCATGTCTGGGAGGGGTTCGGCGTTGATCGAATCGTCGAGCTCGATGAATTGGAGCGGCGCTATCTGCGTTGGGCACGGCAGAACCATCAAGGGGAAATGGACGGATTGGCTCGTTGCTTGGGGGTGAGTACGCGGACCCTCTATCGAAAACTGGAGAAGATTGCGCTTTCCTGAAAGGGGGTGTGCTTGCCGGATTATCATGACAATGATATATTTTTCCGCTGTTGCCGAGGTTTGTTTTTTTACCAAACCTTACAATCTGGAATGATTATTCACCTAAAATCGGGACCGGCTATATGATAAATATTCCGTTCCCCCAAAGAGATTCCTTGTGTCGTCTCGGTCTCCGGGCTTTCGGCATGAGGTTGAATCGGTTCATTGCGAGTCCCTCATGAAAATCAAAACCATCACATTGTTACTGACGACCGCGGTTTTTTCCGCCGCCGGTTTTGCTCAGGATTCTGCGCCGACGGAAGTCCAGCAGGCTCTGCGCCAGGTGGCGCAACAAGCGGTGCAGAAAAGCCCGGAAGTGACGATCAAGTGGCGCAATTACAAGGCCGCCGAGGAAGAAGTCGGCGTCGCCCGCGGCGGCTACTTCCCGAAACTGGACCTGACGGCCGGTGCCGGTCGCGAGAGCCTGGAAGTACCGGGTTCGGCCAAGGACACCTACACCCGCCGCGGCTACGCGCTGACCTTGAGCCAGATGCTGTTCGACGGCTTCGCGACGCGCAGCGAAGTGCGCAAGCTGGGCAAGGCCAAGCTGGTGCGCTACTACGAACTGCTCGAAGCCTCGGAAAACGTCGCTCTCGAAGCCAGCAAGGCCTACGCCGACGTGCTGCGTTACCGCTCGCTGGTGGCGCTGGCCGAAGACAACTACGTGCGGCACAAGGCGACCTACGAGCAGATCAAGGCGCGCACCGCGTCCGGCGTCGGGCGCCGGGTCGATCTCGAGCAGGCGGGCAGCCGGCTGGCGCTGGCCGAGGTCAACCTGACCACCGAGACCGCCAACCTGCATGACGTGATGGCGCGCTACCAGCGCCTGGTCGGCGAACTGCCGGCCGGCACGCTGACGCCGCAGCAACTGACCGGCGCGGCGCTGCCGGCGAGCCCGAAGGCGGCGCTCGACGTGCTCTACAAGCGCAACCCGACGCTGCTCGCGGCGGTCGAGAACATCGAAGCCGCGCAGTACGACGTCGAAGGCCGGCGCGCCGCCTACATGCCGCGCGTCGACTTGCGGGCACGTACCGAGACGACCAGGAACTACCAGGGCGTCAGCGGCGACCGCGATCAGAACGTCGCCGAAGTCGTGATGTCGTGGAACCTGTTCAACGGCGGTTCGGACACGGCGCGCGAACGGCAGTACGTCGAGCGCAAGCACATGGCGCTGGAAATGCGCGAGAAGGCGTGCCGCGACACCCGGCAGACGCTGTTGATCGCCTACAACGACGTGCAGCGGTTGAGCGAGCAGAAGGCCAACCTGACGACCCAGGTGGCGCTGCTCGAAAAGACGCGCGACGCCTACCGCGACCAGTTCAACGTCGGCCAGCGCACGCTGCTCGACCTGCTCGACACCGAAAATGAACTGCTCTCGGCGAAGCGCTCGCTGGTCAATGCCGACACCGACCTGACGCTGGCCTACCTGCGCAGCCAGGCCGGGATGGGCTCGCTGCTCGAGTTCATGGGCCTGCAGAAGCTGGAGACGGCGACGCCGGAAGCCAGCGAACTGGCCGAAGTCGACGCCGCCACGCTGTGCCCGCCGGAGCCGGTGGCGCTGACCAGCACGCCGCGCGCCGATCTCGACGCCCGGGCGCAGGACATGCTGGGCAAGAAACCGCCGGTCGTGACGCCGCCGGTGGAAGGGGCTGATGTTCAGGCGCGGGTGCGGTCCTGGGCGCAGGCCTGGTCGGCGAAGGATTATGCGGCTTACACCGCCTTCTATGCGCCGACTTTCACGCCGGACGGTGGCCTCTCGCGCGATGACTGGAATCAGTTGCGCCGCCAGCGCATCATGCCGCGCGAGGCGATCTCGGTGACGGTGGATAAGCTGAACGTGCAGATGCACGGTGAAGACAGGGCGACGGCGAAGTTCGAGCAGACCTACCGTTCGAATATCTTCAATGATCGCGTCCTGAAGACTCTCGAAATGATCCGCAAGGATGGCAAGTGGTTGATCAACGGTGAGAGTTCGACGCCTTGCGTGGGCAATACCGTTGGCGGTTGCCAGTAAGCGATCTCGTTAGTGGCCTCCCCTCGTTAGGGGAGGCGGAAAAAAGCCGGAGCGACGCTCCGGCTTTTTTGTTTGAGCAAATTTCGGAAGTCAGGCGTGTTCTACGGGGGCGACAAAGACATAGCCCTGCGAGCGCAGTGTTTTGATGAAACCCGAACCATCCGGTTGATTGCCCAGGATGCGGCGAATCTGGCTGACGTGAACGTCGATGATGCGGTCGTAAGGGATGTACTCCCTCTTGAGAACCCGGGACAACTGTTCGCGCGACAAGGGCTCGAACGGGTGTTCGAGGAAAGCCATCAACAGGGCAAATCCCGAGACGCCGATGGAAACAGGGGAGCCTTTGCCGTCGGTCAGTTCCCGCGAGGCGGTGTCGAGTGTCCAGTGACCGAAGCGGAAGCGTCGTAACTCTCCCTTCGGTTGGAGGGGCGTCGGTCTGGTCTGGCAGCGGCGCAACAGTCTACGGGTCCGGGCGAGCAACTCGCGCATGTTGCAGGGTTTGGGAAGGAAGTCGTCGGCGCCGATCTCGATACCGATGATGCGTTCGATTTCGTCCGAGCGCGTCGAGTGGATGAGCACCGGGATTTCGGATTGTTGTCGCAATTGTCGCAACAATTCGAGTCCGTCCGCATCGGGAAGGCTCAGGTCCAGGATGACGATGTCGGGCCGTTTCCCAAGTTGCAGCCACATGGCGGCGCCGTTTTCAGCGAAAATGCTGCCGATGCCAGCGGAGGCGAAGGTTGCAGACAGCACGTGACGTGTTCCGGGGTCGTCTTCGACAATCAGGGCGGTCTGGTTCATGGACAGGATGGTTATGCTTGGTGGGTGCATTGTATTTCATTGTAAAAGGAAGTGCTTGCACTAAGCGGCATGCCAGTTCTGGCGGGAGTTGGCTTTTTACCAATCTTCAACCTTGTTGGCTGGCGATCGCGGGAGAATCTTACGGTATTCAATCAGGACGATGCGAATGGCAAGATGCTGATACCCAGGGAATTGGAGGGATTTGACGTGGTAGCTGCGGTTGAGCGCATGCTCGATCGACCGGAGCTCTGGTGGCAGGCTGTCGGTCTGTTCGTCGCGCATTTTTCGGATTGGAAGTCACGCTGGCTCGCTGCCGTCGGTGAAGATGCCGCGGAACGCAAGCAGGTCCATGCCTTGCGTAGTGCCGCCGAGAATATCGGGGCGGTGAGGCTCGCCGTTGCTGCGGCAAGTCTCGAAGCCGCCTTGCTCGGGCGGCTGGCGGGTCGGGAGGTGGTGATCAGCGACGACAGTCGTGCTGAACTGATGGCTGCATATCTCGCTACCATGGCGGCGCTTGCCAGGGTTGGTGCCGGTCCTGCGGGGAAGGTGTGAGTCGGGGGCCGGAGCAGGCAACATTCGGCCAGCATCTGGTCCGGATCAATCTGCAGGTTCTCCTGCCGGTGTTTCTCGGGCTGCTGCTATTCATCCTGATCCTCAGCGCCTGGCTCGATGTGCGTAACCTCATCGAAGAAGGTCAGGCCAGGATGTTCCTGCTCGGCGATGTTGTTGCCGAGAGTCTGGTGCGGGACGATGTCGCCTTGGCTAGGGGGCCGGCAGAATCGCTCCGCGATGTCATCGATTTTCGCCGTCTGCTGATTTATCGCGCTGATGGCAGCGTGTTCTTTGAATTGCGCGCCGCCACGGCGGCACCCGTTTTAGCGGGGCATTTGCACGAAACGGGTGACGGCTACCTCTTGTCCTGGGACAGGATAGATTTTTTTCGGCGGATCTGGCACCGGGGGAGCGATCTTGGCCTGGTGCAGGTGAGCATCGGATTCGATGGCCTGTATCGGCAACTGCTGGGTAACGCAGCATTGATCCTGGTCGTTTTCGCAGTGGGGCTCTGGGTGATTCTTCGCCGTCTGGGGGCGCGCGTCGAAAGCAGCTTGCGGCCGCTCGACCTGCTCGACGAGACGATGGCGGAAATTTCGATTGGGCATCTCGATATTCGCGCGGCGCCGTCGGAAATCATGGAATTCAACCGCCTGAGCGATGGTTTCAACCAGATGATTGCGCAGATCCGCGAGCGCGATCACTGGCTGGCGACCCATCTGGGCAATCTCGAGCAGATCGTCGAGCAGCGCACCCGCGAGCTGCGCCAGGCAAAGGAGGTCGCGGAAGCTGGCAGTCACGCCAAAAGCGAGTTTCTGGCGATGATGAGTCATGAGATACGGACGCCGATGAACGGTGTCCTGGGGATGACCGAGTTGCTGCTCAATACCGACCTGACGCCGACCCAGCGTCAGTTTGTCGAAGCGGTGGATCGCTCGGGGCGGCATCTGCTGACCATCATCAACGACGTTCTCGACTTCTCGAAGATCGAAGCCGGTCATCTCGAGCTGGAGGTGCAGGATTTCGATTTGCGCGCCCTGTTCGAAGAGTCAGTCGAGCTGTTTTCGCAGCCGGCGAACAAGAAGGGGCTGGCCCTGATGATCGAGTTGCCGGCCGGGCGCAGCCTGAAGCTGCGTGGCGACGCCCTGCGTTTGCGCCAGGTGGTCGCCAACCTGCTCAACAACGCGATCAAATTCACCGACGAAGGCGAGATCGTCGTCAGTCTGCTCCTGTTGTCCGGCGAAGCCGGGAGAGTGGCTTTCGAACTCAAGGTCCGGGACAGCGGCATCGGTATTCCCAAGGAGGCGCAAGCCCGGATCTTCGAACATTTCGCCCAGGCCGACGGCTCGACCTCGCGGCGTTTCGGGGGGACCGGGCTGGGGCTGACCATCTGTCGCCAACTGATCGAGATGATGGGGGGGCGGATCAGCGTCGACAGCCGGCCCGGTCGCGGCTCCTGTTTTACCGTGGCCCTGAGCTTGCCGATAGCGGAAATCCCCGAACTGCCAGCCGCTCAGGCGAATGAGGAGACGACGCTGCGTCGGGTGGCGCTGCCTTCGCTCGACGAGCAGTATCTGCCGGCGCGTCTGCGCGGACGCGTGCTGCTGGCGGAGGATAACGAAAGTAACCAGATTGTCGCCCGCACCCATCTTGAGCGCTTCGGTTTGCAGGTTCTGCTGGTCGGCAACGGCCAGCAGGCGCTCGATCTGCTGGAGAGCGAATCCTTCGATCTGGTGCTGATGGATTGCCAGATGCCGGTGGTGGATGGCTTTGCCGCGTGTGCCGAATTGCGTCGCCGCGAACAACGCGCCGGTCTGCCGCGGGTGCCGGTGGTCGCGCTCACCGCCAATGCCATGCGTGACGACCGCAAGCGCTGTTTGGCGGCGGGCATGGACGATTACCTGGCCAAGCCTTACCGGGGCGATGAGATGCTGGCGGTGCTCGAGCGCTGGTTGCCGCGCGAGCGGCGAAAAACGACAGCGCCGAGCGTGGCGAACGGTGGCGTCGAAGCCTCGGGCGGCCTGCCGATCGACCCGGCCGCTTTCGACCAACTCCGCAACCTGGCCCCCAACGGGGCGAACGTTCTGATCCGGCAACTGATCGAAGCTTATCTGCGGGGTGGCAAGGTGCACTGGGAAGACTGCGAGAAGGCGGTTGCCAAGGGGGAACTGGAATTGCTGGCGCGCGCCTGTCACGCCTTGAAGTCCAGTAGTTTCAATGTCGGTGCCCTGCGCTTTGCCGGTTTGTGCCGGGAGATCGAGGCGCTCTGCCGGGAAGGGGCGCGAGACGAAGTGCAGGCACTTTATCCCGGTTTGCAGGCCGAATGGCGGGCAGTGTGCGATGCTCTGGGCGTCATGTTGGTCGGGGAGGGCTCATGAGTCAGCGCAGTTTGCGGGTATTGGCGGCGGACGACGATCCAACGATGGCGGTCCTGCTGCAGGCGGTGCTGCAGGCGCCGGCCTTCGAGCTCGTCGTCGTCGGCAATGGCGGCGATGCCTTGCGTGCCGCCAGCGGCCAGGATGCCTTCGATATCGTCCTGCTCGATGTCGAGATGCCCGAGGTCGACGGCTTGCAAGTGGCAGCGCAGTTGCGCCAGCAGTTTGGCGACTGCCTGTGCATCGTGCTGCTCACCGGACGCGAAGATGCGGCCTTCGTCGCCGCGCAACAGCGTTTGCGGGCGCAATACCTGCCGAAACCGGTAGACTGGACGCAATTGCCGCAACGCCTGCGCCAGTGGTCGGAACAACGCTGATCCCGTTTGGGCCCGGGCGCTGAACCGGGTACACTGCGGGAAAAGCCAATTCTGAACAGACGGAGGGGAATATGAAGAAGAAAATGTTGCTGCTTGCGGGGGTGTTCGTCGCCATCTCGGCGCAGGCCTCGGAAGACCTGGCCAAGGCAAAGAACTGCATGACCTGCCACGCCTTGCAGAAGAAGATCGTTGGCCCGTCCTACAAGGACATCGCCGCCAAGCGCGGTGGCGAAAAGGGGGCTGAAGATCTGCTTGCCGCCAAGATCAAGAACGGTAGCAAGGACGAATGGGGCCAGGTGCCGATGCCAGCCAACGCAGTTACCGATGCCGAAGCGAAGACCCTCGCCAAGTGGGTGCTGACGATCAAGTAAGCGCGTCAGTCGCGTGACCCCAGGCGCCCGCAGAGGCGCCTTGAAAAATCCGAGGAGACTGCATGGGACCGTTGACGCCCGAACAGAGACGGCGCCGCTGGCTGGCGCTCGCCGTCGTCGCCATTGCCTACATCCTGTCGTTTTTCCAGCGCTTTGCCCCGGCCGGAATTGCCCATGATCTGGCTGCCACTTTCCAGACCTCGGCGGCGTCGCTCGGCGTGCTGGCGGCGACCTACTTCTACATCTACACGCTGATGCAGATCCCGACCGGGATTCTGGCCGATACGCTGGGGCCGCGCCGCATCCTGGCGCTGGGTGGTCTGGTCGGTGGTATCGGCAGCCTGCTCTTCGGTTTCGCGCCCAGCCTGGAGTTGGCGCTGGCCGGTCGCACGCTGGTCGGGCTCGGCGTCTCGGTGACCTTCATCGCGATGCTCAAGCTGATCGCCGTCTGGTTCGAGGAGAACCGCTTCGCAACCATGGTCGGCATCTGCATGCTGGTCGGCAACCTCGGTTCGGTACTGGCCGGCGCACCGCTTTCGGCGCTGGCCCAGGCGACCGGCTGGCGCGGCGTGTTCATCGGCGTCGGCGGCCTGTCGCTGGCGCTGGCCGTGCTGTGCTGGCTGATCGTGCGCGATGCCCCCAATACCGACCCGGCGTCTCCCCGTCCGCGTTTCGATCGGACGGTGGTGCTTGCCGCGCTGCTCGCGGTCCTGCGCAACCGTTCGACCTGGCCGGCGGCGCTGGCCAATACCGGCATGTCGGGCGCCTTTTTCACTTTCGCCGGCTTGTGGGCGACGCCGTACCTGATGCAGGTCCATGGCATGACGCGTCCGGTGGCGGCCAATCACCTTTCCCTGTGGTTCGGCGGCTTCGCCGTCGGCTGCCTGTTCATTGGCGGCTTGTCCGATCGGCTGGGTCGGCGCAAACCAGTGATGATTGCCGTATCGCACGTTTATGTGGCGATCTGGTTGCTGCTGCTGTCCTGCACGATGATGCCGCTGGCCGTTTCCTACGGGCTTTTTGCCTTGCTCGGCGTGACCACGGCCGGTTTCAGCCTGACCTGGGCCTGCGCCAAGGAAGTCAATCCGCCGCTGCTCTCGGGGATGTCCACGAGCATCGCCAACATGGGCGGCTTCCTGTGCGCCGCGATCATGCAGCCGGTCGTCGGCTGGATCATGGACCTCGGCTGGCGGGGCGAAATGGTCGGTGGTGCGCGCGTCTATGACGTTGCCACCTGGCAGCACGGCGTGCTGGCCGTGACTCTGTGCGCCGGCCTGGGCGCGGCGGCCAGTTGGCGGATACGGGAAACGCGTTGCCGCAATATCTGGCAGGCTAACTGAATCGCATCAGCTAAGCGCGCTGGTCGTACAATGCGTAAGCCTTGCTTCGGGATTCTAAATTAGCGTATGCTTATATTTATGAAACCGTTACTTCTGCGCTCCCTGCTCCTTGTCTGCCTGTTTGCCGCTAGCGGCGCCCAGGCGGAAGACTCCCTGCCTGTCGTCACCGTCGCGCCGCACGCGGTCGATCTGGCGTTTCCTGCCGAAGCCGTGGTTGAGGCGGTGCAGCAGGCGACGGTCGGTACGCAGATTGCCGGCCGCGTCCTCGAAGTACATGCCGACGCCGGTCAGCAAGTCGCCAAGGGCGCCTTGCTGATGCGCATCGACGGCCGCGAGGCGGCGGAAGCGGCTCGTGCCGCCGAAGCGCAGTACGCGGTGGCCAAGCTCAACTACGAGCGGCAGCGCCAGCTCAAGGAACAGAAGTTCGTCAGCCAGGCGGCGGTGGACAAGGCCAAGGCCGATTTCGATGCCGCCACCGCCAACCGCAGCGCCGCCGGCGCCAGCCAGAGCCACGCCAGCATCGTCGCGCCGATGGCCGGCATCGTCGCCCGCCGTCACGCCGAACCGGGCGACATGGCGATGCCCGGCACGCCGCTGTTTACCATCTATCAACCGGGTAGCCTGCGTGTCACGGCGAGCATTCCGCAACACCGCCTGCCGGCGATGCGCGGCGTGACGACGGCGCGCGTCGAATTCCCGGAACTCGGCAAATGGGTCGTCGCGACGACGATCCAGCTACTGCCGACGGCCGATGCCGCGACCCACGTCAGTACCGTGCGCGTTGCCTTGCCGCCGTTGCCCGATGTCGTTCCCGGCATGTTCGCGCGCGTTCATTTCGTCATCGGTCAGGCGCAGAAGCTGACCGTGCCGGCAGCGGCGATCGTCCGTCGCGGCGAGGTCGCGGCGGTGTATGTCCAGTCGCCGGAAGGTGCCTTGCTATTGCGTCAGTTACGCCTCGGCGAAGTGGTTGGCGACGGTGAGCTGGAAGTGCTGGCCGGGCTGGCATCGGGTGAACGCGTGGTCACCGATCCGGTACGGGCGGCGATCGCCTTGCAGTCCAGAAAAAAATAAGCAAAAAACCGGTTAACGAGCCGGTATGAGTAGTCCGCAGCATCTTGTTGCGGAAAATCCACAATGACTGGAGGAGATTTCATGGCTCATATCGTAATTGTCGGTGCTGGACTGGGCGGAATGCCTATGGCGTATGAGATGCGGGAGGCGGCGCGGCCGACCGACCGGGTTACCGTGGTGGCCAATACGACGCGCTTTCACTTTGTTCCCTCCAACCCCTGGGTGGCGGTCAACTGGCGGGGGCGCGAGGAAATCGAACTGGAAATTGCGCCCTTGCTGCAGAAGCGCAAGATCGACTTCATCCACTGCGCGGTCAACCGCGTCCATCCCGCCGAAAACCGTCTGGAGCTGGCCGACGGCAGCAGCGTCGAGTACGACTATCTGGTCATCGCCACCGGGCCGCAACTGGCTTTCGACGAGATCGAGGGCTTCGGGCCGAAGGGGCATACGCAGTCGATCTGCCATGTGGACCATGCGGCGGAAGCGGCTGTCGCGTGGGAGAAATTCGTCGCCAATCCGGCGCCCGTTGTGGTCGGCGCGGTGCAGGGGGCTTCCTGCTTCGGCCCCGCCTACGAGTTCGCGATGATCATGGAAACCGACCTGCGGCGGCGCAAGATCCGCGACCAGGTGCCGATGACCTTCGTCACTTCCGAACCCTATATCGGCCACCTCGGGCTGGGCGGTGTCGGCGATTCGAAGGGCCTGATGGAATCGATCCTGCGCGAGAAGCACATCAAGTGGATCTGCAATGCCAAGGTCGACCGCATCGAGGCCGGCAAGATGTTCGTCACCGAACACGACGAGGACGGCAAGCCCAAGCGCCAGCACGAACTGCCCTTCGGCTTCTCGATGATGCTGCCGGCTTTCCGTGGCGTCGATGCGGTGCGCGGCGTCGAAGGCCTGAGCAACCCGCGTGGCATGGTCACGATCGACGAATTCCAGCGCAACAAGACCTACCCGAACATCTTCGCGGTCGGTGTCTGCGTTGCCATCCCGCCGGTCGAGACGACGCCGATTCCGACCGGCACGCCGAAGACCGGTTACATGATCGAGTCGATGGTGACGGCGACGGCACACAACATCCGCGCCCTGCTCGACGGCCGGACGCCGGACCGCAAGGCGACCTGGAACGCCGTCTGCCTGGCCGACTTCGGCGACAACGGCGCCGCCTTCGTCGCCCTGCCGCAGATTCCGCCGCGCAACGTCAACTGGTTCTCGCACGGCAAATGGGTACACCTGGCCAAGGTGGCTTTCGAAAAATACTTCATGCATAAAATGAAGCGGGGCACGACCGAGACGGTTTATGAGAAAGTCGTCATGGACGCGCTCGGCATCATGAAACTGAAAGGCAAATAGCAACAATGAGTCGCAACGATCTCGGCGTCTCCGGACGTATCGCCGCAGCATTCCAGTCATCGCGCATGACCCCGTTGTTGGCGCTGGTCGCCTTCCTGCTCGGTCTGTTCGCGACCCTGGTGACGCCACGCGAGGAGGAGCCGCAGATCGACGTGACGATGGCCGATGTGCTGGTCGCCTGGCCGGGCGCCTCGGCAAGCGATGTCGAAACACTGGTGGCGACGCCGGGCGAGCAGGTGCTGTCGCGCATGCACGGCGTCGAGCACGTCTATTCGATGGCGCGCCCGGGCATGGCGGTGATCACCGTGCAGTTCAAGGTCGGCGTCAAATACAACGACGCCGTGCTGCGCCTGCACGACACCGTGATGGCGCACCGCGACTGGCTGCCGCCCAGTCTCGGCGTGCGCGAGCCGGTGATCAAGCCGCGCGGCATCGACGATGTGCCTATCGTCTCGCTCACCTTCCACACCAGCGATCCGGCGCGCTCGGCCTACGACCTGCAGCAGGTTGCCCGTGCTGTCGAGATCGAGCTGAAGCGGATCAAGGGCACGCGCGACGTGTCCACGCTCGGCGGGCCCGACCACGCCGTGCGCGTCCTGCTCGACGCCGAGCGCATGAACGCCTTCGGCGTCACGCCGCAGGACATCGCCGGCGCGCTCA
>CAZFXO010000001.1:138375-236632 GCA_964523045.1 uncultured Dechloromonas sp. | reverse complement strand
AGCGGCAGGTGGGCGGCGATGGTGTCGGCCAGGCGGCCGGCGTCCTCGATGCCGGTGATCGACGACAGGACTTCCGGCGGAATCTTCTTGTTCAGCTTGACGAACTGGTCGAACTGGGCGACGACGGCACGGCGCATCGCCTCGATTTCGTGGTCTTCGGTACCCGTCTGCTTGAGCGGCAGTGCGGTGGCCATGAACACCGAGGACTGGACGTCGATCGCTTCGATGCGGGCGCGCTGGGTGCCTTCGACCAGCACCTTGACGGTACCGTCGGGCAGCTTGAGCATCTGCAGGATGTTGGCCTGGCAGCCGATGCTGTAGAGATCTTCGGCTTCCGGTTCATCCTTGGCGGCGGATTTCTGCGCCACCAGCATGATCTGCTTGCCGGACTCCATGGCCATTTCGAGGGCCTTGATCGATTTCGGGCGGCCGACGAAAAGCGGGATCACCATGTGCGGAAAGACCACGACGTCGCGCAGCGGCAGCAGCGGCAGTTCGATGGTTTCCGGGAGCGTGTTGGGGTTCGACATCAGTGTGCCTTTGAAATGGGGTTGAGCCCCCTAGATGGGGGCGGGGAACCGGATTTCAAGAACCCCCGGCTCAGTTCGAGCCGGAGACCTTGGGCTGGTCGGCGTAGATCAGCAACGGCGGGGTGTCACCGTTGATCATGTTTTCATCGATGACGACCTTTTCGACATTTTCCATGCCGGGGAGTTCGTACATCACGTCGAGCAGGGCGTGTTCCATGATCGAGCGCAGGCCGCGGGCGCCGGTCTTGCGCTCGAGCGCCTTCTTGGCGATCGCCGAGAGGGCGGCCGGACGGATTTCCAGGCCGACCTCCTCCATGTCGAACAGCTTCTGGTACTGCTTGACCAGGGCGTTCTTCGGTTCGGTCAGAATCTGGACGAGGGCGCTTTCTTCAAGCTCCTGCAGCGTCGCGACCACCGGCAGGCGGCCGATCAGTTCTGGAATCAGGCCGAACTTGATCAGGTCTTCCGGTTCGACGTCGAGCAGGATCTTGCCGACTTCCTTGCCGTCGTCCTTGCTCTTGACTTCGGCACCGAAGCCGATGCCGCCACGTTCGGAGCGGTTGCGGATGACCTTTTCCAGGCCGGCGAAAGCGCCGCCGCAGATGAACAGGATGTTGGTGGTGTCGACCTGGACGAAGTCCTGGTTCGGGTGCTTGCGTCCGCCCTGCGGCGGGATCGACGCGGTGGTGCCTTCGATCAGCTTGAGCAGCGCCTGCTGCACGCCCTCACCGGAGACGTCGCGGGTGATCGACGGGTTGTCCGACTTGCGCGAAATCTTGTCGATTTCGTCGATGTA
The DNA here is from genome assembly GCA_964523045.1 of uncultured Dechloromonas sp. Classification (GTDB taxonomy): domain Bacteria; phylum Pseudomonadota; class Gammaproteobacteria; order Burkholderiales; family Rhodocyclaceae; genus Azonexus. The sequence goes on along the minus strand of CAZFXO010000001.1, from coordinate 235,306 downwards.
GACGATGCCCTGCTGGGCCTTCTCGACATCGTAGTCGCACTTCTGCAAGAGCTTCTGGATGATGTTCTCGACGTCCTCGCCGACGTAGCCGGCTTCGGTCAGCGTGGTGGCGTCGGCCATCACGAAGGGGACGTTGAGCATGCGTGCCAGCGTCTGGGCGAGCAGCGTCTTGCCGGAGCCGGTCGGGCCGATGAGCAGGATGTTGCTCTTCGACAACTCGACGTCGCCGGCATTCTTGGACGTATGGCGCAGGCGCTTGTAGTGGTTGTATACGGCGACCGCCAGGATGCGTTTGGCGACTTCCTGGCCGATCACGTACTGATCAAGGATGGTGCTGATCTCGCGTGGCGTCGGCAGGTCGGAGCGACCGGCCTTGGCCGATTCTTCAGGCAGTTCGTCGCGGACGATGTCATTGCACAGGGCGATGCATTCGTCGCAGATGAATACCGACGGGCCGGCAATCAGTTTCTTGACTTCATGCTGGCTCTTGCCGCAAAACGAGCAATAAAGCAGTTTTTCCTGGCCGTCCTTCGACATCCGATTCTCCTCGATCAAGCCGCGTCGCGGCGGGTCAGCACCTTGTCAATCAAACCATACTCCATGGCCTCGGTCGAGGACAGGAAATTGTCGCGGTCGGTATCCTTTTCGATCTGTTCCAGCGCCTGGCCGGTGTGTTCGGCCATGATGCGGTTCAGCTTGTCCTTGATCGACAGGATTTCCCGGGCGTGGATCGCGATATCCGATGCCTGGCCCTGGAAGCCGCCGAGCGGCTGGTGGATCATGACGCGCGAATTGGGCAGCGCGAAACGCTTGCCTTTGGTGCCTGCGCACAAAAGGAAGGCGCCCATCGAGGCTGCCTGGCCGATGCACAGCGTCGACACGTCGGGCTTGATGAACTGCATGGTGTCGTAGATCGACATGCCGGCGGTGACCGAACCGCCCGGCGAGTTGATGTAGAAGTAGATGTCCTTGTCCGGGTTTTCGGCTTCCAGGAACAGCAACTGGGCGACCACCAGATTGGCGCTGGCGTCGTTGACCGGGCCAACAAGAAAGATCACCCGCTCCTTCAACAGGCGCGAATAGATGTCGTACGCGCGTTCGCCGCGTCCGCTCTGTTCCACCACCATCGGGACCAGGCCGAGTGCCTGCGGGTCCCAGTTGCTTGCGTTGTCGATCATCATGTTGGCCCTTGTCTGTCGCGTTTGATACGTCTGTCGGTTTTCTGACGAATACGGCTTACTGCTGTTGCTGGCTCATCAGTTCGTCGAAAGCCACGGCCTTGTCGGTAACCTTGGCCTTGCCGAGGACCCATTCAACCACGTTGCTTTCGATGGCAACGCCCTCGACATCGCTCAGGCGCTGCGGTTGAGCATAGTACCAACGGATCACTTCTTCCGGCTGTTCGTAGCTGGCGGCCATGTCTTCGACCATGGCGCGAACCTGTTCCGGCTTGGCCTGAAGGTTCTCCGTCTTCACCACTTCAGCAAGGATCAGGCCAAGCGTGACACGACGCTTGGCGTTCTCGGCGAACCACTCGGGTTGCAGCGGCATGTCCTTCGCCTTCATGCCGCGCTGTTCCATGTCCTGGCGGGCAGCTTGCATGAGGCGCTGGATTTCCATATCGACCAGCGCGTTCGGGATGGCGATCGGGTTGGCCTTGAGCAGGGCGTCCATGACCTGGTCCTTGAGGCGGGCTTCGATGCGGCGCTTCACTTCACGCTTCAGGTTGGCTTCGACTTCGGCGCGCATCTTTTCGACGTCGCCGTCGGCAACGCCCATCTGCTTGGCGAAGTCGGCGTCGATTTCCGGCAGGCGCGGGGCCTGGACCTGCTTGACGGTGATTTCGAACTGCACGGTCTGGCCGGCCAGATCCTTGGCGTGGTAATCCTCGGGGAAGGTCAGGTCGAAAGTCTTGCTTTCGCCGGCCTTGCTGCCTTCGACGGCGGTTTCGAAGTCGGGCAGCATCATGCCCTGGCCGAGGACGAAGGGATAGTCGGTGGCTGAGCCGCCGGCGAAGGCGACGCCGTCCTTCTTGCCGGTGAAGTCGATGACGACGCGGTCTTCCTTCTCGGCACCGCGCTCGGCATTGTCGTAACGGACGCGTTGCTTGCGCAGGATGTCGAGGGTCTTTTCGATTTCGGCGGCGCCGACTTCCAGTGTCGGGCGCTCGATTTCGGCAGCCGACAGGTCGCCCGGCACGAACTCGGGGTAGACCTCGAAGACGGCGGTGAATTCGATGTGCGTGGTGCTTTCGGTGGCCTTCGGTTCGAGGCGCGGATAGCCGGCGACCAGCAGCTTCTGCTCGGTCACCGCGGTGCCGAAGGCGCGGTCCAGTTGCTCGGACAGCACTTCATGGCGGGCCTGGTCGCCGTACTGCTGCTTGACCATGGCGAACGGCACCTTGCCCGGACGGAAACCCGGCACCTTCATGTTGCGGCCCATGCGCTTCAGACGCGGCTCCATTTCCTTCTCGACATCGGCGATGGCGATGGAGAGGTCGATGCGACGTTCGAGTTCGTTGGCTTGTGCGGTAGTAGCTTCCATGAATTTTCCTTGTGCTTGAGGCGCCAAAAAATAAAGCTGGTAATCATATCACGGCGAACCGCACGCGCATTGCGCCAAGTGTGCTGAAACGCCGCTGCGGGAGATTTGCAAAAGCCTGTAGACAGCCACGGCGGCAGGCCTTACAATGCGCGCCTTCTTGCAGCGGCGGCTGTAGCTCAGTTGGTAGAGTCCCGGATTGTGATTCCGGTTGTCGTGGGTTCGAGCCCCATCAGTCGCCCCAGAATTCAAAAGCCCGTACATCGAAAGATGCACGGGCTTTTTCCGTTGGCGCGTCCGGATTCAGCGCTTGACCAGCAGGTCGACGCGCTGCGGCGGGCGGAAAGTGACGCCTTCCGGGGTCATGAAGGATTCGAACCTGGCCTTGACCGCCGCGTAGAGTTCGGGCGACAGCACGTGGTCGAGATGGGTGACGCGAATCATGCGTTGCTCGAAATGCGCGAAGTCGTCGAACTGGCTACGCGTCTGGAAGAATATCTGGCGTTCGAGCGCCAGCGGGCCTTGCTCGACGGCGCGGCAGACGGCCGCGAAAGCGGCTTCGCGGACGATTTTTTCATCGTGGAACAAGCTGAGCACGGAATTCATGTCGCCTGCGTAGACCGGTTCGGAGATCCAGGCCAGGCCGCCCGGTTTGAGGACGCGGGCGACTTCGGCCAGCGCCTGGTCCATCAGCTCAACCGGTACATGGTGCAGCGACTTCAGCATAAGCACGATGTCGAAACTGGCATCCGGGGCGGGGATTGCCTCGGCGCCGGCATGCACGAAACGGACCTTGGGCAGGTCGGTGATGGCGAGATTCTTCTCGTGCTGGATGGTATCCACCTCGAGGGCGACGATTTCGTCGACCCTGCCGGTTTCGGCCAGGGTGCGGGTCTTTTCGGCCCGGCCGCAGCCCAGTTCGAGGACGCGGGCGCCATCGAGCGGCAGGGTGTCGAGCATCAGCTTGACTTCGTTGACCAGGGTGTCTTGCGTGGGATCGGCGATACGCATGCTTGGTGGTGATGGAGGGTTGGCGAAACGCTGGATTCTAACCGAAGGCTTCAGGGCACCCACCAGTAACGGACGATGTGGAAGAAGACCGGCGCCGAGAAGCTGATCGAGTCGACGCGATCGAGCATGCCGCCGTGCCCTTCGATCATCGATCCCCAGTCCTTGAGGCCGCGGTCGCGCTTGATCGCCGACAGCACGAGGCCGCCGAAGAATCCGAACAGGTTGATGCAGAGCGCGACCAGCGCCGCCTGCCAGGGCGCGAACGGGGTGATCCACCAGAGCGCGGCGCCGAGCGCGGTCGAGGTGAGGACGCCGCCGAGCAGCCCCTCGACCGTTTTCGACGGCGAGATGCCGGGGGCCAGCGGATGGCGGCCGAGCAGCTTGCCCCAGATGTACTGGAAGACGTCGCTCGATTGCACGGTGAGGACCAGGAAGGCGATCAGTTGCAGGTTGCGTCCGGCGAAGTCGGGAATCTCCAGCGTCAGCAGCGCCGGGACGTGCGACACGCAATAGACGCAGATCATCAGCCCCCACTGCACCTTGGCCGCGCGCTCGAAGAAGCGTTTGGTATCGGCGCCGAGCGTCGCCGAAATGGGCAGCAGCAGGAAGGCATAGACCGGGATCAGGATCGAGAACAAGCCGTACCAGTCGACGGCGATCAGCGCGTACTGAAGCGGCAGGAAGAAAAAGAAGCTCCAGACCAGGGCGCCGTGGTCGCCGCTGCGCGTGTAGGTGACCGAGATGAACTCGCGCAGCGCCTGGAAGGAGATGAAGGCGAACAGCAGGATGACGCCGCCGCGGCCGAGCCAGAAGGCGATGGCGAGGACGCCCACCATCACCCACCAGGCGTTGATGCGGGCGTTCAGATTGGCGATCAGCGCGCTGCCGGCGAGCGGGCCGCGCCAGGCCAGGGCGCCGCCGACGGTGCTGGCGAGCAGGAGGAAGGCAGCGACGCCGGCGAAGATCAGGCGCAGCGTCGAGGTCGGATCGAGGTCGGTCATGGTCATCACTCGCTGGCCGGCGCCAGCGCCAGCAGGGCGTCGCGGCAACGCGACAGGAAGGCGCGGCGGGTCTCGCCGGCCTGCAGCCGGAGCGGCGGACCGAAGCTCAGTGAGCACAGCAGCGGGACCGGAATCAACGATCCCTTGGGCATGGCGCGGCCGAGGTTCTCGATCCACACCGGGACGAATTCGACCTCCGGCCTGGCCTGGGCCAGGTGGTGGATGCCGCTCTTGAACGGCAGCAGGCCGTCGCCCTGGTTGCGCGTGCCTTCCGGGAAGAGGATCAGCGATTCGCCGGCGGCCAGCGGCGCCAGCATGGTCGCCAGGGGATCGTCGTGCGGCCCCGGTCGGCGGTCGATCAGCACGCCGCGGAACACCCGCTGGATCAGGTAGCGGCGCAGACGGCCGCGCAGCCAGTAGTCGGCGCCGGCGACCGGGCGGGTCAGCGCGCGCAGCGCCCCCGGCAGGCAGGCCCAGATCAGCAGGAAATCACCGTGGCTGCGATGGTTGGCGAAATAGACGCGGGCCGCAGGCGAAGGCGCGTTGTCCAGCCAGACGGCGCGCACGCCGGTGACGGTCTTGGCGAACTGGCACAGCGCGGCGGCGAGGAAGCGTTCGAGAGACATGCTCGTTCAGTGAAGTGACAGGAGAAGCACGGCGCTGCTGGTAGCGAGCAATTGTGCCGCAAATGCCTGGCCTTGGCGGAGGAGCAGGGCTCGGGCGCAGGCGACGCGTGGGGCGAGCGGCCGCCCGGCGTCGGCGACCGGCCAGCCGAGGCCGGTCAGCGCGGCATCGAAGGCGGCGAGCGCGCTAGTCGCATCTTGGTCGGCCGCGGCGGTCCAGTGGGCGAAGAGCGGGCGGTCGAAGGCGAGGCGCAGCGCGCAATAGCCCTGCAGCAGGCCGAGCAGGATGCTGGCGGCGAGTGCCGCGGCGCTTGCCGCCGTCACCTGGGGCAACAGCAGGGCGGCCAGCGCGAGCAGCGCCAGTGGCCGGCTCCAGGCGTCGATGCGGTTGGCGGCGGCGCAGATGGCGCAGCCGATCGCGGCGAGTTGGCGGTCTGCCGGAGTCATGCGGGTTCCCCGCCGGCGGCGTCGACTTGCGCCAGGCTCGCCCGCCAGCCATCGCCGAGGACGATCTGCGGGCGTTGCTCGCGGATCAGGCGGATCGCCGCCTCGGTGTCGGCGGCCTGACCGCTCAGCTTCAGCCAGGCGGCAACCGCCGCCGCGCTGCGCGAATAGCCGAGGGCGCAGGCGACCAGGACCGGGCCGTCGGCCACCCGTCGGGCAATCTCGCGGGCCGCCGCGCCCAGGACTTCCGGCGCCGCCGGCACCAGGTCGAGGCAGGGATGGACGTGATGCGGCGTGGCAAGGCGCGGCGCCGGCAGTTCCGCGCTGAGGTCAATCAGGGCGCCGAAGCCGCCGCTGGCGTAGCTGGCGCTGTCGGGCATGCGGCCGAGCCAGACGGCGCCGGCGATATGCACCGGGGCGGGGTGGCGCCGCGTCCACCAGCGCGAATTGAGCCAGGCGGCGAACTGGTAGGGCGCGAACAGCCAGCGCGCGGCGAGGCTGTGGCCGCCGGCCTGCTTCTGGAAGCCGGCGCTGCCCGCCCAGGCGTAGTTCCAGCCAACCAGCAGCAGCGACAGCGCCGGCCAGGCGAGGAGCAGCGCCAGGCCGCCGAGGCCGATGGCGCTCGCCAGCAGGGCTAGCGCGGCAGCGGCGTAAAGCGCCGCCAGCCGGAAGTGGCCGGCATCGGCGGCGCGCCGCAGCGGCGAGCGCAGACCGCCTTCCGGCAGCAGCCAGAGGCAGAAGAGGCCGAGCGCGGCGCCGGTCGGGACGTCGATGAAATGGTGCTGCCAGGTGGTCAGCACGGAAATTCCGATGAGCAGCGCCCAGCCGTGCACCAGCAGGCGCCAGGGGCGGGCCAGCGGCAACTTCGCGAACTGGAACCAGATCAGGACGAGCAGGGCGATGTGCAGCGACGGCGCCTGGTTGTACGGCTGGTCGAAGGCGCTCAGGGCGGTGAACATGGCGCCCGCCAGGCCGTCGGTCGCTGGGCGGGCAAAGGCGAAGCGCAGCGGGAAGGCGAGGAAGCAGGCGACGGCGATCACTTGCGCGGCGAGCAGGCGCTGGCCGTGCCGGTCGACGGCGCGGGCGTCGCGGCAGCAGAGGAAGGACAGCCCGTAGAGGAGGTCGATCGACCAGTAGGGGACGATGGTCCAGGGCAGGAAGGGCAATTGCCGTTCCCAGGCGAAATACAGGCTGGCCACCGTCTCGCGGCTGGCCGCCAGCTGGTTCGCCTGACCGTAGCTGAGAAAGAAGAAGGGGCCGAGGAAGAGCAGCCAGAGCAGGCTGCGTTTCCAGGGCAGTGGCGGCTTGCCGTTCATGCCGGCCGGCGGCGGGCCAGCGAGACGGTGAAGATGCCCCAGGCGTCGATGCGCTGCTCGATCTTCTCGAAGCCGGCGTCGCTGACCAGTTGGTCCATTTCCGCCTGGGTGCGGCGGCGCATCACCCAGGCCTCGCCGTCGCGGTGGCTGGTCAGGGCGCGGGCGATCAGTTCGAGCTGCGGATGCCAGGGCTGGCCGGTGTAGATCAGGTAGCCGCCCGGCGCGATGGCGTCGGCCATGCCGGCCAGCGAAGCGGTGACCCGGTCGTTGTCGGGGAACAGCTCGTAGAGCCCGGAGACGATGCCGAGCGTCGGCGCCGGCGTCACCGCCGCCACCGAGGCGCGGTCGAAGGCGTCGCCGCGCTCGAAGCGGGCGATGTCGCTCAGGCCCTTGGCGGCGATCAGGGCGCTGCCCTGGTCCACGTTGAGCGGGCTGAAATCGCGCAGCAGGACGGATTCCGGGCGCGGCGCGTCGGCCAGCGCTTCCAGCACGTAGCGGCCGTGGCCGGCGGCGATGTCGAGGATGCGCAGCGGCTGGCCCTCCGCCTGCAGGCGGCTGAGCGCCGCACGCAGCAGTTCCTCGATGTTGAGCTTGCGCTGGCGGATGCCGCGCCAGCCGATGGCGTCGAGGTAATTGCGGTCGATCAGCCGGCCGAGCGCGCCGCGGCCGGTCGGCGTGTTGCGGTAGACGTAGTCGAGCGTGCTGCCGGAATCGAAGCCGGTGCGATGACCGAGCGCGACGCCGGTGGAGAGCAGACCGCCGAGCTTCATGCCGAGGCGGTAGAAGGCCCAGTACAGGCCGCGCGGGCTGAACAGGGAGAGCGGACGGGCAAGCGCCTGCGCCTCGTCGAAGGTCGCCCCCTGGCGGTGCGCCTGGCGCAGGTCGGGACGCGACCAGGGTTGCGAGAACTGGCGCAGGATGAAGCTGCGCGCCAGCGAAGTCGCGACATGGCGATCCTTCTCGCCGAAGGTGTCGTGGTAGAAGCCGTCGAGGACGTGCTTTTCCTTGGCGCTCGTTCCCAGGCGCTCGAAGAACTGGTGCTGCGGCGCGTGATGGACGACCCAGTCGGCGCCGGAGACGAGGAGCTGGGTCGGTACGGTGATCGCCTGGGCGTCGGCGACGACGCGCTCCGCCGCCTCGTAGAGGGCGAGCAGGATGTTGACCGAGATCGGCCGCGAGATCTGCGGGTCGCTGTCGTAGGACGCCTGGCGCGCCGGATCGTGGGTCAGGAACTTCGACTTGACGTAGCTGTTGACGAAGAAATTGCCGCGCAGCGCGCGCAGCAGGCGCAGACCGGAGCGGGCGAAGGGGACGTAGAGCTTGACCTTGAACGCCGGGGAGGCGAGCACCAGGCAGCGCACGCGCGGCGCGTAGTCGTGGGCCCAGGTGCTGATCAGCACGGCGCCGACGCTTTGCGCCAGCACCGCCATGTCGCGCTCGGCCACGCCCCAGGTATCGCGGATGTGTTCGATGAAGGTCTGCACGTCGCGTACCGATTGCCCGAAGCTCGGCGAATCGCCGCGCGGCCCCGGCGAGTTGCCATGACCGCGGGCATCCCAGGCGTAGAAGTCGAAATCGGGCAGGTCGAGTTCGTCGACCAGGTGCGCCATCCGCCCGCCATGTTCGTGGCCGCGGTGGAAGAGGACGACGGCGCCGCGCCGTTGCGGCGCGACGGCGGGCCAGCGGCGGTAGAAGAGGGCGCTGCCGTCGCTGCAGGGGAAGTGGTGGTTTTCGGCGATTCGGGTCATGGGGTGATGGCGGCGATGCCGCTGCGGATGCGGTTGACGATGTTCAGCGCGATGCCGGCGGCAGCCAGCGGCATCAGCCAGAAAACGGCTGCCGGCAGGCTACCGGCGAGGCCGAGCCAGAGGCCCAGGCAGCCGAACAGGAAGGCACGGTCGCTCTTGCCGAGCGGGCCGTCGTACTGGCGTGGGGCGCCGACCATCGGGCCGAGCGCGCCGGCCATCTCGGAGAGCGCGGCGAGGAAGACGACGGCGCCGATGCTGGCCCAGCCGAACGGTGGGATGAAGACGAAAGGCAGGTAGAGCGCGGCGTCGGAGACGACGTCGGTCAATTCGTTGAGGTAGGCGCCGAGCGGTGTTTGCTGGCCGAACTCGCGGGCCAGCATGCCGTCCAGCGCGTTGAGCGCCATGCGCAGGAACATCCAGGCCGGCAGCAGCAGGAAGAGCTGCGGTGTGCTCGCGCCGAACAGGTAGAGAACGCCGCCGAGCAGCAGCGACAGCAGCATCGCCGCCACGGTGACGGCGTTGGCCGTGACACCGAGTTTCGCCAGACGGACGGCGAGGGGACGCAGCAGGTTCTGGAAGGCGGGCTTGAGCTGGTAGATCGAGATCATCGGAAGAGGTCCGGCTAGTGCGCCGGGATTGTACGTCAAAGGCATAGGACAATGGTTTTTCGTTAATCGTCCGTACTTCACCGCCAGCCGGGCATTGGTTAAGCTGCCGCTTTTGCCCGGATTTTTGCCCATGTCGCAGCCCGAACTTTTCTCCCGCCTGCAGTCGCTTGCCGTCTGGCGGCATTTCGCCACGCTCTGCGCGACGCCGCGCGCTTCCAAGGCCGAAGCCGCGCTGCGCGACAGGCTGCTGGCCTGGGCGCGGGAGAAATCGCTGGAGACCAAGGTGGATCGTGCTGGCAACCTGATCCTGAAGAAAGCGGCGACGCCGGGCTGCGAGCACGCCCCGACCGTCCTCCTGCAGGCCCACCTCGACATGGTCTGCCAGAAGAACGCCGACAGCGCCCACGACTTTTCCCGCGACCCGATTGTCCCCGAACTGCGCGACGGCTGGCTGGTCGCCGGTCAGACGACGCTGGGCGCCGACAACGGCATCGGTGTGGCGCTGATCCTCGCCGCGCTGGAAGACGAAACGCTGCGCCACGGCCCGCTGGAGGCGCTGCTCACCGTCGACGAGGAAGCCGGCATGGGCGGCGCCCGCGGTCTCGAAGCGGGGTTGCTCGACGCGTCCTTGATGCTCAACCTCGATACCGAGGCCTGGGGCGAGTTCTACCTCGGCTGCGCCGGCGGTCTCGACGTCGATGTCCGCCGCGACGGCGATCCCGAACCGCTGCCAGCCGGCTGGACGGTGCGCCGGATCGCGCTGCGCGGCCTGCGTGGCGGCCATTCCGGCGTCGATATCCACGAGGAACGCGGCAACGCGATCAAGCTGCTGGTCGGTGTCCTGCACGACCTGGCCGGCGTCATGCCCTACCGGCTGGTCTCGCTGCACGGCGGTTCGGCGCGCAACGCGCTGCCGCGCGAGGCCTTCGCCGTGCTCGCGCTGCCCGACGCCGCTGGGCTCGATGCCTGGCTGGCGACGCAGCAGGCGGCACTGCGCGAACTGCTACGCGGTGTCGACGACCGCGTTGCGCTGAGCGCGGAGGCGGCGACGGCCGACGCCGTGATGGCCGGCGAGGAACAATTCACCTGGCTCGCCTCGCTGCACGCCGCGCCGCACGGTGTCAAGCGCGTCAGCCGGCAGGTGGCGGGCGTCGTCGAAACCTCGAACAACCTCGGCATCGTCGAACTGACGCCGGCCGCCGGCTATTGCAATTTCATGGTCCGCTCCCTGGTCGACCGCGCCGCCGAGGCGCTCGCCGACGAGATCGTCAGCCTGTTCGCGCTGTCCGGCACCTCCGCCGAAAAATCCGGCCAGTATCCGGGCTGGCAGCCGAACCCGGAGTCGGCGCTGCTGCGCACCTGCCAGGCGGTGTTCAAACGCGATTTCGGCAGCGACTCCAAGGTCCAGGTGATCCACGCCGGCCTCGAATGCGGGCTGATTGGCGCCCAGTACCCGGGCCTCGACATCGTTTCCTTCGGTCCGACCATCCACGGCGCCCATGCGCCTGGCGAGCGGGTCGAGGTGGCGTCGGTGGAGCGCTGCTGGCAGTTGCTGCGGGCGATTCTCGGCGAGCTTGCCGGAAGCTGATCAGGCGCTCGCCGAGCGCTGTTCGAGGTAACCGGCCAGCGCTGCGAGACGTTTGGCGCTTGAGCCGTCGCTATCGACGAACATCGCCGTGAATAGTTTGCGGATGTTCTCCGGGCTGATTTCGGTTGTCGTCGGATCGAAGCTGCTGCCGTCGGGCAGCGTCACCTGCTGGCTGCCCATACCGTCGCGGGCCAGCGCAATCAGGTTCATGCCTTCGACCGCCGCGTTGTTGCCGGCGGCGACCATCTCGTCGTAGAGCGCTTTTTCGGCGCTCGACAGGTTGGCCATGGTGTTCACGAAGCCGCCGGCTTTCTGCTGGTAATCGACTTCATCGGCGGTCAGGGTTTGCGGGTCCTTGGCCCGGATTTCGGCCAGCCGCTTGTCGTTGGCGAGCAGGTACTCGGTGTCGGCGGCGCTTCTTTCAACGGCAGGTTTGCTTTTGATCTGCTCCAGCCGCGCTTCGACTCCGGCATCACTGGCGAGTAGCGCGCGGGCGGCGCTGGAGATGCTGACCTTGTCGGCAAGCGTTGCCGGGGTGGCGGCAGCGATTTGCCGCCCGGCGTCGGCGATTTTTCCGGATTGCCAAGCGCTGGAGAGGGAATTGATGCCGGTGACAATCATTTGGCGGGCTCCGTTGTCGTTGTTGCGGAGCAATTGCAAACGGCATGCCAGCGCCGATGCCGCGGCGACGAAGCGCCTTACCGGCCGCGGATCGCCTCGCGGCGGGCGAAGCCGAGCTTGGCCGAGCGTTCCATCTTCTGCGCGAAGGCCGGGAAATCGAGGCCGAGGCGGGCGCGCAACTCTTTGGCGTGGTTGTGCAGCCAGCGCCAGCGCGGCTCGAAGTACTTTTCCTTGAACGCGTAGAGGATGTGGTTGCCGTCGTCGGGCACCGAAATGACGATCACCTGGTCGTCGAAGACATGCATCGCTTCGCCGATCAGCCCGGCGTAGCTTTCCTTGTCGCCGGCCAGGTTGACCACCAGCACGCCGTTGCCGGAAAGCTTGGCGTAGGCGTTTTCGAAGAACTCGCGGTTGGCCAGCGCCGGGGCGAAACCGGTGCGGTCGAAGGCGTCGACCAGCAGCGCGTCGATGCCCTTGTCGGCGTGTTCGATGAATTCGGAGCCATCGCCTTCGATGATGTGCAGGCGCTCATCGTCGGGTGGCACGAAGAAGGCATCGCGCAGCGCGATCACGTCGGGGTCGAGTTCGACGGCGGTGATATGGACGCCGGGCAGGCGGCGGTGGCAGAACTTGACAATCGAGCCGCCACCCAGGCCGATCAGCGCGATGCGCTTGGGGCGCGGATGAAAGAGCAGGAAGCCCATCATCTTCTGCGTGTAGCGCAGCGCCAGGTCGTGCGGTGCCTTTAGCGTCATCTCGCTCTGCATCAGGCGGACGTTGAAGTAGAGGTAGCGCGACTTGCCGTCGTCGATGACGAAAGGCTTCGGGTAGCTTTCGTCGAGCAACTGGGCGCGCAGTTCGCCGGCCCGCGCCCAGGACGGTTCGAGCAGCAGGACCGTGCCGCTCTCGATCTCGAACGGGCTGGGGATTTCGTAGAGTTTTTCTGGCAAGGGTCAGCGATTGCTATGAGCCATCGCCTTGGGGGCGGCGTGATCCGACTCGGCGCCGATGAGGCGTAACTCGCCATCTTCCCAGATGACTGCGTACTGACCGAGACGTTGCTTGCGTTCAAGCGTTTCGTGAACTGCCAGGCGCAGCGATTCCAGTATTGCCTTGGCTTGATCGGAAGGCTGTGATGGAACGATGGTCATCGCTTGGTCTCTTGGAGTAGGTGTTGGTAAAGCACTTGGTTAACGATATAGCGGAAATCGCCGCGTTGTTCAAAAACGAGTTGCGGACTGGGTCCATCGTTCAGAAAGCAGCGGCAGTTATCCACGGCAGCAGAAAACTCGTTGAAGAGGTTACCCAAGCTACGCGAAAAACAGCGCTCAATTGCTTTGCCAGGAATGTTATGCCCACCGTGAGCGACTCGTTCTGCGACACGCTGGCGTGATACTTCCAGATTGGGTAAAGCGAGATAGATCAGTTCCACCTGCCATCCGGTTGCTCGCAGGCGTTGTATCAGCCTCAGATAGCAACGTCCGGAAAGCGTGGTTTCAAAGGCAAAGTCTGAGCCAGCGGTAATGTTCTGTTCAATCTCGCTGAGGAAAATTCGACTGGCACAGACCAATTCCTGCTCTGGTGCGAGTGGTGACAAGCCTGCTGCGATCAGATCGGCATTAACAAATCGCGAGCACTTGGCGACCAAGGGGAGATACTTCAAGGCAAAGGTAGTCTTGCCGGCGCCATTGGGGCCGGCAATGATCCAGCAAGTTGGCATCAGCAGACTCCTTTCATCTCCGCTTAATCCGGCAGGTCGGCCGCGTTGAGCATGAACACGTATTCGTCGCCGGCCGCCGTGTCGAGCCAGGTGAAGGGCAGGTCGGGGAAAGCGGCTTCAAGCGCGGCGCGGTTGTGGCCGATTTCGACGACGAGGATGCCGTCTTCGGTCAGGTGCTTTTTCGCTTCGGCGAGGATGATGCGGGTGAAGTCGAGGCCGTCGTCGCCGGAGCCGAGCGCCATTTCCGGCTCGTGCAGGTATTCCGGCGGCAGGGCATCGACGGACTCGGCATCGACGTAGGGCGGATTGGAAATGATCAGGTCGTAGCGTTTTCCGGCAAGCTTGGCGAAAGCATCGGAGTGGAGCGGATGCACGCGGTCGGCGAGACGGTAGTCGGCGATGTTGCGTTCGGCAACCGCCAGCGCGTCCTTCGAGAGATCGACCGCATCGACCTCGGCATTGGGAAAGTTCAGCGCCAGCTTGATCGCCAGGCAGCCGGAGCCGGTGCACAGGTCGAGCGCGTTTTCCACGGCCCAGGGGTCGGCGATCCACGGCGCCAGTTGCTCGTCGAGCAGTTCGGCGATGAAGGAGCGCGGCACGATGACGCGCTCGTCGACGTAGAAGCGGTCGTCGCCCAGCCAGGCCTCGTTGGTCAGGTAGGCGGCGGGCAGGCGGTCCTGGCAGCGGCGGCTGTAGAGGTCGAGCAGGCGGACGCGCTCGTCCGGCAACAGGCGGGCGTCGAGGAAGGGTTCGAGGCGGTCGAGCGGCAGGTGCAGCGTGTGCAGCGTCAAATAAACCGCTTCATCCCAGGCGTTGTCGCTGCCGTGGCCGAAGAACAGTTGGGCGGCGTTGAAGCGGCTGACCGCGTAGCGGATGAAGTCGCGGACGGTGATCAGTTCGTGCTGGGCGTGGGCGGTCATGCGAGGATGATTTTTTCGAGGATCTGGCGATAGATCGCCGAGAGTTGCGCCGGGGCGTCGACGGCGATGCACTCGTCGATCTTGTGGCTGGTCGCGTTGGACGGGCCGATTTCCAGCAACTGGCCGCAGATCGGCGCAATGAAGCGGCCGTCGGAAGTGCCGCCGGTGGTCGATAGTTCGGTCTCGATGCCGCAGACGGCACGGATCGCCTCGACCGCTGCGTCGGCGAGCGGGCCGCGCCCGGTCAGGAAGGGGCGGGCGCCGAGCGTCCACTTGATCTCGTAGTCCAGCCCGTGCCGGTCGAGGATCGCGCCCAGCCGCTGCTGCAGGCCCTCCGGCGTGCTGGCGGTGGAGAAGCGGAAGTTGAACTTGATTTCCAGTTGACCGGGAATGACGTTGGTCGCGCCGGTACCGCCGTGGATGTTGGAGATCTGCCAGGTGGTCGGCGGGAAGTATTCGTTGCCCTGGTCCCATTCGGTCGCCGCCAGTTCGGCGATCGCCGGCGCCGCCTGGTGGATCGGGTTGCGGCCTTTTTCCGGGTAGGCGATGTGGCACTGGATGCCCTTGACCAGCAGCACGCCGGAGAGCGAGCCGCGGCGCCCGTTCTTGATCATGTCGCCGAGCGTATTGACCGAGGTCGGCTCGCCGATGATGCAGTAGTCGAGCCGTTCGCCACGCGCCTGCAGGGCTTCGGTGACGGCGACGGTGCCGTCGTTGGCGTCGCCTTCCTCGTCGGAGGTGAGCAGGAAGGCGAGCGAGCCGGGATGCTCGGGGTGGGCGGCGACGAAGGACTCGACGGCGGTGACGGCGGCGGCGACGCCGGTCTTCATGTCGGCGGCACCGCGGCCGTAGAGCTTGCCGTCACGGATTTCCGGGGCGAACGGCGGGCTGGTCCATTTTTCCAGCGGGCCGGTCGGCACGACGTCGGTGTGGCCGGCGAAGGCGAACAGCGGTGCCGTATTGCCACGGCGCGCCCAGAGGTTGCGGGTGCCGTTGCGGTCCAGCCATTCGAGGGAAAAGCCGATGGCGGCCAGGCGTTCGCCGAGAATGTCCATGCAGCCGGCGTCGTCGGGCGTGACGGACGGGCACGCCATGAGTCGGCGTGCCAGTTCGAGGGTGGGGTCGGTCATCAGTGGGTTTCGTCGTCTTCGGCGAGGCTGAGCTGGAATTCCTTGAACGAGGCGCCGCCTTCGTCGGTGCTGTCGAATTCGAGCGAGATGTCGGGCTTCTTCTCATCCTTGCCCGAGTTGGAATTGAACTCGGAGTTGTTGATCAGCCACGACAGGTTTGTCGGCGAATCGGCGTTGGCCAGCGCTTCGTCGAGGGTGATCGAACCTTCGTGGTAGAGGCGGAAGAGATCCTGCTCGAAGGTCTGCGATCCGGGCGCCAGCGTCTGCTCCATCGCGTCCTTGATGCCCTGGACCTCGCCGCGTTCGATCAGTTCGCTGATGTGGCGGGTATTGAGCATGATTTCGCAGGTCGGCAGGCGCTTGCCTTCCGGGTTGCGCACCAGACGCTGCGAGATGATCGCGCGCAGGGAGACCGAGAGGTCGAGGAAGAGCGCCGGCCGGTTTTCCAACGGAAAGAAGCTGATGATCCGGTTCAGCGCATGGTAGGAGTTGTTGGCGTGCAGTGTCGCCAGACAGAGGTGGCCGGTCTGGGCGTAGGAAATCGCCGCCTGCATGGTGTCGCGGTCACGGATCTCGCCGATCAGGATGCAGTCCGGCGCCTGGCGCATCGCGTTCTTCAGCGCGGAATTCCAGTCGTGCGTGTCCATGCCGATTTCGCGCTGGTTGACGATCGATTTCTTGTGCTTGAACAGGAATTCGATCGGGTCCTCGACGGTCAGGATGTGGCCGGCGCGCGTCGAGTTGCGGTGGTCGAGCATCGAGGCGATGGTCGTCGATTTACCCGAACCGGTGGCGCCGACGATCAGGATCAGGCCGCGCTTTTCCATGATCAGCTCGCCGAGCAGCGGCGGCATGCCGAGGCTGTCGAGCGGCGGGATGTTGCCGAGGATGAAGCGGACGACGATGCCGATCGAACCGCGCTGACGGAACAGGTTGATGCGGAAGTTGCCGACCTGCGGCACACCGAACGAGAGGTTCATCTCGTTGGTGGCCTCGAAGGTCTTGGCCTGATCCTCGTTCATCAGTTCATAGGCGATCTTCTCGATCATGTCGGGCAGCATGATCTGCTGGTTGACCGGCATGGTCGTACCCTGGATCTTGATGTGGATCGGCGTGCCGGCGGAAATGAAGATATCCGATGCCTGCTTTTCCGACATCAGCTGGAACAGTTTGTCGAGGATCATGGCAAGACCTCTTTCGCGAAAGGGTAGTTAGGCGCGCAACAGTTCGTTGATGCTGGTCTTCGAGCGCGTCTGGGCGTCGACCTTCTTGACGATGATCGCCGCGTACAGGCTGTAGCGACCGTTGTCCTTGGGCAGCGAGCCGGAGATCACGACCGAGCCCGGCGGGATGCGGCCGTAGCTGATTTCGCCGGTTTCGCGGTCGTAGATCGGGGTGCTCTGGCCGATGTACACGCCCATCGAGATCACCGAGTTCTCACCGACGACGACACCTTCGACGACTTCCGAGCGGGCGCCGATGAAGCAGTTGTCCTCGATGATCACCGGGCCGGCCTGGATCGGTTCGAGCACGCCGCCGATGCCGACGCCGCCCGAGAGGTGCACGTTCTTGCCGATCTGCGCGCAGGAGCCGACGGTGGCCCAGGTGTCGACCATCGTGCCTTCATCGACGAAAGCGCCGATATTGACGAAGGAAGGCATCAACACGACGTTCTTCGCAATGTGCGCACCCTTGCGCGCGAAGGCGCCGGGCACGACGCGGAAGCCGCCGGCCTTGAACTGCTCTTCGCTCCAGCCTTGGAACTTGGTGTCGACCTTGTCGTAGAAATTGACGTCGCCGGCTTGCTGGATGCGGTTGTCGCGGGTGCGGAAGGAGAGCAGCACGGCCTTCTTGGCCCACTGGTTGACGACCCACTCGCCGCCCACCTTCTCGGCGACGCGCAGCTTGCCGCTGTCGAGATCGGCGATCACGGATTCGATGATCTTGATCGCGTCGGTCGATTGGGTAGTCAGCTCGGTACGCTTTTCCCAGAGTTCGTCGATGGTGGCTTGCAGCGGATGGCTCATGTGGCGGGTCTCTCTTGGTTACAGTTGTTGTGTGAATTGAACGATGCGACGGCTGGCTTCCAGGCATTCTTCCAGGCCGGCGACCAGGGCGATGCGGACGAAACCGGCACCCGGGTTGACGCCCTGGGAATCGCGGGCAAGGAAACTGCCGGGCAGGACTACGACATTATAGTGTTCGAGCAGGCTGCGGGCGAATTCGCTATCGGCAATTGGCGTTTTCGCCCAAAGATAAAAACTTGCGTCCGGCATGGCGGTGCCGAGCGCCGAGGCGATCAGCGGTGTGCAGGCGGCGAATTTCTCGCGGTACTGGTTGCGGTTATCGAGCACGTGCGCCTCGTCGTTCCAGGCGGCGACCGAGGCGGCCTGCACCGGAGGCGCCATGGCGCAGCCGTGGTAGGTGCGGTAGAGCAGGAAAGCCTTGAGCAGCTTCGCATCGCCGGCGACGAAGCCGGAACGCATGCCGGGCACGTTGGAACGCTTCGACAGGCTGGAGAACATCACCAGCCGGTCGAAATTGCGGCCGAGCAGCTTCGCCGCCTGGAGGCCGCCGATCGGCGGGTTGGCTTCATCGAAATAAATTTCCGAATAGCATTCGTCGGAGGCGATGACGAAACCGTACTTGTCGGACAAGGCGAACAGCGTCTTCCAGTCGGCGAGCGACAGCACCTTGCCGGTCGGATTGCCCGGCGAACAGACGTAGAACAACTGCACGCGCGCCCATTCTTCCGGCGTCAGTTGTTCGTAGTCGAAGGCGAAGCCGTTGTCCGGCAGGTTGTTCAGGAAGCGCGGCTCGGCGCCGGCCAGGTAGGCCGCGCCTTCGTAGATCTGGTAGAAGGGATTCGGGCTGACGACGATCGGGCGGCCCCGGCTCGGGTCGATCACTGCCTGGGCAAAGGAGAACAGTGCTTCGCGCGAGCCATTGACCGGCAGAACTTCGCTTTCCGGATCGACAGCGATGGTGTAGCGGCGGGCGCACCAGCTACCGATCGCCTGGCGCAGCGCCGGGATGCCCTGCGTCGTCGGATAATTGGCGAGGCCGCGCAGGTTGGCGTGTAGCGCGTCCATGATGAACTGCGGCGTCGCGTGCTGTGGTTCGCCGATCGACAGCTTGATTTCCCGGTATTGCGGGTCGGGGGTGACACCGGCGAACAGCGCGCGCAGCTTTTCGAAGGGGTAGGGCTGAAGTTGGGCGAGGTGGGGATTCACGGGCTTACAGGAGCTGTCGAAAGGCGCGATTATCGCCCAAACCGGACGCCCCGGGGTCGTTCCGCTGCGTTGCCCGGCGGCCGCTGGCAGGCAGTGCAAAAGGCCGGTTATCATCGGAACCTTCCTTCGCTGGATCTTCCGATGCCCTTGTCGATTCCTCGGTCGCTGCGTTTTCTGCTGCTCCTTCCGGCGTTGCTGGCGGTCATGCCGGCGTTCGCCGACGAGTGCCCGGAACGACGCAACTGGTCGCTGGCGCTGCGCGTCGATAACGACCTGTTCGGCGGCCGCGGCCAGGACCAGGGCTACAGCAACGGCCTGCAATTGACTGCGGTGTCGCCGAATATCGCCGACTATGCCGGCGACCCTTGCCTGTCGGCGCCGGCTCGTGCCCTTAATCGTTACCTCGACTGGCTGCAGCCGGGCGCCTACGAGCAGCGCAACATGGTGCTTGCCGTGCAGCAGGCCTTGTACACCCCGGCCGACAAGCTGCCGCGCACGGTCATCGCCAACGACCGGCCCTATGCCGCGGCCTTGCTCTTCAGCGTCGGCTACAACGCGCGCGACGGCGACAGCCTGCGCGCCAGCCACCTGCGCCTTGGCGTCGTCGGTCCGGCGGCGCTCGGTCATGAAGTCCAGGACGCCTGGCACCACTTGATCGGCGTCAGCCGCTTTCACGGCTGGGACAACCAGTTGCACAACGAACCGGTGTTCCAGTTCATCCACGAGCGTCTGCGCAAGTTCGACTACGCGCCCCTGGCCGGCGATCTCGATCACGACTTGATCCTGCACTGGGGCGGCGCGCTAGGCAATTTCGGCACGCACGCCAATGCCGGTTTCGAATGGCGTCTCGGCTGGCATCTGCCGGACGATTTCGGCAGTGCGCCGCTGCGCCCGGCCGGCGAAAACGCCGCGCCGCGCGGCGGCGGCGAGAAAGCCTGGGGCGGACACCTGTTCATCAACCTGGACAGCCGCTGGGTGTTGCGCGACATCACGCTCGACGGCAACACCTTCCGCGACAGCCATCATGTAGACAAGCGCAAGTTCGTCACCGATCTCGGTTTCGGCATGGCTTTCACCTACGGCGAATGGAAATTCGCCTTCGCCCGCTATTTCCGAAGCCGCGAATTCGATGGCCAGCGCGAGCGGCCGGTATACGGCAGTTTCACCATCGGCCGGCGCTTCTGAGCGGCGCGCCGGGGCGACGATGCTATCATTCGCCCCCATCCCCGCGGCATCCGCCGCGCCGCTCGACCGCGCATGCGCCTGACCAAACTCAAACTCGCCGGCTTCAAATCCTTCGTCGATCCTACCCAGGTTTCCCTGCCCGGGCAGTTGGTCGGCGTCGTCGGGCCGAACGGCTGCGGCAAGTCGAACATCATGGACGCGGTGCGCTGGGTGCTCGGCGAGTCGAAGGCTTCCGAACTGCGCGGCGAGTCGATGATGGACGTCATCTTCAACGGCTCGACCAACCGCAAGCCAGTGTCGCGCGCTTCCGTCGAACTGATCTTCGACAACTCGCTCGGCCGGGCGCTGGGCCAGTGGTCGCAATACGCCGAGCTGTCGGTCAAGCGGGTGCTGACGCGCAGCGGCCAGTCGGACTACTTCATCAACAACCTGAAGGTCCGGCGCAAGGACATCACCGATCTCTTCCTCGGCACCGGGCTGGGGCCGCGCGCCTACGCCATCATCGGCCAGGGCATGATCTCGCGCATCATCGAGGCCAAGCCGGACGACCTGCGCGTCTTCCTCGAAGAAGCGGCCGGCGTCACCCGCTACAAGGAGCGGCGCAAGGAAACGAACGGCCGCCTCGAAGACACGCGCGAGAACCTGCTGCGCGTCGAGGATATCCGCGAGGAACTCGGCCACCAGATCGAACGCCTGGCCTCGCAGGCCGAGGTTGCCCGCCGCTACCACGCGCTCAACGAACAACTGGTGCAGAAACAGCAACTGCTCTGGCTGCTCAAGAAGCGCGAAGCCGAGGCCGAACGCCAGCGGCTGGCGCTCGACGTCGAGCGGGCGACGACCGAACTCGAGGCGCAGAGCGCCGCCCTGCGCGAGACCGAGGCACAGGCCGAAGCGACGCGGGAAGCCCACTTCGCCGCCGGCGACGCGCTGCACAACGCGCAGAGTTCGATGTACGCGGCCAACGCCGAAGTCGCCCGGCTCGAGGCGGAAATTCGCCACCGTCGCGAGTCGCGCAGCCAGCTCGAAGCGCGGCTGGTGCAACTGGAGGACGAGCTGGCGCGGTGGACGCAGAACGCCGAAAAGCTGGCCGAGGACCGCGAGAGGTGGGAGGAGCAGCAGGAAGTCACCCGCTTGCGCGTCGACGAAGCCGAGGAGCGCCTGCATGCTCAGATGAACCTGGCGCCGCAGGTCGAGGAGGACCACGCGCAGGCGCTCGACGAACTGCAGCGCCTCAAGACACGGACCGCCAACGGCGAGCAGAAGCTGGAAGTCGAACTGACCAACAAGGCGCACGCCCAGCGTTCGCTGCAGGCCATCGTCCAGCGCCGCGAGCGGCTGCGCGACGAGACCTTCGGCGAGGCGCCGGACGAACTCGAAGTGGCCGAGAAGGAAGAAGAACTCGAACTGCTGCGCGAGGAACTCGCCGGCGATCAGGAACACCTGCAGCAACTGCAGGAGGAACTGCCGCAACTGGAAGCGAGACGCAAGGCGGTGCATGGCGAACTGCAGCGGCTGGAGCGCGAGCTGGCCGCCGGCCAGGCGCGGCGCGCCGCGCTCGAACAGATGCAGGCGAAGACCGCCGGCAGCGGCAAGCTGCCGGAATGGCTGGCCCGCCACGGCTTGGCCGAGGCGCCGGCGCTGTGGCAGCAGATCCATGTCGAGGCCGGCTGGGAAGAGGCGGTCGAGGCGGTGCTGCGCGAACGCCTGTCGGCGATTGCCTGCGACGATCCGGCCAAGCTTGACGCCTGGCTGCATGACCGGCCGCAGGCGCGGCTGTCGGTGATCCTCGGCGGTTCCACCGATGCCCTGGGGCAGGGGAATACGCTGCTCGATCAGGTGCGCAGCGACGATCCGCGCATCCGCGCCGCGCTCGCCGACTGGCTGGGCAACGTCGCCACCGCCGAAACCTTGGCCGAGGCGCTGGCCCGGCGCGAAACGCTGGCGCACGGCGCTGTCGTCGTCACCCGCGGCGGCGACCTGCTGACCCGCGGCAGCGTCACCTTTTTTGCGCCTGATCAAGGCGAGCACGGCCTGCTCGAACGCCAGCGCGAGATCGAAGCACTGGCCGAGGGCATTGCGCTCGCCGAGGAAAAGGGCGAAACCCTGCGCGAGCAGGCGGCGCTGCTCGACGAGCAGCATGCCGACAAGCAGGAAGAAATCGACGAGACGCGCCAGTACGTCACCGACCGCCAGCAGCGCGTGCACCATGTGCAACTGGAAGTGCTCAAGCTGACGCAGGCGCTCGCCCGCTACAACGAGCAGAAGGAACGCATCGCCGAGCAACTGGCCGAACTGGCCGAGGAAGAAGAGGGCGAGCGCGAGCGCGAAATGGCCGCCGACGAGCGGATCGAGGAAATCCGCGACGGCCTCAACCGCATCCGCGTCCTGGTCGCCGGCGCCCAGGCCCGGCTCGACGAATGCGAACGCGCCGTGCGCGCCGAGCGCGAGAAGAACGCCGATTTCGACCGGGCGCTGCGCGAGGCGCAGTTCTCGGCGCGCGAGGCCGAGAGCAAGCTGCAGGACATCTTCGCCCAGCAGGCGGTTGCCCAGCGCGAGCTGAGCCGCATCGAGCGCGACCGCGCCGCCTGTGCCGAGCAGGTCGAGGCGGCGCCGGCCGACGTCATGGAAGAGCAGTTGCAGCAGGCGCTGGCCACCCGCCAGCAGGCCGAGCAGGCGCTGGCGGCGAAGCGCGATGCGCTGGAAGCGGCGACCAACGCGCTGCGCGCCCTGGAAGAGCAGCGGCTGAAGATCGAGCAGGGGCAGGAGCCGCTGCGCGCGAAGATCGGTGACCTCAAGCTGAAGGAACAGGCGGCGTCGCTCAACGCCGAGCAGTTCGCCATGCAGTTGCTCGAAGCCGGCGCCGACGAGGCAGTGCTGCTGCCACTGCTGGCGACCTTGGGCAATGCGGCGCGGCCGTCATCGCTGCAAGGTGAGATTACCCGTCTGGGCAATGCCATTGCCGAACTCGGCGCGGTCAACCTGGCGGCGCTGCAGGAACTGGAAACGGCGAGCGAGCGCAAGGGCTACCTCGACATGCAGGCGGCCGACCTGACCGAGGCGATGGAAACGCTGGAAAACGCCATCCGCCGCATCGACCGCGAAACGCGCGACCTGCTACAGAGCACCTTCGACACGGTCAACGGCCATTTCGGCCAGTTGTTCCCGGAACTCTTCGGCGGCGGCCGCGCCGAACTGGTGATGACCGGCGAGGAAATCCTCGACGCCGGCGTGCAGGTGATCGCCCAGCCGCCGGGCAAGAAGAACTCGACCATCCACCTGCTGTCCGGTGGCGAGAAGGCATTGACCGCGATCGCGCTGGTCTTCTCGATGTTCCAGTTGAACCCGGCGCCGTTCTGCCTGCTCGACGAAGTCGATGCGCCGCTCGATGACTCCAACACCGAGCGTTTCTGCAGCATGGTCAAGAAAATGTCAGGGGCAACGCAGTTCCTGTTCATTTCCCATAATAAAATCGCGATGGAAATGGCCGAGCAGCTGGTCGGCGTCACCATGCAGGAAAGCGGCGTCTCGCGCGTGGTGGAAGTGGATATCGAAGAAGCCTTGAAAATGAGGGATGCATGACCGAACTCCAACTGGGAATGATCGGCCTGAGCGCGACCGTCGTGGTCGGCGTATACGCGTATAACAAGTGGCAGGAATACCGGCACCGCAAGGTCGCCGAGGCGATGCTCAAACCCGGGCACGACGACGTGCTGCTCAACGGTGGTGCCCGTCCGGCGCGTCGGGAAAGACAACCGGAACGGTCGCCGGAGAAACCGGTTGAAAGGGTGGAACCGGCCTGTGCGGCGCCGCTCGCCGAAGCGCCGGTGCAGCACGAAATGCCGCCGCAGAACGACCCGGAACCGCGCGTTTCCTTCGCCGAGCTGCCTGACGAGGCGCCTGTCCCGGTGTTCATGCCGCTGGAAGAAGAGACGGATTTGCCGCCGGTTTTTGCCGACGAACCCGTCGAAGAGCCCGTTCCGAGCCGCCCGGTCATCGACAGCGTTCCCGCATCGGCGCCCGTCGAACGGACGCCGGCGGAAATTCCCCATGTCGCCTTGCCGCCGGAACTGCTCGATCCACGCATCGAACTGATCGTCGCCATGGAGCTGGTCGAGCCGGTGTCGTCGCGGCAGATTCTCGCTTCGCAGCGCGAAACCCTGCGTCGCCTGGGCAAGCCGGTGCACTGGGTCGCTTTCGACGAAAGCCGCCGCAAGTGGCTGCCTTTGCATAGCGAAGAGGAAATTCCGGTGCGCCGTCTGCGCGTCGGGCTGCAACTGGTCAACCGGTTGGGGCCGGTGGCGGAGGGCGATCTCGCGCTGTTCAACACCGCCATGCAGGGGCTCGCCGACGAACTGATGGCGGTCGCCGACCTGCCGTCGTCGCGCCCGCTCGACCAGGCGGCGGAGATCGATCGCTTCTGCGCCGCCGTCGATCTCGAGATCGGTCTCAACCTGGTCAGCCGCGGCATTCCCTTCCCGGGGACCAAGATCCGCGCGCTGGCCGAGGCCGCCGGCATGACGCTGGGCGTCGATGGCCTGTTCACCCGTTACGACGACGCCGGCCGCCCGCAGTTCTGCCTGCAGAACTACGAGAACACGCTGTTCTCCGGCGACAGCCTGCGTACCCTGACGACGCACGGCATCACCTTCCTGCTCGACGTGCCGCGTGTCGAACACGGCGAAGCGGTATTCGTGCAGATGGTCGCCCAGGCGCAGCGCTTTGCCGAAGTGCTGCAGGGCACGCTGGTCGACGACAACCGCAATCCGCTCGGCGAAAGCCAGCTCGATCACATCCGCCGCGAATTCATCGGCAAGCCGCAGGCGACGATGCGCTCTTTCGGCCTGCCGGCCGGTTCGCCGCAAGCCTTGCGCCTGTTCTCCTGATGGTCGCGCCGGAAATCGTCGCGCGCGCGGCCTGGCTGCGTGCCGAACTGGAACGTCACAACCACGCCTATTACGTTCTCGACGCGCCGACCATCCCGGACGCCGACTACGACGCGCTGTTCCGCGAACTGCAGGCGCTGGAAACCGAACATCCAACGCTGGCGACCGACGATTCGCCGACCCGGCGCGTCGGCGGCAAGCCGCTGGCGCAGTTCGCGCCGGTGGTGCACGACGTCGCCATGCTGTCGATCCAGACCGAAACCGACACTGGCCCGAGCGGCGCGCTCAACTTCGACGCCCGCGTCCGCCGCGAGCTGGAACTGCCGGCCGAGGCGCCGGCTATCGCCTACGCCGCCGAGCTGAAGTTCGACGGCCTCGCCGTCAGCCTGCGCTACGAAAACGGCGTCCTGGTACGTGGCGCGACGCGCGGCGACGGCGCCACCGGCGAGGACGTCACCCAGAACCTGCGCACCATCGGCCAGATTCCGCTACGCCTGCGCGGCGAGGCACCGCCGCTGCTGGAAGTGCGCGGCGAGGTCTACATGCGGCGCGACGATCTGGAGAAATACAATGCGGTGGCCGCGGCGCACGGCGAAAAGACCCTGGTCAATCCGCGCAATGCCGCCGCCGGCAGCGTCCGCCAGCTCGATCCGGCGATCGCCGCCAGTCGGCCGCTGAAGTTCTTCGCCTACGGTATCGGTGCGGTGGCCGGCTGGGACGAGCCGAAGACGCACAGTGGCTTGCTCGACGCGCTCGCCGCCTTCGGCCTGCCGGTCTGCGAGCATCGCGCGGTATTGCAGGGCGGCACGGCGCTGGCCGGTTTTCATCAGCGCGTTGCCGAGTTGCGCGGGGCCTTGCCATTCGACATCGACGGCGTGGTGTACAAGGTCAACGACCGCGAACTGCAACGTCGCCTCGGTTTCCGCTCGCGCGAGCCGCGCTGGGCGGTGGCGCACAAGTATCCGCCGCAGGAAGCAGCTACCGTGCTTGAGGCGATCGACATCCAGGTTGGCCGCACCGGCGCGCTGACGCCGGTGGCGCGCCTGCAACCGGTATTCGTCGGTGGCGTCACGGTGACCAACGCGACCCTGCACAACGCCGACGAGATCGAGCGCAAGGGCGGCATCTGCGTCGGCGATACGGTGATCGTCCGCCGCGCCGGCGACGTCATTCCGCAAATCGTCGGCATCGTCGCCGAACGCCGGCCGGCAGACGCCCGGCCCTTCGTCATGCCCGATGCCTGCCCGGTGTGCGGCGCGCACACGGTGCGCGAGCCGGGCGAGGCGGCGACCCGCTGTTCCGGCGGTTTCTCGTGCAGCGCCCAGCGCAGCCAGGCGATCCTGCATTTTGCCGGCCGCCGCATGATGGATATCGAAGGCCTCGGTGACCGCTACGTCGAGCGCCTGGTCGAGTTCGGTTATATCCACGGCGTCGCCGACCTCTACAGGCTGACGCTGGGCGACCTGCTCGAGATGAAGCGGCGCGCCGACGAGAAAGACGCCGAGGCCAGTCTCGGCGAGCCCAGCCTGTGCGGCACCGATGGTGCCCCGGAGGCGGGCAGCGAGCCGGAGGCGCTGAAAGCCGGCCAGACGCCGACGCGCTGGGCGGAGAACCTGCTCGCCGGCATCGCAGCGAGCAAGACGCCGAAGCTCGCCCGGCTGCTTTTCGCGCTCGGCATCCGTCACGTCGGCGAGAGCACTGCCAAGACCCTGGCCGACTGGCTGGGCAGCCTGGAACGCGTGCGTCGCGCGCCGGCGCCGCTGCTCGCCGTGCTGCCCGACATCGGCGCGACGGTGGCGGCGGCGATCGCCGATTTCTTCGCCGAGCAGCGCAACCTCGACGCCGTCGATGCCTTGCTTGCCGCCGGCGTGACGCCGGCCGACGAGCATCCGCCGCATCCCGGCCTGGCCGAGCGCCTGAGCTGGGCCGAAATCTACACGGCGCTGGCGGTGCCCAAGCTGACCGCCAAGCGCGCCGGCCAACTGGCCGCCGTCGTCGATGGCGCCGCGCTTGCCGACGGCAGTGTCGATGCCGCCGCGCTGTCGGTCGCCGGCTTGCCCGGTGAGGTGATCAGCGCCTTGTTCGCCTGGCTGAGCGAAACCGGCAAGCGCGGTCTGCTCGCCGCCGTCGCCCGCCGCCGTCAGGAACTGCTCGACGCGCTGCCGCAGGGGGCCACGGTGGCAACGCCGGCACCGCTGGCCGGCAAGACGCTGGTGCTGACTGGTACCTTGCCGACGCTGAAACGTGACGACGCCAAGGCGATGATCGAAGCAGCCGGCGGCAAAGTTTCAGGCTCGGTGTCGAAGAAGACAGATTACGTGGTCGCCGGCGAGGAAGCTGGCAGCAAGCTCGACAAGGCGCGCGAACTGGGCGTCGCGGTGATCGACGAGGCGGCACTGCTTGAATTACTGAATAAGGAAGCATCATGAAAAAAGTCAGGAAAGCCGTTTTTAACTGCGGCCGCCATGCCAAAGCATGGCTTAACGCCGGCTATGCCGGGTTAGCCTGCGCTGAAAACGGCTTTCAAGGGAGTATGAAATGAAGAGAGTCAGGAAAGCCGTTTTTCCGGTGGCCGGCCTGGGAACGCGTTTCCTGCCGGCGACCAAGGCCAGTCCGAAAGAAATGCTGCCTATCGTCGACAAGCCGCTGATCCAGTACGCGGTCGAGGAAGCGGTGGCAGCGGGGATTACCGACATGATCTTCGTCACCGGCCGCTCGAAGCGGGCGATCGAGGATCATTTCGACAAGGCCTACGAGCTGGAAAACGAGCTGGAAATGCGTGGCAAGACGCAGATGCTCGAATTCGTGCGCAACATGATCCCGAAGGAAATCAACTGCATCTACATCCGCCAGGCGGAAGCCCTGGGGCTGGGGCACGCGGTGCTGTGCGCACGCCCGGTGATCGGCGACGAACCCTTTGCCGTCTTGCTCGCCGACGATCTGCTCGATGGGACGCCTTCGGTGATGAAGCAGATGGTCGATAAATACGACTATTACTGTTGTTCGGTGCTCGGCGTCCAGGATGTGCCGCGTGCCGACACGGCCAGTTACGGGATCGTCGATGCTCGTCAAGTGGCCGAGCGGCTGGAGCAGGTCAACGCCATCGTTGAAAAACCCAAGCCCGATGTTGCGCCGTCGACGCTCGCCGTGGTCGGGCGTTACATCCTGACGCCGCGCATCTTCGACCATCTCGAACGAGTGAATCCCGGGGCCGGCGGTGAGATTCAGCTGACCGACGGCATCGCCTCGTTGCTCAACGAGGAGCAGGTGCTGGCCTACCGCTACGAGGGCGTGCGTTATGACTGTGGTTCCAAGCTGGGTTACCTGAAGGCGACGGTCGCTTTCGGCCGGCGCCATCCCGAAGTGGGGGCCGAGTTCGCCACCTATCTCGACGGCGAGCAGGGATGAGCGGCGCCAACCTCGAAGCGTTTCTCGATTATTGGGAAAGCGAGGGCGAAGCGCTCGCCCGACACGGCGATTACGACTGGATGGCGGCGCTGACACCGGGCCGTCGGGTGCTGGAAATCGGCTGCGGGCCGGGCTTTTCGACGTTGGCGCTGGCGCAGCGCGGGCTTGCGGTGCTCGCCGTCGATAGCCAGCCCGGTTGCCTGGCGCTGGCCCGGCAACGCGCCGGCGAACTGCCGCTTGCCGAACTCGAAGCCGAAGTGACGGCGCTGAGTGCTGAGCAGCGGGCGACGCTCGTCGACTTCGCACCGGACACCGTCGTCTGCTGGCTGATGGGCGCGCCGGCGGAAATCACCGGGGCGAACGCCGGCGACGGCGGCAAGGCGGTCGTCGCCTACCGCGAGCGTGTGCATCGGGCGGTCGCCGAACTGGCGGCTGCCTTGCCCACGGTAAGCGCGCTGCATCTCGTCGACCGGACGGCGATTCCCTGGCAGGCGAAGGATATCGGCCGCGACACGCTGCTCGGGTATCATCGCCAGAAAACCCTGGCCGGTTTGCCTTTCCAAGCGCAGCGCAAGGATGCGCTGTACCGCAAGCTGGAGGCCGCGGCCCCTTCTTTCAAACCGCATGCCGCCCTCAAGGGCGCCGTGCCCGTGCTGGCTTCGCTGCTGGCTTACCGGAGTTCCTGACATGCTTGCCATCATCGGCGGCAGCGGCCTGACGACGCTGTCCAATCTTGACGTTTCGCACCGCGAAGTGGTGCGCACCCCCTACGGCGAAGCTTCCGGGGCGCTGGTCTTCGGCCAGATCTGCGGCCGGCCGGCGGTCTTCCTGCCGCGTCACGGCTACGGCCATACCATTCCGCCGCACATGGTCAATTACCGCGCCAACCTGTGGGCGCTACATCACCACCAGGTCAGCGGGATCATTTCCGTGGCCTCGGTCGGCAGCATCCGCCCCGACCTGCAGCCGGGCGACATCGTTCTGCCCGACCAGATCATCGATTACACCTGGGGTCGAAAATCCACCTTCTTCGACGGCGTCGGCAGCCCGGTGACGCACATCGACTTCACCGAACCCTACGATGCGGCGCTTGCTCGACGTATTGCCGAAGCGGCAGCGGCGCTCGGCATCGGCATCGCGGTCGGCGGCGTCTACGCGGCGACGCAGGGGCCCCGGCTCGAGACCGCGGCCGAAATCAATCGCCTGGAACGCGATGGTGCCGACGTCGTCGGCATGACCGGCATGCCGGAAGCGGCGCTGGCCCGGGAACTGGGCGTCCCCTACGCGGCGATCAACGTCGTCGCCAACCACGCCGCCGGGCGTGGCAGCAGCGCCAACGGCATCCGCTTCGACAGCCTGGAACACGTGCTGCAGGAGGCGATGGGCCGGGTCAAGGCGATCATCGAGCGGGTGGTCGGCTGCGAGCAGGCGTGTCCGCCGATCGGCATGTCGGTGTGAGCCCCGCCGGGCTCACACCTTCAGGCGTTCCATCAGCTCGGTTTCCAGCCGGATGCGGCGGTTGGTGTCCGAAAGGTCGCCGCCGCTGATCAGGAAGACGTCCTCGGCGCGCTCGCCGAGGGTGACGATCTTCGCCGTGTGCAGGTTGGCGCCGTGCTCGGCGAGCGTGCTGGCCACCGTGTATAGCAGGCCGGGGCGGTCGGCGGCGGTCAGCGAGAGGATGAAGTGCTTGCCTTTCTCGTCGCCGCTGATGCTGACCTCCGGCTTGATCGGGAAATGCCGGACCTGGCGCGACAGCCGGCCGGCCGACGGAATCTCCGGTGGCAGTTCGCGGGTCAGGCGCTCTTCCAGTTCGTGCTCGATGTAGTTGAGCATTTCCCGGCTGTGTTCGCGCCGTTCGACGTCGAGCAGGATGAAGCTGTCGAGCGCGTAGCCGTGCTCGGTGGTGTGGATCTTGGCGTCGACGATGCTGTAGCCGGCACGGGCGAAGAAACCGACGAGGCGGGCGAAGAGGTCGCGCTGGTCGCGGGTGTACACCATCACCTGGAGGCCGACGCCTTCCTGCCAGAGGCGGGCGCGGACGACCGGCTGGTTGTTGTGAATGCGGTAATGCAGCGAGCGCGTGTGCCAGGCGATTTCCTCGGCCGAGTGGCGCAGGAAATAGACGGTGTCGAGCTGCTTCCAGAGCCGTTCATGGACGGTGTCGGAGAGCGCGAAGAAGCGCAGCAGGCGCATCGCTTCGGCCTGGCGGTCGGCGATGATGCCGTGGCTGACCGGGGCTTCGTCATGCGCCAGGTGGTGCAGTGTCTGCTGGTAGAGATCGGCGAGCAGCTTGCCTTTCCACTGGTTCCAGACCTTCGGGCTGGTGCCGCGGACGTCGGCGTGGGTCAGCAGGTAGAGCGCCTGCAGGTGGCGGACATCGCCGACCAGCGCGGCAAAGCGGCCGATCACCTCGGGGTCGCCGAGGTCTTCCTTCTGGGCGATCTGCGACATCACCAGGTGATGACGGACCAGCCAGACCACCAGTTCTGTGTCCGCTTCCGTCAGGCCGTGGTTGTCGCAGAATTCGCGGGCATCGACGGTGCCTTTTTCCGAGTGGTCGCCGCCGCGCCCCTTGGCGATATCGTGGAAGAGGGCGGCGATGTAGAGCAGCCAGGGTTCTTCGAACTCGTTGATGGTGCGCGAGCAGAGCGGGTATTCGTGGGCGAACTCGCTCATCGTGAACCGGCGCAGGTTGCGCAGCACCTGCAGGATGTGCTGATCGACGGTGTAGACGTGGAACAGGTCGTGCTGCATCTGGCCGACGATACGCCCGAAGTTCGGCAGGTAGGCGCCGAGGATGTCGAGCTGGTTCATGCGCCGGAATTCGTGGATGACGCCGCGTTCGGCCTGCAGCAGGCCGAGGAACATGGCGCGGTTGGCCGGGTCGGCGCGGAAGCCGTCGTCGATCCGCTCGCGGGCCAGCCACAGGGCGCGCAGCGTCGATGCCGTCATGCCCTGCAGTTCCGAGTTCTCCTGCATGATGCGGAAGGCGTCGAAGATCAGCCCCGGCTGGCGCTCGAACAGGTTTTCATCGCAGATGTCGAGCAGGTTGCCGACGATCTGGAAATTGGCGTCGTAGGCTTGCGGACGTTGCAGGTTTTCCGGGGCCAGCGCCGCACCCATGTTCTGCAGGACGATGGTGTTGAGCAGCATCAGTCCCTTGGCGTTGCGGTAGTACGCCTGCATCAGTTGTTCCGAGGCTCGCTTCGATTCGCTGTCCTGGTAGCCGTAACGGGCGGCGAGCGCGGACTGGTAGTCGAAGAGCAGGCGGTCTTCGCGGCGGCGGGCGATGAAATGCAGGCGGATGCGCAGGTGACGCAGGAAATCCTCGAACTGCTTGCCGAAGGCGACGCCTTCCTGCGACATGACGCCGCTCTTGCCGAGTTCGTCCCAGCTACCGCCGAAAGCGGCCGCTTTGGCGATCCAGAAGATGACTTGCAGGTCGCGCAGGCCGCCGGGCGATTCCTTGAGGTTGGGTTCCAGGCTGTACGGCGTTTCGTTGTGCCGCAGGTAGCGGTCCTGCTGTTCGAGGCGCTTCGCTTCAAGGAAGCCGAGCGGATCGAGGTTGCCGAACAGGCGCTTGCGGAAGGTGGTGAACAGCTTTTCGCTGCCGGTCAGCAGGCGTGCTTCGAGCAACGCGGTCTGTACCGTGATGTCGCGCGCCGCCTCGTCCAGGCATTCCGGAATGGTGCGCACGCTGTGGCCGATTTCGAGGCCGATGTCCCAGAAACAGCCGACCAGGCGTTCCAGCTTTTCCGCCGTGGTCGCGCTCGGCGCCTGCGGCAGCAGGATCAGCAGGTCGATGTCGGAGGCCGGGTAGAGTTCGCCCCGGCCGTAGCCGCCGACGGCGGCAAGAGCGATCGAGGCGGGAAAACCGAAACTTTCCCAGAGGCGGCGCAAGGTATCGTCGACATCGGCGCAACGCTGGCGGAGCAGGGCAGGCGCATCGTTGTCCGCTTCGTAACGCGCTTGCAGCGCGACCTGGCGAGCCTTGACTTCGTTGCGCAGTGACGCGATGTCGAGCGCCATCAGGCGATCCAGTCGGGTTTCGGCCGGACGCCGGCCGACTGGGTGAGGATCTCGTAACCGCTGTCGGTGACCAGAATGGTGTGTTCCCATTGCGCCGACAGGCTGCGGTCCTTGGTGACGATGGTCCAGCCGTCGGGCATTTCGCGGATCGCCGCCTTGCCGGCATTGATCATCGGCTCGATGGTGAAGGTCATGCCGGGCTCGAGAACGATGCCGGTGCCGGCCTTGCCGTAGTGGACCACCTGCGGGTCTTCGTGGAACTTGCGGCCGATGCCGTGACCGCAGAATTCGCGCACCACCGAGTAGCCGTTCTTCTCCGCGTGCTTCTGGATGATGGCGCCGATGTCGCCGAGGCGGGCGCCGGGGCGGACCACCGAAATTCCCAGCCACATGCATTCAAAGGTGATTTCGCACAGGCGCTTGGCCTGGATCGAGCCTTCGCCGACGATGAACATGCGGCTGGTGTCGCCGTGGTAACCGTCCTTGATCGTCGTGATGTCGAGATTGACGATGTCGCCGTTCTTCAGCACCCGGTCGCTGGGCACGCCGTGGCAGACCTGCTGGTTGATCGAGGTGCAGATCGACTTCGGGTAAGGGTCGTAACCGGCCGGCGCGTAGTTGAGCGGGGCGGGAATGCAGCCTTGGACGTCGACCATGTAATCGTGACAGAGGCGGTCGAGTTCCTCGGTGGTGACGCCGGGTTTGACGAAAGCGTCGATGTAGTCGAGAACTTCTGCGGCCAGCCGGCCGGCGACGCGCATTTTCTCGATTTCCTCGGGCGTCTTCAGGGTGATGCTCATGGCTGTTCTGGGGGCTGGGGTAAAGGAGCAAGGATAAATGATGCCCCCCGTTTCGCAAAGCTGGCTGGCCGAGAATGGCATACTGCGCGGGTTTTGACGGAGGAGGCGGGGCATGGGAATCCTGTTGCTGGGCAAGGATGGTCAGTTGGGTTGGGAATTGCAACGCGCGCTGGCGCCACTGGCGCCGCTGCTCGCTTGCGGGCGCGGCGAGTGCGACCTCGCCGATTCCGCTGCGTTACGGGCATTGGTTGCCGTCAACCGGCCGGCGGTGATCGTCAATGCGGCGGCTTACACGGCGGTGGACAAGGCGGAATCCGATGCCGCCACGGCGCACGCCATCAACGCCGAGGCGCCGCGTGTCCTTGCCGAATGTGCTGCGGCAAGCGGTGCGCTGCTGATTCATTATTCGACCGATTACGTGTACGACGGCAACAAGGCGTCGCCCTACGTCGAAACCGATGCCGTGGCGCCGCAGAGCGTCTATGGGTGCAGCAAGCTGGCAGGCGAGGAAGGAATTCGCGCCAGCGGTGCCCGTTCGCTGATCTTTCGCACGAGTTGGGTCTTCGGCGAGCATGGTGGCAATTTCGTCCGCACCATCCTGCGCCTGGCGCGCGAGCGCGACAGTCTGGCGGTGGTCGATGACCAGGTCGGTTCGCCGACGCCGGCGGCGCTGATCGCCGACGTCACGGCTGCCGCCTTGCTGCGCCTGGATCTCGGCCGGCGTCTGGGCGTTGGAGAGAGTCGCCTCTATCACTTGGCGGCGGCGAATCCGGTGAGCTGGTGCGGGTTCGCGCGCAGTATCGTTGGCCTGGCGGGCGGTCGTGCCGGCGGCCTGCGTTTCGATGCCGACGCCGTCCGGGCGATCAGCAGTGCCGAATACCCGACGCCAGCGCGGCGTCCGGCCAACTCCCGTCTCGATTGCAG
Organism: uncultured Dechloromonas sp.; assembly: GCA_964523045.1. GTDB lineage: Bacteria > Pseudomonadota > Gammaproteobacteria > Burkholderiales > Rhodocyclaceae > Azonexus. The sequence goes on along the minus strand of CAZFXO010000001.1, from coordinate 201,573 downwards.
CAAGCTTGCCGCCGATTTCGATTTGCATCTGCCGGACTGGCAACCCTACCTGCAACGGATGCTGGCGCAAATCGTCGCCAGATGACAAATGCCGTCTCGCCTGGCTTTTGGTCGGGCGAATTCGCTGCTATAATCCTGCGGTTTTTCCGGGTCTGTGACTCGGGAATAACGGCGGCGCGCGTGGTGCGTGTCGTCAAATCCTCACATCCGCCGATTAAGGGTGTTCGTCAGATTCCAATAATGACGGGCGTTTGCGGCGGGTGGCGGTTCAACCCTTAAAGGAGTTTTGCAATGTCCGTTACCATGCGTGAAATGCTGGAAGCCGGTGTCCACTTCGGCCACCAGACCCGTTTCTGGTGCCCCAAGATGGCCCCGTACATCTTCGGTGCCCGCAACAAGATTCACATCGTCAACCTGGAAAAGACCCTGGCCAAGTACAACGAAGCCATGGCTTTCGTGAAGAAGCTGTCGGCCAACCGCGGCAACATCCTGTTTGTCGGTACCAAGCGTCAGGCCCGCGAAATCGTCGCTGAAGAAGCGGCGCGCGCCGGTGCCCCGTGTGTCGACCAGCGCTGGCTGGGCGGCATGCTGACCAACTTCAAGACGGTCAAGACCTCGATCAAGCGCCTGAAGGACATGGAACTGGCCGTCGAAGCCGGCGACCTGGAAAAGATGTCGAAGAAGGAAGCGCTGACCTTCCGTCGCGAACTGGAAAAGCTGCAGAAGTCGATCGGCGGCATCAAGGAGATGGGCGGCCTGCCGGATGCCATCTTCGTCATCGACGTCGGCTACCACAAGATCGCCATCACCGAAGCCGAAAAGCTCGGGATCCCGGTGATCGGCGTGGTCGATACCAACCACTCCCCGGAAGGCGTCTCCTACGTCATCCCGGGTAACGACGACTCTTCCCGCGCCATCCAGCTCTACGCCCGTGGCGTTGCCGATGCGATCCTCGAAGGTCGCAGCCTGGCGATCCAGGAAGTGGTTGCCGGCGGCGACGACGAATTCGTCGAAGTCGAAGAAGCTGCTGAATAAATAACGCTGTAACGGCGGGGCCCCAGGCTCCGCCTGTCTCATAAGCTCAGGAGAAACAAGTATGGCGGCAATTACCGCAAGCATGGTCGCGGAACTGCGCGGCAAGACCGACGCGCCGATGATGGAATGCAAGAAGGCGCTGACCGAAGCCGACGGCGATATGGCCAAGGCTGAAGAAATCCTTCGCGTCAAGCTGGGCAACAAGGCCTCCAAGGCCGCTACCCGGATCGCCGCGGAAGGCATCGTGGCGATCAGCATTTCTGCTGACGGCAAGACCGGCGCCATCGTCGAAGTCAATTCGGAAACCGACTTCGTCGCCAAGAACGACGATTTCATTGCGCTCGCCAACGGTTGCGCGCTGCTGGTCGCCGAGCAGAACCCGGCCGACGTCGCCGCCCTGTCGGCGCTGCCGATGGGCGAGGGCAGCGTCGAATCGACCCGCGCTGCGCTGGTCGGCAAGATCGGCGAGAACATGACGATCCGCCGTTTCGTCCGTTGCGCCGCGCAAGGCAAGCTGGTTTCCTACATCCATGGTGGCGCCAAGGTTGGCGTGCTGGTTGACCTGGTCGGCGGTGACGAGCAACTGGGCAAGGATCTGGCGATGCACATCGCCGCGTCCAAGCCGAAGTCGCTCGATGCCTCCGGCGTTTCCGCCGAACTGCTGGAAACCGAGCGTCGCGTTGCCATCGAGAAGGCCCGTGAAGCCGGCAAGCCGGAAGCGATGCTGGAAAAGATCGCTGAAGGTACCGTCCAGAAGTACCTGAAGGACGTGACCCTGCTCGGTCAGGTCTTCGTCAAGGCCGAAGACGGCAAGCAAACCATCGAGCAACTGCTGAAGCAGAAGGGTGCTTCGGTCGCCAGCTTCACGCTGTTCATGGTCGGCGAAGGCATCGAGAAAAAGGTTGACGATTTCGCTGCCGAAGTCGCTGCCCAGGCCGCTGCCGCGGCTGCCAAGAAGTAATCTTCCGTAAGGGAAAGCCGATGACCACACCCAAATACAAGCGTATCCTCCTCAAACTCTCCGGTGAGGCCCTGATGGGCACCGACGCCTACGGTATCAATCCGAAGGTGATCGGCGAAATCTGTGGCGAGATCAAGGCGGTCGCTGACCTGGGTGTGGAAATCGGCGTCGTGATCGGCGGTGGCAACATCTTCCGGGGCATGGCCGGTACGGCCACCGGGATGGATAGAGCCACCGCGGATTACATGGGCATGCTGGCCACGGTGATGAACGCCATGGCGCTGTCCGACGCAATGCGTCAAGTCGGCCTGAATGCGCGCGTGCAGTCGGCCCTGAATATCGAGCAGGTGGTCGAGCCCTATATCCGCGGCAAGGCCATCCGCTACCTCGAAGAAGGCAAGGTGGTGATCTTCGGTGCCGGTACTGGCAACCCCTTCTTCACGACCGATACCGCCGCCGCGCTGCGCGGCTCGGAAATCGGTGCCGAGATCGTCCTCAAGGCGACCAAGGTCGACGGCATCTACACCGCGGACCCGAAAAAGGACCCGGCGGCAACCCGTTACGACAAGATCAGCTTCAACGACGCGATCTCGCAAAACCTCGCGGTGATGGATGCGACCGCCTTCGCTCTGTGCCGCGACCAGAAACTGCCGATCAACGTGTTCTCCATCTTCAAGGCCGGCGCGCTCAAGCGCGTGGTTTGCGGTGAAGATGAGGGTACGCTGGTCTATTGCTGAGGGAGAGAGCAATGATTGCCGAACTCAAGAAAACCGCCGAAGCGAAGATGCAGAAGTCGCTCGAAGCGCTCAAGAACGACCTGCTGAAAATCCGTACCGGCCGTGCCCACACCGGCCTGCTCGACCATGTGATGGTCGATTACTACGGCTCGCCGGTGCCAGTGAACCAGGTTGCCAACATCACCCTCGTGGACGCCCGTACTCTAGGGGTCCAGCCTTGGGAAAAGAACATGCTGCAGAAGGTCGAGAAGGCGATTCGCGATTCCGACCTCGGTCTCAATCCGGCCTCGCAGGGCGACCTGATCCGGGTGCCGATGCCGGCGCTGACCGAAGAGCGGCGCAAGGAAATGATCAAGGTCGTCAAGCACGAAGGCGAGGGGGCCAAGGTGGCGATCCGCAACCTGCGTCGCGACGCCAACACCCACCTCAAGGACGCACTGAAGAAGGGGGAGATCCCCGAGGACGCCGAGCGCAAGGCGCAGGACGATGTCCAGAAGCTGACCGACAAGTACATCGCCGAAGTCGACAAGATGCTCGCCGTCAAAGAGGCCGAGCTGATGCAGGTCTGAGCCGCGCCCGGGATGGCGTTCTTCTCCAGCTCGACGCGGGACCTGCCGCAAAGCACCGTCGTTCCGCAACACCTCGCGGTGATCATGGATGGTAACGGGCGCTGGGCCAAAAAGCGTTTCCTGCCCCGTGTCGCTGGCCATGTCAAAGGGGTGGATGCGTTGCGCGACATGGTTCGCGCCTGCCTTGACCGGGGCGTTCGCTACCTGACGGTGTTCGCTTTCTCCTCGGAAAACTGGCGGCGTCCCCAGGACGAAGTCAGCCTGCTGATGCAGCTATTCGTCAAGGCGCTGCAGCACGAGGTCGAACGGATGAACCGCAACAACGTCCGCTTGCGCGTCGTTGGTGATCTCTCCCGTTTCGATCCCCTGTTCCAATCCTTGGTTGCCGAGGCTGAAGCAAAAACGGCGACCAATACCGCGCTCGATCTGACGATCGCGGCCAACTACGGTGGGCGTTGGGACATCATGCAGGCGCTCAACCGTCTTGCCGCGGCCGACCCGTCGCGTGCCGGCACTTGGACCGAGGCCGATCTTGAGCCCTACTTGGCGATGCATTTCGCGCCCGAACCGGATCTTTTCATCCGTACCGGCGGCGAGGAACGCATCAGCAATTTCCTGCTCTGGCAACTGGCCTATACCGAATTCCATTTCACGCCGACCCTGTGGCCGGACTTCGACGCCGGCGAATTGGACAAGGCGATTGCTTCCTACCAGCAACGTGAGCGCCGTTTCGGGCGGACCAGCGAACAGCTTACCGATAGCGGCAATGCTTAAGACGCGGGTGATCACGGCGCTACTGCTGGTCAGCCTTCTGCTGCCCAGCATGTTTCTGTTGCCGCAGGCTGCCTGGGCAATCCTGATTGCCCTCTTCATCGGTGTCGGCGCCTGGGAATGGGGGGCGCTGCTCGGCTGGCAAGGTGGCGCCCGCATTGCACTCGGCGTCGCTGCCGCCTTGTCCTGTATGGCACTCGCCTGGATTGACCCGACGGCCATCGGCGCGGCCAGCTTTCAGCCGGGGCAGGCCTGGGTCTTCCTTCTTTACGGCGCCGCGGCGGCTTTCTGGGTGCTGCTGATGCCGTTCTGGTTACGCGGCAAGTGGGCGTTGCGTGGGGGTGTCGGCCTGCTTGTCGGGGCTGTCGTGCTGCTGCCGACCTGGCTGGCCATGGTCCAGCTACGCGCGGCGTCGCCGCTGCTGCTGCTGGCGGCGTTTGCCGTTGCCTGGGTGGCCGATATCGCCGCCTATTTCGCCGGTCGCCGTTTCGGGCGGCGCAAGCTGGCGCCAACGATCAGCCCGGGCAAGACCTGGGAAGGCGCGGCCGGCGCCGTGCTCGGTGTCTTCGTCTATGGGCTGCTGCTCGGTCACTATTTCCTTGAAGGCGTCGTTGCCTTGCCGCTCTGGGGGCTTGCCCTGCTGGCGGTGACTGCGGTCAGCATCGTCGGCGATCTGTTCGAGTCGCTGCTCAAGCGCAAAGCCGGCATCAAGGACAGCAGCAACGTACTGCCAGGGCATGGTGGTGTGCTCGATCGCATCGACAGCCTGACCTCGACCTTGCCCTTGATCGCACTTGTCTGGTTGCTGGTAATCTACCGCGGATGACCCTGAATATCACCGTCCTTGGATCGACTGGTTCGATCGGTAACAGTACGCTCGACGTGATACGGCGCCACCCGGACCGTTACCGGGCCTTCGCGCTTTGCGCACATACCCAAGTCGACGCTTTGTTCGAGCAATGCCGGGAGTTTCGTCCGCTTTTCGCGGTCATGCGCGACGCGGCGCTGGCCGCCGAACTGGCCGGGCGCTGTCGGGGTGCCGGTCTGGCGACCGAGGTCCGGCATGGTGTGGATGCCCTGATCGAACTCTCTTCCCTCCCGGAAGTCGATGCCGTCATGGCGGCGATCGTTGGAGCCGCCGGCCTGGCGCCGACGCTGGCGGCAGCCCGCGCCGGCAAGCGGGTGATGCTGGCGAACAAGGAAGTGCTGGTCATGGCCGGCGAGTTGTTCATGCACGCCGTCCGCGATCACGGCGCAACTCTGCTGCCGGTTGATAGCGAACACAACGCGATCTTCCAGGCGCTGCCTGCCGATTTCACGCGCGGGTTGGCGACAGTCGGCGTCGAGCGCATCCTGCTCACGGCTTCCGGCGGTCCGTTCCGTAACGTGGCGCTGGCCGATCTCGGCGCGGTGACCCCAGAGCAGGCCTGCGCCCATCCCAACTGGGTGATGGGGCGCAAGATTTCGGTCGATTCGGCGACGATGATGAACAAGGGGCTGGAAGTCATTGAGGCGCGCTGGTTGTTTGATGCGCCGCCGGAGATGATCCAGGTCGTCGTGCACCCGCAGAGCGTCATCCATTCCGCCGTCCAGTACGCCGATGGCTCGACGCTGGCCCAACTCGGCAACCCCGACATGCGTACCCCGATTGCCTGTGCCATGGCCTGGCCGGAGCGTATTGTCGCCGGTGTCGCGCCACTCGACCTGTTCAAAGTCGGCCGACTCGACTTTTTCGCCCCTGATTTCGAGCGTTTCCGTTGCCTGCAACTCGCCTACGATGTTCTGCGCGAAGGCGGGACGGCGCCGGCCATCCTCAATGCGGCGAACGAGGTTTCGGTAGCCGCCTTCCTGGAACGGCGTTTGCCCTTCCTCGCCATCGCGCATCTCAACGAAGCTGTCCTCGCGACCTTGCCGGTCGGTCCTGAGGGCTGTCTCGACGATGTCATCGCCGCCGATGCCCGGGCGCGCCAATTGGCGGGCGCCATGGTTGCCGACGGGCGTTTCGCATGAACGATCTGCCGCTGACCCTGGCTGCCTTCGCGCTGGCATTGGGTATCCTGATCGTTGTCCATGAATTCGGGCATTACATCGTTGCGCGCTGGTGTGGCGTCAAGGTGCTGCGTTTTTCGATCGGTTTCGGTCCTGTCCTCTGGCAGCGGCAGCTTGGGCGCGATGCCACCGAGTGGGCGATCAGCGCCCTGCCGCTGGGCGGCTACGTCAAGATGCTCGATGAACGGGAGGGCGAGGTGGCGGAGGAAGATCTGCCGCGCGCCTTCAATCGGCAGGGGGTTGGTCGGCGCAGTCTGATCGTTGTCGCCGGTCCGCTGGCCAATTTGCTGTTGGCCATCGTCCTGTACTGGGCCGTCTTTCTGCACGGCACCAATGAACTGCTGCCCGTTCTTGGCGCTCCGGCCGCTTCGACGCCGGCCGCCGCCGCTGGCATCCGGAGTGGCGACCAGGTTACGCGCATCGACGACGAGGCAGTGGCGACCTGGGACGATTTCCGCTGGCAACTTCTGCAAGAGGCCGCTTCCCGCGCTCAAGTCACGCTCGATGTCATCGATGTCGACGGGATCGCTCGTACCCGCGTCCTGGCGCTCGATGCCGTGCGGGAAGAAGGCTGGGAGGGCGATCCTCTGGTTCATCTGGGTCTGCGTTTCTACCGCCCCGACTTGCCGGCGGTGATCGGTCGCCTGGTCGATGGCGGTCCCGGGGCCCGTGCCGGGCTGCGTGAAGGCGATCGTGTGCTGGCGATTGACGGTCATCCGCTCGCCAACTGGCAGGCGCTGGTGCTTGTCGTCCGTGAAGCGGCCGGGCGCAGCTTGCGTTTCGACATCGAGCGACAGGGCGTCAGTTTGCAGCTTGACCTTACTCCCGACGAGGCCTCCGAAGGTGGTCAGCGGATCGGTCGTATCGGCGTGGCGGTTGCCGAAACCCCGGAAAGTCGTCGCGAACTGCGGGCTTTTGTGCGTTATGGCGTCGTTGATGCCGGGCGCAAAGCCATTTTCGAAACCTGGGACAAGTCGATCTTCAGCCTGCGCATGATGGGCAAGATGCTGACCGGCGAGGTTTCCTGGAAAAACCTGTCAGGGCCGGTGACGATCGCCGATTACGCCGGGCAGACGGCGAAGCTCGGGATCGATTATTATGTCCGTTTCATGGCGCTGATCAGCATCAGCCTGGGGGTGCTGAACCTGCTTCCCGTCCCGGTGCTGGATGGCGGGCATTTGATGTATCATATGATCGAAGTCGTCAGGCGGAAGCCCCTCTCGGAGCGGGCAATGGCAATCGGACAGCAGTTCGGGCTCGCCATTCTGTTCAGCTTGATGGCTTTCGCATTTTTTAACGACTTGAATCGCCTGTTTGGCGGCTAACGATGAAAAAATCCCTGTTGCCAGCCCTGATTGCCGGTCTGTTTGCCATGCCCGCGATGGCTTTTCCCCCGTTCGTGGTCAAGGACATCCGGGTCGAGGGCATTCAGCGTACCGAGGCGGGGACGGTCTTCAGTTATCTGCCGGTCAAGGTCGGCGAAACCTTCACCGACGAAAAGGCAGCACAGGCCATCAAGTCGCTGTTCGCCACCGGTTTCTTCAAGGATGTGCGGATCGACGTCGAAGGCAATGTCATGGTCGTCGTGCTGCAGGAGCGGCCGGCGATCGCCTCGCTCGACTTCGTCGGCATGAAGGAATTCGAGAAGGACGCGATCGTCAAGGCGCTCAAGGAAGTCGGTATCGCCACAGGCCGCATCTTCGACCGTTCGCTGCTCGACAAGGCAGAGCAGGAACTCAAGCGGCAGTACCTGACCCGCGGCAAGTATGCCGCGCGGATCACGACGACGGTGACGCCGCTTGAACGCAATCGGGTCGGCGTCAATTTCACCATCGTCGAAGGCGATGCCGCGAAGATTCGCCAGATCAACATCGTCGGTGCCAAGGCATTCCCGGAGAAGGAACTGCAGTCGCTGTTCGAGCTGACGACGCCGGGCTGGTTGACCTGGTACACCAAGAACGACCAGTATTCCCGCCAGAAGCTTTCTGCCGACATCGAAAAGCTGCGTTCCTTCTACCTTGATCGCGGCTACATGGAATTCAACGTCGAGTCCACCCAGGTCTCGATTTCGCCCGACAAGCAGGACGTCTACATCACCCTCAACATCGTCGAGGGCGAACGCTACAAGGTGGCTTCGGTCAAGCTGGCCGGCGATTTCGCGATTCCCGAAGCGGAATTGCGCAAGCTGGTTTCGGTGCATCCCGGCGATGTTTTCTCGCGGGAAAAACTCAACGAATCGACCAAGGCGATCATCGACCGCCTTGGTGCCGAGGGGTATGCCTTCGCCAACGTCAATGCTTCGCCGGACATCAATCGGGAAAAGCATCTCGTAGACTTCACCGTTTTCGTCGATCCAGGCAAGCGGGTTTATGTGCGCCGCATCAACGTCACGGGCAATACCAAGACGCGCGACGAAGTCGTGCGCCGCGAAATCCGGCAGATGGAAAGCGCCTGGTACGACGCGCAGAAGGTCCAGGCATCGAAGGAACGTATCGACCGCCTTGGTTTCTTCACCGAAGTCGCCGTCGAGACGCCGCCGGTACAGGGAACGACCGACCAGCTAGACGTCAATGTCAATGTTACCGAGAAGCCAACCGGCAACCTGATGCTCGGCGTCGGCACTTCCAGCGCCGACAAGGTGATCCTCTCCGGGTCGATTTCCCAGAACAATTTCATGGGCAGCGGTAACAACGTCGGTCTGCAGGTCAATACCTCGAAATCCAACCGGACCTATTCGGTCTCCTACACCAATCCCTATTTCACGCCGGATGGCGTTAGTCAGGGCTTCGACGTTTATCACCGGACGACCGATACCAGTTCGACCAATCTTGCCTACTACAAGTCGCAATCCACCGGCGGTGGTATCCGCTTCGGTTTCCCGATCGACGAATACCAATCCTTCTCGTTCGGCATTGCTGCCGACACGACGAGCATCGATGTCTTCGACAGCAGTCCGAGCTATTACAAGCGGTATGTCGAGGATTTCGGCAAGACGAATATCTCGGTTCCGTTGACCCTGACCTGGGCCAAGGATACGAAGAACAGTTTCTTTTTCCCGACCAACGGCACCTACCAGCGCGCCACACTTGAAGTCGGTCTGCCAGGTGGCGACCTGACCTATTACCGCGCCAATTACCAGATCCAGCATTTCCTGCCGCTGTCTAAGCGCTTTACGCTGATGCTCAATGGCGATCTCGGTTATGCGGGTGGGTATAGCGGCAAGGATTTGCCCTTCTTCAAGAATTACTACGGTGGAGGGGTAAACTCTGTACGTGGTTTCAAGACCAGCACGCTGGGGACTTCGGGTACCCTTGATGGTGAAGATCGTCTCGGTGGCAACCGGAAGGTCGTCGGCAACGCCGAACTGCTCTGGAGCCTGCCGGGTTTCGAGAGAACCGCGCGCGTTGGTCTGTTCTTTGATGCCGGCCAGGTGTACGCTTCGGGCGACAAGTTCGATCTCGGGGAGTTGCGTTATTCAACCGGTGTGACGGCGTCCTGGGTGTCGCCGATCGGGCCGTTGAAATTCAGTGTCGGTACGCCGCTGAACAAGAAGGATGCCGATGAAAAGGAAGCCTTCCAGTTCCAGTTGGGTACCACTTTTTGATCCAGGAGTCTCATGTTGAAAGCCAGAACCTTTGCAGTCGCCTCCCTGATGTCCCTCTTGAGTGTTGGTGGGCTTGGCGCCGCCGAACTCAAGGTGGGTTACGTCGATACCCAGCGCATCTTCCGGGAGGCGCCGGCCGCCCAAAAAGCGGCCAAGAAGCTGGAAAGCGAGTTTTCGCGGCGCGACCAGGAATTGCAGCGCATGGCCAAGCAGTTGCAGGGCCTGCAGGAATCCCTGGAAAAGAACGGGGTGACGATGGGCGAATCCGAGCGTCGCGCCAAGGAAAAGGAGCTTGGCGATCTGTCGCGTGAGTTCCAGCGTCGCCAGCGCGAGTTCCGCGAGGACCTCAATCTGCGCCAGAACGAGGAAAACGCCGCGATCATCGAGAAGGCCAACCGGGCGATCAAGCAGATTGCCGATGCCGACAAGTATGACCTGATCCTGCAGGATGTCGTCTGGGTCAGCCCGCGTCTGGATGTCACCGATCGCGTCATCAAGGCGCTGTCCGACGGCAAGTGATGCCGGATACCGCAGCCCATTCGCTGACGCTTGCCGAGATCGCCGCCCAACTGGGCGGCGACTTGCTTGGGGCGGGCGATATCCGCATCTTCCGCGTCGCCACGTTGGCGACGGCGGGAGAGGGTGATATCGCGTTCCTGGCCAACCCGAAATACCGGGCGCAATTGCGTTCATGTCGCGCTGCCGCAGTGATTCTGGGGCCCGACGCCGCCGCCGATTTTGCCGGGCCGCGCATCGTCACCGCCAATCCCTACGCCTATTACGCGCGCGTCGCTTCGTTGCTCAATCCGCTGGCAGCAGGCTTTACTGGTGTTCATGTCAGCGCGGTGGTCGATTCTACTGTGCCGGCCAGCGCCGCCATCGGGCCGCTGGTCAGCATCGGTCGCGGCGTGACCCTGGGCGAGGATGTCATCGTCCACGCCGGTTGCGTGATCGGCGATGGAGTCTGTATCGGCAGCGGCAGCGTGCTCTATCCGAATGTCACGGTCTACCACGGTTGTCAGCTCGGCGAGCGGGTGATCGTTCATTCTGGCACGGTGATCGGTGCCGACGGTTTCGGGTTTGCGCCTGAAGGCAAACACTGGATCAAGATTCCTCAGATCGGGATCGTGCGCATCGGCAATGACGTCGAGATTGGCGCCAACACCACGATCGATCGCGGAGCGCTCGAGGATACGGTGATCGGTGACGGCTGCAAGATCGATAACCTGGTGCAGATTGCCCACAACTGCAAAATCGGCGCCAATAGCGTGCTTGCCGGTTGCGTCGGTATCGCCGGCAGCGCCACCCTGGGCGAACACTGCCTTGTCGGTGGCGCCGGCATGATTTCCGGGCACCTTGAAATCGCGGCGGGAACGACGGTCTCGGCGGGGACCTTGGTGATGAAAAGCATCAAGGAGGCCGGGCGCTATACCGGAATTTTCCCGCTCGATACCCACGACGGCTGGGTGCGCAATGCAGCGCATATCCGGCGCCTGTCCAAATTGGCGGAGCGGGTTTCCGAACTTGAGAGACTACTCAAAGAAAATAATATAAAGGATTAAAAAAATGGATATTCACCAGATTCTCGAGCACCTCCCGCACCGCTATCCCTTTCTGCTCGTCGATCGCGTCGTTGACCTCGTCCCCGGCAAGTCGATCCACGCCTACAAGAACGTCACGATCAACGAACCCTTTTTCGTCGGCCACTTTCCGCACCATCCGGTGATGCCTGGTGTGCTGATCATGGAGGCGCTGGCCCAGGCGGCCGGCATCCTGTCGTTCAAGACGATGGAAGAAAAGCCGTCGCCGGATACCGTTTTCTACTTTGCCGGGATCGACGATGCGCGTTTCAAGCGACCGGTGATGCCGGGCGACCGCCTCGACCTGCATGTCGAGATCGAGCGCCAGATGCGCGGCATCTGGAAGTACGTCACCGAAGCCCGGGTCGATGGTCAGCTCGCTGCCTCGGCCAAGCTGATGTGCGCCAAGCGGGACCTCTGACATGATCCATCCGACCGCCATCGTCGATCCGGGCGCGCGCCTCGGCGCCAATGTCGAAATCGGCGCTTATTCGATCATCGGGCCGCACGTCGAAATCGGCGACAACACCGTCGTCGGGCCGCACGTCGTGATCACCGGTCACACCAGCATCGGCTGCGACAACCGCATCTTCCAGTTCTGCTCGCTAGGCGAGGTGCCGCAGGACAAGAAATACGCCGGCGAACCGACCCGTCTCGAAATCGGCGACCGCAACACGATCCGCGAGAGCTGCACCTTCAACATTGGCACCGTCCAGGATGCCGGCGTCACCCGCATCGGCGACGACAACTGGATCATGGCCTACGTGCATATTGCGCACGACTGCCAGGTCGGCAACAAGTGCACCTTCGCCAACAATGCCTCGCTGGCCGGCCACGTCGTCGTCGGTGATTGGGCCATCCTCGGCGGTTTCACCGGCGTGCATCAGTTCTGCCACATCGGTGCCCACGTCATGACCGCAGTCAGTACTGTCATCCTGCAGGACGTTCCGCCCTACCTGATGGCCGCCGGCAACACTGCCCAGCCCTACGGCATCAATGTCGAGGGTCTGAAGCGGCGCGGCTTCGGTCCGGATGCCATCATGGCGCTCAAGCGTGCCTACCGGACGATCTACAAGTCCGGCCTGCTGCTCGAAGAAGCGAAGGCAAAACTGGTCGACGAGGCCCCGACGCATCCGGAATTGCAACTCTTCGTCGACTTCTTCGCGCAGTCCCGGCGGGGCATCATCCGCTGACATGACGGCCGTGGTTCGTATCGCACTGGTGGCCGGCGAGGCCTCCGGCGACCTTCTGGGTGCCCACCTGATCGCCGCGCTGAAGAGTCGGCTGCCCGATGCCGTCTTTTTCGGCATCGGCGGTCCGCGCATGCAAGGGCAGGGAATGGATTGCTGGTGGCCGATGGGCAAGCTGTCGGTCATGGGCTATTGGGATGCGCTCAAGCATTACCGGGAGATCGCCGGCATTCGCCGCAAGCTGAAGAAGCGCCTGCTCGAGCAGCGGCCGGACATCTTCATCGGCATCGACGCGCCGGATTTCAACCTCGACCTCGAAGCCAAGCTCAAGTCGGCCGGGATTCCCACCATCCACTACGTCAGCCCGTCGATCTGGGCCTGGCGGGGCAAGCGCATCAGGAAGATCGGCCGGGCCGTCTGCCGGGTGCTGGCCCTGTTTCCGATGGAACCGCCGCTCTATCACCAGGCGGGGATTCCCGTCAGCTACGTCGGTCACCCGCTGGCCGACAGCATTCCCCTGGAAACCAGCCGCCAGGCGGTGCGCGAAAAGCTGGCGCTGCCGCGCGCGCTGCCGATCTTCGCGCTGCTGCCTGGCAGCCGCCAGGGCGAACTGGGTGCCATGGCCGATACCTTCGTGCAGACGGCGCGACTGATTCGCGAGCACTACCAGCCTGACGCCGTCTTCGTCGTGCCGCTGGCCACCCGCGAGACCCGCTTGCAGTTCGAAGCCGCCATCCATCGCGGCCAGGCGGCAGACATTCCTTTCCGCCTGCTCTTCGGCCATGCCCAGGACGCCGTCGGTGCCGCCGATGTCGCCCTCGTCGCCAGCGGCACGGCGACCCTGGAGGCGGCGCTGATCAAACGGCCGATGGTGATCACCTACAAGATCGCCAAGTTCTCCTACTGGCTGATGAAGCGCATGGCCTACCTGCCTTACGTCGGCCTGCCCAACGTCCTCTGCGGCCGTTTCGTGGTGCCGGAAATCCTGCAGGACGAAGCTACCCCGGAAAACCTCGCCGAGGCGTTGAACAAGCTTTACGAGGACGAGGAAGCGGCGACGGCGATCGAGGCGGCGTTCACCGACCTTCACCTGCAGTTGCGTCAGAACACCGCTGAGAAAGCGGCGCAGGCGGTAATCGAATGCCTGAACTGATCGTTCCCGAAGGTCTCGTCTGCGGCGTCGATGAAGCCGGGCGCGGGCCGCTCGCCGGGCCGGTCGTCGCGGCGGCGGTGATCCTCGACCCAGCCAGACCAATCATCGGCCTCAACGATTCGAAGAAACTCTCCGAACGGCGGCGCCAGGCGCTGGCCGTCGAGATCCGCGAGAAGGCGCTGGCCTGGGCGGTGGCCGAAGCCAGCGTCGAGGAAATCGACCGCCTCAACATCCTGCACGCCAGCCTGCTCGCCATGCAGCGCGCCGTCGCCAAGCTTGACGTCGCGCCGGAACGGGCGATGATCGACGGCAACCGCTGTCCGCGCCTGCCGATGCCTGCCGAGGCCGTGGTCAAGGGGGACGGCAAGATCGCCTCGATCGCTGCTGCTTCGATCCTTGCCAAGACCGTCCGCGACGCCGGCATGCTCGTCCTGCACGAGCAGTATCCGCACTACGGTTTCGACCGCCACATGGGCTACCCGACGCCGGCGCATTTCGCCGCCCTCGAAGCGCACGGCGCTTCGCCGGTGCATCGCCGGAGCTTCGCCCCGGTCGCCCGCCAGCTGTCGCTGCTGTGAAGCTGATCCAGTCGCGCGACAACGCCTACTACAAGCAGCTCAAGCGGCTCGCCGAATCCGGTCGCGAGCGCAAGAAGCGCGGCCGGACGCTGCTCGACGGCCTGCATCTGGTGCAAGCCTGGGAAGCGCAGCGCGGCCCGCTGGCCGAACTGGTGGTCGCCGAATCGGCGCTGGACGGCGGCGAGATCGCCGACTGGCTGGGCGGCCGCCACTGCACGGTGATCGGCGACGCGCTGATGCGCGAACTGGGCATCGTCGATACGCCAAGCGGCCTGCTCGCCGTCGTCGATACGCCGCAGCCGGCGATGGCACCTGATCCCGGCTGCGATGCCGTTCTCCTCGATGGCGTCCAGGACCCCGGCAATCTCGGCAGCCTGTTGCGCAGCGCCGCTGCCGCCGGTGTCGGCCAGTTGCTGCTGGCGCCAGGTTGCGCTGCTGCCTGGTCGCCCAAAGTCCTGCGCGCCGGGCAGGGCGCGCACTTCGTCCTGTCCATCCATGAAGACCGCGATCTCGCTGCGTTCATGGCCGCTTACCGGGGAACCACGCTGGCGACCACGCTCGACCGGGCCACGTCGCTCTATGAGGCGCAATGGGCGGGGCCGCTCGCCTGGGTGTTCGGCGCCGAAGGACGGGGCGTCAGCCCAGCGCTGATCGAGCGCGCTGGCCTGCGTATCCACATCCCAATGCCGGGCGCCGTCGAATCGCTCAACGTCGGCGCGGCGGCGGCTGTCTGCTTGTTTGAAATGGTGCGGCGGCGCGGTTAGCGCAAGGCTGCATGTCCAGCGGCAGATGCCCCCGGTTTCGTATATCCGAGGCGTGAAATTCAACCTTTGTCACTGCGAAGTAAGAGATGAAAATATATAATTAACATTTCTTTACGTTATGCTGCTGGTTTGGCGGTTCGTGGCCAGCTTCATCTGACGGCTGTTTAAAGGGGGGAAGGGGTAGTGGCAAAAGGAATGATTCTGGCTGCAGGCCAGGGAACGCGTGTACGTCCGTTGACCAAGCAATTGCCCAAGCCCATGGTGCCCATTTTGGGAAAGCCGGTTATGGAATACCTGATTGAGCACATGGCAAATTTTGGTATTCGTGACGTCATGGTCAACGTTGCGTTCAATCATTACAAGATCGAAAACTACTTTGGCGATGGTCGTCGCTGGGGGGTTAACCTGGGCTATTCCTATGAAGGTGGGCGAGATCATGGCGAGATAGTTCCTCAGCCAATGGGCTCTGCCGGCGGGATGCGCAAAATCCAGGATTTTGGGGGCTTCTTCGACGAAACCACCTTGGTCATTTGTGGAGATGCGATTGTTGATTTAGACATGGGTGCCGCACTTCGTGAACACAAAAGCAAGGGGGCTCTGGCGAGTGTGGTTACTTTGGAGGTGCCGCTCGATCAGGTACAGAATTATGGTGTGGTGGTGACAGATCAAGAGGGTAGGGTAGTTTCCTTCCAGGAAAAGCCTAAACCTGAAGCGGCCAAATCACGCCTCGCCAGCACTGGCATCTACATCTTCGAGCCGGAAGTGCTGAACTTGATTCCTTCGGGGGTGCCATTTGATATCGGCAGCGAACTGTTCCCGATGCTAGTGGAAAAGGGGTTGCCTTTCTATGCCCAGAAACGTTTTTTCAACTGGATCGACATTGGCCGCCTCAATGATTACTGGGAGGTTTCGCAACGTGTCTTGCGCGGCGAAGTGGCTCAGATGGATATGCCGGGGAAAGAGATTCAACCGGGAGTTTGGGCAGGGTTAAATACCTCGATAGCCTGGGAAAGTTGCAAGCTCGTCGGGCCAATCTATGTGGGCTCCAATGTACGCATTGAGCCAGGTGTGTCGATCATCGGTCCTGCATGGATTGGGCACGGTTCGCACATCCGCTCAGGGACGCGGATTGAGCGCTGTATCGTTTTCGAATACACCAGAATTGGCGACGCACAACATCTTCGCGAAATGATCATTTCGCCGCAATATTGCGTCGGCCGAGACGGTGTAGCGCACTATCTCGGCGAGGACGATTCACCGTATCGCTGGGGGGATGCGCGAGGGTGATATCTCGTTAATCTGCAGTGGTCAATTTGAGACCATGGTGACTGCTGCGATGCAATAGCAATTGTCAGAAGAATGCAACTTTTGTGGATAATATGCTCCATCAGCCAGACATGAAACGACTCAACCAAACCGGGCAGTGGGCTACCGTGATTGCATTTCTGGCGATTGTCTGGCTGGCCGTCCTGCCCAGCGAAATTGCCGCGATCGACGATTCCCACGACAAGCTCAAGCATCTTTTTGCCTTTGGTGTGCTGGCCATCGGCTTGTTGCGTTACTGGCGGATGGCCGCCGTGCCGACCGTAATCTGCCTGCTCTGCTTTGGCCTCGGGATTGAAGTCTTGCAATCCTTCATCCCCGGCCGAACTGCCAGCGCCTGGGATGTGCTGGCCGATCTGATGGGCATACTGGCTGGGTTGGTGCTGGTGCGGCTACGGATACTCCCCGAGCCTCTGCTATAACGCGAACCTCTCCAATCAAACTATAATCTCGCCCGCATAAACAGATGAACATGACGAACAAGATGAATAACCCTGTACTGGTACCTGTCATCATGGCGGGGGGGGCCGGAACGCGGCTCTGGCCCCTGTCCCGGGAATCGTATCCGAAACAGTTTCTTGCCCTGGCCGGGGAGGATTCGATGTTGCAGGAAACGTTGTTGCGCCTCGAAGGTTTGAATTTAGGGGCTCCATTGGTCATCTGTAACGAAGCACACCGTTTTCTGGTGGCCGAACAACTACGCCAGATCGATGCCCTGGGAGGCAACATCCTGCTTGAACCCGCCGGGCGCAATACCGCGCCGGCCGTGGCTCTGGCTGCGCTGCGTGCCACTGCCACAGGTGACGATCCCCTGCTGCTGGTACTGGCGGCCGACCATCTGATCCAGGACGCGGCAGCGTTTCGCGCCGCCGTCCAGCACGCCCAGCCGCTGGCCGAAGCCGGCAAGCTGGTCACTTTTGGCATTGTTCCGAAAACACCGGAAACCGGCTACGGCTACATCCGGTGCGGCGAAGCGGTCAATGAATCGGCCTGGCAGGTCGGGGCTTTCGTCGAAAAACCTGCCCTCGACCGTGCCCGCCAATATCTCGCCAGTGGCGAATATCTGTGGAACAGCGGCATGTTCTGCTTCCGTGCCTCGCGTTATCTGGAAGAACTGGACCGTTTTCGCCCCGACATTCTGGCAGCCTGCCGTGCCGCCATGGCGCATTCTGCTGGCGACATGGATTTCGTCCGGGTCGACGAAGCCGCCTTCATGGCCTGCCCGGAGGATTCCATCGACTACGCCGTGATGGAACGAACGGAATCAGCCGTGGTGGTGCCGCTCGACGCCGGCTGGAGCGATGTGGGTGCCTTTGCAGCCCTGTGGGACGTCCTTCCCAAGGACGAGGCCGGCAATGTCCTGCGCGGTGATGTCATGCTGCACGACAGCCACGACAACCTGGTGATGGCCGAGAATGCCTTGGTGGCGACAGTCGGTCTGCGCGATACCGTCGTGTTGCAGACCAAGGATGCCGTCATGGTGGCGCCGCGCGATCGCGTTCAGGAAGTGAAGCAGATCGTGGCACAGCTGAAGGCCGAAGGGCGCAGCGAACACCGTGTGCACCGCCAAGTATACCGCCCCTGGGGGCACTACGATTCGGTCGATGCCGGCCAGCGCTACCAGGTCAAGCGCATCACCGTTTCGCCGGGCGCCAAACTATCGGTACAGATGCACCACCACCGCGCTGAACACTGGATCGTGGTAAGCGGAACAGCCAGCGTCACCCTCGACGGAGCAGAGCATCTGTTGACCGAAAACCAGTCGATTTACCTGCCGGTCGGCGCCGTTCATGCCCTGGAAAATCCCGGAAAGATTCCGCTGGAACTGATCGAGGTACAGGTCGGCAGCTACCTTGGTGAGGACGACATCGTCCGACTGGAAGACCGCTACGGAAGGGCGGAGACGCAGGGCTGAAGGATAGCCGCCCCGTCAGCATGTTGACGGGGGCAGGCAGGATGGCTTAGGCAAACGTATCGGCTTTAGCCAGGGGTTTTCCGGCAGTGTCCTTGGCGGCCAGCAACGGGGCCGAATCGATCGGCCAGCGAATGCCCAGCGCGGGGTCGCTCCACAACAGGCTGCGCTCGTGCTCGGGGTACCAGTAATCGGTCGTCTTGTAGAGAAACTCGGCCGTTTCGCTGGTCACCACAAAGCCATGGGCAAACCCGGGCGGTATCCACAACTGGCGCTTGTTTTCTGCCGATAGTTCAACCGCTGCGCACTGGCCAAAATGCGGCGATGAGCGGCGCAGATCCACGGCAACATCAAAGACCGAACCCTGCGTGACCCGGACCAGCTTCCCCTGCGGGTTGCTGATCTGGTAGTGGAGCCCGCGCAGGACGCCACGGGATGATTTGCTGTGGTTGTCCTGCACGAAATCGATATCCAGGCCGGTTGCCTGGCGGAAATCCCGCGCATTGAAGCTTTCGAAGAAAAAGCCCCGGTCATCGCCAAAAACGCGGGGTTCCAGGATCAGGACTTCAGGCAGATCAGTTGCGGTTACGGTGTAAGGCATGCGTGAGACTCACTTCAGAAGATTCAACAAATACTGGCCATAGCCATTCTTGCGCAGCGGTTCGGCCAGCTTTTGCAATTGTTCGGCCGAAATCCAGCCCTGGTGAAAGGCAATTTCCTCGGGGCAGGCCACCTGCAAGCCCTGGCGCTTCTGCAGGGTGGCAATGAAACTGGCGGCTTCCAGCAGGCTGTCGTGCGTACCGGTATCCAGCCAAGCATAGCCGCGCCCCATGATTTCCACATTCAACTGGCCCTGTTCCAGGTAGCGCCGGTTGACGTCGGTGATTTCCAGTTCACCCCGGGCGGAGGGCTTGATATCTGCGGCAATGTCGCAGACCTGGGCATCGTAGAAATACAAGCCGGTCACTGCGTAATTGCTCTTTGGCTCCGCCGGCTTTTCTTCGATGCTGATCGCCTTGCGCTGGGCGTCAAACGCCACCACGCCGTAGCGCTCGGGATCGTGTACATGGTAGGCAAAGACGCTGGCGCCGGCTTCCCGCTGGTTGGCGCTGTGCAGTTGCTTGACGAGATCGTGCCCGTAGAAGATGTTGTCACCCAGCACCAGGGCGCTGGGGTTGCCGGCCACGAAATCGCGCCCAATGATGAAGGCCTGCGCCAGCCCGTCCGGGCTGGGCTGCACGGCGTAGCTAATGTTCATGCCCCATTGTGAGCCATCGCCCAGTAGATCGGTAAAACGCGGCGTATCTTGCGGCGTGCTGATCAGCAGCACATCGCGGATGCCGCTCAGCATCAGGGTACTCAACGGGTAATACACCATGGGTTTGTCGTAGACCGGTACGAGCTGCTTGCTCACGGCCTGCGTCACGGGGTAGAGACGGGTGCCGGAACCCCCAGCGAGGATGATGCCCTTGCGATTCGCTGTCATGATCTGGCTCACAGAATCTGGTCAAGAATGTGGTCTAGCCCTTCGCGCCATTCGGGCAGGCGAAGGTTGAAGGTTTCTTGAAGCTTGCGGGTGGAAAGACGCGAGTTTGCCGGGCGCCTGGCCGGGGTGGGGTAATCGCTGGTGGCAATCGGCCGGATGGCGTCGGCCGCCACCTTGATCGGCAGGCCTGCGGCCCGGGCGCGGTCGATGACGTAGCAGGCATACTCATGCCAGTTGGTCACGCCGCCCGCAACGGCATGATAGGTGCCGTAAGGAAAGGCATCGCCCAGCGTAGCCTGACGCACCAGATGCGCCGTGAGATCGGCCAGCAGCGCAGCCGAGGTTGGCGCGCCGAACTGGTCGGCGACCACGTTCAACGCGTCCCTTTCGCTGGCCAGACGGATCATTGTTTTAGCGAAATTCCCGCCATGCGCTCCGACCACCCAACTGGTGCGCAGGATGACATGGCGCTGGCAGGCTTCGCGCACCGCCTGCTCACCGGCCAGCTTGCTGGCACCGTAAACGCTTTGCGGATTGGGCGAATCGTCTTCCAGATATTCTCCGGCCTTGCTGCCATCAAAGACATAATCAGTGGAGTAGTGCACCAGCAACGCTCCAAGCCGCGACGCCTCTTCCGCCAGAACGCCGGGCGCTGCGGCATTGACAGCATGAGCCGTCCCAGCATCCCCTTCGGCCTTGTCCACTGCGGTGTAGGCAGCGGGATTAACGATGACCGAGGGCTGTACATCTTGCACAAGCCGGTGGATGGCGGAAGGATCAGCCAGGTCGCATTCGGTAGCATCAACGGCGACGATCTCGCCCAGTACGGCCAGCGCGCGTCTGAGTTCAAAGCCGACCTGGCCGTTTTTGCCGGTAAGTAGAATTTTCATGGTCAGATTCCAGTTATTTCGTGTTGGCATGCATCGCCGAGCCTGTTGAAGGGCTGAAACCAACAGCATTCTAATGGTCTAGTAGCTCCGCGGGCATTGTCTGGTGAGACGATACAGGCCGCAATGATAAAGGGGCTTGCCGGGGTTAGGGGAGTTTTTCCATGACAATTGACGGTGTTTCGGCTACTTGACTCCGCTGGAGCCGAATACTCAAAAATGGGCAGTGCTATGGCTGTTCAGGGGGCTCTATGATATCTTCCGGTCATGCTGGTTGTTGCGATGCAGCACCGCAAGTTGTTTGCATGGTAGGTGGTGCTATGCATTGATGTTATTCAAGCTATAATTGTTCTATTTTGAACATATTGGTGGGGCGGCCTTGTGCTCGGCAGTACCATCGCTGAATGTTGGTTCGCACAATTCACTCTTCACTCTTGTTAGTAGCTTCCTGTGCCGCTCAATGAGCCCTCGTGATCAAGCACGCTTTCGTCTTCTAAAAGCCATAGAGGCCAACCCTGATGTCACGCAACGTGAACTCGCTATTGCGGTGGGAGTTAGTTTGGGGCGGACCAACTATCTGATCAAGGCATTGGTTGAGAAGGGCTTAGTGAAAATCGGAAATTTCACCAGGAACGAAGGCAAGCTGACGAAAATCAGCTACTTGCTTACCCCAGAAGGTGTTCGTGACCGTGCTGCTCTGACGGCAAAATATCTGGAGAGAAAGAAGCTGGAGTACGAGCTATTGCGCCGGGAGATAGAGATTCTGGAGAGCGAGCGGGCATCTGTTCAGAACAACCATCCTGCATCGTCTGGACGCTGAATGCCAGCAACGATAAAGCGCTTCGTCAATCTGCTCCTGCGTGCCGCAACTCTGGTAAGCAAGTTTGCGCTCGTCTTTGTGCTGGCCAAGTTTCTGGAACCGGCTGAAGTTGGTCTTTATGGCTTGCTGGTGGCGACGATCGCCTTTGTGATGATGGCGCTTGGTTTTGACTTTTATACCTATTCGACTCGAGAGTTGATTGCTTCTGATCGTGCCTTGTGGGCTGGAATGCTAAGGGATCAAGGGGTTTTTTACGGTGTAGCCTATATTTTTCTGCTACCTGTTTGTCTATTTCTTTTCTGGTTCGACATGCTGCCCTGGACGCTTGCAGTCTGGTTTTTTCCATTACTTGCACTAGAGCATCTTGCCCAGGAACTGAATCGGCTGCTTATCGCCATTTCGCAACCGCTATGGGCCAGCATAGTGCTGTTTGTACGCTCGGGGGCTTGGGCTATTCTGGTTGCTATCTGGTTGTGGTTGTCGCCGGGCATTCGCTCACTGGATTTCGTGCTGGCAGCCTGGTGTTTCGGGGTGTTGTCAGCGTGTGTTCTGGGGTATTTTAGGCTTCGCGGGCTTGATGCAGCTTCGCTCAAGCAGCCGATCAACTGGGCTTGGATTCGCAAGGGGGCGCGCGTAGCCTTTCCTTTTGTATTGGCCACCTTGTCATTACGCGCACTGTACACTGTTGATCGATACTGGATCGAATCGCTTGGTGGCCTGGAACAGTTGGCAGCCTATGTCTTGTTTGTGGGTATTGCCAACGCGATCATGAGTTTTCTGGATGCGGCAGTTTTCAGCTTTTCTTATCCTGCGCTAGTTGCATCAGCAGCTAAGGCAGACTCCGCTTTGTTTGAACAGCAAATGCGTCGCTTGAGCCAAGATACCCTTGTGCTCACGATGATCCTCGTTGTGGGAGTCATTGTGTGTGCCGGCCCTGTTGTCGATTGGCTTGACAGGCCGGGCTATGCTGAACATTTCCATCTGCTTTACTGGACGGTTCTTGCTGCCGCCTTGTCGGGCATTGGAATGGTCCCCCATTATGGGTTGTACGCTCGCCGAAAAGACATGTCCATCATCTGGTGTCATCTGGCATCGCTCCCTGTTTTTGTGGTCTCAACTTACATACTCATCCCCAGTCTGGGGATATCTGCTGTACCAGCAGGCATGAGCCTGGCGTTTCTATTTCTTCTCGCAGCCAAGGCTTATGCCTTCAAGCGCTGTGCTCCTCTATTTGCCGTCAACTAACCTTTTTATTTATAGCCATCAGGAGGCACCTTGCTTACCAATCAAACCATTCTAGTCACCGGCGGAACCGGTTCATTTGGCCATACTTTCGTTCCGATGACGCTTGCCAAGTACAATCCCAAGAAGATCATCATCTTTTCGCGTGACGAAATGAAGCAATGGGAAATGGCCAAACTGTTCCAAGGGGATTCTCGCGTCCGTTTCTTCATCGGTGATGTCCGAGACAAGGATCGCCTATACCGTGCGCTTGATGGTGTGGATTACGTGGTACACGCTGCTGCCACCAAGATCGTGCCGACTGCTGAATACAACCCCTTTGAATGCGTCAAGACTAACATCAATGGTGCCATGAATCTGATTGACACTTGTATCGATAAAGGGATCAAGCGAGTTGTTGCTTTGTCGACCGACAAGGCGAGCAGCCCTGTCAATCTGTACGGCGCTACCAAGCTGGCCTCAGACAAGCTGTTCGTCGCCGGTAATTCGTATTCAGGAGGACACGAAACGAGTTTTTCGGTCGTTCGTTACGGCAATGTCATGGGTTCGCGAGGGTCGGTTATTCCCTTTTTCATGTCGATCAAGGACAAAGGTGTGCTGCCGATTACCGACGCCAGGATGACCAGGTTCATGATTTCGCTTGAACAAGGGGTTGAACTGGTTTGGCATGCTTTTGACGACATGGAAGGTGGTGAAATTTACGTCAAGAAAATCCCTTCGATGAAGGTCACCGATTTGGCTACCGTTGTTGCACCCGAGGCACGGCAGGAAATCGTGGGCATCCGACCTGGTGAGAAGTTGCATGAACAGATGATCGGTGTTGAAGACGCCTTCTATACCTATGAATACCCTGAGCACTTCAAGATATTGCCTGCCATCAACGGTTGGGATACTTGCGCGAAGCGTATAAAGGATGGCAAGCGCGTGCCAGAAGGCTTTAGTTACACCAGCGACAACAATACCGAGTGGATGCAAGCGGCAGAACTTCAAGCCTGGATCGACAAGAACCGTAGCAAGATCGGGAGCATCTAAAAATGATTCCGTATGGGCGCCAGGACATAACGCAAGCCGACATCGATGCGGTGGTGGCGGTGTTGCAGTCGGATTATCTGACGCAAGGGCCTATGGTCCCTCAATTTGAACAGGCGGTTGCTGCGCATGTTGGAGCAAAGCATGCCTTGGCTGTGAACAGTGCCACTTCTGCGCTGCACATAGCCTGTCTTGCCTTGGGTCTTGGGCCTGATGACTGGCTCTGGACCTCGCCCATTACCTTTGTTGCATCGGCCAATTGCGCGCTTTATTGCGGTGCGCAGGTCGACTTTGTCGATATCGATCCCCGCACTTATAACCTATCTCCGCGAGCTCTTGAAGAAAAGCTGATAGCAGCAGAGAAAACCGGCAAGTTGCCCAAAGTGCTTGTAGCTGTCCACTTGTGTGGGCAGCCCTGCGACATGGCTGCCATCCATTCTCTCGGTGAGCGTTACGGCTTCAAAATCATCGAAGATGCTTCGCATGCCATTGGTGGAAAGTACAAGGGCGAATTCATTGGCAATTGCCGTTACAGCGACATCACCGTTTTCAGCTTTCACCCGGTCAAGATCATCACCACAGCAGAAGGTGGTATGGCGCTGACAAATAGCCCTGAACTTGCCAATAAAATGGCCCTGCTGCGTAGCCACGGCATCACCCGAGATCCTGCGCAGATGACGCACGAGCCAGATGGCCCATGGTATTACCAGCAAGTCGATCTCGGTTTCAACTACAGAATGACCGAGTTGCAGGCTGCGCTGGGCGTTAGTCAGATGGCACGACTAAACCAGTACGTGGCCCGCCGCCATGAACTGGCAATACGTTACAACCAGTTGCTGGCGGATTTGCCTATTACGTGCCCCTGGCAACATTCAGACAGTTACTCAGGCTTGCACCTTTACGTCATTCGTTTGCAGTTTGACAAGATCAACAAAACGCACCGTCAAGTGTTCGAGTCGCTGCGTGAGCAAGGCATTGGAGTAAACCTGCATTACATTCCAGTTCATATGCAGCCCTATTATCAGCGCATGGGTTTCAAGGCAGGGGATTTCCCTCAGGCTGAGCGTTATTACGGTGAAGCAATCAGCTTGCCGATGTTTCAAACCATGAGCGAGGCGCAACAGGACGAAGTGATCACAGCACTTGGTGAATCATTGACGCTATGAAACTTGCCATTATTCCTGCTCGAGGTGGTAGTAAACGCATTCCCCGAAAGAACATCAAAGTCTTTTGTGGCAAGCCAATGATCGCGTGGTCTATTGAGGCGGCGCGCCTTTCTGGTTGTTTTGAGCACATCATTGTTTCGACCGACGATGCCGAGATTGCGGAAGTCGCTCAAGCTCATGGCGCAGAGGTACCGTTCATGCGTCCGGTTAGTCTTTCTGACGACCATACCGGTACTATTCCAGTTATTTCGCATGCAATTGCTTGGATGAACCAGAACGTAAGTACAGTTAAATTTGCCTGTTGCTTGTATGCAACCGCCCCTTTCGTTAGAGCCGAAGATATACGTCGTGGATTTGACATCCTTCAGCAAACAGACGCTTCTTATGCTTTTTCCGTTACCAGTTATCCCTTTCCGGTCCAGCGCGCCATCCGTATTACTCGCGACCAAAGGGTGGAGATGTTTAACCCGGAATATTTCAATACCCGCTCGCAGGACCTTGAAGAAGCCTTTCATGATGCCGGCCAGTTCTACTGGGGTCACGCTGCAGCATGGCTGTCAGGTAACTCACTGTTCTCTCGCGATGCCGCTCCCGTGCCACTGCCACGACATCGCGTGCAGGATATCGACACTGGTGAAGATTGGGAACGTGCCGAATGGCTTTTCAAAGCCATGCAGTCGGAGGTCGAGCGGGATTGAAAATGAAAGCTGTCTTCCGCGCCGACGCCTCGCTGCAGATCGGCACCGGTCACGTCATGCGTTGTTTGACGCTGGCGGATGCCATTGCGGCAAAAGGCGCGGATTGCCAGTTCATCTGTCGTGCGCATCAAGGTAACTTGATTGAGTTCATCCGAAGTAAAGGCTATTTGACTCATATACTGCCTGTTGTTTCTGCAAACGCTTCCAATTTGGCGATTCATTCGGAGCTTGCTTTCCCCGATCTCCGCCATAGCCAGTGGCTCGGCGCCACGCAGGCGCAAGATGCTGAGGTTTGTGCTTCCCTGCTGGAAGCACAGCGCCCTGACTGGCTGATTGTCGATCACTATGCTCTCGACGTACGCTGGGAGCAGGCGTTGGCACCTTACTATCACAACCTGATGGTGATTGACGACCTGGCTGACCGGAAACATAGCTGTGATTTGCTACTCGACCAGACCTTCGGTCGTGATGTTGCCGATTATCGCCCTTTGGTACCAGCGGATTGTCGTTTGCTGTGCGGCTCACAATACGCGCTGTTGCGCCCCGAATTCGTAGCCCTTCGACCTTATAGTCTTCAGCGTCGCGCACGACCGGTCATACGCGAACTACTAGTTACTATGGGCGGTGTAGATAAGGACAACGCCACCGGGCGGGTGTTGCAAGCGCTGGGCTCATGTTCGCTGCCAGAGGATTGCAGGATCACGGTGGTTATGGGGGCGACGGCACCGTGGTTGGAAGAGGTGCAAAATCTGGCGCAGAAGATGCCTTGGGCGACCCGAGTATCGGTTGGAGTCGATGACATGGCGCAACTCATGGCTGATAGTGATCTTGCCATTGGAGCCGCAGGGGCAACATCTTGGGAGCGATGTTGCCTAGGCTTGCCAAGTATCATGCTTGTTCTAGCCGCAAACCAAATGCAGGTTGCGCTGGGACTGGAGGAGGCCGGAGCAGCACGAGTTGCAGACCTCGAACAACGAGCACCTAGGCAACTCGCAGAGCTTATTGGTCAGTTATTCGATGATTCAAGACAACTGCTTCGCATGAGTGAGTGTGCTGCTTCCATAGTAAATGGAGAGGGGGCAAATAACGTTATGCGGCAAATGGGAGTCTGAGTTGAAAAAATCCACCTTGGCACGAGTACGGCCAATGAACGAATGGGATCTTGAACAGGTTCTGGCTTGGCGCAACCATCCGGAAATCCGACGCTATATGTTCATGCAGCAAGAGATTTCACTCGAAGAGCACACTCGCTGGTTTGCGCGCGCGTCACAGGATGCTAAGAGGCATCTGTTGGTGTTCGAAATCGATACAACTCCACTGGGCTTCATCAATATTCATCAGATCGCGAATGGTGGTGTTGCTGATTGGGGTTTTTACGCAGCCCCCGAAGCGCCAAGGGGCACAGGCCGAGTGCTTGGGCAAGCTGCTTTACATTATGCCTTTGAAACGGCAGAACTACATAAATTGTGTGGTCAGGCATTGATTTTTAACGAACGTTCCATTCGTTTTCATTTAAACATGGGTTTCCAGCGCGAAGGCGTTCTACGTCAGCAGCACTTCGATGGTTTGGAATACTTTGATGTTGTGTGCTTCGGCCTGCTTGCTAGCGAATGGTATCCATTGAATTGAGAGAGAAAAAATGTCGAATATTCCAAACATTCATATTGTCGGGCGCAGGATCGCTGCCGACGAGCCTCCATACGTCATTGCAGAACTCTCCGCTAACCATAATGGCAAACTAGAAACCGCAATCAAGATCATTGAGGAGGCCAAAAAGGCTGGTGCCGATGCGGTGAAGCTTCAAACCTACACAGCAGATACTATTACACTGAACAGTGATGCAGAAGAGTTCCAAATCCGTGGTGGCCTATGGGATGGCAAGACCCTTTACCAACTCTACCAGGAGGCGCACATGCCCTGGGAGTGGCACAAGCCGCTGTTTGAGCATGCAAATAAACTCGGTATCGCGATCTTCAGTTCCCCTTTCGATAACACAGCGGTCGACTTGCTCGAAGACCTCAATGCGCCAGCCTACAAGATCGCTTCATTCGAGGCCGTTGATCTGCCGTTGATCAAGTACGTCGCCAGTACTGGGAAGCCGATGATTATCTCCACAGGCATGGCAGATGCTGAGGAGATTGAGGAGGCAATTAGCGCGGCCCGCGATGGGGGTTGTCAGGAACTTGCCATCCTTCACTGTGTAAGCGGGTATCCAGCACCACCAGAGGATTACAACCTACGCACTATTCCCGACATGATTGAGCGCTTCGGTCTGGTGACAGGTCTTTCTGATCACACGCTAGACAATACAACTGCGATTGCCAGTGTGGTTATGGGAGCCTCGATCATTGAAAAGCATTTTACCCTTGATCGTAACGGTGGCGGGCCGGACGATAGTTTTTCCCTCGAACCCCCGGAGCTGGCGGCATTATGTCGCGATAGCAGAACGGCTTGGGCGGCATTAGGGAAAGTGGACTACGGGCGAAAGTCGAGTGAACAAGGGAATGTGAAATTTAGGCGTTCGTTGTATTTTGTCAAAGATATGAACGCGGGTGATGTGGTTACTGCTGATTCATTACGCAGTGTAAGACCTGGATTCGGTGTTTTGCCAAAATATTTTGATTCGCTGCTGGGTAGGCGGGTTGTTAGACCGGTATTTTCGAATACGCCGGTTAGCTTGGATTTGTTTGAAGACTGATATTTTGAATGGTTTGCTGGTTCTTATAAAAGTCTTATTTACATAATACGGTGCGAGGATGAGATGAAAAAAGACAATAGACGGCCGCAAACGTTCGCGCGAGGCGCTTCAGGTAATGTGGCTGCTAGCCATCAAAGTGATGCAGATTCCCGAATGCCCGTTGGAGGTAGGTGAGGAAGAGATGCGCAGGCTTGGCAAAGCAGTTAGGGAGAATTCCCCGCGGCAATACAAGTTTGCCTTTGGTCTGCGAACGCTGTTGCTGGTTGCGATACTGATCGATCATGAATTTGGCGAAAAAATTTCGCTGGCCCCGGTTAGTACTCGTGGTGTCTTTTGCTGTATGTTTGGTGGTCCGGTTAATGGGGATGTTTTTACAGGAATACTCAAAACGTTTGCTGCTCGGCGTTGATGTTCCGTTTTTTTTTTGATAGTCGATGGGCATCTGATTTGCAAGGTGAAGCTTATCAAGGAATTTTTCGTGGTATAGGATAGAGTACTCAAGTTGTTCTGCTTGCCGCAGTACTCGCTCTGACCAAATCCGATGAAATGTCAGTGCGCATGTCAAACGCCGGGATTCCCCGCAGCTTGTGCAATCACTGGGCGAAATTAATCTGCTGGTGCTCGGCGCTCTGTGCAGAATCCGGAAATTGTCAGAGTTGGTCAAATCCACCTTTTGCCAAGCAGTGTGTCAATATGCCGCTGCCTGATATTTTTTTGCGAAAAGTTTTTTACATGTTTTATGTTGATTTGATTTGTATTCACCGGTTTTTTGAGGTGATTGATGATGAATAAAATTCGAATTGAATTTATAGTTTGGTTTTCTATTTTGTTAATGGTTTTTGATCTTGTTTTTTATTTTTTTTCTTTGGGGCGTGCATCAAATTTTTTGAATTTTCTAGGGTTGGGTGTTCTAGGTGTTTCCGCTTTATTAGTTGTTAAGGGTAGGGGAGGGTGGATATTTGTTTTGTATTCTTTTGGTTTAACATTTGCGCTTTTGAGTGGGGCGTTGATAGAATTAATGGAGGTGCCTTTAATAGAAGTTGCGGAAATTGCTTATTTGACGGGGGCTACTGCGAGAAATTCTTTTCTTGCCTCAATTTTTCTGCTTTTTATGTATTTGTGTTATCGGTTTTTGTCTGTGGTCGTTCCGGCTAGAATTGGAAAAATTGGCGGTCTTGAGCCGATCGCTAGTAAAATTGTATTGTATTTTTCTTATTTTTCGCCCTTGTATGTTGCAATTACGATGATGATTTATGGCTCGCCCCTAACTTTGGGTGTTGATCGGTTTGATTATTTCAAGGATATTGCCCCTCCCGGTTATGCTTGGGTCTATGGGAATGTTCCTGTGTTAGGGTATTTTGTTGCGCTTTCTGTATATAAGCAGTATATAAAAAAAAATACCGCTATTTTATGGTTTTTGTTGACGGTTGTAATATATTTCTTGGCGGGTGAGAAGTTTTCAAAGATTTTTCTTCTTGGCTTTTTTTTCTTTTTGCCGTATTTTGTAATCGATAGTCCTGTCGTTAAAAATAAGCATTTAGTCGTGGCGGTTTTTGCCACTCTAAGTATGACCGTATTGGTGATTATTAACTATACTTTGATTTATGGGTCAGCGGAAATGTTGCTGCCCCGACTGGCGCTTCAGGGTCAAATGAATTATGCGCTAGACGGAATTTCATTTGTTTCGCAACCGTTGAATGTGACTGCAGAGCATCTATTGGGTTTTGGAGGGGAGGGGGGGGATAATGGTTTGAAATACCTTATGTATTTGGTTGCTCCATTTGAGATTGTTAATGCGAGAATTGATCAAGGAGCTGCATTTACTACGCCGTTTCCATCAAATTTGTCTTTTTTCTTTGGTTTTTTTTATTCTCCGATATGTGTTATGTTTTTGTCGGCTGCTGTTGGAGGTGCTGCTGTGCTTCTATTTAAAGCAACGGAGGGGTTAAATGTCATATTTTCTGGATTGGTAATAAAGGTATTTTTCCTCGTTTATCTTGCTGTTACGATGGGGGAGCTTTATCTTCTTTTTGAACTTAAGACGTTGTTTTTGTTGTTTTTTGTGTTTGTTTTTTTAATTATTGGTGCTAGTAGATCAAAAAGTTGTGTGTAATAGGGGGCATAAGTGCTGAGCTATGGACTTTTTATATTAACAGGATGCTCAACACCTTCGTTCCTGCAACGCCGATAGGATAAATTCCGGCGGCGCCTGAGCGAGAGCGAAATCGATGAGAAGGCCCGACACGACGCAGCACGCGATGTTCAGTTACTTGAGTCCGGAAGAGCAGATACCGGCGAGCCATTCCCAGAGGAGACTGCGGTTGCTGGTTGATGGCATTCTGGCCTCGATGGATGCTTCTTTCGAGCAGTTATATTCCCGCTCCGGGCGCCCCAGCATCCCGCCCGAATGGCTGCTGCGGGCGAGCCTTATCCAGGTGCCGTTTTCCATCCATTCCAAACGGCAACCGGTGCAGCATACCGAGTACAACCTCTTGTACCGCTGGTTCTTTGGCCTTTCCACGGATGGCTGCGGTTGGGTGGCAACGACATTCACCGAGAATCGGGCGCGGTTGCTGACCGAAGCCCTCATACGGGGATTCTTCGGCAAAGTCCTGGCCCTGGCCCGACGGAAGAAGCTGACTTTCAATGAGCATTTCACGGTGGAAGGCTTGCTGACCGACGCTTGGGCTTCCCACAAAAGCATTGTCCCGAAGGACGGTTCGGGCAAGCCGCCGGATGGCGGCGGGAAGAACCCAGCGTGGATTTCAAAGGCGAGATGCGCAAGAACGATCCCAACGTCTCGTGCACCGACCCGGATGTCCAACTCTTCTAAAAGAGCGAAGGGTACAAGTCCTGGCTTTGCCATATGGTGCAAGCGTTGATGGAGAACCGTAGCGGCCTAGCGGTCGATGTCGAAGCGACGAAAGCCAGAGACAACGCAGAGCGAGAAGTGACGACTCGTATGGTCAAGCGTACCGTGCAGGCTGGCTGTACCCTGGGGGCTGATAAGGATACGGCACCGCGGATTTCGTGCGGGCGATGCGTCGAGCCAAAGTCACGCCTTGAGTCGCGGCTAAGAAATACAATCCGGCTATCGATGGACGGACCATCCAGCATACCGGTTATCTGCTCAGCCTCAAAAAGCGCAAGCTGGTCGAGGAAATTTTGGATGGGCGAATACCCTCGGCGGTCCGCGCAAGACCCGGTTTATTGGCTTGGCAGAGGTGACGGCGCAAACCGTCTTCACATTTGCTTGTTACAACCTGAACCGAATGGCAATGCCATTCGGTTGGTGATTGTCTGCGGCGGAGGGCGAAATCCGCCCTCCGGCCGCCGAACGGCGGCCTGCACTACAGAAAGGGGCCAGAAAACCGGCTGAAATCTGGTTTCCAAACATCACATGACTTGAACAGCAGAGAGTTTTTCATCGTCAGCATCGACTAGCCGAAGGCGTCAGGTGTTTTTGAGTGTTTTGAGCATCTTGTTGGGCGATGATTTCATAAAATATTTTATTTGCATAAGATGGTACGAGGATGAAGCACAAAAGACCATTGGAGGGCCGCGAGCACTCACACGAGGCGCTTCAGATGTGCGGCTGCAGGCCGTCGGCGATTCGTGACGAGGCGCGTGGGCAGCGTTGCGGCAGCCCATGCAATAAAATCAAAGTGCGCAGCGTTTTTCGGCGGCTGGCGGACTTTGCCTATGACGGCCGGAACGCGCTGCTGGCCAAGCAGATTTCCGAATGCCCGTCGGTGGTAAGGAGGAAGAGATGCGCAGGCTTGCAAAGCAGTTCCGGATAAAAATGTCTGTGCGCATGTCAAACGCCGGGTTTTCCCGCGGCTAGTGCAATCACAGGGCGAAATTAATCTGCTGGCGCTCTGTGCAGAATCCGGAAATTGTCTGAATTGGTCAAATTCATCTTTTGCCAAGCGGTGTGTCAATATGGCGCTGCCTGATATTTTTTGCGAAAGGGTTAGTAATATTAGATTGAGGAAGAAACGATAGCTGTCTTGATAATCGTTGCATGTCAATTACTTGGATGGTGCCTGGAAGATGTATGGGGACGTTAGCTTGATCTCTAAAATATTGGTTTTTTCTGAAGGTGCGAAATTGTGTTTTGAATACTGAATTTGCCTGATTGCTTGGTATATATGTTGGAATGTCAATATAGGCATGAGTCATTCTTGGGTGACTGATTGAGAGGATAAAATGGGAAGAGTAAATGTGTGTTTTATTGCAAACTATCACAAGACTGAATATTTTTCAAAGATCGCTGATAGATTGATGTCTGTTAATTCTGAAATAGATGTTTACTGGGTGACGGTTAATCAGGCGATTGAAAGAAAATTATCAAAACAATACGGGGGCTCGAAAGTTTTGCGTATTGGGTTAGACTTGAACAAAAACGATGGTTACAGCGATGTTGTTATAAACGATCTTGTGCGAGGAGATCGAATACTTCGGAACTTTGTTGGTGCGATCGATTATTTAAAAAAAATTCAGAGGCCGATAATTGATTTTTTTGTTGTAAATAAAATATCTTTGGTTTTTGGGGAGCTGACTTGGGCGCACGAGTTAATGGTTTTTCGACTCGTTCAGAAAAAACTCTCGGGAAAATGCAAGTACCTTAACCCCCATACAGTGAGAATTCCAAGTGGTTTTTTCGGTTTTTTTGTGGACGAATTCCAGTCTGAGTTATATATGCGTGTTGCGTTTTGTTCATGCTTGCCAAAAATTAAAAAAAGTAAGCCTGATTATTTGCGGCAAAATAATATTGCTTTGTCCAAGCATTTTTCTTTTGCAGGTAGGGTTAGTAGATTTTATAACTTTATAACAAGAAACACATACGACAAAAATGATCCAACGATGTTTCGGAGCATGCTGGGGCAATTTGTTTCGAGAATTATAACGGAGATTAACTCGGAGACTTGGCGGTTTGTCAAAAAAAGGAAGGCTGAAGATTTTTTTGGTTCGGATTTTGTTTGCGTTTTTTTACATAAACAGCCAGAGGCATCTATCGATGTTGTTGGTCGATATTACGAAGATCAGCTCATTAATATAATTAATATATGGCGTTCCTTGCCAGAAAAATGGATTTTGTTAATAAAAGAGCATTCAAATGCAATAGGTGATAGGAGCCTGGGTTTCTACCGTAGTGTTTTGAATTTGAATAATACATTCATTGTTGGCTCTTCTGAAGATAGCTATAAGTTGATAGAGCATGCAAAATTGGTCATTTCAGTGTCTGGAACGGTTTGCTATGAATCTGCTCTTGCATCTGTTCGATCTCTAACTTTTTCGCCAATGTTTTTTAATAATTTGAAGTTTTCGAATAGATTGTCGTTGGATGAATTGCGGAGAAAAACTCTCTATGATTTATACAATGAAGATCTCCCTGGGTTGGGTGTTGATGAGTTTGGGGAATGGTTATCGCATCGGGTTTTTCCGGGCGAAGTCGGTGATGGCAAGACATCTCCACAGGTTCTGCTTGACGCTAATATTGAAACTGTTGCCTCAGCATTCTGCGAAGTAATAAATGATCTTGGGGTTGAAATAAATAATTTTGGCACTGTTTGATTTTTCATTAAATTTTGTTTTGAGAAAATAATTATTTTGTGCTTACTTATTCGTAAGCCCCCGGTAAGCCAAGGTTGATTTCTGACTGGGTCGCCCCGGGAATTGAGGAGGCTCCATTTCTCGAGAGAATGGAGCCAAGCACAAGACGAACAAATATTCCCCGCTCCATACGCCAGGCAAATAGATAGGCGTTTTAGATTTGGTATTGGTATGGATAAAATGACGAAAACAAGCTCGGCTCGACACAACAAAAGGGGGAGTGCAAGATAGCGCTTCACATGCGAATGAACGGCCACGAATTTGCCGCGATAGGTGAAGCGCTCGGGGTGCATCCCCGCACGCTTCAATACTGCTGGTCGCGTTATCAGGCAGAAGGACTCAAATCTGCTGTCAAAGGTGGTAAACGGGGCACGGAGGTCGGAAAGCGGCGCATGCTTAGGTGGAGCAGCAGTGGGTGGTGCTGCAACTCATCAGCGATAAGATGCCGAATCAATTCAAGCTTTCCTTCGCGCAGTGGACGCGGGCGGCCGTTCGGGAATTGATTCTTCGTCGCTTCAAGGTCGACATGCCGATCAAGACGATCGGTGAGTACCTGAGGCGCTGGGGGGGGGGCACACCACTGAAGCTGTTGAAGAAGGCCTGCCAGCAGAAGCCTAAATTGGTGGAGACTTGGCTCAAGGAGGGCTACAGATTTACTGGGGCGACAAAACGGGACTCCGTAGCGATTGTTAACACTGTCGGAGCTATGCGTCGGCGGGCAAGACCCAGGTTCAACGGGGGCCTGGCAGGCGCTTTGTCACCAACATGATCTCTCGACCGTCACCAATCAGGGGAAAGTTCGCTTCATGCTCTATCGGGAAACGATGGCGGCTGCTGTGCTGATTCGATTCCTGGCACGCCTAGTTCGGGGGGCAAGGTGCTATTGATTCTGGACAACTTGGGTGTGCATAACAGCCACAAGGTTCGCGATTCGCAGGAAAAGCACATGGAATACATCGACCTATTCTTCTTGCTTGCCTACTCCACGGAGCGCAACCTGCGTGAGTATCTGAGTTGTGACTTAAAGTCTTTGATCCGGGGCGGGAAGCACGCCAAGAATCGAGGCGAATTGGAAAGGAAGATCGGTGGCGCAATGATGCAAATATAGAATCTATCGGAGCGAATTGTCTTCTATTTTTAGTACTGAAAAATCCAAAATTTTGAATAATGAATCATTGGGTTTTTTTATTTTACATGGAGTTGTGATGATATTTATTTCTGGACATCTTCCGGATAATTATTTCCCTGAGGCTGGGCAAAAAATATGCTATGCCAACTTAGTAGATTGTGCTAAGCGGCAAGCTGTTGATCTTGTTTCGTTTGTTAATGAAAGAGAGAAATTATTTTTAAGCAAATCGGATTTTTCTTGGTGCTCATCAGTAAATTTCGTGATTCTTACGAAATTCACGCGGGTTGTTTCTATTATATTAAACCCGTTTTTGCCCATAGATGTGTCAAGTCGATGTGATTTTAGAATGGCCAAGCTAATTAAAAATATGGTTGAAAATGAGCCTGATGTCAGGGTTCATATTGAATATGAGCAGACTGCCTTTGTCTTGTTTGACTTGCCGAAAAGTGTCGATAGCACAGTGGTTTTCCATGATGTTATTTCTCAAGCGATAGAAAGAAGATTGAATAGTAGGTCTTTGCTGTCGCCGATATATTGGTTTTGGAAAATTCAATATTACCTTGCGGTGAGGTGGGAAAAAAGGCTTGCTGGTGTTGTAAGTAAGTCCGTTGTTTTGAGTGGTAAAGATAAAGAACTGTTGGTTGCTCTTGGTTTTTGTGATGAAACTATCAGTGTGCTACCTCCAAGGGTTAATGATTTGTTTTTCTCAATCAAGAGGAATATGGTCGATCCGAATTTTATTATTTATTGGGGGGCGATGAATCGCAAGGAGAATGAAGATGCTGTGATGTGGTTTGTTTCAGAAATATTTCCCCTGGTTTTAGATTGTAATCCAGATGCGGTTTTTTGTATTGTTGGTTCGTCCCCATCCGAAAAGATAGTTCGTTTGGCGCGAACCAATATAATAGTTACCGGCTTTGTTGAGAGTCCTGTTCCTTATTTTGAGCGTGCGGCAGTTGTTGTTGCTCCGCTAAGATATGGGGCGGGTGTAAAAATTAAGGTTTTAGAAGCGATTGCGGCTAATATTCCCGTTGTTGGAACCGGTGTTGCAGCAGAGGGGGTTGATAACAATAGATTGTTACATGTTGCTGATGATCCGATTTTGTTTGCAAGAAAAGTGTTGGAAATAACAAAATCTTCAGTCTGAGTTTGTTTTTTTGGGTTTATTTAATGTCTTCGGGCACTTTGAAAAACTCGCCATCCTCGTTCTTGGTAAAATTACAGCGTGCAGAAGCCAGCCGTAAAGTAACCCGATGAAACCGCGTAGCGCCATCAAGACCAATCTGTTAGCTGACGAACAATACCGTAAGCAGATCGGCACGCTCGGTGATCCGCGTGCCGAGATCGAGTCGCACATTGACTTTGCAACACTGACAACACAGATTGACTGCGTAGCGCCTCCTCCGGTGAGCCCGCAGGGCGGGCGTCCGCCATACCAGAGCGTGACTATGGTGCGTATTCTGGTTTTGAAACGCCTGTATAACCGGTCAGACGAGCAAATGGAGTATCAATTTCTCGATCACATGAGCTACAAGCGGTTATGCGGGTTGTATAGTGCCACCAACATTCCGGACCGCACCACCGTGTGGACCTTCGAGAACCGCATCGGTGAAGCAGGAGCGAAAGCCTTGTTCGACGGCGTTGCAGGCCAGTTGCTCAAGCAGGGCTTCATCGCACGTAGCGGCCAGATTATCAATGCTACACTGCTGTCAGCCCCGAAGCAGCAAAACAGTAGGAACGAGAAGGAGCTGCTTGAGCAAGGTGCGCTGCCAGCAGACTGGAAACCTGCCAAGCGGCGCCAGATGGACATCGACGTCAATTGGATGAAGAGGGATGACAAGGGCATCTTCGGCAGCAAACTGTCGGTCAACGTGCACAAGAAGCACAAGTTGCCACGCAAGATCGAGACCGGCAAGGCGAGTGCACGCCACAGTCGGCACTTCGCCCAGGTTTTATTAGATATCCAGAACATAAGTCGAGACGTTTATGCCGACCGGGGTTATCCGTTCGAGGACCTTGAGCGTGGTTGGCAAACACTTTCCGTAACCAGATCCTGCACAAAGGTTCGTACAACATACCGGCGTCCGAATGCAAGCAAAGGCGAAACAAGCGGGTTGCAAAAAAGCGTGTTTGGGGAGAGCATCCATTCGTAGCGATTGCGCAGATGGGGGGAGCTGATCCGTACCATTGGTCAGGCGCGGTTAAACTTTGCGATGGTGATAATGGCGGCCTGCTACAACCTGAAGCGACTGGCGTATTTCCAGAAGGTCGGGCAAGGCTTTGTAAGCCAAAAACTAACTGAATCGCCGCTGGTCGATGCGGCACGAAGCAAAAACGGGGCAGCTCCTCGGAGAAAAGTGGTGATTTGCCGGAGAAATTGAATCGGATTCGGTCACCATTAGCGTTGTGCGGCAGGATTCATCGAAAACCTCGGGTTATTTGAAGTGTCCGATTGGGATTGGGTTGTTTTAAGAGAAAACTAGTTATGAATAAAGTTGCTTGTATTATTCCTTCCTATAATGGTAGGGAGGAATTGAGTCGTTTGCTTGACTCTTTGGAGGGGCAGGCGACTAATTTTGATATTTTTGTTGTCGACTCTAGTTCTGTTGACGGAACTTTGGAATTGGCACGACAAAAGGTTTCTCAATTAACCGTTATTGAGTCCACTGAGTTTAACCATGGTGGGACTAGGCAACTCATGGTCAATAAATACCCGGATTTCGATTTTTTTGTTTTTTTAACGCAGGATGCTTTGCTGGATAATTCTGCCGCGATCTCTCTTTTAATAGAGTGTTTTTCTGATCCTTCTGTAGGAGCGGTTTGTGGTCGTCAGTTGCCTCATCACGATGCAAATCTTCTGGCTCAGCATGCACGCAGTTTCA
Organism: uncultured Dechloromonas sp.; assembly: GCA_964523045.1. GTDB lineage: Bacteria > Pseudomonadota > Gammaproteobacteria > Burkholderiales > Rhodocyclaceae > Azonexus. The sequence goes on along the minus strand of CAZFXO010000001.1, from coordinate 163,694 downwards.
ATTATCCCAACGAAGTGCGAGTCAAGTCCATGAAAGACGTTGCTGATATGGGGATCAAGGCTGCTTTTATGTCCAATTCGTTTGCCGCGTATCGTGCTAAAGCGCTGAATGATGTTGGGGGGTTTCCAAACCACGTAATCTTTGCAGAAGACATGTATGTGGCAGCCAAGATGCTTTTGGCTGGATGGAAAGTTGCCTATGCGGGTAATGCGATCTGCCGGCATTCTCACAATTACAGCATCTTTGAGGAATTCAAGCGTTATTTTGACATGGGGGTTTTCCATGCCAGAGAGCCGTGGATTCGAGAGAGGTTTGGTGGTGCAGGTGGAGAGGGCCTTCGTTACGTCAAATCTGAATTAAGATTTCTGGGTCTAAGGCATGTTCATCTGTGGCCCGGGGCAATTATCCGTAACGCAGTAAAGCTGTTTGGATACAAGCTTGGCCAACAGGAAGTGAGGCTTCCTGTTGGGTTAAAGCGCAAGCTGAGTATGTACAAGCGTTATTGGGATGGACCGTTTTCCGTGCGCTGATCAGTAGGCTCCTTTACGGTTAAATACCACATCAACCGTTTTGAACAATATCGCGATGTCGTACCAGAGTGACCAGTTCTGAACGTACCAGGAGTCCAGGCTGATTCTTTCTGCGTAAGTTGTGTCGTTTCTGCCGCTGACCTGCCATAGACCCGTGATGCCGGGCTTGGCTTCAAGATAAAAGACGGCAGCGCTACCGTAGCGTTCCAGTTCATCCTTGACCACCGGGCGAGGGCCAACCAGGCTCATTTCTCCTTTAAGGACATTGAAGAGTTGCGGCAGTTCATCCAGGCTGGTCTTTCGGATGAAATGGCCTACCCGCGTGATACGGGGGTCGTTCTTGAGTTTGAAGTCTTTCTCCCATTCGGCTCGAGCAACTGGGTCATTTGCAAGGAGTTCCTTCAATACATTGTCTGCATCGGAACGCATTGAACGGAATTTCAGGCATTTGAACGGAATACCGTTCTGGCCAATACGTTGATGGCCGTAAAACGCGTTGCCGCCCCCACGCCGGATCAGGATTGTTAGGGTTAGCAGCAATGGCGAAATCAGCAGAATTAGGCCACTGGCGATGACCAGATCAAAACTCCTTTTGATCCAGCGGTAGCTGCGTCGGGCCAGATTGTTGCGCACGGTCATGAACAAGACTTCGTGGCTGAAGAAATGCGAGAGTTGCGTTCCAAACAAGGGCAATCCGCGAATCGCCGGAATGATATGTACGTTCTGCTGCAGACGGGAGAGTTTCTTGACCAGCCGGTGGCTCTCATCCGGCGAGAGCGAATCCAGGCCGATGATGACCTGTGGCCCTTCCATTTCCCGCAGTTGTTCTGCGGGGTCTTCATTCAAGCGAATGACCGGGAAATTCATGCCGTCCACTGCTATCGTCTCAGGTATATCGGTTTGCCCGGCCGGTGAGGCGAAGGCCTTGATGCGGTAGCCCAGATTGGTTTCCTTGCGGATAGCATGATAGGCTTCCAAGGCATTGTTGCCGGTCCCGATGATGATGGCAGGGCGTTCCCATAGCCCAAGTTTGCGCAGGATTCCCTTGATGTTGGCACGACCCAGGGGGATCAGGGCAAAGGCGCAAAGCCAGACAACCAGCGATTGCATGGTGTCCTGCGCCGATTGCAGCAGGGCGGTGGAAGCCAGCAGCAGCGTGATGCTCAATGTGCGGAAGATTTCGCGTAATTCGTCCCAGAAGGGGCGACGACGCAGGTAGTGCTCCTTGATGATCCAGAACCACCCGATGGTGAGCAGGGTCAGCCCCAGATGCACAACCATGTTGTTGGCGCTGATCTGCCCCTGGGAGCCGACGATCAGGAAGGCCGCCGTCAATACCAGCGCGTCGGTTGAGGCCAGGGTAATCTTTTCCGGCCAGGCGGCGTTTGCATGGGCGTTTTTCTGCTGTTTGAAAAGCACCATCGCACTGGTCAGGACGATCAGTAAGCCGCCCAGTATGATCAGGCCGATCATTCGGGCTGGCGGCAGTTGCATCTCACCACTGCTGTTGTCCTGGATTTGCGGTCGTTGCATGCCGGCGGGATAGCATTTGAGCTTGCCGGCACCGGCGGTGTTTTCCGAGATTGAGGCTGCGGCCAGGCAGTTAGCCTGCGCGAGTTCTGCTTCTTCGGATTTGAAGACGATCACGTCGTTGCCGTGTGCCGTGCTGGGATAGCCTATTGGCGCGGCGCTTAACCATTGCGACTGGGTAATGTCGAGTGCCCGTTCGCAACGGTTGTGCAGGATCACGCAGTTGCGGCAGGTGGAAAGCGTGGCATTGCGCAAGGTGGCGAGCTGTTTCTGGCAGATCGGGTCGTTGGCCAGTGCCTGTTGCAGCACGTGGACCTCAACGCCGTCCGGGGCCTGTACGGCAAGATAGGGGTAGCGCGCTTCCGGTGCCGTCAACAGGGCGGCGGCCCAGGTTAGGAAGAAGGTCAGGATCAGGGAGGGGGCAGCGATTTTCATGATGCGAGACCGGCCTTTCGGTTCCGCAAGGCCTTGCGGATGAAAGCAACGAGAATGCTTAGGAACAGGCCGCCCAACAGGCCCAGGGCGATGATCAGCGGGCGCTTTGGTTTGACGAAGGCGTCTTCGTCGACCACGATCGCAGGGTCAATGACCTTGAAGGCGAACTCGTCCTGGGTATTGGCCATCATCATCGTCTTGATTTGGTTTTCCATGACCTTAAAGATAGTGTTCTGCACGTCGACGACGCTGGTTTTTTCCAGTTCCTTGTTTAGGTAATCGAGGCTGCGCTGGGTTTCCTCGATGGTGCGCTGACGCAGCGTTTCGTTGGCTTTCTTGATCAGGCCGTTGGCCCAGGCGACTGCCTGTTCGCGATCCTTCCAGAGCACAGTTATTGTGATAATGCTGGTTTTTTTGTCCATGTTTACCGAGAGCACCTTTTCGGAAAACAGTTTGTAGCCTTCCCACGGGGTCGGGGCATCGTCCTTGTCGTTAAGCTTCAGCCAGGGTTTTTTCCAGGTTTTGGTGGTTTCGTCCCAGCGCTTGTCGAACAGGACCGGTAACAAATTGTTTTCATTGATGAAGCTTTCGGCGAAGCCACGTGAGCTCAGGTAGGCGTAGTTGGCGTCGTTGTTTGCGTTGCCCCTTAGGCTCACACCAGCCAAGTCAGCCAGTCCACCAAATTGCCCGGCCAGTCCAGCGCCAGCCCCCTGTTCTTGGCTGGCAAAACTGGCGGTGACCTTGGCTTCGTATTTTGGTCTCATCACGAAGGCGGCGGCAGTGGCCAGTACCAGGCAGGCGAGGGTGATCTTGAGGATCAGGGCCTTTTCGGCGACCAAGGTTGCCCAGAGTTCGAACAGGTCGATTTCATAGTCTTGGGTCGGGTTGGGCGTCGGGCTGTGGTCCATGGTGTTGTCCTGTGCAGGTCGTATCTTGGAATGTCGGATGAATGGCGTATTTTAAACGGACTAGTCGAGCACTTCCTGCCAGTCACGCAGCAGGGGCTCTCGGCCGGTGTCGGAAACCAGCGGATACAGCCGTTTGCTCTGGATAAGGCGCTGGCCGCCGTCGCGCGTCAGCGGTCGCCAGCCAATACCAAAGAAGCTGCGGTTGGAGAACAGGCTGAGAAAGTCGAAGGGGATGGAGACGAAGGCTCCCTTGTCGAACGAGCCTTCGCCGAAATCCTTGGCCGAGACATTGGTCTTGGTGGCAAAGACGCCAACTTCCGCGCCACTGTCAAAGCGTCGCGTAAAGCTGATCGTGGCGCCCCGGTCGCCGGCCAGGTACTGGCCCACGCTCAGTTGCGCCGTGATGTTGTAGAAGGGCAGTTTGTAGTACAGGTCGACATGGCCGGTAGTGACTTCATAGTCGCGGAAGCTGAAGCGCTTGTCGTAGTTCCGCTGGCGGACGCGATACAGGTCGGCGCCGATGGCCCAGCGTTTGCCGAACGGCTGATACAGGACCTCTCCGCCGACGCCGCCAAACATGTCTTCGAACAGGCCGGCAGAAAAACGTGCCCAGGTTTCCGTCCCGAGGTTGGTCAGGTAGTCCATTTGCAGCAGGGTGACCCCGTTGCGGCCTTCCTTGAGGTATTCCTTGATGTCGCTGCGCACGTGCGGCAGAACGCTGTTAGAGGTGAGCCTTAGTTTGTCGAAGTTGTTGGTCAGGTTGGCGCCGTATTCGGTGCTCAGGCTGAATTTGCGCGTCAACTGCAGGTCGGCCCAGGTGCGCAGGTAGACCTGGTAGAAGTAGGGGGCGTCCGGGCCGCCGATGTGGTGGCGCATCGCCGGTGCCCAGCCCCAGTCGAACTTCGGGTAAAGGTTGGGGTTTTCCGTCGGCTGGTATTCTTCCTGGCGGGCGTCGGGCGATTGCACGCGCAAGTTGCGTGCCATTTCTTCCGGGCTGCCTTCGTAACGAACAGCTTTTTCCAGATCCTTGCGCAGCAGCGAGATGCGCTGGGTATCTAGGCCGCCCTGGCGGTCTACCACGGTCAATAGTTCAATATCGGCTGGGGCTGCGTTGGCCATGGCGCGTGCCGCGCGGCCGATGGCTTTGGCCCGGTTGCGGAAGGTGGGCTGGCTGATCGCTGCCAACATTTCGTTGTTGCGGAACTCCAGCGATTCGATGCGGAAATCCAGTGGGGCCAGCGAGTTGGAAAGGCGGCGGATCGTTTCCTCGCTTGCCAGTTCGGAGTTGCGGTGTCGATAGTCAGCGACTTCGGCGCGCAGGTCGCGGGGCTTGAGTGCTTCCGGCGGCGGGTCCGATTTTGGCATGCCCCGCCCTTTGTGGATGTTGCCCTTGAGGCTGACCTGGGCCATGAACTTGTCGCCACGCTCGTAACCCAGCGAAACGTCCAGCCAGTCGCCCCAGGCGTAGGTCAGCCCGATATTGATCGGAGTGCGCGCCTTCTGGGCGTTGTTCAGTGCTTCCTGGCTGTAGTCGTTGCCGTCGTATTCCAGCTTGAGTGTCAGGCCCGGGATGGGCGTCTGGTAGCTGATGCCGCCGAAGAGCGAGACATACTCTCCCCTGAAGAAGTTAATACTGGAGACTGAGCCTGGCGTGCCCGCTGTGGTGGGGCGGGTGGAGAAGCGGTCGGAAAGGCGGGTGAGGGGGTTCTTGAAGTGCCCCCGGGTTCCCATGTTTCCCCAACCAAGCCCGAGCGTGAAATCGAAGTTGAAATAACGTTTGCTGAGTGCGAAGTATTCGCTGGAAAACAACCCGGTTCCCCCAATGTCCCGGAAGCCGAGGGCGATCTGGGGCTGGAAGCGGGATTCTTCAACGAGCAGGAACTTGAAATCGACTCCCCGGTCCTTGTAATTTTGGTTACCGGAAAAGTTCTCCGGGCCATAGAGCCGGTTACGTACTGCTGTGTAGCGAAGTGTGCCTTCCAGCCAAGGGAGTGGCTGGAAGTTGACCGAGGTGCGCTGATAGGGTTCGACCAAGCTGGTACTGATGCCGATCTGCCCTTCCGGCGCAAAACGTGCCGTTGGCATCTGCAACAGGCCGACTCCACCGAAATCGCCATAGCTGTCGAATTTCGGTGGTTTAGGGACATATTGCCCCCAGGCCAAGGCCGGGACCATCAGGCATGCGGCAATCGGGCTCAGGCGGAACACGCCGGGCCGGCTGGCCTGGCGTGTGTGCTGGGCAACAGACATCTTTAGTCTTGGTCTGGGTGCTTTAGTTGTTGCCAATCACGCTGAGCGAAGCGGCTGTGAGCGCCAGATCCTTGACGATCTGCAGGGTCAGCTTGAGGATGTCCATCTTGGTCGTGGTGATCGGCTCGCGCGAAACATAAATAGCGGAGCCTGGGGGGAGCAGGGTTGGCGTGAAGTTCCAACTCGAAAGCTTGATCGGTTCTGCTTGGCCGTTCGGGTAAACGGCAATCACGTAATCCTCGTCGGCAAACTGGCCGAGCCCTCCAGCTTCGCGGATGTAGTCGTCAGCTTTTTTGCCAGGAACGAATTGCAGGGCGCCGGGGTTGAGAACTTCGCCCATGACCAGGATGGTATTGGGGCGGCGCGGGATGTGTACTTCGTCGCCCGGTTCCAGCATTACGTCGAGTTCGGGGCGGACCTGCAGCACGGTCGGGTCGGCTTCGACGACCATGCGGCCAATCGGGTTGGTTGCCTTGATTTGCTGAGCAATCTGCAGGATGGCGCTGGTGTTGCCTGCGTTATTTGCGCTGTCCACTTTCTCTCGCGTTAGCGAGAAGAGGGCGTTCTGCATGATGTCGTTGGCCGCCTTGGCGTAGTACTGCCGCTTTTCTTCCTTGATGCGCGGGCGCAAGAAGACAGTGCCTTGTGGGTAGGCAAACTGGGTCAGGCCGCCGGCGCGGGCGAGGAGTTCCGAGAGTTTTTCACCCTTACGGATTTCGTAGGCGCCTGGGTGGTAGAACTCGCCGCTGACGCGGACCAGGCCAGTGTCTTGTTCGGTGGCGCGTTTGCGAATTTGCACAATATAGCCCGGCTGCAAAGCGATCTTGTCGAGCGCACCGGTGTCAGCTACCTGTTCTCGAACGACCTGCGTCGTTCTTTCTCCGGGTACCAGTTTGTTGATTTCAATCCCGCTCAGGTCGGCTGCACGGGTTAGTCCTCCACGGCTACGTAGTGCGATATCAAGTGAGAGCCCTTCCGGGATCGGCAACACACCAGGATCCTTGATCTCGCCGCGCAACGTGACGGCATTTTCCAGAAGGTAGGGTAGCAAACGCGGATTTCTTTCAAAAAGCACCGGGCAGGGCATTGATTTGACCAGTTGCTTACCATCTTCCGCGTAGGCGCCAGCAAAGACTGCTGAGCGGAAGCGGTCAGTGCCTTCGTTGGCTATGATGTGCGAGAGTTCGACCAATCCGCGACAGGTATTTTTCGCGGCAACGATGTTGCCGCTGGATTCTGCGTCTTTCCCTCCGATGTCGAAGGCCTTCCGGGAGGCCTGCATCGATTCGGCATCGCTGACAGCAGCTTCGGCATCGACGATGACGCCAGGGGCTCGAACATTGCCGGGCGGTAGTTTTCCAGCGAGGACCTGTTGCACCTGGGCGCTGGAAAGGAACTCGATTTCCCGCAGGCTGAAGGTGAATACGCGATCATCGCGTTGTAGCGGTACGCGCGCTTTGTTGATGACGACATCGAGCAAGTTCACTGTCTTGTAGTAACGGGTACCCGTCATCGGGTCGATCCGGTCAATAACCGCCAGCGGACGATAAGTGTCGAGATCGATTTGTTCGTAGCGCGGAACAATATCGCTTAGTTGGAGATTTTCATTCCAGGCGTAGGTTCCAGCCGCCAGAAACTGCCCTTCAAGGGTTATGGTGGGGAAGCGGAAATCAGCCGTCGATGGCAACTGCGTTTGCAGTACCGGTGGAATTTCAAAGATGTCGCCGTCCTGCAGCGCTAGTTTTTGCTCTGCTGGCTTAGACAGCGGAAGAACGGAACTGCTGCGCTGCCAGTCGGTACCGATTCTGTTCATCTTGCTGGATTCGGCATAGGCGGTCGCCTTGAGACCGCCGGCGAGGCGGAACAGATCACCGACGGTTTTTTCGTTCAGGAGTTCGTAAACCGCGGGGCGCAGAACCTCACCGTCAACTGCCGCCCGTTTGCCAACGCTGGGCACAAAGACCACATCGCCTGATTGCAGGCGAAGTTCTCCTGCGTCACTGCCTTTGAGCAAGGTGTTGTAAAGGTCGATGCGCGAGATGACTTTGCCTTGCCGCCTGACTTCGACGCGCCGCATGGAGCCAGAAGTCTTGATGCCGCCACCGAACATCAGTGCATTGGAGACAGTGGTCAGTGCGTCAGTCGTGACTGCGCCGGGATAATTGACGTCGCCCATGAGGAAAATCTGAATCGAGCGCAGCGGCCCCATGCTGACTGTTGCTTCAACCCCGATTTTCTGTTTGGCAATGCGTTCGAGCAACATGGTGCCCATGTTTTCCAGGGTCAAGCCGGCAACCGAGATGGTGCCGATTTCTGGAATGGTAATACTGCCGTCGCGCTGTACAGGCAGGCGCATGACGCGATTTTCCTTGCCGAAATAGCGGACTTCTACGGTGTCCCCGATACCTACGATGTAATCGGCGGGAACGGGTAGGTCTGTTGGGCTGACATATTTGCCGCGAACCCGTGAGAAAAGCTGAGCCCCGAAAGGGCGAAGTTTGGCGCTGAAGCCGGGGACGCCAGTCAGCTTGTCTTTTTCAGTTTCGCCAGGGGCTTCTGAGAGAGGAGCATTTTTGGCAAGACCTTCGCCTTCTGCGCTTCCTGTGCTGCGCATTTGCTGGAGTGCTTCTATCGAAACTCCTTGACCCTGGGCCGCCGATATTGCGGCGGCCATTGATGCAGCGCCAGCTTCCTGTGCAGTGACATATCCCGTTGGTAATGCGGAGATGGCAAACGACAGGGACACGCCCTTGAACCAGTTGGGTATCGTCGGAAATTCAGCAGGCTGCATGGCGAAAACTCTCGTCGTTGGCAAAACGCTGATTCTAGCATATGCTCCTACGCCTCTTGTCTTAACGTCATATCTCACCCAGAGGAAAGATGAATTCAAAGCGTCGCGCGATCTGCAGTGTTCTGGGGGCTTCGCTGGCCAGTGTGGCTTGCGGAAAGAATTTGTCAGTTAGAACAATGGATGTTGCGATTGATAATTTCCTGGGGCGCGATGCCTTTGACCCCGATTATCCGGATCGATTGCCTTACGCTAGCATGGCGGTGAGCCTGCCCAACATGAAACGCGGGCTGGTCATCCTGAGTAAGGTCGAGGGGGATGAATTGCATTGGTTTACTGCGGATCGTGGCGTGCTGGTGACGCGTTTCGGCCGCGTGGTTCGCAGTGTCGGTTTTCCAGGCAATCTGGCGAAGATCGAGTTCATCGATCCGGATTTTCTTGATCCCGCTGTGGTCTTGCGCGACGGACTTGTCTGTCGGCGGAGGCTGGATTTCAGCCCGGGGAACTATTTTGGCGCCTTGCTCACTGCGCAGATTTATCTGCGCGGTAGTGAGGCGATCCAGATCGGCAAGCGACAGCGAGCTCTCCGCCTGATCGAGGAGCATGCCGTACTGGCTGGACTCGACTGGGCTTTCATCAATCGTTACTGGGTGGATGAGCGGCGCTTTGTCTGGCGCAGCGAGCAGCATCTGGTTCCTGCTTCGCCCGTGATGCAGATTGAGGTAATGAAGCCTTACGGCGGGTAGTTGGCCTGAGGTCCCGGGGGTTGAAACCGCCCGTTGCTTGGCGGGTAGGTATAAAAAACCCGGCCAGAAGCCGGGTTTTCTTGTCTGTCGGCGCGCCGGATTATTTCGTCGAGGTGGCAGTAGAGGTTGAAGTGGAAGTGGAAGTCGAGCCACCACCGCCGCCACCACTCGCTGCGGCAGCAACACCAGCCGCAACAGCGGCGGCGATTGCGATCTGGGCGGCGGTAAGAGTTCCGGCTGCAGCACCAGCCGCACCGGCTCCGGCAGTACCGCCTGTTCCAGTGCCACTAGCGGCACCAGTGCCGGTGCCTTCTGTGGCCGGGGTGGGGGTGTTTTGCGCAAAGGCAGGGGTTGCCGACGAAACCGCGAGCAGTGCGGCAGCCAACAGGGCGGTGAATTGTGTTTTCATGGGCGTGACTCCTGGGGGGCGATGTGTTTTGTCCTTTCGAATGATCTCGCAGTGCAGCATGGCTGTCAACATTCCAACGGCGTTTATTTTAACAATCCTTAACTATTGCAAAATCGGTAAAAATGCAAGATCGTGTTTTCCTGTTCTGGCCAAGCGTAAAAAAGCCTTGTATTTATGGGTTTGAGACTCAGCGCAGGTTCAGCTCCTGCAGGATGGTTGCCGAGATTTCCTCGATTGACTTGGTCGACGAATCCAGCCAACGGATACCTTCGCGCCGCATCATTTTCTCGGCCTCGGCAATCTCGTAGCGGCAGTTGGGCAGTGAGGCATATCTGCTTCCGGCGCGGCGTTCTTCGCGGATCTGGTGGAGGCGTTCGGGCTGGATGGTGAGGCCGAACAGCTTGCCGCGGTGTTTTTCCAGCGTGCCGGGCAGGCGGCCGCGGTCGAAGTCTTCCGGGATCAGCGGGAAGTTGGCGGCTTTCAGGCCGAACTGCATGGCCAGGTAGAGCGAGGTCGGCGTCTTGCCGCAGCGCGAGACGGCGACCAGGATGACATCGGCCTCCTCGAGGTCGCGGTCGGTGATGCCGTCGTCGTGGGCTAGTGTGTAGTTGATCGCTTCGATGCGCTTCTTGTATTCCGAACTTTCCGCCGTGCCGTGCGAGCGGCCGACGGTGTGGCTCGACTTGCGGCCGAGTTCGACCTCCAGCGGGGCGAGGAAGGTTTCGAAGTAGGACAGGCAGAAGGCGTCGGCCTGGTGGATGATCGTCGCCAGGTCCTGGTTCACTAGCGTGGTAAAGACGATCGGTCGCATGCCGTCGGTCTCGCCTTGCGCGTTGATACGCTGCAGCGTTTCCTGGGCTTTGTCGATGCTGTCCAGGAAGGGGACGCGGATTTGCCGGAACTCGACGTCCTCGAATTGGGTCAGCAGGCTGTGGCCGAGGGCTTCGGCGGTGAGGCCGGTGCCGTCGGAGATGAAGAATACGGTGCGTTTGATCGGATTGGGCATGATGGCGGGGGATTCTAGCCGCTGTTGCGCAGGCCGGCGGCGATGCCGTTGATGGTGATGTGGATGCCGCGGGCGACGCGCTCGTCGCCGTCGCCGCTGCGGTGGCGCTTGAGCAGTTCGACCTGCAGGTGGTTGAGCGGGTCCATGTAGGGGGCGCGCAGTTGCAGCGAGCGCTTGAGCATCGGGTTGTCGGCGAGGAAATCGTCCTGTTCGAGGATGGCCAGCAGGTGGCGGCGGGTTAGCTGCCATTCGGCGACGATGCGGCCGAAGATGCGTTCGCGCAGCTCATTGTTGCCGACCAGCTCGGCATAGCGCGAGGCGATGGCGAGGTCGGTCTTGGCCAGCACCATGTCCATGTTCGAGAGCAGGCTCTGGAAGAAGGGCCAGGACTTCAGCATGCGGCGCAGCGTGGCGAGACCGTCCGGATTGGCCGCCAGATAGCCGTCGACGGCGCTGCCGAAGCCGTACCAGCCGGGCAGCATGAGTCGGCATTGCGCCCACGAGAAGACCCAGGGAATCGCCCGCAGGTCTTCGATGCGCTCGGAAGCCTTGCGCGACGCCGGGCGGCTGCCGATGTTGAGCGAGGCGATTTCGGAAACCACCGTCGATTGCCGGAAGTAGGTGGTGAAGCCCGGGGTTTCATAGACCAGGCTGCGGTAGGCATTGAAGGCGCGCTGCGACAGTTCGTCCATCACGCCGTGAAACTGGCTGGCCGGCTCGACGCGGTTTTCGTGGTCGGTGAGGCTGGCTTCCAGGGTGGCGGCGAGCAGGACTTCGAGGTTGCGGCGGCCGGTGTCGGGGTTGCCGTACTTGGTCGAGATGACTTCGCCCTGTTCGGTCAGGCGGATCTGCCCGGAGACGGCGCCGGCCGGCTGGGCCAGGATGGCGTGGTAGGACGGACCGCCACCGCGACCGACCGAGCCGCCGCGGCCATGGAACAGGCGCAGGCGGATGCCGTGTTCGGCGAAGGTTTCGGCGAGCTGGATTTCAGCCTTGTAAAGCTCCCAGCCCGAGGTCAGGAAACCGCCGTCCTTGTTGCTGTCGGAGTAGCCGAGCATGACCTCGTGCTCGTCGCCGCGGGCGCTGACCAGGCGGCGGTAGGCGGGCAGCGCGAACAGCCAGTCCATGATGGCGGCGCTCTTCTGCAAGTCCTCGATGGTTTCGAAGAGCGGGATGATATTGACGTCGAGCGCCGGTTCCGGGCCCGGCCGCAGCAGCCCGGCTTCCTTGAGCAGCAGCGCCAGTTCGAGCAGGTCGGAGACGCCGTCGGTCTTCGAGATGATGCTGTTGGGCAGGGCGGCGCTGCCGTATTTCTCGCGCAGTTCGCGGGCGGCGAAGAAGATCGCCAGTTCGCCGCGGCTTTCCTCGTCGTAGTTCAGCCAGGGCGAATAGAGCGGGCGCGGCGAGGCGATTTCGGCGCACAGCAGGTCGATCCGCTCGTTTTCGGAAAGCGCCTCGTAGTCCGGGCAGCGGCCAGCGGCGGCGAGCAGCGCGGCAACGGTGCGGGCGTGTACTTCGGAATTCTGGCGCAGGTCGATCGGCGCCAGGTGGAAGCCGAACACCTGTACGGCGCGCAGCAGCCGGCGCAGGCGGCCGCCGGCGAGGCGGGCGCCGCCGTTGAGCTTGAGCGAGCTGGCGAGCACCTTCAATTCGTGGCGCAATTCGCCCGGGTTGGCGTAGGGCTCGGCCTGGCCGATCTCGTGGCGCACCGGCTCGACATGGTCGAGGGCGCGGGCGGTGGCGGCGAGGCGGGCGTAGATGCCGGACAGCGCGCGGCGATAGGGTTCGTCGATGCGTTGCGGCGAGCGGTCGGGCGATCGTTCGGCGAGCGCCCGCAGTTCCGGGGTGATGTCGACCAGCAGTTCGGAGAGCGGCAGCTCGCCGCCCAGTTCATGGACTTCGTCGAGGTAGTGGTTGATGACGGCGGCCGATTGCAGGCGCAGCGCCTCGCGCAGGATGTCGGCGGTGACGAAGGGATTGCCGTCGCGGTCGCCGCCGATCCACGAGCCGACGCGGAAGAAGGGCGGCAGCGCCCAGCGCGTTTCCGGGTAGCGTTTCTGCAGTTGTTCGGTGGCCTGGATGTAGAGGCGCGGCAGTTCGCTGAAGAAGGTTTCCTTGAAATAGCTGATGCCGTTCTTGACCTCGTCGATGACCTTGAGGCGGGTCGGGCGCAGCATGCGCGACTGCCACAGCGTGAGGATGGCGTTGGCCAGCGCCAGTTCGTTGTCGGCTTCCTCTTCCGGCGTCAGTTGCAGACGTTCGCGCCGGTCGAGCAGGCGGGCGATGTCGCGGTGATTGCGCAGCAGGCTCTGGCGCTGGACTTCGGTCGGATGCGCGGTGAGCACCGGGGCGACGAGCGCGTGGGCGAAGAAGTCGGCGATGGCTTCCGGCGAAACCTTGGCCTCGGCCAGCGCGTCGAGCGCGAACAGCAGACTGCCTTCGCGCGGCGGCGCAGCGAGCAGGTCGTGGGCGCGGCGGCGGCGGATGTGGTGCTCGTCTTCGGCAATGTTGGCCAGTTGCAGGAAATAGCTGAAGGCGCGGACGACGGCCTGGGTGGTGTCGCGCGGCAGGGGGTCGAGCAACGCGGCGAGTTCGGCGCGGCTGGCCGGGTCGCCGTTGCGGGCGAACTGGATGGCGGTCTGACGGACCTTTTCGACGATCTCGAAGACGCTCTCGCCTTCCTGGTCGCGCACGGTGTCGCCGAGCAGGCGGCCGAGCAGGCGGATATCGTTGCGCAGAGGTTCGTCCTTGCGCGGATCGGACGCGGAATCAGACATGGAAATTCCCGGGAAGAAGAAAAGGAAACAGCGGCGATTGTAGCCAGTTGTCCGCCCTTGATGGGCGGTCAATGCCGCCGGGGCGGGCCCCGGCGGCGATCCACCTTAGTGGAAATGCACTTCGTCGTGCCCGGCGGCGGGCGCTTCGAGGTCGGCGCCGAGGCGGCGGGCCAGGAAGGTGACGCAGGTGATGATGCCGACGAAGATCCCCAGCCACATCAGGCCGACCGGGTTGATCGCCGCCTGGACGGCGCCGGCGGCAGCAGCGGCGGCGGCCGCGACCGGCTTGACGTAGGTCGGCACCCAGCCCGGGAAGACGTAGGCCCACAGCATGTGCATGCCGCCGACGACGACGGCCATGCCGATCGAGTGCTTGAAGGTGAAGCGGAAGATTTCCGATTCACGACCGACCATGCCGGTGGCGCCGGTGGCGACCGAGATCGACTGCGGCGAGATCATCTTGCCGCAGACGCCGCCGCAGGTGTTGGCCGACATCGTGATCACCGGGTCGATGCCGATCTTCTCGGCGGTGACTGCCTGCAGCTTGCCGAACAGCGCGTTGGTCGAAGTGTCGGAACCAGTCATGAAGACGCCCAGCCAGCCGAGGATGGCGGCAAAGAACGGGAAGGCGGCACCGGTCCTGGCGACGGCGTAGCCGAGCGTGATCGCCATGCCGGAGAAGTTCATGATGTAGGCGAAGCCGAGGATGGTGGCGATGGTGACGATCGGCCACTTCAGCGTGACCAGCGTGTCGCGGGCGACGCAGCCGGCGGTCTTCAGCGAGGCGCCCATGACGACGATGGAGAAGAACCAGGCGAAGAGGATCGCGGTGCCGGCAGCCGACAGCACGTTGAACTTGTACACCGCGGCCTTCGCCTTGCCGGCCTGGTCGATCACCATCTGGTCGAGACCGGCGATCGGGAAGGCGAAGTTGAACACCGTCTTGGTGATCTGGTCGAGCGCCTGATTGACCGGCTTGATACCCCAGGCGCAGACGAACAGCGAGAGGATGATGAACGGTGCCCAGGCACGGAAGATCTGGCCGCCGGTGTACAGCAGCTTGGCCTTGCCTTCGCGCTTCGGCTCGTCGGCGAAGTGCCAGCTTTCCTTCGGATGCCAGACCTTGAGGAAGGTGACCGTGCAGATGATCGACGTGATCGAGGCGATCAGGTCGGGCAGCAGCGGCGCGGTGAGCGGCGAGTTGGCCGAGAAATACTGGGCGATGGCGAAGGAACCGCCGCTGACCAGGCAGGCCGGCCAGACTTCCAGGCCCTTTTTCCAGCCGGCCATCAGGATGACCAGGTAGAGCGGCACCAGGAAGCTGAGGAAGGGCAGGGTACGGCCGACCATCTGGCTGAGCGCCAGATCGGGGATGCCGGCCACCTGACCGCCGACGACGATGGGAATGCCGATGGCGCCCCAGGCGACCGGCGCCGTGTTGGCGATCAGGCAGATCGACGCCGCGTACAGCGGGTTGAAGCCGAGGCCGGCGAGCATCGCCGCAGTGATCGCCACCGGCGTGCCGAAACCGGCCGCGCCCTCGATGAAGGCGCCGAAGGAGAAGGCGATCAGCAGTGCCTGCAGGCGACGGTCGTCGGAGATCGAGGCGAGCGAGTTCTTGATGACTTCGAACTGGCCGGTCTTCACCGACATGTTGTAGATGAACAGCGCGGTGATGACGATCCAGCACACCGGGAAGAGGCCGAAGGCGCCGCCGTACAGCGTGGACAAGGCGGCCAGATCGACCGGCATGCCATAGACGAAGATGGCGATCAGGAAGGCGATGCTGGTACCGCCGAGGGCCGCAAAATGGCCCTTCATGCGTTTGATGGCGAGCGCCCAGAACAGGAAGGCGATCGGCAGGACCGCGACGAGCGCGGACAGGCCGATGTTGTCGAAAGGATCGACATTCATTTGCCAAGTCATACAATTATTCCTTATAACAAAAAACTATCAGGCAGCCGCCGCTTGAGTTGTCGTTCACGGCGGTGTCAATTCGAGCATTGTCTCGGCGCCGGGCGCGAGCTGGTACCTCGCTTCCGGCGTGTCTTTTTCCCCCTCAACAGGCCATGATGTCCTCCTTGCGCGAGCACGCTTCGAGCAGGTAGGCAACCGAGCGGTAAGTGATGCCGCTTTCGGCGGAAAGGCCGATCTCGCAGGTGCGATTGGTGGAAACGCCGCAGGCACAGCCGGCCAGCGCTTTTTCGTTGGTGCTGTCGTGCAGGTGGCGCAAGGCGTGGCGATTCAGTTCCGGCACGACGAAACCGCGGTCGCCGCCGAAACCGCAGCAGGTGATTTCCGACGGTTCGATCACCTGCTCGGCGCAGGCGGCGAGCAGGGCGCGCAGCTTGCCGTCGGCGCCGGTGCGTTTGACGCTGCAATTGACGTGCAGGGCAACCGGCGCGCTTTGCTTGCGGATGACCAGGCGCGGCAGTAGCGCGTCGTGGGCGAATTCGTGAAAGTCGTACAGCTTGAGCTTGCCGGCCAGGTGCGTGCGCATCCGCGCCGAGCAGGCGCTGGCGTCCATCACCACCGGCAGGCGGCCGTTATCGGAAGCTTTCATTAACGCGGCGCTGAGCTGGTCGGCCATGGCGTCGGCCTCGGCGGCCATCCCCTTGCTCGCCAGCATCTGGCCGCAACACAGGCGGTCGAAACCTTGCGGCAGGATCGGTGCGTAGCCGGCGCGCAGCAGGAGTTGCTGGACGACGTCGCCGAGTTGCGCTTCGCCGTCGGTGGTCGGCCCGAAGATGCGGGCACCGCAAGTCGGGAAATAGACCACCGGATCGCCTTCGCCGCGCTGCGCGGCTGGCGTCCGGCCGGCTTTGGGCATCGGTGTCCGCCAAGCCGGGCCGGCGAGTCGGGCGACGGCTTTATCGCCGACGATCGAAGCCGCCGCGTGACCGGCCTTGAGGCCAAGCCGGGCAAGACCGCTGAAGGCACCGAAGTGCTCGCCGCTCCAGGCGGCGGCAGCCCGACCGAGGCCGCCGAGCTGGCGGCCGCGCAGGCGGCGGGTGAGGTCGCCGGTATTGATGCCGACCGGGCAGGCGGTCGAACAGAGGCCGCAGCCGGCGCAGGTGTCGAGCCCCATGTAGGGATAGTCGGCGGCCAGTTTGCCCGGCGCTTCGCCAGCGGCGGCGCGGCGCGCCAGTTCGCGCACGCCGACGATGCGCTGGCGCGGACTGAGCGTCAGCCGGTGCGACGGGCACAGCGGCTCGCAGAAACCGCACTCGATGCAGCGGTCGACGAGGTCTTCGGCGGCCGGCATCGGCTTCAGGTTGGCGAGGTGGGCGTGCGGGTCGTCGTTGATGATGACGCCCGGGTTGAGGCGGTTTTCCGGGTCGAACAGGGTCTTGATCCGGCGCATCAGCTCGGTCGCCTGCTTGCCCCATTCCAGTTCGACGAAGGGCGCCATGTTGCGGCCGGTGCCGTGTTCGGCTTTCAGCGAGCCGTCGTACTTGTGCACCACTAGGTGGCAGACCTCGTCCATGAAGCGGGCGTAGCGCTCGATTTCGGCCGGGTCGCCGAAATCCTGGGTGAACACGAAATGCAGGTTGCCCTCCAGCGCGTGGCCGAAGATGATCGCCTCGTCGTAACCGTGCTTGCGCAGCAGCGCCTGCAGGTCGAGTGTGGCGTCGGCCAGCATCGGCACCGGGAAGGCGACGTCCTCGATCAGCACCGTGGTGCCCGGCCGGCGCACGGCGCCAACCGCCGGGAAGGTGCCCTTGCGCACCTTCCAGTACATCTCGCAGGTTGCCGGGTCGGTCGAGAAGGCGAGCGGCTCGACCGTGGCAATGTCGGCGAGTGCCGCGCCGACGGCGGCGATGCGTTGCTGCAGCAGGCCGGCGTCGGCGGCGCGGACCTCGATCAGCAGCGCGGCGGCGCCGTTGCCCAGCGTGCGCATCACCGGCGGCAGGCCGGGTTTGTCCTCGACCGAGCGCAGCGCCGGGCGGTCGAGCAGTTCGACGGCGGCAACCGGCTGCGGCTTGAGCCGGATCACCGCTTCGCAGGCGCTGCGGATATCGGGAAAGAAGACCAGCGCCGAGGCCTTGTACGGGTCTTCGGCGACAGTCTGGTAGGTGACCCGGGAAATGAAGCCGAGCGTGCCTTCGGAGCCGATCATCAGGTGGGCCAGGATGTCGATCGGGTCGCTGTAGTCGACCAGCGCGTTGAGGCTGTAGCCGGTGGTGTTCTTGATCTTGAACTTGCGCCGGATGCGCTCGGCGAGCGCGATATCGGCGCGCGTCTCGCGGCCGAGCCGGTCGAGTTCGCCGAGCAGCGCGCCGTGCGTGCTGCGGAAAGCGGCGATGCTGGCCGGGTCTTCGGTGTCGAGCAGGCTGCCGTCGGCGAATACGACGCGCAGGCCGGCCAGCGTCTGGTAGCTGTTCTGCGCCGTGCCGCAGCACATGCCGGAAGAGTTGTTGGCGGCGATGCCGCCGATCTTGGCGGCGCCGATCGACGCCGGGTCGGGGCCGATCTTCCTGCCCAGCGGCGCCAGCCGGCGATTGACCTCGCCGCCGATCATGCCGGGGCCGACGCGGACCTGACCGGCGTCGTCGCTCAGTTCGAAGCTGGCGAAACCCTCGCCGATCAGCGCCAGCACGCCGTCCGTGATGGCCTGGCCGGAGAGGCTGGTGCCGGCGGCGCGGAAGGTGAGCGGTGTGGCGTGGCGGTGGGCGGCGGCGAGCACGGTGCGGACTTCGTCTTCCGATTCGACGATGGCGATCACCTGCGGAATCAGCCGGTAGAAGCTGGCGTCGGTGCCGTAGGCGAGGCGGCGCAGTTCGTCGGTGATGACCTGGTGGGACGGCAGGCTGGCGGCGAGGGTCTGGATCAGGGCGTTCATTCTCTTCTGTCTTATAGAGGACTGGACGGGGCGAATTCGGGCGTTCCGGGCAAAAAAAAGCCCGGCCGCCGAATCAATCGGCAGGCCGGGCAAGAGGGATCAGTTGCGGTCCTTGAGCAGGTCGCGCAGGCGCTTGGGGGCGGGCTGCAGCGGCGTGCGGACCGAAGTCCAGCCGCCCTGGCGGCGCGGCACCAGGAAACGCAGGCGGCTGCCCAGCCAGGAGACGGCGCGGTACAGCGCGGGCGAGCCATAGACCGCCGCCCAGCCGCGCCAGATTGCCGACTGCAGCGCCGAATGGCCGGCGCCCTGGCCGCGCATCGCGGGATTGGAGTGCGGCGCCGAGAAGGCCTCGTTGCGCAGGCGGACCAGCAGTTCGGGGATCGGGATTTTGACCGGGCAGACCTCGCCACAGGCGCCGCACAAGGACGACGCCGTGGTCAGGCCGGCGGTGGCGTCGAGCCCGAGCATGTGCGGCGAGACGATCTTGCCGATCGGGCCGGGATAGGTCGTGCCGTAGGCGTGGCCGCCGATGCGGGTGTACACCGGGCAGTGGTTCATGCAGGCGCCGCAGCGGATGCACTGCAGCGTCTTGCGCAACTGCTCGTCGGCGTAGGCTTGGCTGCGGCCGTTGTCGAGCAGCACCAGGTGCACTTCCTCGGGGCCGTCCTTTTCGCCGGGTTTTCTCGGCGAGGAGATCATGTTGAAGTAGGTCGAGATGTTCTGGCCGGTCGCCGAGCGGGTGAGCAGCGAATAGAGCGGCGGGATGTGCTCGAGCTTCTCGACGATCTTCTCGATGCCGGTGATGGCGATGTGGATGGCCGGCGCCGTGGTGCACATGCGGCCGTTGCCCTCGTTTTCGACCAGGCACAGCGTGCCGGTCTCGGCGACGGCGAAATTGACGCCGGAGAGGCCGATTTCGGCTTCCTGGAACTTGCGGCGCAGCACGTTGCGGCCGATCTGGATCAACGCATCGACGTTGTCCGTGTAATCGACGCCGGGCACCTTTTCCGCGAAGAGGCGAGCGATTTCCTCCTTGGTCTTGTGGATCGCCGGCATGATGATGTGCGACGGCTTTTCGCCGGCGAGCTGGACGATGTACTCGCCCATGTCCGACTCCAGCGCCTCGATGCCGGCCGCTTCGGCGGCGTGGTTGAGCTCGATTTCCTCGCTGACCATCGACTTGCCCTTGACCATCTTCGTCGCGCCGTGGCCCTGGATGATGCCGAGGATGATCGCGTTCGCCTCGTCGGGCGTCTCCGCCCAATGCACCTTGATCCCGTTGCGGGTCAGGTTGGCTTCGAGCTGTTCGAGCAGGTCGGGCAGCTTGGCCAGGTTGTACTGGCGGATCGCTTCGCCCAGGCTGCGCAGGCTTTCCAGTTCCTCGGCGTCGGGGAACTGGGCGGCGCGCTTGCTCATCAGGAAATCCATCGCGCCGCGGAAGCTCTGGCGCAGGAAGGGATTGTCGACGACGGCCTTGGAGCGGGCGCGGAAGCCTTCGGCCGGCTTGAAGTGCAAGGTATGTTCGCTCATGCCTCGCCCTCCAGCAGCAGGACGATCAGTTCCTTCGGGCCGTGCGCGCCGTAGGCCAGCGTCTGCTGGATGTCGGCGGTCTTCGACGGGCCGGAGATGAGCAGCGAATTGGTCGGCAGGCCGTTCTTCCAGCCTTCCGTGGACATCGCCTCGAAGAAGGTGTTGTAGATTTTCGACGCGTCGAGCAGCACGATATGCACCGGCGGCACCAGCGACATCAGCCGCGGCTCCAGCGCGTTCGGCCAGAGGATCAGCGTGCCGGTCTCGGCGATCGCGGCGCGGGCGGCGGTCAGGCCGGCCGGCGTATCGTTGAACATCTCCGACTTCCAGGCCTCGATCGCCATGTCGTAGACGCTGCATTCGATGCCGCGCGGCGGCAGGGCGTCGAGCGCCGCGTCGCCGTGCGGCGTGCCTTCGGCGACCAGCAGCTTGTCGATGGCGCGCGCCTTGAGCACGGCGTGCAGCGTCTCCGTCCAGTTGGCGGCGGTCACCGCATGCACTTCGGCGTGCGCCAGTTCGATGAAATGACGGAAGCGCCGGGCTTTTTCCGCGGCCGCTTCGAGCGGGCGATGCATGGCGTACCAGCTACCGACGTCGGGCAGCGGTTTGGCCGTTTGCGGCGCGTGCTGGCGCAGCTTGCCGAGGATGCGGTCGCGGGCGCTCATTTTCCACCTCCGGTACGGCGCAGCAGGAAGCTGGCGATGTGTTCGCCGGGCAGACTGGGCTCGCTGCGGCCGGCCTGCTGGTCCTTCCAGGCGGCGTGGCCGAGGATGTTCATCAGGCAGCCGCAGTCGGCGCTGACGACGCGTTCGGCACCGGTGGCCTTGAGCGCCTTGACCTTGTCCTCGACCATGGCGCCGGAGATTTCCGGCTGCTTGACCGAGAAGGTACCGCCGAAGCCGCAGCATTCGCTTTCGTGATCCTGCTGGACGACGCTGACCTTCTCCAGTCCGGCCAGCAGCTTGCGACCAGTGAGATGGACGCCCATCTCGCGGCGCGCCGAGCACGAGGTGTGCAGGACGACCTTGCAATCACCGCCGCAATCCTGCGGCTGGAAATCGAGGACCTCGACGAGGAACTGCGTCAGCTCGTAGACCCGCGCCGACAGGCGCTCGGCAACCGCCTTGCGGGTCGGGTCGGCGGCGAACAGCTTGGGGTAGTGGTGTTTCATCATGCCGGCGCAGGAGCCGGACGGAACGACGATCGGCCAGTCGTTGGGAAACAGCGTCAGTTGGTGGGCGGCAACGCGCCGCGCTTCTTCTTCGAAGCCGCTGCTGTAGGCCGGCTGGCCGCAGCAGGTCTGGTCTTCCGGAAAGTGCACGCGGATGCCCTGGCGTTCGAGCAGGGTGATGGCGTCGAGGCCGGCGCCGGGAAAGAACTGGTCGACGACGCAGGTCGCAAAGAAATAGACGTCGCTTGGCCGGCTGGTCTGGGTTGTTGGGTTTGTCATCCTCGCTCCGCGTTTTTATTTGATGGATAAATGGTAAGACCACTTGTGTCGCGGAATGGAAATTTAAGGCAAAACCGTAACTTGGTCAATGCATCAAGGAGATGGTCAAGGGAAATCCCTAAGCTTGCGCTTTGTTTTTCGGCTGGTTAGAATTGCCCGGTCTTACCAATCATGGTGGTCTTACCAATGCCGAACAAGGTGCAGGTTCAGCGGATTTCCGATGCCGTCGCTTCGACGCTGGAACGCCGTATTCTCGAAGGCTCGCTGAAGCCGGGTGACCGCCTGCCGGCGGAACGCGAACTGGCGCTCGAACTCGGCGTGTCGCGGCCGAGCCTGCGCGAGGCGATCCAGAAGCTGGCGTCCAAGGGCATGCTGCAGAGCCGCCAGGGCGGCGGCACCTACGTCACGGCGGCGCTGGAGAAAAGTTTCTTCGATCCCTGGCAGGAAATGATGGGTTCCTACCCGAACCTGCGCGAGGACATGCTCGAATTCCGCCGCATGATCGAGGGCCAGGCCGCCGAATGGGCCGCCGAACGCGCCACCGAGGCCGACCTGCTGCGCCTCGACCAGGCCTTCGGCGCCTTGCAGACGGCCTTCCAGAGCGACGACACCGACAAGCGCTCGGCGGTCGACATCGCCTTCCACCAGGCGATCGGCGACGCCTCGCACAACGTGCTGATCGGCCACCTGTCGGCGGCGCTGCTGCGCCTGATGCACGACAACATCCGTCTCAACCTCGGCGAACTGAAGAGCGTGCCGGCTGCCAGCCGGCTGCTGCTCACCCAGCACGAGGCGATCTACCGCGCCATCCGCGACAGCAAGCCGCAGGCGGCGCGCGCCGCCGCCGAGACACACATCGATTTCGTGCGCGAGACGCTGGCCCACTCGCTGCGCTCTGTCGCCCGCCGCGAAACCGCCGAACGGCGACTGAACACCGATTTCTCGACCTCCTGATTTTTTCTTTTTGCAACTTCGACCCCACCGAAAGGACCCCCTGATGGAAGCCCTTGTCATCCCCTTCGAAAAACTGCGCATGACCGACGTCGACCAGGTCGGCGGCAAGAACTCGTCGCTTGGCGAAATGATCTCGCAGCTCGCCGACACCGGCGTCCGCGTCCCCGGCGGCTTCGCCACGACGGCGCACGCCTACCGCGAGTTCCTGGCGCAGTCCGGCCTCGACAAGAAGATCAACGACACCCTCGACGCGCTCGATGTCGATGACGTCAACGCCCTGGTCAAGACCGGCGCCGAAATCCGCCAGTGGATCCTCGACACGCCGTTCCCGATGGACCTGACCATCGCCATCACCGAGCAGTACCAGCGCCTGGTTGCCGAGTCGAACGCCGACATGTCCTTCGCCGTGCGCTCCTCGGCCACCGCCGAAGACCTGCCGGATGCCTCCTTCGCCGGTCAGCAGGAAACCTTCCTGAACATCGTCGGCCTGGAAAACATCATGCACGCGATCAAGGAAGTCTTCGCCTCGCTGTACAACGACCGCGCCATCTCCTACCGCGTGCACAAGGGCTTCGTGCACGCCGACGTCGCGCTGTCCGCTGGTATCCAGCGCATGGTCCGTTCCGACAAGGGCGCCGCCGGCGTGATGTTCACGCTCGACACCGAATCCGGCTTCCGCGATGCCGTCTTCGTCACCTCCAGCTACGGGCTGGGCGAAACGGTGGTGCAGGGCGCCGTCAATCCGGACGAGTTCTACGTGCACAAGCCGATGCTGGAGCAGGGCAAGAAGGCGGTGATCCGCCGCAACCTCGGCTCGAAGATGATCAAGATGACCTTCGCCGCCGAGAAGGTTGCCGGCAAGTCGACGATCACCGAAGAAGTGGAAGAATCGCTGCGCCACCAGTTCTCGATCAACGACGAAGAAGTCATGGAACTGGCCCGCTACGCCCAGATCATCGAAAAGCACTACGGTCGTCCGATGGACATCGAGTGGGGCAAGGACGGCGTCGACGGCAAGCTCTACATCCTGCAGGCCCGTCCGGAAACCGTGCAGTCGCAGGCTTCCGCCGGCAAGCAGGAAAAGTTCAAGCTGAAGTCCTTCTCCAAGGTGCTCGCTTCCGGTCGCGCCATCGGCCAGAAGATCGGCGTCGGCCCGGTGCGTATCGTCAAGGACCCGAAGGAGATGGACCAGGTCAAGCCGGGTGACGTGCTCGTCGCCGACATGACCGACCCGAACTGGGAACCGGTGATGAAGCGCGCTTCGGCCATCGTCACCAACCGTGGCGGCCGTACCTGCCACGCCGCGATCATCGCCCGCGAACTGGGCATCCCGGCCATCGTCGGTTGCGGTGACGCGACCGAAACGCTGACCGAAGGCGATACCGTCACCGTCTCCTGCACGGAAGGCGACACCGGCCATGTCTACCGCGGCCGTCTCGACTTCGAGATCACCACCCGCGACATCTCGGCCATGCCGGACGTCCCGGTCAAGGTCATGATGAACGTCGGCAACCCGGAGCTGGCCTTCGAATTCGCCCAGCTGCCGAACGCCGGCGTTGGTCTGGCCCGCGTCGAGTTCATCATCAACAACGTGATTGGCATCCACCCGAAGGCCATCCTCGACGTCGAGCGCCTGCCGGCTTCCAAGCGCGAGGAAATCAAGCGCCGCGCCCGCGGTTACGCCAACCCGAAGGAATTCTTCGTCGAGAAGCTGGTGGAAGGCGTATCGACCATCGCCGCCGCCTTCTGGCCGAACCCGGTGATCGTCCGTCTCTCAGACTTCAAGTCGAACGAGTACCGCAAGCTGCTTGGCGGCGAGCTCTACGAGCCGGAAGAAGAAAACCCGATGCTCGGCTTCCGCGGCGCCTCGCGCTACATCGCCAAGACCTTCGAGGACTGCTTCGAGATGGAATGCCGCGCCATGAAGAAAGTGCGCGAGGAAATGGGCCTGACCAACGTCCAGTTGATGGTTCCCTTCGTGCGTACCATCGGCGAAGGCCAGGCCGTCGTCGACCTGCTCGCCGAACACGGTCTGAAGCAGGGCGAACACGACCTGAAGCTGATCATGATGTGCGAAATCCCGTCCAACGCGCTGCTCGCCGACGAATTCCTGCAGATCTTCGACGGCTTCTCGATCGGCTCCAACGACCTGACCCAGCTCACCCTCGGCCTCGACCGCGATTCCGGTCTGGTCGCCAACCTGTTCGACGAACGCGACCCGGCGGTCAAGAAGCTGCTGGCCATGGCCATCGCCTCGGCGAACAAGGCCGGCAAGTACATCGGCATCTGCGGCCAGGGCCCGTCCGACCACCCGGACCTCGCCGAATGGCTGATGGACCAGGGGATCAACTCGATCTCGCTGAACCCGGACACCGTCGTCGATACCTGGACGCGGTTGGCGACGCACAAGAAGGGCTGATCCGCGCGATCAAGCGTGGTGTAAAAACCAGAAAGGTCGGGAGCAATCTTGGCCTTGCTGGTTTTTTGGAGATGATTAGATGCTGGGCGGAAGGCTGTCTTGTTGATACTCTATCCAAAGTCGGTCTACCAATTCGCGAAAGCCTTTGTCTTCGGGAATCGGATTTCGGGCGATGTCGTCGAGCATAGCTTTGTAGAACATTTCACTACCGTCTTCGCTCGCAGACAGCGCGTTGCGGAAACTATGTTCTGCCGCTTGCTGCTTGCCTTGAAGCCATTGAACGTAGGCTAAGTTTCCCAAAGCGACGTACCACTGTGGTTTTGTCGTCAGGCAAGCTCTTAGATTTTCCGCAGCCCGTGCCAGAAGGTCGTGGGCTAGATCGCGTTTCGTCCAGTTTTTCTTAGCAAACAATAGCTGATAAAAGCCTTTGCAATTAATGGCATTGGCGACATGTTCGCGGAGTGCGGGAGTTTTGTCTTTAGCGTAGGTGGCAATCAACTGCGCGTAGAGGGTGATTGCTTCTTCTGTTTTCTCCATTTTTCCGAGCATGGCCGCCTTGTTTAAAATGGCATT
The DNA here is from genome assembly GCA_964523045.1 of uncultured Dechloromonas sp. Taxonomy (GTDB): domain Bacteria; phylum Pseudomonadota; class Gammaproteobacteria; order Burkholderiales; family Rhodocyclaceae; genus Azonexus. The sequence continues at coordinate 138,546 of CAZFXO010000001.1, read as the reverse complement.
GGCTACTGGATCGCGGAGTGCCGGAGTCGTGTCGTCAAGGTAGGTGGTGATCAACTGGTCGTAGAGGGCAATGGCCTCTTCGGCTTTCTCCATTTTTCTGAGCATCAGTGCCTTGTTGAACATGGTTTTTGCGACTTGTTCGCGAAGTGCAGGAGTCTTGTCATCGGCGTA
>CAZFXO010000001.1:110137-138275 GCA_964523045.1 uncultured Dechloromonas sp. | reverse complement strand
GGTGGCAATCAACTGGTCGTAGAGGGCGATTGCTTCATCATTCTTCTCCATCTTTTTTAGCGAGGTCGCTTTGTTGATCATGGCGGCGGCGACCGGTTTTCGGAGTGCAGGAGTTTTGTCTTCGGCGTAGGTGGCAATCAACTGGTCGTAGAGGGCGATTGCTTCATCATTCTTCTCCATCTTTCCGAGAGTGAGCGCCTTGTTATTCATGGCTGAGGCGACTAGTTTTCGAAGTGCTGGGGTCTTGTCGTCAGAGTAGGTGGCAATTAACTGGTTGTATAGGGCGATTGCCTCATCGTCTTTTTCCATCTTTCCGAGCGAGACCGCTTTGTTGCTCATGGTCTTGGCGACCAGTTCGCGTAGTTCAGGAGTCTTGTCGTCAACATAAGCGGCGATTAACTGGTCGTAGGTGATGATTTCCTGTTTGTATTTCTCCATATTTCCGAGCGTGACTGCTTTGTTGAACATGGCTTTTGCGACCTGTTCGCGGAATGCGGGAGTATTGTCGTTAGCGTAGATGGCAATCAACTGGTCTTGGAGGGCAATGGCCTCATCGGTTTTATCGATTCTTCCTAGCTGGACTGCTTTGACGTTCATGGCTGCGGCAACCAGTTTGCGGAGCGCCGGAGTGTTGTCGTTAGCGTAGATGGTGATCAACCGGTCGTAGAGGGCAATGGCCTCATCGGTTTTCTCCATTTCATTAAGGCTGACTGCTTTGTTGAGCATGGCAGCGGCGACTTGCTCGCGGAGTGCAGAAGTCTTGTCATCAGCGTAGATGGCGATCAACTGGTCGTAGAGGAGGATTGCCTCTACTTTTTTTTCCATCATTTGTCCGAGCTTGACCGCCTTGTTGTACATCGCCTTGGCGACTTTTTCTCGGAGCGCAGGAGTCTTATCGTTAGCGTAACTGGCGATTAACTGGTCGTAGGTGGCGATTTCCTCTTCTATTTTGTCCATTTGCCCGAGCGTGATAGCCCGGTTGAAGATTGCCAGGGCTGAGTTATTTACACCTGCCGCCGGGACTTTTGCTGCATTTCCCCAGTACAGCGCCGCTTCTTCCAATTCTCCAGCTTTGTACGCGGTGAATGCTCGTGTATTCCAGTCGTCGAATGAATAGTGGCTTTCAGGAATGTCTTTGAGCTCGTTTGTGCGGCGAAGGAGTGCTTCAGCATCTTTGTCGTTATTTGGGTTCGGCGATGAGTCTGGTTCTATAAGGTCGATACTTTTCTGCTCTCTTTCAATGATGGCCTTTGCTTCGGCAGCGGTGTTTTTGACGCTCTGGACAGAGTCGTTGATGTTATTACGCGCATCTGAGTGAAGTGAATCGATTTCGGCTAGCAGGGTATTTCTGTTTTCAGCAAACCAGGCGCTAGCGGTCTCTTTAGCCTCTCGCTTGGCTTTTGCTACAACAGAGAAATAACCAACCAAACCGCCTGCAGCCAGAAGGACTGTGATCAGAATTCCGATCCATCCGCTGATAGCGGTGAAGCGGTCGATAGCGTTACCAATGTCGCTGACACGGCTCATCTGGTCGTCAATCCGCTTGTCGAAGGCATCAAGGCGCTTCCCCTGCGCCTCAATGTCTTTTTGCAGCAATTCCTTGCTGCTATCAATCTTTAGCTGCAACAGTTCTTTTTGCGCATCAAGGCTATCCTTATTTATTTCACTACCGCTGGCGGGCAGGGCAAAGGCAAATGAAAGGCTGATGAAAAGCAGGCGTAGGAGAGTAAGCAAGCAGGACATAAATTGGGCGCCTTTAGAGTTTTTTGGTATGCCTTCAGCGAAGCGCGGCTAGGGGGCAGCATAAATGAAGGTGAAGCGGCCTTCGGCGGAGATGCTGGCGACTTGCGCGTCGTCGAAGCGGGTCCGTGCCATGCTCAGCAGGCGGGCGACTTCGAGGTCGTTGCGTGCTTCGACCTTGAGTTGGCCGATGCGAACCAGATTATCCAGCGCCGCTTGCGGCAAGGTTTTCTCCGATCAGGGGCAGGGTCGGCTGGGCGAGGATGCGATTGATGAAGGAATCCGGCTCGGCCAAGCGTTTTGCGTATTCGGATTGAGTATAGCAGCTAGGGTTGATCTTCCGCCCCAGTAGCCCTTCCAGCGGCAGGAGCAGGGTGAGGACTTCGTGCAGCGAGAGTTGCTCGCCGACCAGTAGCAGGTCGATGTCGCTTTGCGCAGTGTCGGTTTCCTTGGCGACGGAACCGTAAATGAACGCGACGGCCAGGCGTGCCGCGAGGGGCTGCAGGGCTTCGGCGATCAGCGGACCAATGCCGAGTGTTTTGCGGGTCAGGGCCAGCAGTTCGCCGTAGACCGGGCTGTCAGGATTGGCCTGAAAGCGGCGCTGGTTGCCGACGTGTTCCGAAAGCACCAGTCCGGCGTCGACCAGTCGATTCAGTTCGCGCTGCAGCGAGGCGCTGCCAAGCTGCGTCAGGCGGCGTAGTTCGCTGAGGTGGTAGCTGCGTTCCGGCTGGCCGAACAGCCAGCGGAAAACGCGGGTCTGGCTTTCGGAAAAGAGGGCGGTGGCAATAGACATTGCCAAACTTTAGCATGATCGTGCCAAAAAATGGCATGTTTTCCTTGTTGCTTGCCTGGGTGCGCGTCGAATATTTGATTGCGATAGACCTGAGATTTTGTGGCGGGCCGCAAAAATACGGCACAACGGCCCGCGAGTTGTCCCGTGTATTTGTGGCGACGCGCCCCCGGGATCAAACGAACATTCCACCCGAAGCCTCGATGCGCTGGGCGTTGATCCAGCCGCTTTCATCGGCGAGGAGCAGGGCGATGGCGTTGCCGATGTCGTCCGGGCGGCCGACGCGGCCGAGGGCGGTCTGGCTGGCCAGGTAGGTGTTGATCTGCGGGTTGTCGCGGACCTGGCCGCCGCCGAAATCGGTTTCGATGGCGCCAGGCGCCAGCACGTTGACGCGGATGCCGCGCGGGCCGAGTTCCTTGGCGAGGTAGCGGGTGAGTACCTCGATGCCGCCTTTCATCGCCGCGTAGGCGGCGAAGCCGGGTTGAGTGAAGCGGGTGAGGCCGGTGGAGATGTTGAGGATGGCGCCGCCGTCGGCGAGCAGCGGCAGCAGGCGCTGGGTCAGGAAGAAGCTGCCCTTGAGGTGGATGTTCATCAGTTCGTCGAACTGGGCTTCGCTGGTCTCGGCGAAGGCGGCATGGATGCCGATGCCGGCGTTGTTCACCAGGAAGTCGAAGCTGCGTCGTTGCCAATGGTCTTGCAGAGCGGCCTGCAGGCGCTCGGCGAAGTCGGCAAAGCTGGCGCTGTTGCCGACATCGAGCGGCAGCGCCAGGGCACGCGCGCCGAGCGCCTCGATGGCGGCGACGGCATCGGCGGCCTCGTCGGCGCGCTGGCGGTAGGTGATGACGACATCGACGCCGCGGGTGGCGAGCTTGACTGCGGCATTGCGGCCGAGGCCGCGGCTGCCGCCGGTGATCAGGGCGATTTTTCGGGTCATGGTGCACTCCTGGGGTGGTTGAACGATGGCTGCAGTCTATTGCTGGCATCTTGTCGAATAAACCGGCGATTTTTGTTTAGACTGTTCGCTTATTCTGGATAAAGGTGAGCGATGAACCCGCTCGATGCGATGCAGGTTTTTGTCCGGGTCGCCGAGGTGGCCAGTTTCACCCGTGCTGCCGACAGCCTCGGTGTGCCCAAGGCCTCGGTCTCACTGGCCGTTCAGCAGCTTGAAAACCGGGTTGGCGTGCGGCTATTGCAGCGAACGACGCGGCGCGTCCAATTGACGCCCGACGGTCAGGCTTATCTCGCGCGCTGCCTGGATCTGTTGGCCGACATGGATGAACTCGATCAGATGTTCCGCGACGATGAGACGGGCGTGCAAGGACGGTTGCGCGTCGACCTGCCGTTGGCGGTGGCGCGCGATCTGGTGATGCCGCATTTGCCTGAATTCCTCGCCCGGCATCCGGGGATTGCGCTCGAGCTGGGCAGTACCGACCGCCGCGTCGACCTGATCGGCGAGGGCTTCGATTGCGTGTTGCGCGTCGGGTCGCTGGCCGATTCGTCGCTGGTCGCCCGCCATCTCGGCTACTTTCGCCAGGCCAATTGCGCCAGTCCGGAATATCTGGCCAGCCACGGGGTGCCGGACTCGCCGGCGGCGCTGGCCGGGCATCGCCTGGTCCATTACAGCAGCACGCTGGGCGACAAACCGGCGGGTTTCGAATACCTCGATCCGGTCAGCGGCGAATTGCGTGTGCAGCGCCTGCCGGCCAGCCTGGTGGTCAACAACTCCGACGCCTATCGCGCCGCCTGTCTGGCTGGGCTCGGCATCATCCAGGCACCTGCGCACGGCATGCAAGCACTGCTGGCCAGCGGGCAGTTGATTGAAATCCTGCCCGGATACCGCGCGCCGGCCTTGCCGGTGAGTTTGCTCTACGGCAACCGGCGTCACTTGGCAAAACGGGTACGCTTGTTCATGAACTGGCTGGCCGGCGTGCTGCAACCCTGGCTCAGCGATCAGCCGACTGCGGCGAAGGTGTGAGCGGGGGAAATTGACGGCCCGGTTTGTTGCGGCGCAGCAGGCGGCGGTTTATACTCGGTATATTAGCAATTTCTGTTTTACTGGGGCCCGCCTGGGTTTTCGCACTTTTCCACGGAGAAATACATGTTTTCGATTCAGGTCGACGACACGCCGCTGATTACCGTCGCCAGCAGCCGTCATCAAGTCCGTTTTGCCGTCAATGGGGCGGAGATGAATCCGCTTGAAGGTTTTTACGCCACGCTGGCCGGTTGCGCGGCGGTTTATGCCAAGAAGGCCTGCAAGGAGCTGGGGGTGTCGGCGGCGGGTATCGATATCTCCTGCAAGCCGTTTGCCGGTGCCAAGGGGCCGCTGTCGCTGGCCAAGTTCCGCACCGAGGTGAGTTTTCCGGCGCATTTCACCGCCGAACAGCGCGCTGCCGTCATCGATTCGATTGCCGAATGCGCTGTGAAGAAGATCGTCCAGACCGGTAGCGAGATCGAATTTGCAGTCAGCGAAGTCTGATCGGAGACGCTGCAGGCGCATGAAAAAAGCCGGGAGATTTCCCGGCTTTTTTCATGGCAGCGATCAGCTCGGCAGCAGATTCTTGACCAGGCGCTCGGACAGCTGGTCATGGGTGAATTGCGGTTCGTTCGGCGGATAGAGCGAGTCTTCGTCGAATTCGTAGCCATGCTCGCGGGCGAGGCTGCGCAATTCCTTGAGTTTCTGACAGGCTTTGAGAGCTTCGCCGAGGGCGGCATCGGCCCGGGCTTTTTCGGAAAATGCCTTGATATTGGCAACGGACATCGGGTTTTCTCCTGTGCGGTTGCAATGGTGAATGAGGATGTTGCTCGGCCGCCCTGTGTCGGGTTGTCGACAGAAATGGCGGCATTGAGCAACAGGAAAACCCTGTAAGCAATTTCCGCGCCGCTCAGCGGTTGAAAGTGAAGTGCGGGGTACCGTTGGGCCATAGGTGGCGATAGCGGTTGTCGCCGATTTTCTCGACCGCGCCGCAGCCTTCGTAGTCCCAGCGACGCCATTGCAAGCAGAGCTTACCCTCGGCGATCCGCCATTTGCCCGAATCGCTGCCGCCGCTGGCAGTGCCGTACAGCCCGCCATTGGCGTCGAACTGCAATTGGACGTTGCCCCAGCGGACGTTGTCGGTGCTCAGGCGCTGGTTCTTGATCAGTTCCAGCAATGTCGCTTCGTCGACGGCAACGGGTTGGGGCTCCTGGGCGCTGGCGCCGAGCGAGGCGGCGAGGAGCAGCAGGGCGAGGTGGCGGGGCATGAAAGTCTCCTTCTGTCGGATAGTGACGGGAATGTTCAAGCGTCGGCCGGTGGCTGTTCGCGGAGGCAGGGGTGGCGCTCGATCCATGGGCGCAGCAGGCGTTCCTGCAGGGCGAGCGCGGCCTCGTTCTGGCCGATGTGGCGGTCGTCGTCGGGCGGGGGCAGGCGATGGCTGCCGGGCTGGTCGAAACAGCGGTCGTGGATCAGGCAACTGTTCCGGACGTAGGCCCAGACCCGTTCGCCGAGAAACCACTGGTCGATGTTCGGTGTCTCCATGCGTTGGGAATCGTACTCGGCGAGCATGCCGGAGAGGTCGGGCAGGATGCCGGCAACGCCGCCCCAGAGGCCGGCGAGGATCAGGTCGGTGTGCGTCCACCAGTCGCGGATGATGTGGAAGCAGCGCTCCGAGGCCAGCCATTCGGCGACGGCATTGGCTTCGCGCAGGCTGAACACCGAGTCGATGTCGCGGACCAGGAAACGGCCGACGCTCGGGTCATTGGCGACCTGGAAGCGCCAGCACAGCTTCTGGCGCAGGCTCTGGCCGTCCGGCTGCTGAATCGTTTCGCCGTCGAGTTCGTGGATCAGCGCGATGAACTCGGCCGGCACCGTGGCGTCGTGGTAGAAGCGCAGGCGCCAGCCCGGGTAGAGGTCGGCGGCGAGGAGCAGGTTGCGCAGGCCGCCGCGCAGGTAGCGCGGCTGCTTGCCCCAGAGCGAGAAGGCGATCACCCGTGCCTTGCCCGGCGCGTCGGCCGAGGCGGTCGGGTTATCAGGCAGTTGCCAGTCGCTTGCCGTCGGATGGGCGGCGGCCGCCTTCAACTGCAGCGCCCGGGTGCCGGCCTGCCTGGCGGCGGCGAGGTCGCCGAGGCCGAAGCTGGCGCTGGCCAGGGTGTCGTGGGCGACGATATCGTCGGGTTGGCGGGCCAAGGTCCGCTGCGCCATGGCGGCGGCTTCCGCAAAGCGGCGCAGGCGCAGGTAGCAGACCGCCAGGTTGAGCGTGATGGCGGGGTTGGTCGTCGCTGCGAGACGGGTTTCGAGGACCGTCGCTGCCGAGCGGTAGTCGCCGAGCAGGAAAAGGTAGTAGGCGAGTTGCAGGACCGTCGCTTCCGGCTTCTCCGGGCCGCTGGCGTTGATTTCGTCGACCAGCGTCTGGATCGCGTCGTTGCGTCGGTTGTCTTCCCAGGCGGTCTGGGCGGCCGTGTTCCATTGCGGGGGAAGGCGCGGCATGGCTGCATTTCCGGGAAAAGGCAATGGCACGATTATCGCGGATTCGCGGCCGAGGTTGCGACTTCATTGAGTGGCGTCGCCGCCGTTCGCCCGGTCTCTCCCGGGCATTCGCTGTCGATCTGCCAACGGCTACGGAAGGCCGCGCCGCTCGTTCTCTTGACTCAGTGCGCCGCCTGGCGGACGGTGGCGAGCAGCGCGGCGGCGGCGCCGAACAGGCCGCCGAAGACCCGGTTGAGCAGCCGCTGCTGGCCCGGTTGGCGCAGCAGGCGCAGGACGCGCGCGGCGAGCCCGGTGTAGCCGGCCATCACCACCAGATCGACGGCGACCATGGTGGCCGCCATGGTCAGGTATTGCGGCAGCAGCGGGCGCGTCGATTCGAGGAATTGCGGGAGGACGGCGAGGATGAAGACGATCGCCTTCGGATTGCTGGCATTGACGATGAAACCGCGCAGAACGAGCGCCAGCGGGCGACCACGGCGGGCGTCGACGGTTTCGGTGGCAAGATCGCCGGCCGGTGCCATCCATTGTTTCCAGCCGAGATAGAGCAGGTAGGCGACGCCGAACCACTTGATCAGCGAGAAGGCGAATTCGGAAGTGGCGAGCAGCGCACCGACGCCGGCGGCAACGATGGCAATCTGCAGCAGCAGGGCCAGTTGCAGGCCGATGGCGTTCCAGAAACCGCGCCGGAAGCCGAAGCTGAGCCCGGACGACATCGAGGCGATGGCCCCGGCGCCGGGCGACAGGCTGATCACCCAGCAGGCGACGAAGAAGGCAAACCAGGTGTGTAACGACATGTTCGGTGAGATTTTTGTGAGGAAAGCCTGAGGATAGCTGTTCCTGGTGCTCTGGGCGAGACTCGAACTCGCATGCCTTGCGGCACTACCCCCTCAAGATAGCGTGTCTACCAATTTCACCACCAGAGCTTCGCCCGCATTGACGGACAGGACGCGATGCGCCCGATTCTTTCGTTGGTGCCCAGGAAGGGACTCGAACCCCCACGGAGTTACCCGCTAGTACCTGAAACTAGTGCGTCTACCAATTCCGCCACCTGGGCAGGCGTCGAAAGGGGGCGAATAGTAAGCCATGAAACGCCGCTTGCCAAGGGGGGCGTGGGGATTTTTTCACGCCACCGTTGCAAGGCGGGGGGGCAAAATGCACGCGGCATCTTGCCCGCCCGTTTTCAGGCGGCGGCGCCGGCGGCCAGTGCGGCGATCGAGGTGATCGGCAGGTCGTGGCGGGCGGCGTAGTCACGCACCTGCTGGCCGCGCATCATGGTGCCGTCCGGGTTCATCAGTTCGCACAGGATGGCGGCCGGGCGCAGGCCGGCCAGTTCGGCGAGCAGCACCGAGCCCTCGGTGTGGCCGCGGCGGCCGGCGACGCGGCGGTCGTTGGCGCGCAGCGGGAAAATGTGGCCGGGGCGGACGAGATCGGCGGCGCTGGCATTTTCGGCGACCGCCATCAGCACGGTGACCGTGCGGTCGGCGGCGGAAACGCCGGTGGTGACGCCGTGGCGGGCTTCGATCGAGACGGTGAAGGGCGTCGCGTGGCGGCTGGTGTTGTCGGCCACCATCGGCGGCAGCTCGAGGCGGTCGGCGATCGCGTTGTCCAGGCAGAGGCAGACGATGCCGCTGCAGTCGTGGATGAAGCGGGCCATCCACGAGGCGGTGACGTGTTGCGCCGCCATCACGAGGTCGGCCTCGTTTTCGCGGTCGTCGTCGTCGAGCAGGATCACCGGGCGGCCCGAGCGGATGGCGGCCACGGCCGCGGCCAGCGAGGCGTCGAGATGTTGGGAAAGGGGATTTGCGGTGTTCATGAAACGCTCCTGTAAAGATGGAAAAGAGGCGTTTCAGGGATGCAGAAAGCCGCAACGATCCCTCGCGGGATGCTGCGGACATGGCTGCCTTCTTTCATCCGGACTGTGACCGTCGGCTTCGGCATCGCACCGAATCTGCTGACCCGCGGCTTCTTGCGAAAACCGCGGCGCTCGCGGGCTGGCACGCGTTCGCACGCGTACTTACCGCCGGTGGGGAGTTCCACCCCGCCCTGAAGACTGGCGCAGGATAGGCCGATTCGCCGGATCAGGCAAACCGGGCGCGGTTCAGGGCAGGCGCCGCGTCTCGCCCTGGCGCAGCCACCATACCCGCGTTTCCGGCAGGTGCCGGCGTTTCAGCGCGGCGGCAAGGTCGCGCGGCGGTTGGTCGAAGCTTTCCTGTGACAGCGCGAAGCTGCCCCAGTGCACGCCGACGACGTGCCCGGCGCCGAGGTCTTCGGCGATCTGCAGGGCATCGTCCGGGTTGACGTGCTGGCGGCGCATGAAATCGCGCGGTTCGTAGGCGCCGATCGGTACCGCCAGCAGGTCGGGGGCGCCCAGGCGCCGGCGGATTTCCCGGAAGTCCCGGGAATAGCCGGTGTCGCCGGTGTACAGGAAAGTCGTCCGCGCCGGGCCAGCCAGGATGTCGAGCCAGAAGCCGCCCCAGAGCGTCGTGTTGGCGTCGAACAGGCCGCGTTTGCTCCAGTGCTGGGCCGGCGTGAAGTAGATCGTCAGGTCGTCGAAATCGACCCGGTCCCACCAGTCGAGTTCGCGCACGCGCTCGACTCCGAGATCCTCGAACCAGGCCTTGACGCCGAGCGGGACGATGAACAGCGGGCGGTCGCCCCGGGCGAGCAGGGCCTGCAGCGTGGCCTGGTCGAGGTGGTCGTAGTGGTTGTGCGAGATCAGCACGAGGTCGATGGGCGGCAGTTCGGCGACGCGCAATGGCGGCGCCACCAGGCGCCGGGCTGCCAGCCAGGGGCTGGGGCCGGCGTACTCGCCGAGGTTGGGGTCGATCAGGATGTTGCGGCCGCCGGCCTGCAGCAACAGCGTCGCGTGGCCGAGCCAGGTGAGGCGCGGCAGGCCGCCGGGATCGTCGAGCTGGGCGCGGTCAGGTTGCACTACCCAGCGTGCGGCGAAGGCCGCGTAGCCGCCGGCGGGTTCGGCGGCCGGCTGGAAATCGCCGCGCCAGCGTCGGCCCAGGACTTCGTACCAGGGCGCGCCGTCGATGCGGGCGGCGGGGTCGCTGTTGACGAAGCCGTCCGGCCGGTGATGCGCCTTTTCCGCGTCGTAGTAAGGGTTGGCGGCGCAGTAGCCGGTGAGGGCGGTCAGCAGCAGGAGGGCAGCGCCGAGGCGGCGCATCGCGTCAGAAACCGCCGCCGCGCACCAGGTTCATCACCTGGCCGGCGTCGAGCGTCTGCGCCCGCTGCTCGATCTGCGGCAGGTACTGGCTTTGCAACTGTTTGGCCGGGCCGAGCAGGCCCTGGAAGCTTTCCTGCAGCAACTGCGTGCTCATTTGCCGGCCGCTCGCGTAATAACGCTTGGCGACCTGGCCGAGGGCGTAGGTGGTGGCAAACGAGAAGGCCATGCCGGTTGCCGCGCGACCGATCTTGCCCGCGGTCTTGCCGGCCATCTTGCCGAGCAGGCCGCCGAGCAGCTTGCGGCCGAATTGTTCGAGGTATTGCGAGGTCAGGCCGACGCCGACGGTGGCGAGGAACTCCTTGATGTGGCCCTGATCGAGTTCGACGCCATGGGCTTTGCCGATCCGGTAAACCATCTTTACCTGCAGCGGGATGATCGCCACCGAGGCCCAGGATTGCGGCAAGAGTTCGAGGGCGCCGTTGAGGATCGAATAGTTGAGGATGGATTTGTCGAGTTCGGCGTCGTTGACCGTCGCTGCAGGTGCTGCTGGCGCAGTGGCGGGCGGCGGGACGGCGGCAGCCGCCGCCAGCGTGTCGGCCTGGGCCGCGAAGGCGCTGGCTTCGGCGTTGCCGTCAAGGCCGAGGCGGCTTTTCAGGTTGGCCAGGAATGCCTGTTCCGTCGCTGTTTGCACGCCGTCGGCGTCGCAGACGCAGACCGCCATCTCGTAGGCGAACTGGCGCTGGCCGAGTTCGCCCAGTGCCTGTACGGCGCCGTCCAGCGTCACCCGCTTGAACAACACGTCCTGGTAGAGCCTGGGCAGTTCGGGGGCGGTGTCGCCCATCGTTTCAGCGAAGCGGCGGATGTGTTCGCGTTCGCGGTCGTCGTTGCTGCCGTCGGCGAAGGCGGCAAACAGGCTGATCGTCAGGATGGCGTTTTCCGGGGTCATGGCACAGTCTCGTCGTTGCGGAACGACGCATTTTGCCTACGACCCCGGTTTTTTTCAGTGGCCGTCTGTAACGGCGTGTTGTCGCTTGAAAAATCAGGCGGTGAAGCTGGGCGGCATCTGGGCGGCGACGATTTCGCCGCGCGCGGTGGCGACGCCGTCGGCGTAAACGGTGGCTTCGACGATCACCTTGCGGCCGCGGATTTCCTTCACCTTGCCGCGGATTTCCAGTTCCGGGCCGAGCGGCGTCGGCTTCAGATAATCGACGTGCAGCGACGCGGTGACGAAGCGGAACGGCGGTTCGCTGTCCATCGCCCGGTTTTCCTGGCGGTACATCGCGGCGGCGGCGGTGCCGGTGCCGTGGCAGTCGATCAGCGAAGCGAGCAGGCCGCCATAGACGTAACCGGGGATCGCCGTGTGTTCCGGACGCGGCGTGTAGCGGGTGACGGTTTCGTCGCCGTCCCAGTAGGTCTTGATCTGGTGGCCGTGTTCGTTCAGCTTGCCGCAACCGTAGCAGTGGGCGACGTTTTCGGGGTAGTAGTCCTGGAAGGCGAGCATGCGTATCTCCGCGTGGGTTGATCAGGAAACGATGATAGTGCCCGGACATGGGCAAGGCGATTGCGCGGCCGGACAGCTTGCATGCAAATTCCGCCAGCCGCGGTCGCTGGCCGTAGACGCTGACGGGGCGGGGCTTCTCGGGCAAAATGCCGGAAAGGAGGAAAGCACCATGGCTAATGACAGCATCGTTGATCGCTTGCGTTCCCTGATCGTTCCCGGGCAGCGCCGCAGTTCGCTGACCGCAAAAGGGCTCGAACGGTTGCGCGCACAATTGGGCGAATGTGCCGCCGGGCAGGGCGGCGAGGTGTCGGCGCGGACGCGCGCGGCGAAGCTGGCGGAAACCTATCTGAACCTTGATGATGGCGGCCGCCAGCAGTTCCTGAAAATGATCGCCCTCGAATTCGGTCCGGCGCCGGACAAGGTCGCCGCCGCTCACACCGCCTACCAGGCGGCGGTCGGCACGCCCGGCCAGTGGAAGGCGGAAGCGGCGCTGCGCGCGGCGATGCGCTCGTCGCGCATCCGCATCATGACGCAGTTCAACGCGATACCGCAGGGCGTCAAGTTCCTCGTCGACCTGCGCGCCGACCTGCTGCGTTACCTGCACGAAGACCGCGAGCTGGCGGTGCTCGACCGCGAACTGGAGTCGCGCTTCAACGCCTGGTTCGACGTCGGCTTCCTCGAATTGCAGCGCCTGACCTGGAATTCGCCAGCGGCCTTGCTCGAGAAGTTGATCGAGTACGAGGCGGTGCACGAGATCAAATCCTGGGACGATCTGAAGAACCGCCTCGACGCCGATCGCCGGCTCTACGCCTTCTTTCATCCGCGCATGCCGGCCGAGCCGCTGATCTTCGTCGAGGTGGCGCTGACCGACCACCTGGCCGGCAACGTCCAGGAACTGCTCGACGTCCATGCGCCGGTGTTCGACAACCGCAAGGCGGACACGGCGATCTTCTATTCGATCTCCAGCACCCAGGTCGGCCTGCGCGGCGTCTCCTTCGGCAATTTTCTGCTCAAGAGGGTGATCGACGACCTCAAACGGGATTTCCCCAAGCTCGACAAGTTCGCCACGCTGTCGCCGATTCCGGCGCTCGCCAGTTGGGTGAGGCACAACCCGCAGGTGCTTGGCGAAGTCGGCATCGACCTCAGCCTCGAACAGTTGACGGCCGGCGCCTGGGCCGAGGACAAGGAAATCGCCCGCCAGTTGCGCGAGCCGCTGCAGCGTCTGGCCGCCCGCTACCTGGCGACGGCCAAGCGCGGCGACGGCGACAACGCGCCGCCCTACGACCCGGTATCGCGCTTCCACCTCGGTAACGGCGCCCGTATCGAGCGCCTCAACTATCTGGCCGACACGGCGCCCAAGGGCTTCGCCCAGTCGTTCGGGATGATGGTCAATTACCGCTACGAACTCGACGATATCGAAACCAATCTGGAAGCCTTCACCGGCAGCGGCCGGATCGCCATGTCGTCGTCGATCCGCCGCCTGGCGCGCGCCGACTGAGTGCCGTGCGGCCGGAAACGCCGACCCGCCACAGCCTGTTCGAGGATGCCCAGGCGCTGCTGGTGGCGCCGATGTTCGTCGCCTTCGCGGTGATGTTGTTGCAGCAGGCCGGGCTGCTCACCGGCGGCACGGTCGGCGTCGCCTTCCTGATCCATTATTTGTCCGGTTGGCCGATGGCCGGGGTGCTGTTCGTTGCCAACCTGCCGTTCTACCTGTTTGCCTGGCGGGCGATGGGCATCGTGTTCACGCTCAAGACCTTCTTCTGTGTCGGTCTGCTTTCGCTTTATACCGCGCTGCTGCCGCTGGTCGTCTCGGTGGCCTGGATCGATCGGCTGTTCGCCGCGGTGATGGGCGGTTTCCTGATCGGCGTTGGCTTGCTGATGATCGTCCGCCACCGGGCCAGCCTCGGCGGCCTCGGGGTGCTCGCGCTGTACCTGCAGCAGCGTCGCGGCTGGTCGGCGGGCAAGGTGCAGATGGCGGCCGATGCGGCGATCCTGCTCGCCGGTCTGGTGATCCGCGATCCGCTGACGGTGGGTTTGTCGATTGTCGGCGCGCTGGCGCTCAACTTGGTGCTGGCGGCCAACCACAAGGCTGGCCGCTATCTCGGGACCTGAACGGGGGTTCAGGCGGTCAGATGTTTGGCGGCGCTGTGCATGCCGGCGATGCGGCGGCGCATGCTGCCGATCATGGCGCTGGCGGCGCGGGCGATACGCTCGCCGGTGCTGTGTTCGAAGCGGACGCGGGCGTCGCTGCTGATGCTTTCAATGACGATGCGGCCGGCCACCCGCACGCGGTGGCTTTCGCCAGCGGCCAGGACGATGTCGCCGGCTTCGCCGGTGACCGTCATCCACAGCACGCCGCGGGTGCAGCGGACGACGATGCCGCGCGCCTCGGAAAGCCTCAGGGGGCAGTGTTCCCGCAAATATACCTCACCTTCGCCAAACTTGATTTTCATCTCGCATCTCCTTTCTGAATGCAGGCACAGTTTAGGGGCGGACGAATCAATGATACAGTCACACGGAAACGAAATTGTGACCGTCACAGTCTGGAGTGTTTGAAACTGTGCTGGTGTTTTTCAATGACAACTGTGATGGTGTGCGATGGCCGTAGAACCCCTTCGTTACGAGAAACTCGCCGGCGAGCTGGCCGGCATGATCGGTGACGGCATCCTCAAGCACGGCGACCGCCTGCCGTCGGTGCGGCGGCTGTCGCAGGAGCGCCGGCTGTCGGTGTCCACCGTGGTGCAGGCCATGCGTCAGCTCGAGGAACGCGGGCTGGTCGAGGCCCGGCCGCAGTCCGGGTATTTCGTCCGGCCGCCGGCGATGGCGCGGCGCGAGCCGGAAGCAAGGGCGACGCCGGACGGGCCGATGCCGGTCGACATCTCGCAGCGCCTGGTGCATGTCCTGCAGGCCGGCGCCAAGCCAGGCGTGGCGCCGCTCTCCGCCGCGTTGCCGGCCAACGAGCTACTGCCGATCGCTGCCCTGCATCGCCTCTACGCCGGCGTCGCGCGGCGCCATCCGCACCTGCTCGAAACCGGCAGCCACGTCCATATGGACCTGCCGCCGCTGGTCCGCCAGCTGGTGCGCCGCTCGCTGGCCTGGGGCGGGCCGCTGGCGGCCGAGGAATTCGTCATCACCAACTCCTGCACCGAGGCGCTCAACCTCTGCCTGCGCGCGGTGACCCGGCCGGGCGACACGGTGGCGGTCGAATCGCCGGCCTATTACCTGATGCTGCAACTGCTCGAGACGCTGGGCCTGAAGGCGCTGGAAATCCCCTGCGATCCGCGCACCGGGATGTCGGTCGAGGCGCTGGAGCTGGCCACCCGCAATGGTGGCGTCGCCGCCTGCCTGCTCGTCGCCAACGGCAGCAACCCGCTGGGCAGCGTCATGCCCGACGAGCGCAAGCGGCGCCTGGCGGCGCTCATGGCGGCGCGCGGCATTCCGGTGATCGAGGACGACATCTACGGCGACCTGCATTTCGGCGACGAGCGGCCGTGGCCGGTCAAGGCTTTCGACGATAGCGGCAACGTCATGCTCTGCGCGTCGTTCTCCAAGTGCCTGTCGCCGTCCTTGCGCATCGGCTTCATCGCCGCCGGTCGCCACAAGCCGGCAGTCGCGTTGCAGAAGACAATCACCAGCGGCGGCACCAACCCGTTGACGCAGATGGTGCTCGCCGAATACCTGGAATCGGGCGCCGTCGACCGGCATCTGCACAGCCTGCGCCGGACCTACCGGCGCCAGGTGGAAAGCATGCAGGCGGCGGTTTCGCGCTACTTCCCGGCGAGCACGCGGATCGCCCAGCCGCAGGCCGGTTACGTGCTGTGGATCGAACTGCCGGAAGGCATCGATACCATCCGCTTGCACGACCGGGCCTTGCGCGAACGCCTGTCCTACGTGCCGGGCGAATTGTTCTCGGCCAGCGGCATGTACCGCAACTGCCTGCGCCTCAACTGCGGCAACCCGCACACGCCGGAAATCGACGATGCCATCCGTCGCCTCGGGCGTATTTTCGGAGGTGGCGAAAGCGCTGCGAAGGAGGGCAGGGCTTGAGCAACTACGGTATCATTGCCCCTTTTGCGGCGGCTGCCGTGCCGCTGCAGTGAACGTACTCGAAGGATTTTCTGCTCATGTTCGACGCAGTCCGCAACAACAAGAGGATCGTCCAGGGTTTCCTGGTGCTGATCATGCTGCCCTTTGCCTTCTTCGGCCTCGATTCGTATTTCAACCGCAGCGGTACCGGTAGCGGCGTCGCCAAGGTCGGCGATGTCCAGATCAGCCAGCAGGAATACCAGCAGGCGCTGCGCGAGCAGCAGGAGCGCGTGCGTAGCCAGGTCGGCCAGGTCGATCCCAAGATGTTCGAGAACCCGGAATTCCGCAAGGCGATTCTCGACGACCTGATCAACCGCCGTCTGCTGCTGATCGAAGCCAGCAAGCGCCGCCTGTACGTCAGCGATGAGGCGGTGCGCAATGCGATCGCCTCGATCGAGGCCTTCCACGAGAACGGCAAGTTCTCGACCCAGCGCTACGAGGCGCTGCTGCGCGGCCAGAGCATGTCGCCGCAAAGCTTCGAGGCGCAGGTCAGGCAGGACATGACGCTGCAGCGTTTGGCCGGCAGCATCGGCCAGTCCGGTGTGCTGTCGACGACGATCGGCGAGCGCGTTCTCGCGCTGCAGACCGAGCAGCGCGACGTGCAGGAAATCCTGCTCGGCCTCGACGCTTACCGGGGCAAGGTGAAGCTGGCCGACGACGCGGCGCGCAAGTTCTACGACGAGAACAGCAAGCGCTTCGAAACGCCCGACCAGGCCCGCGCCGAATTCGTCGTTCTGACCCAGGACGGACTCGAGGTCAAGGTCAGCGACGACGAGATCAAGGCCTGGTACGACGGTCACAAGGACCGCTACCAGCAGCCCGAGGAACGCCGCGCCAGCCATGTCCTGATCGCCACCGAGGGCAAGGACAAGGCGCAGGCCCGGGCCAAGGCCGAGCAGGTGCTGAAGGACGTGCAGAAGACGCCGGCCGCCTTCGCCGAGATCGCCAAGAAGAACTCCGATGATCCGGGTTCCGCCGGCCAGGGCGGAGACCTCGGCTTCTTCGGCCGCGGCATGATGGTCAAGCCCTTCGAGGATGCCGTCTTCGCGCTCAAGGAAGGCGAGACCTCCGGCATCGTCGAATCCGATTTCGGTTTCCACATCATCCGCCTGACCGCTATCCGCGCCGCCCGCGAAAAGCCGCTGGCCGAAGTGCGCGGCGAGATCGAGAAGGAACTGAAGACGGCCGCCGCCGGCCGCAAGTTCGCCGAAGCCGTCGAAGCGTTCAGCAACGCGGTCTACGAACAATCCGACAGCCTGCAGCCGGCTGCCGACCAGTTCAAGCTGAAGGTCCAGCAGAGTGGCTGGCTCGGTCGTCAGGCCGATCCGGCAAACGGCCCGCTGGCCAACGCCAAGCTGCTGGCGGCGCTGTTCTCGGACGACGCGATCAAGAACAAGCGCAATACCGAAGCCGTCGAGATCGCCCCCAACACGCTGGCCGCCGCCCGCATCGTCGAATACAAGCCGGCTGCGCTGCAGCCGTTCGAAAGCGTCAAGGCCGAGATCGAGACCGTGCTGCGCAACGAGGAAGCCTTCAAGCTGGCGGTCGCCGACGGTCAGGCTCGCCTCGCCGAATTGAAGAAGGGCGAAGACAAGCAGACCTGGGGGGCCGCCAAGCGCGTCTCGCGCATGGACGCCAGCCGCCTGCCGCCGCCGGCGGTGCCCGCCGTGTTCCGCATGAATTCCGACAAGCTGCCGTCCTACGCCGGCGTCGAAATCCGCGGCACCGGCTACATGCTCTACCGCCTGAACAAGGTTGAAGCCGGCGAGAAGCTCGACGATGTCCGTCGTCAGGGCCTGCTCGGCCAGCTCCGCACGCTGGCGGCACAGGAAGACATGCAGATGTACGTCAGTGCGCTGCGCAGCCGCTACAAGGTGGAAATCAACGAGAAGGCGCTGAACAGCAGCGATCGCTGATAGATATACCGGGAAACGGACGAAAAGGCGGGGCAACCCGCCTTTTTCTTTTGGGCTCAGCCTTGCAGGGCCTCGTAGGCGTCGTTCACCGAGAGGAAGACCTGGCCGGAGAGTTCTTGCAGCAGCGCGGTGTCGCGCAGGCGGTCGTGCACCGGTCCCTTGATCTCGGCGAAGTTGAGGCGGATGCCGCGGGCGCCGAGTTCGCGGTCGAGATCGTGCAGGACTTCCATCGCCGTCGCATCGACGCGGTTGACCGCGCTCATGATCAGCACCACGTCGCGCAGTTCGCCGTTGCGTTCGATTTCGGCGAGCAGGCGGGCCTCGACGGCGTCGAGATTGCCGAAGAACAGGCTTTCGTCGATGCGCAGGAAAAGGGCCTTGGGCAGGGTCTGCACGGCGTGCCGCTCGACGTTGCGGAAATGCTCGCTGTCGGGAATCCGGCCGAGCACCGCAATGTGCGGCGTGCTGGCGCGGTAGAGCAGGGTGGCGAGCGAGAGCAGGATGCCGAGGCCGATGCCGGCTTCGAGGCCGAGCACGAAGACGCCGCTGGCGGTGCCGAGGGCGGCGATGCCGTCGGCGCGGTCGTAGTGCCAGGCCTGGCGCAGGCCGCGCAGGTCGATCATGCTGAGCGCGGCGACGATGATGCTGGCGGCCAGCACGGCCAGCGGCAGGCGGGCGAACAGCGGCGCGGCGCCGATCACCACGGCGAGCATGGCGAAGGCGGCGACGATGCCGGCCAGCGGCGTCTGGGCGCCGGCCGCGACATTTACCGCCGAACGCGAGACGCCGCCACCGACCGGCATGCCGCCGTGGAAGGCGGCGACGATGTTGGCGGCGCCGAGGCCGACCAGCTCGGCGTTGGCGTCGATCCGTTCGCGCCGGCGGATGGCCAGCGCCTGCGCCATCGAAATGTTCTGCACCATGCCGATCAGCGCCATCAGCGCGATCGGCACGGCCAGCCGCTTCAATTCGCCGGCGTCGGGCAGGAAGAAGACCGGCGCCGGCAGGCCTTCGACGATGCTGCCGACGACGGCGACGCCGTGCCGGGTGTCGAGGTTCCAGCCGACGACGGCAAGCGTCGCCAGCAGGACGACGAAGAGCGGTATCAGGCGGACGACGAAAGCTGCGCTGGCACTCTTCATGCCGAGCTTGCCGAGCAGGCCGGCAAGGCGGCTGCGGGCAAAGGCAAGGACGGCGATGGCCGAGAGGCCGATGGCAGTCCCGGCGTTCAGCCTGGCTTCGGTGAACAGCGTGGCGATGACGGTCAGCGCGTCACTTGCCGCCGGATGGGTGTTGAACAGGTATTTCAACTGGCTGAAGACGATCAGCACCGCCGAGCCGGAGACGAAACCGGCGATCACCGGCCGGCTCAGCAGGCGGGCGAGGAAACCGAGGCGCAGCAGGCCGCAGCCGAGCAATACCAGCCCCGAGGCGAGGGCCAGCGTCGCCGCCAGCGCGATGTATTCGGGCGAGCCGGGCGCGGCGATCGGTGTCAGCACCGAGTAGGTCATGATCGAGGTGATTGCCACCGGACCGACCGCCTGCACCATGCTGCTGCCGAACAGTGAATAGGCGATCACCGGGAAGATCGCCACGTACAGTCCGGCCTGTGGCGGCAGGCCGGCGAGCAGCGCGTAGGCGAGGCTTTGCGGAATGACCAGGATGGTGACGATGACGCCGGCCAGCAGGTCGCTGCCCAGGTGTTGCCGGGGGTAGGGGCTGGCCCAGCGGGGGAGCAGGCGCATCGTTATCTCCTTGCGGCAATGAAAAACGCCGACCGGGCGGAGCCGGGTCGGCGTTGCGTGTGGGGCTTGCGGTTTGGCCGCAAGGCCGGTCAGGCCGGCAGCGGTTCGGCGTTGCCCAGGGCGACGGTGTTCATGCCGCCATCGACGTACATGATTTCGCCGGTGATGCCGCTGGCCAGGTCGGAGAGCATGAAGGCGGCGGCGTTGCCGACTTCCTCGATGGTCACGTTGCGGCGCAGCGGCGCGTTGTGCGAGTTGTAGGCGAGCAGCTTGCCGAAATTGCCGATGCCGGAAGCGGCCAGGGTCTTGATCGGACCGGCCGAGATGGCGTTGGCGCGGATGCCTTCGGGGCCGAGGCAGAAGGCGAGGTAACGGGTGGCGGCTTCGAGGCTGGCCTTGGCAACGCCCATCGTGTTGTAGTTGGGCATCGTCCGTTCAGCACCGAGGTAGGTCAGCGCCAGCGTCGAACTCTTGCGGCCGCGCAGCATCGGCCGGGCGGCCTTGACCAGCGCCGGGTAGCTGTAGGCGGAAATTTCGTGCGCGATGCGGAAGGCTTCGCGCGAGATGCCGTCGAGGAAGTCGCCTTCGATGGCTTCGGTCGGCGCGTAGGCGATCGAATGGACGAGGCCGTCGAGGCTGTCCCAATGCTTGCCGAGTTCGACGAAAACGTTGTCGATCTGTTCATCGCTGGTGACGTCGAGCGGAATCGTGATGTCGCTGCCGAATTCGGCAGCGAATTTCTTGATGCGCTCCTCGAAGCGTTCATTCTGGTAGGTGAAAGCGAGTTGTGCGCCTTCACGATGGCAGGCCTTGGCGATGCCATAGGCGATGGAATGCTTGGACAACAGTCCGGTAATCAGAATCTTCTTCTCGGCGAGAAAGCCCATGTCTTTATTCTCCCTTAGGGGTCAGGCGCGAGATTATAAACCGAGAAACCGCGCATCGCGGCTTCCCGGAACGCGCTCGCCAGCACGCAAGCTACATATTCGGGTAGGTGGGTCCTTCGCCGCCCTGCGGTACGACCCAGACGATGTTCTGGGTCGGGTCCTTGATGTCGCAGGTCTTGCAGTGCACGCAGTTCTGCGCGTTGATCTGCAGGCGTGGGCTGCCGGCCTCGTCGCGCAGGATCTCGTAGACGCCGGCCGGGCAGTAACGCTGCTCCGGTGCGTCGTAGGTCGCCAGGTTGACGGCGATCGGCACGGTGGCATCTTTCAGCGTCAGGTGGCAGGGCTGGTCTTCCTCGTGGTTGGTCGATGAGAGGAAGACCGACGACAGGCGGTCGAAAGTGATCACGCCGTCCGGCTTCGGGTAGTCGATCTTTGGGCAGTCGGCGGCCGGTTTCAGTTTGGCGTGGTCGGGGGCGCTGTGATGCAGCGTCCACGGCGCCTTGCCGCGCAGCAACAACTGGTCGATGCCGAACATCAGCGAGCCGAGCCACAGGCCCTTGGCCATCCACGGCTTGAAGTTGCGCGCCTGGTGCAGTTCGTCGTACAGCCAGCTTTGCCGGAAACTTTCCGGATAGGCGGCCAGGACATCGCGCTGGCGGCCTTCGCAGAGTGCCGCGAAGCAGGCCTCGGCGGCCAGGGCGCCGGTCTTGAGCGCGCAGTGCGAGCCCTTGATGCGGGCGGCGTTGAGGAAACCGGCGTCGTCGCCAACCAGGACGCCGCCGGGAAAGACGGTTTCGGGCAAGGACTGCAGGCCACCGGCAACCAGCGCCCGCGCACCGTAGGCGATGCGTTTGCCGCCGCTCAGGAATTTGCGGATTGCCGGGTGCGTCTTGAAACGCTGGAATTCTTCATAGGGCGACAGGTGCGGGTTCTGGTAGCCGAGGCCGACAACGAAACCGACCGCGACCTGGTTGTTCTCCAGGTGGTAGAGGAAGCCGCCGCCGTAGGTGTCGGGCTGCATCGGCCAGCCGCCGCTGTGGATGACCAGGCCGGTTTGATGTTGTTGCGGGTCGATTTCCCAGAGTTCCTTGAGGCCGATGCCGTAGGTTTGCGGGTCGGCGTCGCGGTCGAGCGCGAAATGCGCGATCAGTTGTTTACCAAGATGGCCGCGGCAGCCTTCGGCAAAGAAGGTGTATTTGCCATGCAGTTCCATGCCGGGCTGGAAGTTTGGGCCTTCCGAAGCGTCGTGCAGCCGGCCCATGTCGCCGGTGGCGACGCCCTTGACCGCGCCGTTCTCGTCGAACAGCACTTCGGCGCCGGCAAAGCCGGGGTAGATCTCGACGCCAAGCGCTTCGGCCTGCTCGCCCAACCAGCGGCAGAGGTTGCCAAGCGAGATCACGTAATTGCCTGCGTTATGGAAACAGCCGGGGAGGAAGGCGTTCGGTAGCTGCGTCGCGCCGCTTTCGGAGAGGATCAGGAAGCGATCCTCGCTGACCGGGGCGTTGAGCGGCGCGCCGGCCGTCTTCCAATCGGGCAGCAGTTCGTCGAGGGCGCGCGGGTCGATCACCGCGCCGGAGAGGATGTGGGCGCCGATCTCGGCGCCTTTCTCGATCAGGCAGACCGAGAACTCCTCGCCATTCTCGCCGGCCAGCTGTTTCAGGCGGATTGCCGCAGCCAGTCCGGCGGGACCGCCGCCGACGATGACCACGTCGAATTCCATGGCTTCGCGTTCCATGCTTGTCTCCTCGATTATTGTGGGCTTATTTTCAATACGCTACAGTATGGAAACGCATTCTTCAACCTATTTTCAAACGATCGTTTTATGGAACATCGCAAAAAACTGATTCACACCACAACCCTGCCCATTCGCTGGGGCGACATGGATGCCTACGGCCACGTCAACAACACGGTCTATTTCCGCTACATGGAGCAGGCCCGGGTCGAATGGATCGAGGCCATGCAGGTGCCGGTCCGCCCGGGCGGCGACGGGCCGGTGATCGTCAATGCTGCCTGCACCTTCCTGCGTCCGATGACCTATCCGGGGACGGTCGAGGTGCGCACCTACGTCGGCGCGATCGGCCGCTCAAGCTGCCAGACGCACGTCGACATGCTGATCGACGGCGAGCTGTACGCCGAGGGCGCGGCCAAGGTGGTATGGATGAACACGCAGACCGGAAAATCGGTACCGCTGCCGGATCACGTGCGGGCCTTGCTCGAAGCGGAGTAAACTCGGCGCCCAACGGGTAACAACGGGCAAGCACGGAATCGGCATGGACAAGCGGAAAATCTGGGAAAAACTCCTCTCCAGCGAACGGCTGGGCGCCGGCAAGGCGCCGGGAACGGCGGAGCGTACCGCTTTCCAGCAGGATTACGACCGCATCGTGTTCACCTCGGCCTTCCGCCGGCTGAAGGACAAGACGCAGGTCTTTCCGCTATCGAAGAGCGATTACGTGCGTACCCGCCTGACGCACAGCCTGGAAGCCAGTTGCGTCGGCCGCTCGCTCGGTGCCGTGGTCGGTCGCGAGATCATCGCCCGACACGGGCTGCCTCACGTCGAGTCGGGCGATTTCGGCGCCATCGTCGCTGCCGCTTGCCTGGCGCATGACATCGGCAACCCGCCGTTCGGTCATGCCGGTGAGGATGCGATCCGCGAGTGGTTCCGGACGTCGGGGCTGTTTACCATTCCCGAGCAGATTGGTACGCCGGCGCGGGCCGGACGGCATGATTTCACTGCTGAGCAGTGCGCCGACTTCGTGCGTTACGAGGGCAATGCCCAAGGCTTCCGTGTCGTATCAAGGCTGCAGAGCCCGGCCAATCCCGGCGGTCTGCAACTGACCAGCGCGGTGCTGGCGACTTTCACCAAGTATCCGCGCCCTTCGCATGTCGGGGCGGCGCTGGACGGCAAGAGCGGCAAGAAATTCGGTTTCTTCCAGCAGGATGCCGACAACTTCGCCCGCGTCGCCCAGTCGACCGGGCTGGTCGAGCGGATTCCGGGGCAGGCCTGGCGCCGCCATCCGCTGGCCTTCCTGGTCGAGGTTGCCGACGACACCTGTTATCTGATCGTCGATCTCGAAGATGCGGCACGCCTCGGCTTCGTGCCGTACAAGGACGCCGAATGCCTGCTCGCCGATCTGGCCGGCTCGACGATCAACGGCAGCCGCCTCGACCGCCTGCACGACCCGAAGGAGCGCCTGGAATACCTGCGCGCCAAGGCCATCGGCCGACTGCTGGAAAGTGCGGCGGCGGTCTTTCTGGAAAACGAGGCTGCCATCCTCGACGGCAGTTTCGATGACGAACTGCTCGCCCGGTCACCGGTCGGCGTGCCGCTGCAGGCCGTCCTCAAGGTGGCCAAGGAAACGATCTACACGGCCCGGCCGGCGCTGGAAATCGAAACCGCCGGTTTCGAGGTGCTCGGCGCCTTGCTGGCGTTGTTTACCCATGCCGTCGAAACGGCGGCCGGCGTGCCCGGGCTGCACATGACGAAACGCGAAGAGATGTTGCTCCGCCTGCTGCCGCCGCAATTCCTCGGCCACGGCGGCAAGCCGGATGCCGATCCCTACGTGCGCCTGCTGCAGGTGGCCGATTTCGTCGCCGGCATGACCGACTCCTACGCGGTGGATATGTACCGCAAGCTCAAGGGTTTCGACCTGCCGACGTGACCCCGGCCAGTGGCAGCCTGCGGCAGCGTCTCCCGACTATTCGAAAATGGCCAGGAATTCCTCGCGCGCCTTGGCCAGATCGGCTTGACTGGCCGGTGCGCAGAGACGTTCGCTGGTTCGGTAGAAACGGTCGAAGGCGGCCAGGACGGCCGCCTTGTTTACCTTTTCCCGGCCGACCGGCGGTTTGCCGGCGATGGGGGCGTCGAGCGGCTTGAGGACGGCGTAGCGCGGGATGAGCTGTTGCCCGCCTTGATCGGACGAGGCGGTCAGGGGGCCGGTCTTGACGTAGATTTTGCCTTCGTATTCGAAGCGGTCGCCGATGGCGAGGTGCTGGAGTTTCATGCAGTATCCTGAGGCTGACGATGGCGGATGTTAGCCGATTTTGCAGAGGCAAAAAAAACACCCGTAATTGTTATTTTTGGTATTATTTGGCGAATTGATTGTTTTGAGGATCAAGCATGTTTGGTAAGCAAGAGCGGCTGCGAATCGCCGAACTCGAAGCCGCGTTGGCCGAATGCCGTGCCGTCCAGACTGCGTTGGCGCAGTCGACCGCCGTCATCGAGCTGACCGTCGAAGGCATCGTGATCGATGCCAACGAGAATTTCTGTCGGACCATGGGGTATACGCTGGCCGAACTCAAGGGGCAGCATCATCGCATGTTGTGCGATCCGGCTTATGTCACCAAGCCGGAATACTCGGCATTCTGGGCAGCCCTGAAGCGCGGGGAGTTCTCGCGCGGGACGATCAGCCGGCGTCATCGCGATGGTCGGGAAATCTGGCTGGAGGCGACCTACAACCCGGTACGCGACGCTTCCGGACGGGTGGTCAAGGTGATCAAGCTGGCCACCGACGTCAGCCGGCAAGTGCTCGAGGCGGCCAGCCAGCGGGCGCTGGTCGATGCGATCGAACGTTCGATGGCGGTCATCGAATTCAGTATCGACGGCACCATCCTGCGCGCCAACGACAATTTCTGCCGGGTCATGGGCTATTCGGCGAAGGAGCTGCCGGGGCGGCACCACCGGATTTTCTGTGCCGGAGATTTCGTCAATGGCGCCGAGTATGTGCGCTTCTGGGAAAAACTGGCCCGCGGCGAATTCTGCTCCGGACAATACCTGCGCCTCGATCGCCAGCAGCGGGAAGTCTGGCTCGAAGCGAGCTACAACCCGGTGTTCGGACCGGACGGCGAGGTGGTCAAGGTGGTCAAGTTCGCCACCGACATCAGCGAACGCATCCGCCGCCACATGGCCGAGCGGGAAGGGGCGGAGACGGCCTACAAGGTGGCGCTGGAAACTCAGGAGGTTTCCCAGGCCGGTGAGCGCATCATTCTCGATACGGTGGACAAGATGCAGCACATCGCCGGCATCGTCGACGAGTCGGCGGCGCAGGTTGCCGTGCTCGGCGAGCAGACCGGGCGCATCTCGTCGATCGTCGGCACCATCCGCGAGATCGCCGACCAGACCAACCTGCTGGCGCTCAATGCAGCGATCGAGGCGGCGCGGGCCGGCGAATCGGGGCGCGGTTTTGCGGTGGTGGCCGACGAGGTGCGCAAACTGGCCGAGCGGACCGGCAAATCGACCGGCGAAATCGCCGCCATGATCCAGACCATCCAGAAGGAAACCGGTTCGGTGACCGTCAGCATGAACAACGGCCTGACCGAGGTTGGTGCCGGCGTCGAACTGGCCAACCAGGCCGGCGCGGCGATCAAGCAGATGCGCGACGGGGCGACCCGGGTGGTCGACGTGGTGCAGGCGTTTTCCAGCACGATCCAGAATTGAGCGACGGCGGGCTTGCCAATTTCCGATAACTGTACAAAAATACAGTCATCGGAAATTGCCGGAGCCCCGCCATGAAACTCACCCCGCGTCAGCAGGAAATCCTCGACTTCATCCGCAACACCGTCGAAGTCCTCGGGGCGCCGCCGACCCGCGCCGAGATCGCCACCGCCTTCGGCTTCGCCTCGCCGAACGCCGCTGAGGATCACCTCAAGGCACTGGCCAAGAAGGGCGCGATCAACCTCGAACCCGGTTCGGCGCGCGGCATCCGCCTCGTCGAGCAGCTCGGCCTGCCGCTGATCGGCAGCGTCGCCGCCGGCTCGCCCATCCTCGCCGTCGAAAACGTGCAGGGGCGCTACAACTTCGACGCCGGCCTGTTCAACCCACGCGCCGATTTCCTGTTGAAGGTGCGCGGCCTGTCGATGATCGACGCCGGCATCTTCGACGGCGACCTGATCGCCGTGCACAAGACCAACCAGGCGCGCGACGGCGAGATCGTCGTCGCCCGTATCGACGAGGAAGTCACCGTCAAGCGCCTGGAACGCGGCAAGAACCAGATCCGCCTGATCGCCGAGAACCCGGATTTCGAACCGATCGTCATCAATCCCGGCGAAGTCGAATTCGCCATCGAGGGCGTCGCCGTCGGCCTGATCCGCGGAGCCGTCGCCAAGCTGTCATGAGCGCGCAGCCGTCGCCGGTGGATTTGGCGGCGGTCCTGGCGCGCGGCGACATCTGGCGCGGCGATGCCTTGCCCGGCCTGCCGGCGGGCAGCGTGGCCAGCGGCTACGCCGAACTCGACGCCGAACTGCCGGGCGGTGGCTGGCCGCGCGGCAATCTCACCGAAATTCTGGTCGACCGTGGCGGCATCGGCGAAATCAGCCTGCTGCTGCCGGCGCTGGCCCGTTTGTCGGACGAAGGCGGTCGCCTGGCGCTGGTCGCACCGCCCTGGCTGCCGCACGCGCCGGCCTGGGCGGCGGCCGGGGTGGCGCCGGAGCGCCTGCTGGTGATCCGTCCCGGCAAGCAGGCGGCCTGGTGCGTCGAGCAGTTGCTCAGATGCGGCGGTTTCGCCGGCCTGCTCGCCTGGCCGGACGCCGGCATCGACGCCCGGGCGCTGCGCCGCCTGCAGGTGGCGGCCGAGGGACAGGCGGTTGTGGCGGTCCTGTGGCGGTCGATTCTGGACGCCGCGACGCCGTCGCCGGCCCCGCTGCGCCTGACGCTGACCGCCAGTGCCGACCGGTTGGCGCTGCGCATCCTGAAGCGACGCGGCCGGCCGGCGTCGCGCCTGTTGCAGATCGAGATTCCCCGACCGGGAAGGAATGCACGTGTTGTGGCTGGCCCTGCATTTTCCGCTGCTGACGCTGGAAGCCCTGCCGTCGCGGCAGTCGCCTAGCGTCGTCACGGCCCATGGCCGGGTCCTGGCCGCCGATCCGGTTGCCGCCGCCGCCGGCGTTTTGCCTGGCCAGAAATTGTCGACCGCGCTCGGTCTGCTGCCAGGTCTGCGCGCCTGCGAACGCGACCCGGCGCGCGAAGCTAGGGCGCTCGCCGATCTCGCCTGCTGGGCCGGGCGTTTTACGCCGACCGTCAGCCTGGCCTCGCCGGATGCGCTGCTGTTGGAAATCGGCGCCTGTCGGCGCTTGTTCGGCGGCGTCGCCGCCATCGTCGCGGCGGCGCTCGACGGCTGCCGGGCGCAGGGCTGGAGCGTCGCCTGGGCGGTCGCGCCGACGCCGCTCGGCGCCCGCTGGCTGGCGCGCGCCGACGCGGCGGCCAGCTACGAGAGCCTGGACGCGCTACAGGCGGCGCTGGCCGATTTGCCGTGTGCCGTGCCCGGCTGGCCGGCCGAGGTGGTAGCCCGTCTGGAAGCCTTCGGCCTGCGCCATCTCGGCGAACTGACCGCGCCGGCCGGCCTGCGTCGGCGCATCGGCAACGGTCCGGTCGACGAGCTGCTGCGCGCCCGCGGCGAACTGCCCGATCCGCAGCGCGCCTTTGTCTTTCCCGAACGTTTCGCCGCCGGGCTGGAACTGCCGTCGCGCGTTGAATTCGCCGAAGGCCTGGCCTTCGCCGCGCAACGCTTGTTCGCCGCGCTGGCCGGCTGGCTGCAGGTGCGCCAGTCGCTGCTGCGCGCCGGCACGCTGCGCCTGACTCACGACGATGGCTCAAGCAGCGCGCTGCCGCTGCGCTTCGGCGAGCCCTGCGCCGACGAGGGCCGTTTCATGCGCCTGTTGCGCGAACACCTCGGCCGCCTGCAACTGGCGGCACCGGTCGAGGCGCTGCATCTCGACGCCGACGAGGTCGTCGCCCGGCCCGGCGCCAGCGCCGGCCTGTTCGAGCAGGCGACGAGCGGCGAGGGCGCCGCCGCCTGCCTCGAACGCCTGCGCGCCCGTCTGGGCGAAGCCGCCGTGCACAGCCTG
>CAZFXO010000001.1:0-110037 GCA_964523045.1 uncultured Dechloromonas sp. | reverse complement strand
CGCCTGCCTCGAACGCCTGCGCGCCCGTCTGGGCGAAGCCGCCGTGCACAGCCTGGCGGTGCACGCCGAGCACCGCCCGGAATGCGCCACGCGCAACGGCGATCCGGCGGGCATTCTGGCGGCCAAGGTCGCGTCGACCGCAAGTCGCTCCACCTCGCGCCCTCTGTGGCTGCTGCCGGTACCGCAGCAGCTGATCGAGCGCGCCGACGGCCCGCACTGGCACGGCCCGCTGCAACTCGTGACGCGCGGCGAACGTCTGGAAAGCGGCTGGTGGGACAGCGGCGAAAGCGGGGCGACCGGCGACGTCCGGCGCGACTACTTCGTCGCCCGCAACGGCGAGGGCCAGTGGGCGTGGATTTTCCGCGACGCGCGGGGCTGGTATCTGCACGGGTTGTTTGCGTGAACCGCCGTCGCGTGGCCGGGTAACGCTATCCAGGCAAATCGCTACCGACGGTCACGGAGAAAAAATGGCTGAGGTGCTACGATGAACCTCATGACTGAACGACCGCAAAGCCTGGGTGAAGAAATCGCCAACAGCGTCAGCCACGGCGTGGCGCTGCTGGCGGCGATTGTCGGCGTCCCCTTCCTGATCGCCTCGGCCCGCCATTTTGGCGTGGCCAACGTCGTCGGCGCCAGTGTCTTTGCCGGGACGATGATCCTTCTCTACCTGACCTCGACGCTCTACCACGCCTTCCCGGCGGGCCGCTTGAAACGCTTGTTCCAGAAACTGGACCATAGCGCCATCTACTGCTTCATTGCCGGCAGCTACACGCCGTTCGCGCTGGGCGCCCTGGCCGGTTCCTGGGGCTGGACGCTATTCGGCCTGGTCTGGTCGATGGCCGCCGCCGGCGTTGCCCTGAAGGCATTCAACCGCCTTTCCCATCCCTGGCTGTCCACCGGGCTGTATCTCGCCATGGGCTGGCTGGTGCTGATCGCGGCCGTGCCGCTGGTCGAGCACGTCTCGCTGCCCGGCGTCATCCTGCTCGTCGCCGGCGGCATCGCCTACACCGCCGGCGTCGCCTTCTTCGTGCTCGATTCCCGTGTCCGCTACGCCCATGCCGTGTGGCACGGTTTTGTGGCGCTGGGTACCGGCTGTCACTTCTTCGCGGTGATGAACTACGCCGCGTGACGCTTTCCTTTGCCTCCTGAATGCTCAGGCAGATTGTGTAAGCTTCCGATCAAGTCCATCAGCCTGTCGCAGAACACGCCCTAGGTGCCGCTTATAGCGCTCGCCCGCTCGGGGCGTGAAGGGTGGCGCGCATAAGCGCGCTCGCCGAGCTTTTGCGTCAGCGGCCACAAAAACGCGTACCAGGGAACGGGTAGTGCCCAGCGGCCGTAGGCCTTGGGCGGGCGGCCTGCTTTCCGGGAGGGATCGAGTGTCACCGTGGCAAACGCAATGCCTTCGTCCGCCCCCAGTTGGTCCAGCAGCGATCCGTCCGCGTCGGCGATTGCCGACAGCCCGGGAAAACGGGTGTTCTGTGCCGGAAACCCGCCGGGAAGCGGCGTCACAAGGGGGCCGCAGCGGTTTGCCATGACGACCGGGACACCCAGCGCTTGCGCGTAGAAAGCCGTACTACCTCGCAGCATGCAGTCGAAAGCTTCGGCGTCTTTCCTGCGCATCGGGAAGCTCGGCGTGGGCGTGCCCGCCGCCGTCGGCTGAAGGACTAGATCGACCGATGCCCGATGCAGCTCGGCGATGCGCTCGTGGAGCAGGTTTTCGTAACAGATGCCGACGCCGATGCGGCCGATCTCGGTGTCGATGTAATGGGGGTCGCTGCCGCCACGGAAGAAATAGGCCTCCACCGAAGCCGGTGGCGACTTCCTGACCCGTCCGGCAATGTTGCCTTGCGGGGTGGCGAGAACGAAACTGTTGAAGAAGTCGGTGCCATCTGCTTCCGCATAGCTCATGCCGAGAAAGATAGCGAAGCGTTGGGCGGTTTGCTTGAGCCACGTTACGCTCGGACCGGTGGCTTTTTCGGCGGTATCCCATATTTCCTCCGTAAGCACGTAGCCGCCCGGCATCAACTCCGGCAATAGAACCAGCGCGGCTCCCCGGGCAACGGCTTGTTCGATATGGCTTTCGGCATGCTGCAGGTTTTCCTTCGTGCGATGCGGCTCGCAGCGAATCTGGATGGCAGCCAGGGTGAGGGTGCGTGGCATGGGAATGAACTCCTCCGGTGATCGGTTTCGGCAACCGCTTCTTCAACGCGCCGATATTCCAAATATCGGCGTCAGCATGGGGCATTCGGTGCGCTACGGCGCGCGCTTCCCGAGCAGTGCTTCGACGCAGTCCGCCGCGAGATTCGCGCCATCCTCGTCGGCCATTTGCTTGCCGAGCGTTTCCGCTTGTTGCCGGTATCGGGTTTGAGACAACAACTCGTCTAACAGGGGCAAGGCGGTATCGACGCGGTAATTTTCTCGGGAGAGCGTCAGCCCGAGGCCAAGGCGCTGGATTCTGCGTCCGTTATCCGGTTGATCGAAACCGAAGGGCACGACCAGCATGGGGCGTCGGGCGCGCATGGCTTGCGCCAGGGTGCCGATACCCCCCTGGTGCACGATGACGCTGGCCCCACGAAAGAGCTTGTCGTAGGCCACGTAGGGAATGGCAAGCACGTCGTCGCCCTCGGCAATGTCCTTGATCTGGTCCGCATGCTGGCCATGGACCAGCACGGCGCGCTGACCGAGTTGGCGTGCGATGCGGGCGCTGACGGCATAAAAGTCGCCAGCGATGTTGACGGCCGATGAGCCGAGGGCAAACACCATGGGCGGCGCGCCAGCCGCCAGGAAGCGCTCGAGTTGGCGCTCGATCGGCGTATCGCCTAGCGCCGGCGCGAAGTACGGAAAACCCGTCATCCGGGTATGCGCCGGCCAGTCCGGTTGGGCCTCGGCAAAGCCGGATGGAAACATCGCCAGCGTGCCGTAGGGCGAATATTGTCCTGAAAACAGGGGGTGTCCGTCCGGTGGGGGTAAATGCAGTTCCCTGCACAGCGCATGGAGCGGCTTTGTCCAGCGCAGGGTCGCGCGCTTGATCAAGGCAAACATTCCTCGGTAAAGGGCTGGGCTGACGCGGTGCAGATCGCTCATCCACGGCGCGGCCGTGATTATCGGCGGATCCCAGGTCGACAGCAGGAACATCGGGGCCAGTACGGTCGACAGCCAGGGTAGTCCGCGTTCGCGGCAAGCAATCGGTGTCGCGTAGGCCAGCGGATTGCCGATGACCACATCGGCATCGGCGACTGCCGCACGGGTATCCAGAAAAGTGTCGCGAATCTGCGCCATCATTTCTTCCGTGATGACCTGGCCGCCCCGCTTGGGATCGAAAAACGAACCCAGAAGCCGACGTACCGAGGCTGGCGTGGTGTAGCGATCCAGCCCGCAGCGCAAATGGACGAAGTGGATGGACTCCGCCTCGACCTGCTGTCGATACAGGGCCGTGCTGCCAATCGTCACTTGATGACCGCGTGCCTGCAAGGTCTTGGCCACGGCAAGGTAGGGGAAGAGGTCGCCCAGCGAACCGAAACAGGTGAAGAGTATGCGTGCCATGTCGATTCCCCGGCTCAGCGCTTGCTGGCAGCGCCGTCCATGAAGCAGGCGACCGCTTCGGTGAGCCGCGCCTCCAGCGCATAGATGCCCGGGTTGGCGAACCAGATCAGGCAGATGCCGGCGAAAATCAGTTGCACTTGCCAGGCCAGTTGTTCGGCAGCGATGTCGGAGCGCACGTCGCCGGACGTTTGCCCTTGCGATATGAGGCTGGTTAGAAAAGCGGTGAGATCGTTGCTCGGGTTTACCTGGCTTTCTAGCTGACGACCAAGTTGCTGAAACTGATGGCCGAAATGCATGCGCGCGAGTTCGGGGTCAGCGTTGAAGCCGACGCAAGCATCGAGAAATACCGCCGTGAGACGAGCACGCGTATCGGGATAGGCCTGCAACAACTTGGGCAACATCGCGGTCTTCTCGCGCACATTGGCCAACCAATACGCGCTGGCGATCGCCTCCTTGTTCGGAAAATAGCGGTACAAGGTTCGTTTGGTAATGCCAGCCACGTCGGCAATCGTTTCCATCGTCGTGGCGTCGATGCCGTTTTCCCGGAAAAGCTGGAGCGCGCATTGCACGACCCGGGCCTGAATGTCCGCCTTCTTGCTTTGGCGGTTTGAACGCACGTCTTCGATCATCATTGGCTCCAAAAGTATACGTCGTATACTAAACAAAAAAGGACGATTGGCAAGTCTGGGCGATTCCTCCCTGGGGAAACCCGGATAATGGCGACCGATCCGTTTTGAACGCTGGGACAGCCGCATGGAAATCAAGGTCAATTTTCTCGACAAGCTTCGTCAGGAAGCCAAATTCGACGACTTCACGGTCATCGCCGATCAGCCCATCCGCTACAAGGGTGACGGCTCGGCGCCGGGGCCGTTCGATTATTTCCTGGCCTCGTCGGCCTTGTGCGCGGCCTACTTCGTCAAGCTCTA
This sequence comes from uncultured Dechloromonas sp., assembly GCA_964523045.1. GTDB lineage: Bacteria > Pseudomonadota > Gammaproteobacteria > Burkholderiales > Rhodocyclaceae > Azonexus. The sequence goes on along the minus strand of CAZFXO010000001.1, from coordinate 105,568 downwards.
TTGCGACACCCGCAACATCCCGACCGAGCATATCCGCCTGTCGCAGAACAACATCGTCGATCCGGAAAACCGCTACAAGCAGACTTTCAAGATCCAGGTCGAGCTGCCGCCGGACATTTCCGAGAAAGACCGCCTCGGCATCCTGCGCTCCATCGACCGGTGCACGGTCAAGAAGGTCGTGCAGACCGGCCCCGAGTTCATCATCGAGGAAGTCGAGAATCTCGACGCCGACGCGCAGGCGCTGCTGACCGTCAGCGCCGACGCCGACACGCAGACCTTCATCGCCGGCAAGGATCTGCCGCTCGAACAGACCATCGCCAACATGTCCGGCCTGCTCGCCGGGCTGGGCATCAAGATCGAGATCGCCTCCTGGCGCAACCTGGTGCCCAATGTCTGGTCGCTGCACATCCGCGACGCACATTCGCCGATGTGCTTCACCAACGGCAAAGGCGCCACCAAGGAAAGCGCGCTGGCCTCGGCCCTGGGCGAATACATCGAGCGCCTGAGCTGCAACCATTTCTACAACGACCAGTACTGGGGCGAGGAATTTGCCAACGCGCCCTTCGTGCATTACCCGAACGAGCGCTGGTTCAAGCCGGGCCGCAGTAAGCACAACTCGGATGCGCTGCCCAAGGGCCTGCTCGACGACTACACGCTGGAAATCTACAACCCGGACGGCGAGCTGCGCGCCTCGCACCTGTTCGACACCAACTCCGGCAATACCGAACGCGGCGTCTGCGCGCTGCCCTACGTGCGCCAGTCGGACGGTGAGACGGTGTATTTCCCGACCAACCTGATCGACAACCTGTTTCTCAGCAACGGCATGAGCGCCGGCAACACGCTGGCTGAAGCGCAGGTGCAGTGCCTGTCGGAAATCTTCGAGCGGGCCGTCAAACGCGAAATCCTCGAAGGCGAAATCGCGCTGCCCGATGTGCCGGCCGAAGTGCTGGCCAAATACCCGGGCATCGTCGCCGGCATCGAGGAGCTGGAAAAGCAGGGCTTCCCGGTGCTGGTCAAGGACGCCTCGCTTGGCGGCCAGTTCCCGGTGATGTGCGTGACGCTGATGAACCCGCGCACCGGCGGCGTCTTCGCCTCCTTCGGCGCGCACCCGAGCCTGGAAGTGGCGCTCGAACGCAGCCTCACCGAACTGCTGCAGGGGCGCAGCTTCGAAGGCCTCAACGACCTGCCGCGGCCGACCTTCGAGAGCAACGCCGTCACCGAGCCGAACAACTTCGTCGAGCACTTCATCGACTCCAGCGGCGTCGTCTCCTGGCGCTTCTTCAGCGCCAGGGCCGATTACGACTTCGTCGAATGGGATTTCTCCGGCCAGGGCGAGAACTCCAACGCCGACGAGGCCGCCACGCTGTTCGGCATCCTCGCCGAGATGGGCAAGGAGGTTTACGTCGCCGTCTACGATCAGCTTGGCGCCAACGCCTGCCGCATCCTGGTGCCCGGCTACTCGGAAATCTACCCGGTCGACGACCTGATCTGGGACAACACCAACAAGGCGCTGGCCTTCCGCGCAGACATCCTCAACCTGCACCGCCTCGACGACGCCGGCCTGGAAGCCCTGCTGGAGCGTCTGGAAGAGAGCGAGCTCGACGACTACACCGACATCATCACGCTGATCGGCGTCGAATTCGACGAGAACACGGAGTGGGGCCAGCTGACCATCCTCGAACTCAAGCTCCTGATCAACTTGGCGCTGCAGGATTTCGCAGCGGCCAAGGAACAGGTCGAAGCCTACCTGCAGTACAACGAAAACACCGCTGAGCGCGGCCTGTTCTACCAGGCGGTCAATGTGGTGCTGGAAGTGCTGCTCGACGACGAACTGGAACTGGACGACTACGAGCCCAACTTCCGCCGCATGTTCGGCAACGAACGCATGGACGCGGTGCTCGGCTCGGTCGATGGCAGCATCCGCTTCCACGGCCTGACGCCGACCAGCATGAAACTGGAAGGCCTGGATCGCCACCAGCGCCTGCTCGACAGCTACCGCAAGGCGCACGCCGCGCGGGCGAGGGCGGCGGGGATATAGAGCAATCGGCGTCAGGATTTCCGCCACGGCGTCGCGCATAGTGCCGCCATGGATAGAGGAAAGACGATGAGCGAAACCAGGGCGCAGGCCTACGCGGCACGATTGGGCAAGGTGTTGGACTACATCGAGGCGCACCTCGATGAAAATCTGGACCTGGAACAACTGAGCCAGGTCGCCAACTTTTCCAAATTCCATTTCCACCGGCAATTCGCCGACTTTGTCGGCGCCAGCGTCGGTCGTTACGTTCTCCTCCTGCGTTTGCGGCGGGCCAGCTACCAACTGGCTTTCAATCGCAAGGAGAAGGTGATCGACATCGCGCTGGATGCCGGTTTTGAAAACCCGGAATCGTTTTCCCGCGCCTTCCGGAATGTCTTCGGCAAATCGCCTTCCGCATTCCGCAAAGCGCCGGATTGGGTCTCGTGGCACGAGCGTTATCGATTCCGTATCCCGGAAAGGACCAGAAACATGCAGGTCGAAATCGTCGATTTCACCCCCATCGCGGTCGCTGTGTACGAGCATCGCGGCCCGGCCGAACGCGTCAATGAGTCGGTCGGCCAGTTCATCGCCTGGCGGCAGCAAAGCGGGCTGTCGCCCAAGGAACGCAGCCGTACCTTCGGCATCGCCTACGACAATCCCGACACGACGCCGCCGGAACAATTCCGCTTCGACATTGCCGGCGAAGTACAGGCCGAGGTGCCGGCCAATGCGCAGGGCGTCGTCACCAAGCACATTCCCGGCGGCCGCTGCGCGCGGGTACGGCACGTCGGCTCGCATACCCGCATCGGCGAAAGCATCTACCCGCTCTACCGCGAGTGGCTACCGGCGAGCGGCGAGGAACTGCGCGACTTCCCCCTGTATTTCCACTACCTCAATCTGCTGCCGGAAACGGCGGAAGGCGATCTGCTGACCGACATCTATCTGCCGTTGAAGTAGCCGATCCGGGCAGCCGATTGACAGGCGCCCCGGGCGCTGCCGATAATCCTGCCCCTCTGCAGGAGAGAGAGTGCTGATTCGCCAGCCTCCGCCGAAGGCGCAAACTCCCATAATCGCTCAGGCATGCCGAACTGCAGACATGATTCGCCGGCTGGAGAGAAGTCGCGAGCGCGCCGCGCTCGCCGACTCACCGAAGGGGCAGGCTCCGAGGAGCCGAAACTCTCAGGTAAAAAGGACAGGGGGAGAGGCGTCGCGGAAACCCTGTTGGAGGTTTCCGCTTTTTTGACGGAAGCCTCCCGATGTTCGACAGTCTCGCCCTCGTTTTTCAACCGCTCGCCAGCAAACAGTTCGACCTCTTGCTGGTTGTCTACCTGGTCGCCATCGCCGCCGAGGCGATGTCCGGCGCGCTTGCCGCCGGCCGCCGCGACATGGATTTCTTCGGCGTCGCCGTGATCGCCTTCGTCACCGCGCTCGGCGGTGGCACGATCCGCGACGTCGTGCTCGGCCATTATCCGATCGGCTGGACCCAGCATCCCGAGTACGTCTACCTGGTCATCCTCGCCGGCCTGGCGACGACGCTGATCGCCCGCTTCATGCACCACATGAAGCGCGTTTTCCTGATGCTCGACGCGCTCGGCCTGGTTGCCTTCTCGCTGATCGGCTGCAACGTCGCGCTGCAGCTCGATTACCCGGTGGTGGTCGTGATCATGGCCGGCATGCTGACCGGGATCTCCGGCGGCGTGCTGCGCGACGTGCTGTGCAACCAGGTGCCGGTGGTCTTCTGCCGCGAGCTCTACGCCAGCGTCTCGCTGTTCGTCTGCGTGCTCTTCCTGATCTTGCGCGGGCTCGGCTGGGACAGCGACCTGATCACGCTGCTCTGTTTCGGCGCCGGTTTCGCCTTCCGCATGCTGGCGCTGCGCTTTGCCTGGAAGCTGCCGACCTTTTCCTACCAGCAGCGCTGGGACTGAAACACGGGCTGGGCTAAAATGACTGTATGAAAATACAGTTGTTTGCCAAAGGCCCACATTGACCGTCTCGTCCGCGCTCCCCGACTACGCCGAGCTGCACTGCCTGTCCAACTTCAGTTTCCTGCGCGGTGCCTCGCACCCGGAGGAACTGGCGGCGCAGGCGGTGGCGCAGGGCTACGCGGCGCTGGCGCTGACCGACGAGTGCTCGCTGGCCGGCGTGGTGCGCGTACATCAGGCGTTCCGGGCCCAGGGCGGGACGACGCGCCTCATCATCGGCAGCGAGATGCGCACGGTCGACGGGCTGAAACTGGTCTTTCTGGCGCAGAACCGGGAGGGTTACGGCAACCTGTCGGCGCTGATCACGCTTGCCCGGCGGCGGGCGGAGAAGGGTGCCTACACGCTGCAGCGCCATGACCTGAACGCCATCTCGCCGAATGGCGCGCTGCCCGACTGCCTGGTGCTATGGGTGCCCGAGGCGACGCCCTCGGTCGCCGACGGGCGCTGGCTGGCCGAACGTTTTCCCGGGCGTTGCTGGATTGCCGTCGAACTGCACGCCGGGCCGGACGACGCGGCCAGGCTCGCCGACCTGCAGGCGCTCGGCGCCGCCTGCGGCCTGCCGCTGGTGGCGGCGGGCGATGTGCACATGCATGTGCGGGCGCGGCGGCCGGTGCAGGATGTGCTGACCGCGCTGCGCCTAAAGACCTCGGTGTTCGACGCCGGCCACGCGCTGTTCCCGAACGGCGAGCGCCACCTGCGCTCGCGCCTGCGGCTGGCGCGGCTGTATCCGCCCGAACTGCTGGCCGAGACGCTGCGCATCGCCGAGCAATGCACGTTTTCGCTCGACGAGTTGCGCTACGAATACCCGGAGGAAATCGTCCCCGCCGGCCACACGCCGACCTCGTGGCTGCGCCGCGAAACCGAGGCCGGACTGTGCCGGCGCTATCCGGCGGGCGTGCCGGACGCGGTGCGCGAGCGCATCGAGCACGAATTGCGGCTGATCGCCGAGTTGAGCTACGAAGCCTATTTCCTGACCGTCTACGACATCGTCTGCTTCGCCCGCGGCGCCGGCATCCTCTGCCAGGGGCGCGGGTCGGCGGCGAATTCGACGGTCTGTTTCGCGCTCGGCGTCACCGAGGTCGACCCGGCGCGCTCGGCGATGCTGTTCGAGCGCTTCGTCTCCAAGGAGCGCGGCGAACCGCCCGACATCGACGTCGATTTCGAGCACGGGCGGCGTGACGAGGTCATCGCCTACATTTACGAAAAATACGGCCGCGAGCGCACGGCGCTGGCCGCCGCCGTCATCACTTACCGGACCAAGGGCGCGCTGCGCGACGCCGGCCGCGCACTCGGTTTCGACATCGCCCGCATCGACGCGCTGACCGCCTCGCTCGCCTGGTGGGACAAACGCGAGCAGATGCCGGAGCGCTTCGCCGAGCAGGGGCTGGACCCGGCGTCGCCGCGCGTCGCCAAGTGGCTGTGGCTGGCCGAGCAACTGCGCGGCTTTCCCCGCCACCTGACCCAGCACGTCGGTGGCTTCGTCATGTCGCGCGGGCCGCTGGCCCGGCTGGTGCCGGTCGAGAACACGGCGATGGAAACGCGCACGGTGATACAGTGGGACAAGGACGACCTCGACGCGGTCGGCCTGATGAAGGTCGACGTGCTGGCGCTCGGCATGCTGTCGGCGCTGCGCCGGATGCTGGCGATGATCGGCCCGCTGCAACTGAACGAAATCCCCGAAGGCGACAAGGCGACCTACGACATGCTCTGTCGCGCCGATAGCATGGGTGTCTTCCAGGTCGAATCGCGGGCGCAGATGAGCATGCTGCCGCGCCTCAAGCCGCGCAACTATTACGATCTGGTGATCGAGGTCTCGCTGGTGCGGCCCGGGCCGATCCAGGGCGACATGGTCCATCCCTACCTGAAGCGGCGCCAGGGCAAGGAAGATATCGAGCAGATCACGCCGGCGATCGACGCGGTGCTGGCGCGCACCTGCGGCGTGCCGATCTTCCAGGAACAGGTGATGCAACTGGCCATCGTCGCCGCCGGCTTCACGCCCGGCGAGGCCGACGAGCTGCGGCGGGCGATGGCGGCCTGGCGGCGCAAGGGCAATCTCGCCCGCTACCAGGACAAGCTGCGCGCCGGCATGGCGCGCAACGGCGTGCCGGCCGCCTTCATCGAGCGCATCGTCGCCCAGATCCAGGGCTTCGGCGAATACGGCTTTCCCGAATCGCACGCCGCCAGCTTCGCGCTGCTGGTCTATGCCTCGGCCTGGGTCAAGCGCCACCATCCGGCGGCCTTCCTGTGCGGCTTGCTCAACAGCCAGCCGATGGGTTTCTATTCGCCGTCGATGTTGATCCAGGATGCCCGCCGCCACGGGGTCAGCGTGTTGCCCGCCGATGTCGCGGCCAGCGACTGGGATAGCCGGATCGACGAGGGCGGGGCGGTACGCCTCGGCCTGCGCGAGATCAAGGGGCTGAGCCGGGAAGCGGCCGTGCGCATCGCCGACGCGCGGCGGCGGGCGCCGTTTGCCGACGTCGCCGACCTCGCGGCGCGCTGCGCCCTGGGCAAGCGCGATCTGGATCAGCTCGCTGCTGCCGATGCCTTGCACCGCCTCGCCGGCCATCGCCAGCAGGCCGCCTGGGCGGTCGCCGACAGCGGCCGGCGGGCGATCCAGGGCGACCTCTTCGCCGGCCTGCCGGCGCCGGAAGCGGCGGTCGAGCTGGCGGCGCCGACGCTGGCCGACAACCTGGTCGCCGATTACCGCCAGCTCGGCCACAGCCTGCGCCCGCATCCGCTGACCCTGCTGCGCCAACATCTCGCGGCGCGGCGCTTCCTCAGCGCCGGCGAACTGGCGCAACGCGGCGACCGCGCGCTGGTCCGCGTCGCCGGCATCGTCACCGGCCGCCAGCGGCCGGGCACGGCGACCGGCATCGTCTTCGTCACCCTGGAGGACGAGACCGGCTGGACCAACGTCGTCGTCAAGCCAGGGCTGGTCGAGAAACAGCGGCGCGAACTGCTCGCCGCCCCCTTGCTCGGTGTCTACGGGCAGTTGCAATGTGCCGACGGCGTTGTGCATCTGGTCGCCCAGCGCCTGGTCGACCTGTCGGCCTGGCTGGGGCGGCTGGAAACCCGCAGCCGGGATTTTCACTGAGCTGGCGTCGGCGTTTTCCCGGTTATGATGCCGGCCACAGGGGAGGGGAAACGCGATGCGTCTTGAGGCTTGTCTACTCGCCGCGCTGCTCGGGGCGCCGGCACTATCCGCCGCTGCCGACGGGCCGTGGCTGCACTGCCGGCTGGAACAGTCGAACACCGTCCACGTCCTCGACTACGGACCGGCCGCCGACATCTACCGGGTGCCGGCGACCAACATCAACGACAACTTCCACTTCAAGGCCGTCGTCGTCGCTGCCGACGGCGTCGCCGAGTACGTCAAGATTTACGTCTATTACCAGCGCCGCGGCCAGCCCATCCTGTTGCAGCAGGCCACCTACCGCGCGCCGACGGCCGATGGCCGTTCGCTGACCGGCGAACAGCGCCTCTATTCGCCCATCCTCGGGCGCGAACTGCAGTACGACTGCGCCCTGACGAGTGTCCGCCCATGAGATCGCTGCTCCTGCTCGCCGCCTGCCTGCTGCCGCTTCCGGTGTGGGCCGATGCCGGCACCGTCTCGGTCGCCTTCGTCGGCGACGTGATGCTCGACGACACGCCGGGCAAGGTGATCCGCCAGGGGCGCGACCCGCTGGCGCCGTTCGCCGCCATTCTCGACAGCGCCGACCTGCGCATCGCCAACCTCGAATGCGTCGTTGCCCGCGGCGGCAAGGCGGAAGCCGACAAGCCCTATACCTTCCGCGCACCGCCGCGCGTGCTGCAGCTGGTGAAGCGCCATTTCGACGCCGTCGGCCTGGCCAACAACCATTCCGGCGATTTCGGCCCGGCTGCCTTCGGCGAGATGCTCGGCCACCTCGACAAGGCCGGTCTCGGCTACTTCGGCGGCGGGCGCACGCTGGCCGACGCCCACCGGCCGCTGATCGTCGAACGCAAGGGGCTGCGCATCGCGCTCCTCGGCTACAACGAATTCTTCCCACGCAGCTTCGAGGCCGGCCACAACCAGCCGGGCATCGCCTGGAGCGAGGACGAGCAGGTGCTGCTCGACATCCGCCAGGCGCGCGAGCGCGACCGCGCCGATCTGGTGATCCCGGTGATGCATTGGGGCTGGGAGCACGAAACGCGGGCCAGCGAGCGGCAGAAAGCGCTGGCCCGGCGGATGATCGACGCCGGTGCCGACGCCGTCGTCGGCGGCCATCCGCACGTCACCCAGGAAATCGAGATCTACCGCGGCAAGCCGGTGATCTACAGTCTCGGCAATTTCGTCTTCGACGGCTTTACCGATCCGCTCAACAACACCGGCTGGCTGCTGCGCCTGGAACTCGACAAGGCCGGCGTCGTCAGTTCGCGCATCGTCGTCGCCAAAATTGACCGCGAAGGCACGCCGCACCCGGCGCCGCAGGCCGCCAGCGCTTGCTGGGAGCGCGGCCAGGCGGCGCCGGTGGATTGCCGCGCGCGTTGATCCCCCTGATGGCGGGAACTCTCGGCGATTCGTTCGGCCAGATACTGACAGGGGGGCGAAACCTGCAGTAATCTGAAGCACGCGCAGGACACAACCGACTCACCACGGGAGTGCTCACGATGCTTGAGGCTGTTGGAAATTCCCTGGCTGGCATGGCCTGGCCGCTGGCCCTGGCGCTGGCCTGGCTGGCCGGCGAAGCGGCCAGTCGCTGGCTGTCGCTGCCGCGCGTCTGCGCTTATGCGCTGACCGGTTTCGTGCTGGCCAGCGGCCAGCTCGGTCTCTTGCCGCAACCGTCGGGAACGGCGGTGGCGCGGCTGGCCGATTTCGCGATCGCGCTGGTGTTGTTCGAACTCGGTCAGCACATCAACCTGAACTGGTTGCGCCATAACCGCTGGCTGGCTGTGACCAGCCTGGTCGAGGCTTTCGGCGTCTTCGTCGCCGTCCTGCTGGTCGCCCGCGGCTTCGGCCTGGCACCGCTGCCAGCCCTGCTGCTGGCGGCCTTGGCGATGTCCTCGTCGCCGGTGGCGGCGCTGCGGGTGGCCAACGAACTGCGTTGTTCCGGCCAGGTCACCGAGCGCATGCTGCATCTGTCGGCCTTCAATTGCGTTTTCGCCGTGCTGGTCTTCAAGGCGATTGCCGCCTACTGGGTGTTGACCAGCGCCGGTGGGCTGTCTCCAGCCTTGTGGCACAGCCTGGTGGTGATCGGCGTGTCGGCCGGCATCGGCGCGATGTTCGGCGTTGCCGTGCCGATCCTGTTGCGCTGGCAGCAGCGCGGCGCCGGTGCCGGCGACGCGACGCTGATCTTCGCCATCGCCACCTTGCTGCTGGTCAGTCTGACGCATGCGCTGCAGTTCTCGGCCTTGCTGGCGGCGCTCGTCTTCGGTCTGGTCGTGCGCCACCGGCGCATCGTCTTTTCCGGCGCCGACCGCGGCTTCGGCACCCTGGGCAGCCTGCTCACCATCCTGCTCTTCGTCTTTGCCTCGGCCACCCTGTCCTGGCCGCAAGTGGCCCAGGGTGCCGGGCTGGCGCTGGCCGTCCTGATGGTCCGGACGGTGATCAAGGTCGGCGCTTGCGTCACCTTTGCCGGCCGCTCCGGTATCGGCTGGCGCAAGGGGGCGCTGACCGGGCTGGCGCTGACGCCGATGTCGGTCTTCGCCATCCTGCTGCTTGAACAGACGCGTCATCTCGGTATCGACGTCTTCAGCCAGGTGGCCGGTCTGGGGCTGCTGGTGCTGGTGCTCGAACTGCTCGGCCCGGTGGCGACGCAGCGGGCGCTGATCCTGGCCGGCGAAGCCGGGCGCGAGGAGGGCAAACATGGCGCTTGAGGCATTCAAGGCCGGCGATGCGTTGACCATGGGCGTCGAGCTGGAGCTGCAACTGGTCGATCCGACCGATTTCGACCTGACGCCGGCCGCCGCCGACATGCTCTTCCTGCTCGGCAAGAAGGCATTCCCGGGTGATGTGAAACCGGAAATCACCGAGAGCATGATCGAAATCGCGACCGACGTGCATACCGGTTACGAAGCGCTGCTCGCCCAACTCGGGCAGATGCGCAATGCCCTGGTCGAGGCCGGCGACCGCCTCAACGTCGGCATCTGCGGCGGTGGCACGCATCCCTTCCAGCGCTGGTCGGAACAGCGCATTTTCGACAAGCCGCGTTTCCAGGAACTGTCAGTGCTGTACGGCTACCTGGCCAAGCAATTCACCGTCTTCGGCCAGCATGTGCATATCGGTTGCGCCAGTGCCGACGAGGGGCTTTACCTCCTGCACGCGCTCAACCGCTACCTGCCGCATTTCATCGCGCTGTCGGCGTCCTCGCCCTTCCTGCAGGGGGTCGATACCTTGTTCGATTCGGCGCGGCTGAACTCGGTATTCGCCTTCCCCTTGTCCGGCCGGGCGCCTTTCATCTTGCGCTGGGAGGATTTTGCCGAGGGCTATTTCGCCAAGATGGAAAGTACCGGCGTCGTCAGGAGCATGAAGGATTTCTACTGGGATATCCGGCCCAAGCCCGAATACGGCACCATCGAACTGCGTGTCTGCGACACGCCGCTCAATGTCGAGCGGGCGGCGGCGCTGGCCGCCTACCTGCAGGCCCTGTGCCGGATGTTGCGCGAGCGGGGCGAGCCGGTCAGCGAGGACGATTACCTGGTCTACAACTACAACCGCTTCCAGGCCTGCCGTTTCGGGCTCGACGCGACGCTGGTCCATCCGCGCCGACATCAGACGCTGGCCCTGCGCGACGATGTGCTGGCGACCCTGGCGCAACTGGCGCCGCATGCCGCCGCGCTGGGCAGCAGTGGCGCGCTCGGCGTGCTGCGCCGGGTGGTCGGCGAGGGTAACCATGCCGGCGACCTGCGTCGCTGGCATGGCGAAACGGGCGGTCTGCGCGGCACGGTCGATGCCGCGGTGCGCACTTTCCGGGGAGAGTCACCATGAGCCTTCGTCGTCGTCCCATCCATATCGGCCTGTCGGCGCGGATTCATCATCCGCAGCCGGATGGCCGGGGCATCCATACGCGGACCTTGCAGGTGCTCGAACAATCGATCGCCCAGTGGGTGCAATCGCGCGACGTGCTGGTGCTGATGGTGCCATCGGTCCTGCAGGACGGCATCCTGTTGCGCAGCAACATCCGTCTGCGCGATTACGCCGAGTACCTCGATGGTCTGATCCTGCAGGGCGGCGCCGACGTCAGCCCGCTGGCCTACGGCGAAACGCCGCTGCAGCCGGCCTGGGCCGGCGATCCGGTGCGCGATGCCTACGAGCTGGAATTGCTGCACGAGTTCATGGAGGCGGGCAAGCCGGTGCTCGGCATCTGTCGCGGCATGCAGTTGATCAACGTTGCGCTCGGCGGTTCGCTGTACCAGGACCTGCCGACCCAGAGCCCGTCGGCGATTGCCCACGAGCACGAGGATTACGACCGTCACGCGCATCCGGTACGGTTCACGCCCGATGGCCACTTTGCCCGCTGGTTCGGCGGCGAGGGCGGGCAAGTGGTGTCCATCCACCACCAGGCGATCCATCGCCCCGGCAACGACGTCGTGGTCGAGGCCGAGGCGGCCGACGGCATCATCGAGGCAATCCACTGGAAAGGGCGCAGCTTTGTCTGCGGCGTGCAGTGGCATCCGGAATTCCATCACCATGGCGACGGCGGCCTGCTCGATTGCGCGCCCTTGCTGGATGCCTTTCTTGACGCGGCAAGGCGCTAGGGCGTGTTCGCAGTAAGCGGCGGGCGGCGGCTGCTCGGCTCGGGAATGGAGCAGGTATTCCCGGCGCCTCGCGCCTTGGCGGCCATCCCGCCACGGCAAATGCCGTCGCGCAGATTACGGCGAACACGCCCAGGCAGCCTGCCAGGATTTGTCGAGCGTGACAGGATTGGCAGGCTGTTGCGTCATTTTTGGCAAAAGAAGGCCCGGCATGGCGCCCGCGTGACTTTGAGATATCACCGAAACGACCGTCTGGCCGAGCTTGACGTCGTTTCGTGAAATTTCCCCGGGGCTAATTTGATCTGGCGCAATTATTGCGTCCGCATGGTGGCTGATTCAGCACTTTCAAAAAATTCGAGGGAGAACGTTCATGGCCTGGAATCTGCTCTTAACTTCCGATATCGGTTTGCTCAGTCTTTTCACGATTCTTTTCATCCTGGTGATGGGCGTCTACATTGGACGCTACGCATCGAAGCAAATCGCCAAGGAAAACAGCACTTCTCACGGCACACCGCATCAGGGCGCTCACTGAACACCGCAAAAGCCAGTTCGATTCGCCGGCCCCAGGCCGGCGAAATTCGTTTACGGCGCCGTCACGCCGTGGGCAAGTTGCGCAAACCGATGCGCCGGCGTCGTCATTTCGGCGCAACCCGCTTCCGGGACAAGCGTTCCGGCAACCATCCGTAACGGAACAACGCCGGCCCAGACCGGAATGCCCAGGTCGTCGGCGTCGTCGTCAACGCCCCAGTCACGAATCTTCGCCGCCGCTTCGCCGAGGCTCAGGCGCAGCACCGCGGTGCCGGCGACTTCGGCCGTACTGGCCGGGCGCACCAGCGCCGAGCGCCCCGGGCTGACGTGCTCGACAAAGGCGGCGAGCACGTCTTTCTTCTCTTCCGGGTCATCGACTGCGACGAAGCGACCGTAGATGACCACCGAGCGGAAATTCATCGAATGGTGAAAGGCCGAGCGGGCCAGCACCAGGCCGTCGAGATGGGCGATGCAGACCGAGCAGTCGCTGTCGCTCAGGGTCCGGGTCAGCCGCGAGTTGCTGGCGCCGTGGATGTACAGGTGATTGCCGACGCGCCAGCAGGCAGTCGGCAGGCAGTGCACGCTGCCGCCTTCGTTGAAGGCAATCTGGCAGATCTGCGCGGCGTCGACGATGGCGGCGACGGTGGCGAAATCGTAATGGCCGCGTTGCGGCTTGCGGCGAATCTGTGTTCTTGGGCTGGGGGCGTCTGGTTTCATCGTCTTCTCCTGAAAAGTCCGCTCAGCATAGCCCGCCTGTGGCACCATCAATGGGGCCAGCAAACCACTCAATGATGGAGCCAGATGGCGCTCGATCTCTTCCTCGACGAACTGCGCCAGCCTGCCGCCGGTGAAGCTCGCCAGCAACGCCTGTACCGCCTGCTCAAGCAAGCGATTGTCGACGGTCACCTGGGCGCCGGCCTGCGTTTGCCGGCAAGCCGTCGCCTGGCGGTCGACGCCGGTATGGCGCGCAACTGCGTGTTGCACGCTTACCAGCAACTGCTTGCCGAAGGGTTTCTCGTCGCCGACCGCGGCGGTACGCGGGTGGCCAGCTTGCCGGCGCCGGCAACGCAGCCGCCGCTTGTGCCGACCTCCGGCGTGCTGTCGCGCCGGGCCGCCACGCTGTCGGCCAGCGCCCGCGGTGAGCCGACCTTGCCGTTCGCGCCCGGTGTTCCCGATCTCAACGCCTTTCCTTGGCCGGTCTGGGCCCGCCTGCTGCAGGACGCCTGGCGCGAGGTCGGGGCGCGTCACCTGGCCTACGCCGAGGTCGGCGGCGAGCCGGCGCTACGCCAGGCGATTGCCAATTTCCTCGCGGCTCGCCGTGGCGTCGCCTGCACGGCGGCGCAGGTCTTCATCCTGCCCGGCGCCCAGGCGGCGCTCGACGCCTGCGCCCGCCTCCTGGCCGACCCCGGCGATGTCGCCTGGGTCGAGGAGCCGGGTTACCCGGTCGCCCGCAACACACTGCTTGCCGCCGGCCTGACGGTGCAGCCGGTGGCGGTGGACGGGCAGGGCATGGCGGTGCCGGATACGCTGTGGCAGGAACGGCCGCCGCGCCTGCTGCACCTGACGCCATCGCACCAGTACCCGGGCGGCAGCGTGCTGGCGCTCGAGCGGCGGCTGGGGTTCCTCGCTCGTCTGGAAGCCGGTAGGCACTGGCTGATTGAGGACGACTACGACAGCGAGTTCAACCACGCCCGGCCGCTGCCGGCGATCCAGGGGCTGCGCCCGGAGGCGCCGGTGGTCTATCTCGGCACCTTCAGCAAGCTGCTCTATCCCGGCCTGCGCATCGCTTACCTGGTGCTGCCGCGCTGGGCCGTCGACAGTTTCGGCCAGGCGCTCGGCGAACTGCATCGCGGCGGCCAGGCGGTCGAACAGCGGGCGCTGGCGCGTTTTCTCGACAGCGGTCGCTTGACCCGACACCTGCGGACGATGGCGCCGATCTACCGGGAGCGCCAGCAGGTTTTGCGCGCCGCGCTGGCGCGGTATTTTCCCGGCGTCCGCATCGCCGGTGGCGACGCCGGCCTCCATCTGGTGCTGCATCTGCCGGGGCGGGCGGCGGACGTGGCGATCGTCGCCGCGGCGGCCGGGCAGGGCGTCGCGGCGCGGGCGCTCAGCCGCTACAGCAGCGCTGGCCCGGGCGACAACGGGTTGGTGCTCGGCTACGGCATGGCGGAAGCCGCGATCATTCCCGAGCTGGTACGCCGTCTCGCTGTCGCCGCTGCCCAGGCGGAAATGGCATGAGGCTTGCAGAGCAAGCTGCAACTTCCTTGCCCAAGAGTCTCACGCCATGTTGATACAAGCCGCCAATCCGTGGTCTAGCGTTGTTTCCCCGGTTTCTTCAGTGACCCGCAGCCAGCCGCTGGCGGCAAACGCCGTTACGACGGCGGCAAATGCTGCCGGCACGGTCAGCATCTCGCAGGCCGCCCGCGAGCGCCTGGCCGCCGAAAGCGCCGCAAGCACGGCGGCGCGCACGGCGACTTTCGATACCGACCAGGGCACGGTCGAGATCGATATCGAGGCCTACTTCCAGCCGCCCCCCGGCGGTTTTACCGAACTGCCGCCGCTGATGATGCCGTCGCCGGCCAATATCCAGGCGCTGAACGACTACGTGGCGCAGGAAATGCCGGGTTTTCTCGCCGCCAACGGCATTCCGCAGGCGCCGGCGAGCATCAGCTACGACCGCAACGGGGAACTCCAGTTGCCGGCGGATTATCCCTATGCCGAGCAGTTCAAGGCGGCGCTCGATAAGACGCCGGTACTGGCGCGCAGCATGCAGAGCGCGGTTGCGCTGACCTCGCATTACGTCGAGCTGCAGAAGGTTCTGCCTTTCCATGAGGAATACGCCGCCGCTGCAACGTCGGCCGAAGCCGCCGCGGTGGTCGCCAAGTATTCCTGGCTGTTTGCCGACAACCGACCGTCGGCGCAGATCGCGCTGCACTTCTCCAGCGATGGCCAGATCAGCCTGACTGCCGACGGCGAGCCGGTCGCCTGGCCGAGCGCCTGAGCGGCTGGCACAATGGGCGCATGTCGCGCCGCCGCTTTCTCCGCTCACTTCCCGCCATCGGCCTGATTGCTGCGCTACCCCGCGCGGCGCTGGCCGTTGCCGATACCACCGATCGCCTGCGTGCGTTGGAAGCGACGGTTGGCGGTCGCCTCGGCGTGTTCGTCATTGATACGGCGAACGGTGACAGTCTCGCTTATCGCGCCGACGAGCGTTTCATGATGCTCAGCTCATTCAAGGTGCTGGCCGGCGCCTGCGTGCTGCAGCGCGTCGATGCCGGCCTTGAACGTCTCGATCGGCGTATCGTCTTCGACCGCTCGGCCTTGCTGCCCTGGTCGCCGGTCTGCGAGAAATTTGCCGACGGACAGGGCATGACGCTGGGGGAGTTGTGCGCGGCAACCATCGCCACCAGCGACAACGCTGCCGCCAATCTGATCCTCGACAGTTTTGCCGGGCCGGCGGCGCTCACCGTCTTCCTGCGGGGCTGTGGCGATGAGGTGACCCGCCTCGATCGGCGCGAGCCAGAACTGAACCAGCCCGGCGCCGACCCGGCTTTCGATACGACGACACCGCGGGCGATGGCCGTGACGCTGCAGCGACTGCTGCTTGGCGACATGCTTTCGCCGGCCTCGCGCCGCCAGTTGCAGGACTGGTTGCTCGCCTGCGTCACCGGTGAGCGCCGCCTCAAGGCCGGGCTGCCGGTCGGCTGGCGGATCGGCAACAAGACCGGCAGCAATCGCAGCGACGCCAACGACGTCGGCATAGTCTGGCCGCCTGGCCGGGCACCGCTACTGGTTGCCGCTTACCTGAGCGGCAGTGCGGCCGAGCCGGCGGCGCGCGAGGCCTGTCTGGCCGGGGTTGGAGCGATTCTGGCTGAGCTTGTTGCAAATAGCTGACAAATTCAGTCGAGTATTCTAGAATTCACCCCCTTTCAATAGGGAGATAGCACCCCATGTTCCGGCACTTGCGTGAGGATATCCGCGCGGTCTTCGACCGCGATCCGGCGGCCCGCTCGTTCTGGGAAGTGCTTACCTGTTATCCGGGCATTCACGCGCTGATCCTGCATCGCGTCGCGCATTGGTTGTGGGGCCATCGCCTGCGCTGGCTGGCGCGGTTCACCGCGCATCTGGGGCGTTTCCTGACCGGTATCGAAATTCACCCGGGCGCCACCATCGGTCGCCGCTTCTTCATCGATCACGGAATGGGTGTCGTCATCGGCGAGACCGCCGAGATCGGCGACGACGTCACGCTCTACCACGGCGTCACGCTGGGTGGCACCTCGTGGGCCCGGGGCAAGCGCCATCCGACGTTGGAGAACGGCGTCGTCGTCGGTGCCGGCGCCAAGGTGCTCGGTCCCATCGTCATCGCGGCCGGTGCCAAGGTTGGTTCCAATGCGGTGGTCACCAAGCCGGTGCCGGCGGGCGCAACCGCGGTCGGCAACCCGGCGCGGATCATCGACGCGCAGAGCAAGGAGCGCGAGGCGCAGGCCGAAAAGCTTGGTTTCTCCGCCTACGCCGTTGCGCGCGACCAGGACGATCCCTTGGCCAAGGCGATCCACGGCCTGCTCGACCACGCCGCCGAAACCGACCGCCGCCTGGCATCGCTGCTCAAGGAACTCGATGCACAGGGCGTCAAGTGCGACCAGGAAGTGCAGCAGAACGACCACTTCGATCCGAAATACCTGAGCAAAATAGTTGACTAATTTTGTCTGGTTTGGCTATAGTTGACCGCAATACTTGGTTATTAGTCGGGAGGCCGCAATGCGTTTGACTACCAAAGGGCGTTTTGCCGTGACAGCGATGATGGATCTCGCCCTGCGCGGCGGTGAAGGGCCGGTTGCCCTGGCCGGCGTTGCCGAGCGGCAGAGCATCTCGCTCTCTTATCTCGAACAATTGTTCGGCAAGCTGCGCCGCTACAAGCTCGTCGAATCGGTGCGCGGCCCTGGCGGCGGCTACTGCATCGCCCGGCCGCTGGCGCTGGTCAGCGTCGCCGACATCATCCGCGCCGTCGACGAGAATCTCGACGCGACGCAGTGCGGCGGCAGCGAGAATTGCCTGGACGACCACCGTTGCATGACCCACGATCTGTGGACGACGCTCAACGCCAAGATGTTCGAATACCTGGCCTCGGTGACCCTGGCCGACCTCGTCGAAAAGGAAAAGGTCAAGGCCGCTGCCCGCGGTGAATCGGTGATCACCGACCAGCGTCCGCTCGGCCCGCATCCGCGCCGCTCGGTCCGCGACAAGACGGCGGTCGCCGCCTGATTTCTCGATGTTCGAGCCCGTCTACCTCGATCACAACGCCACCACCCCGCTCGATCCGGCGGTGCGGGCGGCGATGCTGCCCTGGTTCGACGGCCTGTGCGGCAATGCTTCGAGTCGCCACGAATACGGCCGGCGGGCTCGCCAGGCCATCGACGAGGCGCGCCAGCGCGTCGCCGCAGCGCTCGGTGCGCACCCGACCGAAGTCCTGTTCACCAGCGGCGGTAGCGAGGCCAACAATCTCTTCGTCAAGGGCGCCGCTTCCTGTCTGCGGCCCGGCGTCGTCGCCGTCAGCGCCATCGAGCATCCCTGCGTGCTCAAGCCGGCGGCGCAACTGGTCCGCCAGGGCTGGACGCTGCGCGAGATTGCCGTCGATGGAGCAGGGCGGATCGACGACGCGGACTTCGCCGCCGTGCTGCAATTGAAGCCGAAGCTGGTCTCGGTGATGCTCGCCAACAACGAGACCGGCGTCGTTCAGGATGTCGCCACCCTGGCTGCCGCGGCGCGCGCCGCCGGCGCCTGGACGCACAGCGACGCGGTGCAGGCCTTCGGTAAACTGCCATTCGATTTCCGGACGCTCAACGCGGCCGGTCTGCACGCGCTGACCGTGTCGGCGCACAAGATCAACGGTCCCAAGGGGGCGGCGGCGCTGATCGTCGACAAGCGCATCGAACTGCAGCCGCAGATCGCCGGCGGCGGTCACGAGCGCGGCCTGCGCTCGGGTACGGAAAACGTGCCGGCGATCGTCGGCTTCGGTATTGCCGCGGAACTTGCGGCGCAACGTGTTGCCCAATCGGCGGCGCGTCTGGCCGCCCTGAAGGATAGTCTCGAGCGCGGGCTGGCTGCACTCGGGGCGAGCATTTTCGCGGTCGACGCGCCACGCCTGCCGAACACCAGCTATTTTGCGATTGCCGGTATCGACGGCGAAACCCTGGTCGGCAAGCTCGACCGCGCCGGGTTTGCCGTGGCCAGCGGCGCCGCCTGTTCCAGCGCCAACCCGGAACCGTCGCACGTCCTGCGGGCGATGGGCGTGGCCCCGGAAATCGCCCGCGGCGCGGTGCGTATCAGCCTGGGCGCCGGCAACAGCGATACCGATATCGAACAATTCATCAACGCCTTGCGGGTTACGGTCGGACACCTGCAGGGATTGACGGCGGTTGCCGCCTGAGCCGACCTAGCGAGAAAGACGATGAAACTGCCTATCTACCTCGATTATTCGGCCACCACCCCGGTCGATCCGCGTGTTGCCGAAAAGATGATTCCCTACCTGTGCGAGCACTTCGGTAATCCCGCCTCGCGTTCGCACAGCTTCGGCTGGGTGGCCGAGGCCGCCGTCGAGGAAGCGCGCGAACAGGTTGCCGCGCTGGTCGGCGCCGACCCCAAGGAAATCGTCTGGACGTCCGGCGCCACCGAGTCGAACAATCTGGCGATCAAGGGCGCGGCCAATTTCTACGCCGCCACCAAGGGCAAGCACATCATCACCGTCAAGACCGAACACAAGGCGGTCCTCGACACCGTGCGCGAGATGGAGCGCCAGGGCTTCGAGGCGACCTACCTCGACGTGCAGGAAAACGGCCTGCTCGATCTGGACGTCTTCAAGGCGGCGATCCGGCCGGACACCGTGCTCGCCTCGGTGATGTTCGTCAATAACGAAGTTGGCGTCGTTCAGCCGATCGCCGAACTGGGCGAAATCTGCCGCGAGAAGGGCGTCATCTTCCACGTCGATGCGGCGCAGGCGACCGGCAAGGTCGATATCGACCTGTCCAAGCTCAAGGTCGACCTGATGAGCTTCTCGGCGCACAAGACCTACGGCCCGAAGGGCATCGGCGCCTTGTACGTGCGCCGCAAGCCGCGCATCCGCCTGGAAGCGCAGATGCACGGCGGCGGTCACGAGCGCGGTTTCCGCTCCGGCACCCTGGCCACGCACCAGATCGTCGGCATGGGCGAAGCCTTCCGTATCGCGCGCGAGGAAATGGTCGAAGAAAACAATCGAGTCAAAGGCTTGCGCGATAGACTTCTGAAAGGACTTCAAGATATTGAAGCAACTTTCGTCAATGGCGATCTGGAGCAACGCGTCGCCCACAACCTCAATATCAGCTTCGCCTACGTCGAAGGCGAGTCGATGATCATGGCCATCAAGGACCTCGCTGTCTCGTCCGGTTCGGCCTGTACCTCGGCCAGCCTGGAGCCGTCCTACGTGCTGCGCGCGCTGGGGCGCGACGACGAACTGGCGCACAGTTCGATCCGCTTCTCCATCGGCCGGTTCACGACGGAAGAAGAAATCGACTTCGCAGTCAAGTTGTTGCGCGAGAAAATTCAGAAGCTGCGTGACCTTTCCCCGCTGTGGGACATGTACAAGGAAGGTATCGATCTGAGCACCGTCCAGTGGGCTGCCCACTAACGAATTAACGGAGAAACAACATGAGCTATAGCGTAAAAGTCATTGATCATTATGAGAATCCTCGCAACGTCGGCTCGCTCGACAAGGATGATTCCGACGTCGGTACCGGCATGGTCGGTGCGCCGGCCTGCGGCGACGTGATGAAGCTGCAGATCAAGGTCAACAAGTCGGGCGTGATCGAAGACGCCAAGTTCAAGACCTACGGTTGCGGTTCCGCCATCGCGTCTTCCTCGCTGGTCACCGAGTGGGTCAAGGGCAAGACCGTCGACCAGGCGCTGGAAATCAAGAACACCGAAATTGCCGAGGAACTGGCGCTGCCGCCGGTTAAAATCCACTGCTCGATTCTGGCCGAGGACGCCATCAAGGCGGCCGTGGCCGACTACAAGAAAAAGCACGGAGAATAGGAAATGGCAATCACCCTGAGCGACAAGGCGGCCAAGCACGTCGCCGGTTTTCTGGAAAAACGCGGCAAGGGCATCGGCCTGCGCCTCGGTGTGCGGACCAGCGGCTGTTCCGGCATGGCTTACAAGCTGGAATTCGTCGATGAGGTCAATGAAGACGATCAGGTCTTCGACAGCAACGGCGTCAAGGTCATCGTCGATGCGCGCAGCCTGCCTTACCTTGACGGGATGGAACTGGACTACGCCCGCGAAGGGCTGAACGAGGGGTTCAAGTTCAATAATCCCAACGTCAAGGATCAGTGTGGTTGTGGCGAGTCCTTCAACGTCTGATTTATGTTGGGGGATGGCTCGGCGGGGCGTTGTTGCCCCGCACTTGCCGTACTGACGTACTGTCTGCGTGCGGGGCGCCTAGCCCCGCCTTCGCTTTGCTGTTTGTCGCATCCTGATGCGCTGCCAATTCGAGGTTTGTCATTGGACCTGACCGCTGATTTCTTCTCCCTGTTCGACCTGCCGAAGACCTTCCGGCTCAACCTGTCGGAGCTCGATTCGCGTTACCGCGACGTGCAGGCGCAGGTGCATCCGGATCGTTTCGCCAGTGCGCCGGAGGCTGAGCGGCGTTTGTCGATGCAGTGGGCGACGCGTGCCAACGAAGCCTACATGACGCTGAAGAAGCCGCTGGAACGGGCGAAGTATTTGCTCGAACTGGCCGGCCACGACCTGCAGGCGGAAAGCAATACCGCGATGCCGGCCGATTTCCTGATGGAGCAGATGGAATGGCGCGAGGCGGTGATGGAGGCGCGTTCCGGCGGCGATCATCATGAGCTGGAGCGGCTGTTCCAGCGCCTGACGGACGACATTGCCGGCCGTTACGCCGAAGTGGCGGGGCTGCTCGACGACGCGCACGACTATGCCGCGGTCACCGACCGGGTACGTCGCCTGATGTTCCTGGAAAAACTGTTGTTTGAAATCGACGACGCGCTGGCGTCGCTGGAAGACTGAAAGAAAAGACCAATGGCCCTGTTCCAGATCGCCGAACCCGGCGAATCCGCCGCTCCGCACGAACACAAGCTCGCCGTCGGCATCGACCTCGGTACCACCAACTCGCTGGTCGCCACGGTGCGCTCCGGCATCGCCGTCTGCCTCAACGACGATCACGGGCGGCCCTTGCTGCCGTCGGTCGTCCATTACCACGCCGACGGTTCGACCGAGGTTGGTCACGAGGCGCGGCGCAATCAGGCGCTCGACCCGAAGAACACCATTGTCTCGGTCAAGCGCTTCATGGGGCGCGGCCTCAAGGACATCGCTCACGTCGAAGCGATGCCCTACGATTTCGTCGAAGGCCCGGGCATGGTCCGGTTGCGCACCCAGGCCGGCGTCAAGAGTCCGGTCGAAGTCTCGGCGGAAATCCTCAAGGTCCTGAAGGAACGCGGCGAAACGGCACTCGGCGGCGAACTGGTCGGCGCCGTGATCACCGTCCCGGCCTATTTCGACGACGCGCAGCGCCAGGCGACCAAGGACGCGGCGCGGCTGGCCGGCCTCAATGTCCTGCGTCTCTTGAACGAACCGACCGCCGCCGCCATCGCCTACGGGCTGGATAACGCGGCGGAGGGCGTCTATGCCGTCTACGACCTGGGCGGCGGCACCTTCGACATCTCCATCCTGCGCCTGACGCGCGGCGTGTTCGAGGTTATGTCCACGGGCGGCGATTCGGCACTCGGCGGCGACGATTTCGACCATCGCATCTACTGCTGGGCGATCGAGCAGGCCAAACTGCAACCGCTGTCCGCCGAAGACGCGCGCCGCTTGATGATGAGCTGCCGCGAAGCCAAGGAATTCCTCACCAAGAACCCGGAAGCGCCGATCTCCTTGCGCCTGTCGACCGGCGAGAACATCGATCTGCGCCTCGACGTGGCGACCTTCGCCGAAATCACCCGCACCCTGGTTTCGAAGACCCTGCAGCCGGTCAAGAAGGCGCTGCGCGATGCCGGCCTGCGCGTGGAGGACGTCAAGGGCGTGGTCATGGTCGGCGGCGCGACGCGCATGCCGCAGATCCAGAAGGCGGTCGGCGATTTCTTCCGCCAGGACCCGCTGACCAACCTCGATCCGGACAAGGTCGTCGCCATCGGCGCGGCGACGCAGGCTAACCTGCTGGCCGGCAACAAGACCGGCAAGGACGACTGGCTGCTGCTCGACGTCATCCCGCTGTCGCTCGGCCTGGAAACGATGGGCGGGCTGACCGAGAAGGTGATCCCGCGCAATTCGACGATTCCGACGGCGCGCGCCCAGGAATTCACCACCTTCAAGGACGGCCAGACGGCGATGGCGATCCACGTCGTCCAGGGCGAGCGCGAGATGATCGCCGACTGCCGCTCGCTGGCCCGCTTCGAACTGCGCGGCATTCCGCCGATGGTGGCCGGGGCGGCGCGCATCCGCGTCACCTTCCAGGTCGATGCCGACGGCCTGTTGTCGGTCACCGCTCGCGAGCAGACGACCGGCGTCGAATCGAGCATCACGGTGAAGCCGTCCTACGGCCTGTCCGACGACGAGATTGCCGGCATGCTGCAGGATTCGCTGGCCCACGCCAAAGACGACGCAATGGCCCGCGCCCTGCGCGAGGCGCAGGTCGAGGCAAAGCGGATGATCGAGGCGACCGAGGCGGCGCTGGCCGAGGACGCGCATCTGCTGAACGAAGCGGAAGCGACCAAGATTCGCAACGCCATCGCCAAGCTGCAGGAAGCGGCGGCCGGCGACAACCGCCGCCTCATCAACATCGCGATGGACGACCTCGGTTTCGAGACCCAGGAATTCGCCCACCGTCGCATGGATCAAAGCATCAAGAAAGTGCTGTCCGGCCGCAAGGTCGAGGAAATCAGCACGGGAGACGAAGAATGACGCAAATCATCGTGCTGCCGCACGTCGAGTTGTGCCCGGACGGCGCCGTCATCGAGGCCGAGTCCGGCAAGTCGATCTGCGAGAACCTGCTGGCCAACGACATCGAACTCGATCACGCCTGCGAGATGTCCTGCGCCTGCACCACCTGTCACGTCATCGTTCGCGAAGGCTTTGCCTCGCTGGAAGAGGCGAGCGAAACCGAGGAAGACCTGCTCGACAAGGCCTGGGGGCTGGAGCCGAATTCGCGCCTGGGCTGTCAGGCGGTTGTTCGCGAGACGCCGCTGGTGGTCGAGATTCCGAAGTACAGCATCAACATGGCGAAGGAGGGGCACCGCAAATGAAGTGGACCGACATCAACGATATCGCCATCGAACTCGCCGACAGCCAGCCGGACACCGACCCGCTCAAGGTCAATTTCGTCGACCTGCGCAACTGGGTGCTGGCGCTGCCCGGCTTCGACGATGATCCCAACCGTTGCGGCGAGAAGATCCTCGAAGCCATCCAGCAGGCCTGGATCGACGAAGTCGCCTGATCAGGCCGACTGCGGCGCCGGCAACGGACAGCCGCGCAATTGTTCGCGCATCGTTTCCTCGGAGAGCAGGACCAGCATCGGCTGCGCGCCGCCGCCGTGCGTCGTCACCACCGAAGCCAGAACCGACGCCACGCCGACGTAGATGTTGGCGAGGTCGTTGATGTCGCAGCTCGGCACTTCAAGGATTTCGCCCAGGCGGTCGACCAGGATGCCGAAGTTGCCGCCCGATGCGCCGCGCACCACCACCACCTGGCGGCGGATGCCCGGCTGCTCGTCGTCGGGCAGGCCGAGTGCGGCGTGCAGGTTGTAGATCGGCAGCGTTTCGTTGCGGTAGATCAGGGCGCCATAGACCTGCTTTGGCGCATTGGCCAGACAGGCGACGCCGACCAGGTCAACCGCCTCGATCACCGCCGTTACCGGCAGCCCCAGCCAGTGGCCGGCGAGGTGGAAGGTGGCGATCTCGCGAATCTCGCCATCGGCCGGCTGATTGGTGCGGCGCATCGCCACTTCGCCTTCCACGGCCATGCTGCGCGCCTGCGCATCGTAGGCGCCGAGCGGGATGAAGACGAGGGCGGTGACCACATTGCGGTAGGCGTCGCCAGCGCCCTTGAACTCCCGGTAGCCGGCCGACGGCCAGGCGCCGACGGCAGTTACCTGGCCGTCGAGGGCGATCAGCCGGGCACAGCCGGCGGCGTCCGGGTTGAGCAGTTCGGCCGGCAGGCTGACCGTCTGGCCGACGCGATAGCTGTCGTCGCTGCTGGCGATCACCTGGCCGGCTTCGTCGACGAACAGCGCCACGCTGCCCGCCACTGCCTCCCCGGAGGCCTCGCGCGGCAGGGCGTCGCGCAGCATGTTGGCGAACTGTGGTGCGCCGTCGAAGACGATGGCAATGCCGCCGACCACGCGCTCATCGCCGGGCGCCCGCACGGCGGCGAGATAGGTGTAGGTTGGCTTGCCGCCGTACAGCGCGCTGGCCGCGAAGGGCGATACGGCATAGGACTGGCTGTCGTGCAGGGCGAGGCATTCGCCGACCCAGGCGGCTTCCAGCGTCTTGCCGACGAGGGCGCTGTAGGCCGGGTTGGAGACGGCGACGACCACGCCGTTGGTGTCGAAGACCAGCAGGTTGTCGTAAACCGTGTACAGGCTGTTGATGTAGCGGATCACCTGTTCCAATCCCTCGCGCCGTGCCTTGGCCGCCGGATTGGCGAGCAGGGCGCGGATGCGGTCGTCGAGCGCCCACCAGCGGCAGTCGTTGGCCCGCTCGTAGAGATTGCGGTCCATGATGTCGATGGCCAGCCCGGCGAAGAACTGGCTGTCGGCGAGCAGCGAGGAAAGGACGGTCGATTGCAGCTTGCCGATCGAGCGCGAGAAAACCTCGCGCATGTTCATGCCGATGCGGCTGATCTCGCGCAGCAGGATCTTCGAGAAGGCGCTGTTGACCACCGCCGACGTGGCGACGCCGTGGCGCACCGTGCCGTTCCAGACGGCGCGGCTCAAATCGCGCTGGATGGCCTCGGCCTTGCGCGGGATCGCCCGCAACGGTTCGGAGAAGGCGCGGCCGCCCGACATCACCGAAGCGAGCAGTGCCGGGTCGCCGATGTCCAGACCGTCGTCGTCCTGGATGTCGAAGGCCTGGTCAACCGGCATCATCACCAGCCCGCGCCAGCCGGGGCCCATGTAGCCCTGGTAGCCCTTGGTGTCGCTGGCGAAGGCGAGGTAGGCGCGGCCGGCAAAACGGACGCGCTGCATCTGCCCGGAAGCGACGCGCAGTTCGGCGCCGACCGGCACCTGCCAGCGGTCGCTGCTGGCGATGACGCAGCCGTCGGCGTCGAGCAGCGTCATCACGGCCGGGTCGTCGTGCACCGTCAGGCCGTGGAAGATGCGCTGCATTTCGTCGCCGAAGCGGAAGCAGAGGGCGAGCACCCCGAGCGTTTCGCCGAACTCCGAGCGGATCCGGTAGGCATAGATCAGCGAACGTTCGCGTTCCGGGAAAAGTTCCGAATGGGCATAGCTCTCGACGTAGGCCGCCGTGGTGCCCGCCGCTTCGCGCACCCAGGCGTCGCGGATGGCGGCGATCCGGTCGTCCTCGGCCAGGCGGACGAGAATGCGGCCGTTCTGGTCGAGCAGGACGATGTCGTCGTAGACCGAGTACTTGCGCACGTATTCGCGGAAGCGCTGCTGCAGCGCCCAGGGATCGTCCGGACTGGCGGCGAACTGGCGGATCGCCCCGTCGGTGGCGAGAAAGCCGATGTCGGCGGTGCGTTCGAAAAGGTTGCGGATCAGGATGTCGATCACCACCTGCGAGCGCGCCTTCATCTCCTGTTCGCGCTTGGCCAGCGTCTGCTCGGCGAGGTTGTTGAGCAGTTCGCCGGTCAGGCTGGCGAAGGCCTCGCGGGTCTGGCCGATTTCCGCCGTCGTCCCGGAAAGCTGACCGAGCAGGTTGAGGTTGTCCCAGATGGCCTGCAGCGACTGCAGCATTTCCCGGTATTCCTCGATCAGCGGCATATACGGCAACAGCGGCCGTACCGCGTCTTCGACCTCGATTCCTTTGTACTTCGCCACGCCAAGCTCCTGGTGATTCCCGAGACAAGCCTGAAGAAGCAAGCGACATGCCTGTCATAAAGACTGGTCCGGCTGCGTTTTGCGGGGGAATTCAGCACAGGAAAAGGGAATTATCTTTTCTCGGCACCGGCTTGGTGCATTCGTCCATTTCTCGTCGCGCCGAGGCGGCGCTCTCGTGGGACAATGCCGCCCATGACTCCTTCGCCTAGCCGGGAATCTCCCGAAATTACCTGTCAGGACTGCGACGCCTGCTGCTGTCAGCTTGAGGTCATGCTGATCTGCGACCGCGACATCCCGCCTCGCCTGACCGCCGACGATCGCTGGGGCGGGCAGGTGATGCGCCGTCTGGACGACGGCTGGTGCGCGGCGCTTGACCGCGACAGCATGCGCTGCACGATCTACGCCGGCCGGCCCGACATCTGCCGCGACTTCGCGATGGGCGACAGCGACTGCGTCGCCGTGCGCGCCCGCTACTACACCCCGCAAGCCATCCGGGAGCCGTCATGACCTACGAAGAACACCTCGACGAGGTAACCACCTTGATCACCGAAAAATACGATGTTGCCGACCAGGCAGCGATCAAGATGGTGATGCGCGCCCAGGCCGACGATTTCTTCAGCGGCCACGACGACAATCCCGCAATCTGCACGCTGGACCGCGCGCATCTCGACGCCCGGGCCGTTTACCGGAAGTACCGCTGACCATGCGCTCGACCCGCGCCACCGCCGCCGTCGCCCGCCTCAACCAGCGCAGCGAAGGCCGGCATTACCTGCTGGTGATGACCGGCAACGGCCTGTTCCGTCTGCGCGAACGCATCGACGGCAAGGACAGCGACGTTTCGGACGCCCTGCCGCTCGACGACTTCGTCCGCCTGGTCGATGCCACCGGCCCCCAGCCGGTGCGCCGCGTGACCAAGAGCGACGAGGCTTTCGCCCGCCAACTGGCGCGCCGGAAAACCGCCGATGGCGACGCCTGACAGCGATCTAGCCCGGCTCGGCCTCTTCCTGCGCGATCTCGGCCGGGCGCTGCATGTCAGCGGTGCGCCGGCGCAGGAACTGGAACGACGCCTGAAGGCGGTCGGTGCCCGGCTCGGCGTCCAGGTCGAAGGTTTCGCCGTGCTCACCTTCCTGGCCCTGACGCTGGTCGATAAGGACGGCCAGCGGCGGGTCGAATTGCTGCGCCTGCCGCCCTACGACTACAACATGGCGCGCCTCATCGAGCTGGAAGCGCTGTGCGCCGAAATCGACGGCAGCGCCCGGCTTGCCGACTACGAACAACGCCTGGCGGCGACCATGGCGCTGCCTGTGCCGTGGTCCGGCTTGCCTTTCGTCATTCTCGGCAGCCTGCTTTCGGCCAGCGTCGCGTTGCTGCTGCGCGGCGGCTGGATGGAAATGCTGTGCGGCGGCGCGGTCGGCGCCGCCTTTGTCGCCGGCATCCTCGCCTGCGCGCGTTTTCCCCGGCTCGGCCCGGCCGTGCCGGTCATCCTGTGCACGCTGGCGGCGTTGCTGGCGCAGGCGCTGGCCTGGTTCTTCCCGCAGCAGAATCCTTTCGTCTCGGCGGTCGCCGGCGTCGTTTTCATGTTGCCCGGCTTCATGCTCACCGTCGCCATGTCGGAATTGGCGACGCAGAACTACCTGGCCGGCAGCGGCCGCCTGACCGGCGCCTTCCTGCAGCTCTTCCTGATGGGCGCCGGGCTGGCGATCGGCACGCAGATCGCCCAGACGCTCTACCCGGTGGCGGCGCAGGGCGTTGTCACGCCGTTACCGGGTTGGGCCATCTGGCCGGTCGTTGCGGTGCTCGGCGTTTCGCTGCTGGCGGTGCTGCAGGCGCCGTGGTCGGCGGTGCTTGTCTCGGCCGGCGGTTGTCTGCTCGCCTGGGCGGCGTATTCGCTGGCCGGTGCGGCGATGGGCAACGTCGTCGGCGCCTTTTGCGGTGCTTTCGCGCTTGGCGTCGGCGGCCATCTCTACCACGCGCTGAGCGGCCGGCCGTCGATGCTCGTGCAGAGCCCCGGACTGATCACCCTGGTGCCCGGCAGCATGGGCTTTCGCGGTCTGCATGCGCTGATGGCGCAGGACAGCGCGACCGGCATTTCCCTGCTCACCGAAATGCTGCTCACCGGCGCCGTGTTGGCGGTCGGCCTGCTGCTTGCCGATAATCTGGCGCCGCCGCTGTTGCAGCGCAAGCGCGAGGTCAGCGCTCGAACAGGTTGAGCAGCGCGTCCAGGCCGCCGAAATTGATCGCCACGTCGGCTTTGGCTCGGGTTGCCGGCTTGGCGTGGAAAGCCACCGAAAGGCCGGACTCGGCCATCATCAGTAGATCGTTGGCGCCGTCGCCGACGGCGATCACCTGATCCTTGCGCAGCCCCAGTTCGTCGCGCAGGCGACCGAGATGGTAGGCCTTGGCAGCGGCATCGACGATATCGCCGACGACCCGGCCGGTCAGCTTGCCGCCGGCAATCTCCAGCTCGTTCGAGGTGGCGAAATCGAAACCCAGTTCGATGCGCAGCCGCTCGGTGAAGTAGGTGAAGCCGCCGGACAGGATGGCGGTGCGCAGGCCGGCGTTCTGCACGCCTTCGAGCAGTTCGCGGGCGCCGTCGGAAAGCAGCAGGCGCTCGCCGAAGACGCGCGCCAGCACGCGGGCGTCGAGCCCGCCCATCAGCGCCAGGCGGCGGCGCAGGCTCTCGCGGTAATCGATCTCGCCGCGCATCGCCGCTTCGGTCACTTCCGACACCTCGGCCTTCTTGCCGGCGAAATCGGCCAGTTCGTCGATGCACTCGATGGTGATCAGCGTCGAATCCATGTCGAAGCAGATCAGGCCGAAATCGGACAGCTTGCGCCCGGCCTCGACGAAGGCCCAGTCGAGTTTTTCCGCCTCGATCAGCGGAATCAGCGCGTCGAACTCGGCCGTCCGCCGCGCCTCGCGCAGGCGCACCACGCGCGGCGGCAAGGGCTCGACGGCCGTTGCGCCGGTGGCGCTCAGAATGCGGTCGAGCAGGAAAGTGGGCAGCGCGCCGCCCTGGATGATCAGATTCATGGAGGGGACTTGGGAAATCATTGATTCTGTTGTTTTCTGGTGAGACGTTTCGCCCGACATCATCGTTCAGGCGCAAAGCTGCTGCAACAAGGCGAAGCCCGCCGGCCAGTCGCCGAGATTGCTGCTGGCGTTGATGTGACCGGCGGCGCCGATTTCGACCAGGCGACTGCCCCACGCCGCAGCGCAAGCCGCCGCGTGCTCGGACGAACCGTAGGGATCGTCGCTGCTGGACACGACGATGCTGGGAAAGGAAAACGGCTGCATGGGCAGCGGCGAGAAGCCGCTTGCCTCGACCGGAAAAGCCGCGCCGGCGGGATCGGGCACCGCCACCAACAGCGCCGCCCGGATCGGCGAATGCGGCCGCGCCGCCCAGTGCGCCACGGCCAGACAGGCCAGGCTATGAGCGACGACGACCACCGACGGCCCGAGCCGCTGCACGGTGCTTTCCAGCACGGCAGTCCATTCGGCGCAGACCGGCTTGTCCCAGTCGCGCTGCGCGATGCGCACGAAATCCGGGTTGCCGCGCTCCCAGCGCGACTGCCAGTGTTCCGGGCCGGAATTGCCGATGCCGGGGAAGATAAGGAGGGGAGTGTGGGACATGGAGCCGTCAGGTCGCCTTACTGCCGGTGATCCAGCCAGTAGGCCAGCCCTTGCGCGTTCAACTCGAGGTCGGTCGCCAGGACGCCGATGATGTCTGCTTCCGGCAAGGTGCAGCCGTGCATCCGCAGATCGGCCAGCAGCGCGTCGGTGATGCCCTGCTTGATCTTTGCGTGCCGCTCGGTGCCGGCATTGGCGTGGGTTTCGGCAATCGCCACGTGGCTGTCGAGGCGCTGGCGCAAGGCCGCGGCCTGCGTTGCCACGTCGTGTACCTGGGCGTAGTGGGTCAGGTACATCGCCGTCGGGGAAAAGCTCATCAGGCGGTCGATCGAGGCATGCATTTCGACGGGGTCGAACTGCGTCGGCGAGGTTGTCGGCAGGATGAACTGGCGGCCGTCGACGTCGAATTCGCGGTACGACAGGCCGAACATGTCGCCGGTGAAAATGCCGCCGC
Source organism: uncultured Dechloromonas sp. (assembly GCA_964523045.1). Lineage (GTDB taxonomy): Bacteria > Pseudomonadota > Gammaproteobacteria > Burkholderiales > Rhodocyclaceae > Azonexus. The sequence continues at coordinate 75,200 of CAZFXO010000001.1, read as the reverse complement.
TCTTGCGGTCGACGATGCAGATGTGATGCTTGGCGTGGCCCGGCGTGTCGATGCAGAGCAGTTCCCGGCCGCCGAGTTGCAAGGTCAGCCCTTCGTGCGCGTCGATGATCCGTTCGGCTGCGATCGGCAGGATTTCGCCATAGACCTGATCGACATAATCCTGGCCATAGACGGCGGTGACGCCGGCGACCAGTTTGGACGGTTCTGCCATGTGGCGGGAGCCGCGCGGATGCACGACCAGTTTGGCGTTCGGCAGTTCGCGCATGAGCGTGCCGGCGCCGCCGGCGTGGTCGAGGTGGATGTGGGTCAGGATGATGTAATCGACGGCATTGCGGCCCAGGCCGAGTTTTTCGAGCGCCGCCAGGACGTTGGGCAGGGAATCGTTGCTCCCGGTATCGATCAGGGCGACCCGCCCATCATCGACCAGCAGGTGAATTGCCGCCAGGATCGGCCGCACATAGCCCGCATCGAAGGCATAGATGCCGTTTCCGTAATCGCGCCAGTCAAACATGGGTTCTCCTCGTTGGGTTTTTTAGTATTTGGGGGCCCCGATTATACTGGCGGGCCTTCGAATTTCCGCGCCCACTCCGATGACGCATTTCCCCGCCGACGACGGCGAAAACATCCATCTTCATGTCTCCGGCGAAGGCTCGCCGCTGATTCTGCTGCACGGCTGGACGTCGAGTCATCAGGAATGGACGCCGTTCCTCGCTTCGCTCGCCGCCCGGCACCGGGTCTATCGTTGGGACGCCCGCGGTCACGGCGGGCATGCGCCGGCCCATCCCGGTTCGGCGACGGTCGAGCGGATGGCCCGCGATCTGAAGAACCTGATCGACCGCTACAAGATCGTCAACGCGACGGCGGTCGGCCATTCGATGGGCGCGCTGACGCTTTGGCAATACCTGCGCGACCACGGTACGCATGGCCTGGGCAAGCTGTGCCTGATCGACCAATCGCCCAGACTGCTCACCGACGACGACTGGATACATGGCATTTACGGCAATTTCGGCGCCGATCGCAATCGGCAGTTGATCGACTGGCTGCGCGAGGATTTCGCCGAAGGCGTCCTGAAACTGACGGCGCTCGGCCTCAACCAGCGCGCTCGGCAGAAATACGAAGAAAACGCCAGCGGCTGGGAACGCCTGCGTCAGGCCTTGCGCGGCCAGAACCCGGAGCCGCTGATTCACTGCTGGCAAAGCCTGACCGCTGCCGATTATCGCGACGTGCTGGCGCGGATTTCATTGCCGACACTGCTCGTCTATGGCGGCCAGAGCAATTTCTACGGCGGCGAGACGGCGCGTTATGTCGCCGACACCATCCCCAATGCCATCCTCAACATCTACGAAGGCAGCGACCATTCACCGCACCAGTGGCAGCGCGAGCGTTTCGTCCGCGAATTGCTGGCGTTCATCGACGGCGAGTGAGGTTTTTCTCGCCGACGCTTAGCGTTCCATGCGCGGCACGCCGAGTCCCGCTGGCAGCCAACTCTGAATGGTGAACAGCGCATCGTTGGCGTGGGCCACCAGAACGAGTTGCGCATCCATGGTGGGCTTGATCTGGGTCGGCATGTTCGGAATGTCGCGGTGCTTTTCGAACTTGGTCATGAACACGTGGTGCGCCTGGTTGATCTGCATCAGCGTTTCGCGGCAACGGTCGATGACCTGGAAGGTCATCGGTTCGATGCCGGTGAGAACGTTGTCGAGGAACTTGGTCTTGTTGGCGCAGTAGGTATGCAGGGTTTCCAGCTCGCGCGAAACGTTGTACAGCGACTCGGTGGTGCTCATGCCTGGTTCTCCAGAAATGGCGAAAAAATGGAATTAGCCGATCCGCTCCGGTAGCACGTCGCGCAGCATCACGGCGGCGTCGCGCAGCATCTTCTCGGTGGTGTCCCAGCCGACGCAGCCGTCGGTGACCGAGCAGCCGTACTTGAGTTGCGAGAGATCGGCCGGAATCGGCTGGTTGCCCGCTTCGATGTTGGATTCGATCATCACGCCGAGGATGGACTTGTTGCCGGCGCGGATCTGATTGACCACGTCGGCCATGACCAGCGGCTGCAGTTCCGGCTTCTTGGAGCTGTTGGCGTGCGAGCAGTCAACGACGATGTTGGTCGGCAGCTTGGCCTTGACCATCGCCGCTTCGGCAACGGCGACCGAGACGGTGTCGTAGTTCGGGCCGCTGTCACCGCCGCGCAGGACGACGTGGCCGTGCGGGTTGCCGGTGGTGCGGACGATGGCGACACGACCGTCGTTGTTGAGGCCGAGGAAGGAGTGCGGGCGCGAGGCGGAGAGGATGGCGTTGGTGGCTACGGTGAGGTCGCCGCTGGTCGCGTTCTTGAAGCCGACCGGCGTGGACAGCCCGGACGACATCTCGCGGTGCGTCTGCGATTCGGTGGTACGGGCACCGATCGCGGTCCACGTGATCAGGTCGCCGTAGTACTGCGGGCCGTAGGGGTCAAGCGCCTCGGTGCCGGCCGGCAGGCCGAGTTCATTGACCTGGAGCAGGAAATCGCGGGCCTTTTCCATGCCGACGTTAACCTGGAAGGAGTCGTCCATGAACGGGTCGTTGATGTAGCCCTTCCAGCCGACGGTGGTGCGCGGCTTTTCGAAATAGACGCGCATGACGATCTGCAGCGTGTCGCCGACTTCGTCGGCGAGCGCCTTGAGGCGGCGGGCGTAGTCCAGGCCGGCGACCGGGTCGTGGATCGAGCAGGGGCCGACGACGACGAACAGGCGGTGGTCCTTGCGGTCGAGGATGTTGCGCAGCAGGTCGCGGCCTACGCTGACGGTGGCTTCGGCCTGGGCCGAGAGCGGCAGTTTGTGGTGGATTTCCGCCGGCGTCGGCATCGCGTCGAAGGCGGAGATGTTGATGTTTTCGAGGATCTGGGTCATTTGGTCAGCTCGCGTATCATGTCCTTGACCGCCGCAACCTTGTCCTGCAAGGCCGGGCAGTGGCGCAAAAGTGAAATCTTATCCTGTCCGGCCAGCTTATAGCTGCGGTTCTTCTGGATCAAATTGATGATCCTGATCGGTTCGATAGGCGGATTCTTCGAGAATTCCGGGGCGAACTGGATCGTTACCTGGTCGTTGCCGGCGTCCAGTTTCTGCACCAGCAGCGGTTTGACCAGAAGGCGCAGCCGGTGCGTGGCGACCAGCGCCTGCGCCTGCAGCGGCAGTTCGCCGAAGCGGTCGACCAGTTCTTCCTGCAGCGCATCGATCTCGTCGTCGGTTTCGCAGTTGGCCAGGCGCTTGTACAGCGTCAGCCGCTCGTGCACGTCGGGGCAGTAGGCGTCGGGGAGCAGCGCCGGGGTGCGCAGGTTGATTTCGCCGCAGACGCCGATCGGCTGCGTCAGGTCGGCGGTTTCGAGCACCTTGCCCTGTTTCAGGTGGGCGACGGCACGGTTGAGCATCTCGCTGAACATGGTGAAGCCGACTTCCTGCATTTCCCCGGACTGGTTGTCGCCAAGCACCTCGCCGGCACCGCGGATTTCCAGGTCGTGCATGGCGAGGAAGAAGCCGGAACCGAGCTCTTCCATCATCTGGATCGCTTCCAGGCGCTGCTTGGCCTGCTTGGTCATTGCCTTTTCATCCTGGACGAGCAGGTAGGCGTAGGCCTGATGGTGCGAACGGCCGACCCGGCCGCGCAACTGGTGCAACTGGGCGAGGCCGAACTTTTCCGAGCGGTTGATCAGGATGGTGTTGGCGTGCGGGTTGTCGATGCCGGTTTCGATGATCGTCGTACACAACAGCAGGTTGGCGCGCTGGCCGGTGAAGTCACGCATCACCTTTTCCAGCTCGCGTTCGTTCATTTGGCCGTGGCCGATGACGATGCGCGCTTCCGGTACCAGCTTCTCCAGCTTCTCGCGCATGTTCTCGATGGTGTCGACCTCGTTGTGCAGGAAGTACACCTGGCCGCCGCGTTTCAGCTCGCGCAGCACCGCTTCGCGGATGATGCCGTCGGAGAAGCGGCTGACGAAAGTCTTGATCGCCAGGCGCTTCTGCGGCGCCGTGGCGATCACCGAGAAATCGCGCAGGCCTTCCATCGACAGCGCCAGCGTGCGCGGGATCGGTGTCGCGGTCAGCGTCAGCACGTCGACCTCGGCGCGCATCGCCTTCAGCGTTTCCTTCTGGCGCACGCCGAAGCGGTGTTCCTCGTCGATGATGACCAGGCCGAGACGGTTGAACTTGACGTCCTTGCCGATCAGCTTGTGGGTGCCGATGATGATGTCGATCTTGCCCTCGGCCAGGTCCTGCAGCGCCTGTGCGGTTTCCTTGGCGGTCTTGAAGCGGGAGATTTCGGCGACCTTGACCGGCCAGTCGGCAAAGCGGTCGGCGAAGGTCTGGTAATGCTGTTCGCAGAGCAGGGTGGTCGGACAGAGTACGGCCACCTGCTTGCCGCCAGCCACCGCGCAGAAGGCAGCGCGCAGCGCGACTTCGGTCTTGCCGAAGCCGACGTCGCCGCAGACCAGCCGGTCCATCGGCTTGCCCGACTTCATGTCGGCGATGACAGCGGCAATGGCCTGCGCCTGGTCGGCGGTTTCCTCGAAGCCGAAACCATCGGCGAAGGCCTCGTAGTCGTTTTCCGCGAAATCGAAGGCGTGGCCCTGACGGGCAGCGCGCGCGGCGTAGAGCGCGAGCAGCTCGGCCGCGGTGTCGCGCGCCTGCTCGGCGGCCTTGCGCTTGGCTTTTTCCCACTGGCCGGAACCCAGGGTGTGCAGCGGCGCGGCATCCGGTTCGGCGCCAGAATAACGCGAGATCACGTGCAGTTGCGCCACCGGCACGAACAGCTTGGCGTCGTTGGCGTAGTGCAGCTCGAGGAATTCCTGCTCGCCGAGGCCGAGGTCCATCCGTACCAGGCCGCGATAGCGGCCGATGCCGTGGCTTTCGTGCACCACCGGGTCGCCGACCTTGAGTTCGGTGAGGTCCTTCAGCCAGTTGTCGAAGCTCGCCTTGCGCGCCGCTTCGCGTCGGGTGCGGCGCGGGCTGCCGGCAAACAGCTCGGTTTCCGTGATGAAGGCTACCCGGTCGAGGGCAAAGCCCTGCTGCAACGGCCCGACGGCGAGTGCCAGCGTATCGGTGCCGCTGGCGAAGCTGGCAAAGTCGGTGCAGGCGGCGGGTCGGAGGCCGTGTTCGACGAACATTGCGGCCAGGGTTTCGCGTCGGCCGGCGGTTTCGGCGACCAGCAGCACGCGGCCGGGCCAGGCGGCGAGATGGTTTTTCAGCGCGCCGAGCGGCTCGTCGCTGCGCCGGTCGACCGCGACGCCGGGCAGCTTGCCGGCAGTCGTGGTCTGCGCGTCGAGCGCCAGCCGGCCGTAGGCCTTGGCGGCGGTGAAGAAGGCTTCGTCGGTCAGGAACAGTTCTTCCGGCGCCAGCAGCGGCCGCGCCTTGTCGCCCTGCAGCAGCTTGTAGCGCGAGCGGGTGTCGTTCCAGAAAGCGCTGATGGCGCCCGGCGCGTCGCCATGGCTGACCAGGATCGCGTCCTTGGGCAGGTAATCGAACAGCGTCGCCGTCTCGTCGAAGAACAGCGGCAGGTAGTACTCGATGCCGGCGCTGGCGATGCCGGTCGAGATGTCCTTGTAGATGCCCGACTTCGCCGGGTCGCCCTCGAAACGCTCGCGGAAGGCCTGGCGGAAATGGGTGCGGCCCTTGTCGTCGAGCGGAAATTCGCGCGCCGGCAGCAGGCGGACTTCCGGTACCGGGTAGACGGTGCGCTGGGTGTCGACGTCGAAGGTCTTGATGCTCTCGACCTCGTCGTCGAACAGGTCGAGCCGGTAGGGCAGTTGCGAGCCCATCGGGAAGAGGTCGATCAGGCCGCCGCGGATCGAGTATTCGCCGGGCGACACCACCTGGGTGACGTTGGCGTAGCCAGCCAACGTGACCTGGGCACGGAATTTTTCCGCGTCGAGCGTCTGGCCCTTCCTGAACTCGAAGGTGTAGGCGGCCATGAATTCCGGCGGCGCCAGCCGGTTGACGGCGGTCGCCGCCGGTACCAGCAGAATCTGCACTTCGCCCTGCAATGCCGCCCACAGTGTCGCCAGGCGTTCGGAGACGAGGTCCTGGTGCGGCGAGAAATGGTCGTAGGGCAGGGTTTCCCAATCGGGCAGCAGGCGCACCTTGAGCTGCGGCGCGAACCAGGGAATCTCTTCGAGCAGGCGTTGCGCGTCGGCGGCGCTGGCGGTGATGACGGCCAGGGTCCGCCCGGGGTTGGCGGCGGCCAGTTCGGCCAGGGTCAGAGCGTCGGCCGAGCCGGCGAGCGGTTCGAGATCAACGCGCTGGCCCGCTTTGGGCAAGGCGGGAAGCGTCAGCAGGGAAGAGGCGGCAGTCACGGCAACGGGGAAAAACAGCGGGGCTGGGATTATAGCCGCTGCGTCGGCTGCCCCCTATTTCGTCAGGCCGATCTCCCGCGCGGTGAGCGGGCCGATGACCGTGTTGCGCAGGCTGGCCGGCATTTCGGCCTGATCCTTCGCCAGCGGGATGCGGCCGCCCATGATCTCGGCCTGGCGCTGCGGCAGCAACGGTTGCCGCTCAGGTTCGGCGTAGCCGTCGGGAAAGGTCGGCTGCAGGGTACGCAAGTCGTATTTGTCGGTGGCGCCGAAGGTGTGCAGCATTTCGTGGGCGATGACGACGGCGTTCTGGCGCTGCTGGCGGCGGCTGGCGAAAGCGTGGATCAGCCCGAGCTGCCCCTTGCTGAGGCCGACCGAGTGATCGAGCCGCTCGTTGCTGTCCGGGTCGTGATAGAGGACGAAGAGGCGAATCTGCGGTGGCGGTCCGGCAATGTCGTCGTGTTTTGCCGCCCACCAGCGCAGCTTGAGGCTCCACAGCAGGTTGTCGAGGGCGCTGCCGCCGGCCGTCGGTAGCGGCGGTAAGGCCTGCTGCGCCGGGGCGACGCGGACGATGACCGGTTGCAGTACGCGCTTGCCGTGACGCTGCATTTCCTGATCAATCCACTGACCGATTTCTGCGAAACTGTCGCCGTCCAGGCTTTTCAGGTATTCCGCGGTTTTGGGCGAACTGTCGGCGGCGAGCGGGTAAAGCGCGACATGGACGGTGCGTTCCCAGGAGGTCAGCCGGTTTTCCGCGCGCCAGGCGGCGAGGGCGACGGTGGCCAGGGCGAGGAGCAGGAACAGGATGCGGAATTTGCGGAACATGAGGATTTGAGTAAGGGGGATGCGCAAGTCGAGGAGGGCATTATATGATCGCGCTATCGCGTTCAGACCATCTGCATTTTTGATTCAATCACATGTCCATTTTTGACGAGAAACGTGCCGGCCGCGAACGCCGCAACAACCCGCATGGCACGCCGAAATACGGGGTCGAACGGCGCAACGGGGAACGTCGCCAGATCAGTCTGGAAGAAATTTCCTTCGTCGAATGGGCGGCTAAATTCGCCGAATACAAGAAACAGCTCAAAAAGTAGCCGGCCGCGGCAAGCGCTGCGCAAACCATTGCACCGCCGGCACGGCGGGATTGTCTTCGGCCGCCAGGCGCCGCGCTTCGAGTGGGCAGGACAGATACTTGAGCGCCCGCTGCCATGCGGCGGACGAATTTTCTTCCGCCGCCGAGAACAGCATCAGCAGCGGTGCCGTCAGCAGTTCCAGTGCTTGCACGCCGGCCCGGTCGATCAGTCCATCGCAGACGCCGAGCGCCAGCACCTGGCGGTCGCGTTGGGCAGCGACGCGAACGGCCGCCGGTACCAGTTCGTCCCGGGCGTAGATGGCGCAGGGCAGGCGTTCCATGTCGCCGTCGTCGCGGATCAGGTCGAGGACGTCGAGCAGGCGGCGGGTGAGGCGGGCGACGTCCTGTGTTGCGTCGGCAAACTGCATTTCGCGGCTGCTCAGTAATTCCATCGCCAGCACGGCGTAGCCGTTCTGCTGGAAGGTCGTACCGACGGCGTCGTCGACCGCGATCCGATGCGGCTTGGGCAGCAGCACCAGGCCTTTGGCATTGTCCGGCAGCGCCAGTTGGCCGTGCAGGCGGCCGGTCGGCGTGTCGAGCAGGAGGTCGCGTCTCATGCGGCGATCCTCACCGGCACGCGGCGGGCGCCGAAGGCCTGGCCCTGGCGGCCGAGTGTCGGCCCGAAGCGGCCGGCCAGCGCGCTGCCGCAGTGCGGGCAGGCGCCATTTTCGTCAAGCGCGTAGCGGCGGATCTCGTACCAGTCGCGGACGATCAGCGGCGCCTGGCAGTGCGCGCAGAAGGTGGTGCCGCCGTCGCTGTCGTGCACGTTGCCGGTATAGACGTGTTTCAGGCCGGCGTCGCGGGCGATGCGACGGGCGCGGGTGAGCGTTACGGCGGATGTCGGCGGCAGGTCGGCCAGTTTCCAGTCGGGGTGGAAGGCGGTGAAATGCAGCGGCACGTCGGCGCCGAGTTCGCCATGCACCCATTTCGCCAATGCGTCGATTTCGTCGTCGCTGTCGTTTTTGCCGGGGATCAGCAGGGTGGTGATTTCCAGCCAGCAATCCGTTTCATGGCGGATCAGCGCCAGCGTGTCGAGCACCGGCTGCAGTCGGCCGCCGCACAGGCTGCGGTAGAAATCGTCGGTGAAGGCTTTGAGGTCAACGTTGGCGGCGTCCATCACGGCGAAGAATTCGCGCGCCGGCGCCGGGTGGATGTAGCCGGCGGTGACGGCAACGTTGCGCACGCCGGCGGCGCGGCAGGCCTGCGCGGTGTCGATCGCGTATTCGGCGAAGATCACCGGGTCGTTGTAGGTGTAGGCCACCGCGTCGGCGCCGTGGTGGCGCGCCGCTGCGGCAATCGCGGCGGGTGACGCGGCGTCCATCAGGCGGTCCATGTCCTTGGAGCGCGAGATGTCCCAGTTCTGGCAGAACTTGCACGCCAGGTTGCAGCCGGCGGTGCCGAAGGACAGGATGCAGCTGCCCGGGTAGAAATGGTTGAGCGGCTTCTTCTCGATCGGATCGATGCAGAAGCCCGACGAGCGCCCGTAGGTGGTCAGTTGCATCTGTCCGTCGACCATGCGGCGGACGAAACAGGCGCCGCGCTGGCCTTCGTGCAACTGGCAATCGCGCGGGCAGAGGTCGCATTGCACACGCCCGTCCGGCAAGGCGTGCCACCAGCGGCCGGGATGCGCCGATTCCGCGTTCAGCACGGGTCTTCCTTCCATTTGCGCACCGCGTAACGCCACAGGCGGACGTCCGGCCCCCAGTAGCTGGCCGGCAGCCCGGCCTTCTGGCGCAGGCGGGCGAGGAAGCCGGCCGGCTCGGGCAGTTGTTCCCAGACCTGTGGCAGGAAGGTGGCGCGCCGGCCACCGGCGGTGAGGATGACGCCGTCGACGCCGGGGCGTAACTGGCGGCAGGCGTCGGCTTCCGAACTGACGGGCAGCGGCTCGGCCGGCGTCAGCAGCGAGACCTCGACGCGGGTGCGGGCCAGTTCGCTGGCCACCAGCGGCGGGAAGCGCGGATCGCGCAGGGCGGCGGCGCGGGCGTTGGCACGCACGTCGTCGAGCAATGGCTGGTGCGCTTCGAGGCTGCCGATGCAGCCGCGCAGCTCGCCGCCCTGGGTCAGGGTGACGAAGGTGGCGCCGGGGTCGTGCAGCGCCGGCAGGTCGGGCGCGGTGGGTGCCGGTTCGCCGAGCGCTTCGGCGATGGCGGCGCGGGCGTGGCGGAGCAGGGCGTTGCCAAGATCATCCATGATCGGCCTCGTGGAAAGCGAAGGCGGCGTAACCGACGACACGCTGGCGGTCGCCAGCGGTGTCGCCGGAGTTGCACAGGTCGAGCAAGGTCGGTCGCAGGCCGTGGCGTTGCGCGGCGAGCAGCAGGCCGTTGACCGGGAAGGCGCCGCAGGCCTGGTGCGGGTCGATGTCGGTCGCCAGAGCGAGGATGTGGCGGCAGGTCACGCCGTCGACCTGTTTTGCCGTGGCGTAGGGCAGGAAATGCGACAGGTCGGAGCTGATCACGAGCAGTGTCTCCGCCCCGCCCCACAGCCGCTCAAGAACTTCGGCGACGGCTTCCGGCGACGCCTGGCCGACCGCCAGCGGGAGCAGGCTGAAGTCGTCGAGGGCGCGCTGTAGGAAGGGCAGGTGGACTTCCAGCGAGTGTTCCTGGGCGTGCGCCGGATCGCTGACGACGACCTGCGGCAGGTCGGCGAGCGCAGCGCGGGCGGCGACATCGATGCGCACTTCGCCGAGCGGCGTGGCGAAGGCATCGCTGGCCGGCAGGGCGAGACCGCGCACGGCAACCCGGTGGGTCGGACCGAGCAGCACGACGCGGCCGATCGTCGCGCGCCACGGCGCCAGTGCCGCGTAGGCGCGGGCGGCGGTCGGGCCGGAATAGATATAGCCGGCGTGCGGCACGATCAGCGCCTTGGGCTGCGCCATCGCCGGTATCGGCGCGGCGGCGAGCAGGCGGTCGACGTCGGCCTGCAGCGTGGCGGCGCTGGCCGGGTAGAACATACCGGCAACGGCCGGCGGGCGAATCGCGTTCATGGCGCCTCCTTCATACCAGCAGCAAACCGACGCCCATGCCGGCACCGATCGCCAGCAGGCCGGGCAGGGCGTGGCGGGCCAGGGCCTTGCCGCCAATGCTGACGACCAGGCCGATCTTGAACACCAGGTTGGCGACCAGCGCCAGCGTCACGGCGATCACCGCGTCAGCACCGAGCACACGCTCAAGGTTGAACATGCGCAGGGTCGACAGCACGCTGGCGTCGGCGTCGGTCAGGCCGGAAACCAGGGCGACGATGTAGAGGCCGCTGTTGCCGGCGATGTCCTGCAGCCAGGCGGCGGCGAGCAGGACGACGGCGTAGAGCAGGCCGAAGGAAACGGCGGTCTTCAGTTCGGTCGGGTTCTTCACTTCCGGCATCGGCAGTTCGCCCGCTTCGCTGAGGATCTTCCAGCCATACAGCGACATGATCACGCCGGGCACGATGCCGCAGACGAAGACGACGGCAACCGGGCCGATCAGTCCGGGCGCGACAATGCTGGCGATGATGCCGAGACGGATCATGACCATGACGTTGGCGATCAGAATGACGATCGACGACATGCGCACCAGGTGGCTGTGCTCTGCCGCATGGCGGGAGAACATCATGGTCGTCGCGGTGGACGAGGCCAGACCGCCGAAGATGCCGAGCACGGCGGCACCGTGGCGGGCGCCGATGATGCGCAGCGCGAGGTAGCCGGCGAGCGCCAGGCCGGAAATCAGCACCACCATCCACCACACCTGGCGCGGGTTGATCGCGGCGTAGGGACCGAAGCTCGAATTCGGCAGAATCGGCAGGATGACCAGCGAAAGCACGGCGAACTGCAGGATGGAATTGATGTCCTTTGGCGTTGTCCGTTCGCTGAGTTGCTTCAGTTCGGCCTTGAAGTAGAGCAGCACCGTCGTCGTGATTGCCAGCATCACGGCCAGCGTCGCGTAGCCCAGCCAGACCGCCGCCCCCAGGCCGTAGGTGACGATGATTGCTGCTTCCGAGGTGAAGCCGCGGTACTGCTCTTCCTGCTGCGTCGAGAAATTGGAAGCGACCATCGATATTGCCAGCACTACCAGGCCGACCGCCAGCAGCCACGGGCTGCTGCTTTTCTCGCCGAGCATCGCGAACAGACAGCCGAGCATGGCGACCAGCGAGAAGGTGCGCAGGCCGGCGGCGGAATCCGGCCGCCGTTCGCGCTCCATGCCGATGAGCAGTCCGATGCCGAGCGCGGTGGCGAATGCTTCGACCGGGGCGGCCAGTTCGGGAGCGACGAAACTCATGCCCATCCTCTCTTTGTCGTGTTCTTCGCTAAAATTAAGCCATGCCCAGACATTACGCAATCGTTCCCGCTGCCGGCAGCGGCGCGCGCTTCGGCGCCGAGAAGCCGAAACAGTATCTCGACCTGCTCGGCCGACCGCTGATTTTCCACACTTTGGCGGCCTTGACTGCCCATCCTGCGATCGAGCGCGTCTGGGTGGTGCTGGCGCCGGACGATCCCTGGTGGCCGCGCTACGACTGGTCGGAACTTGGCCCCAAGCTGGAAACCGTGCGCTGCGGCGGCGCCACGCGTGCCGCGAGCGTCGGCAACGGCCTTGCTGCGGCGGCGATGGCGGCCGACGACGACTGGATCCTGGTCCACGACGCGGCGCGTCCCTGCCTGAGCCGGCCGATGCTCGACGCCTTGTTCGATCAACTGGCCGACGATCCGGTCGGCGGCATCCTCGCCGTGCCGGTCGCCGATACGCTCAAACGCGCCGATGACCAGCAGCGCGTCGCCGCCACCGAGCCGCGCGACGGCCTGTGGCAGGCGCAGACGCCGCAGATGTTCCGTTACGGTCAACTGCTCGCTGCGCTGAAAAACCACAATGCGGTCACCGACGAAGCCGGCGCCATCGAGGCGCTGGGCCTGAAGCCCAAACTGGTGCGCGGCGATTCGACCAACCTGAAAGTCACTTTTCCGGCCGACCTGGCGCTGGCCGCGATGATCCTGAGAGGACGCAAATGAATATCCGGGTCGGGCAGGGCTACGACGTACATAAACTGGTCGAAGGCCGCAAGCTGATCCTCGGCGGCGTCGAGATCGATCATCCGACCGGCTTGCTCGGTCATTCCGATGCCGACGCGCTGCTCCATGCGATCACCGACGCGCTGCTCGGCGCCGTCGCGCTGGGCGACATCGGCCGCCATTTTCCCGATACCGACCCGCGCTACGCCGGCGCCGACAGCCGCGTCCTGCTGCGCGCCGCCGTCGCGCTGCTCGCCGAAAAAGGCTGGCGACCGGTCAACGTCGACGCGACGCTGATCGCCCAGAAGCCGAAGCTGGCGCCGTACGCGCCGGCGATGGTCGCCAACATCGCGGCCGATCTTGGTATCGGCGCCGACTGCGTGAACCTCAAGGGCAAGACCAACGAAAAGCTCGGCTACCTCGGCCGCGAGGAAGCCATCGAAGCGCAGGCGGTCGCCCTCGTCGTCCGTGGCGACTGAAACCGCCCGCGTTTTCTTCGCTTTGTGGCCGTCGGCTGAACTGGCCGACGACCTCGCCGGGCTGGCCGGGCAACTGGCGCAAAGCTGCGGTGGGCGGCCGACGCGTGCCGATACCGTGCATCTGACATTGGCTTTTGTCGGTGAAATCGATGCGGCCCGCCTGCCCGAACTCGCCGCCGCAGCACAGGATTTGGCACTGCCGCCATTCGCGTTGACGCTGGATCGGCTCGGCTACTGGCCGCACAACCGTATTGTCTGGGCGGGCTGCGCTACGCCGCCGGATCGGCTGGTCGAATTGGCGCAGGCCTTGCGCAGACGGGTGATGGCGGCAGGTTTCCCGGTCGATCGGGGAAGGACGGGATTTTTTCCCCATGTCACGCTGTTGCGCAAGGCCGGCCAGGCACCGGTGGCCGGCGTGCCGGAACGGCCGCTGGGCTGGCGATGCCAGGGTTTCGTGCTGGTCCGCTCGCAGTTATCGACGAGCGGATCGCATTATCGTGTCGTCCAGCATTACCCGCTTCCGGATGGGGCTGGATGAATGCCGTGGCTGCAACTCGCCGTCCGGCAAGTCGAGTAATCCGCGCTAAGCGGACTTGAGAACCAGCCGGGCGAGCAGCCCGCCGCCCGGGTTGGTCAGCAGTTCCAGCCGCCCGCCATGCAGGCGGGCAATGCGCTCGACGATGGCGAGGCCGAGGCCGGTGCCGGTGACATCGGTGCGCGCCACTTCGAGCCGGGTGAAGGGGCGCTTCAGGCGCTCCAGTTCGCTTTCCGGGATACCCGGCCCCCGGTCGGCGACTTCGATGCGGATTTCGTCGCCGACCTTGCTGGCGCTCAGGCTGACCGCGCCACCGCCGTATTTCCAGGCATTGTCGATCAGGTTGATCACCGCCCGGCTGACCGCCTTGGGTCGGATTTCGGCGCTGCTCACGCCATCGAGGTTGACGTCCAGCGGCCGGCCAATGGCCGCCTGACGTTCGCCGATCGCCGCCAGCAGCGCGGCGAGATCGGCGACTTCCGGCACCTCGCCCGATTCGGCGCGGGCGTAATCCATGAATTGCGAGATCACCGATTCCATCTGCTCGATGTCGGCGACGATGCCCTGGCGCGCCGCTTCGTCGCTGACGCTCAATTCCGCTTCCAGGCGCAGGCGGGTGAGCGGCGTGCGCAAGTCGTGCGAAATGCCGGCGAGCACTTCCGAACGGTCCTTCTCGTGGCGGGCAAGATCGCTGGCCATGGTATTGAAGGCGACGGCCAGTGCGCGCATTTCCTCGGCGCCGTCTTCCGCCACCGGCGTCGGCGTCTGGCCACGGCCGACCGCACGCGCCGAGCGCGCCAGCGCTTTTAGCGGCCGGCTCAGCCGCGAGGCGATCAACCAGGCGACCACCAGCGCCAGTCCCACCGCCAACGCTGCCCAGCTCAGCCAGCGCGCCGCGAAATCACGCGTCACCCGTTCGCGCGGCAGGACCACCCAGAATTCATCCTCGTCCTTCGGGTCGAGGCGGAAGCTGATCCAGAAACCGGGTTCGCCATTCACTTCGGCGGCAATCCTCGTCGTCGGCCCGAGGCGGGCGACGATCATTTCCCGCATCAGCTGGTGGAAACGCGAATCCGGCATCGCGACCAGTTGATCCTGATCTTCGGCGGGGAGCAGGCGGATGCCCTCGGTCGAGGCGAACTCGGCGAACAGGCGTGGACGTTTGTCCGGCGCGGCGGCGAAGATCGAGGCGCGGATCAGGTTGACCGCCGAAGTCGCCATCGCCGCCGATTCGCGGGCTCGCGGCTCGACGTCGATGTGACTGAACAGCGCCAGCCAGCCGGCCGTGCTGGAGAGTACCAGCAAGGCGAGCAGGAAAAAGGTACGCGCCAGCAGTGAGCGCGGCATCAGTTTTCCCGGGCGGCGCCGTCCGGCATGAAGACGTAGCCGAAGCCCCAGACCGTCTGCAGGTAACGCGGTTGCGAAGGGTCGTTCTCGATCAGCTTGCGCAGGCGCGAGACCTGGACGTCGATGGCGCGGTCGAAGGGGCCCTGTTCGCGGCCGCGGGCCAGCGTCATCAGCTTGTCGCGCGACAGCGGTTGCCGCGGATTTTGCAGCAGCACCTTGAGGACGGCGAATTCACCGGTGGTCAGCGGCAGGATCTCGTCGCCGCGTTTGAGCGTGCGGGCCGAAAAGTCGACTTCGATGTTGCCGAAACGGACGGCTTCAAGCGCTTCTTCCGGTGCCCCCGGCGGCACGTTGCCCTGGCGGCGCATCACGGCGTGGATGCGGGCGAGCAGCTCGCGCGGATTGAAAGGCTTGGGCAGGTAGTCGTCGGCGCCCATTTCCAGGCCAACGATGCGATCGACCTCGTCGCCCTTGGCGGTGAGCATGATGATCGGCGTCCGGTCGCCCTGGCCGCGCAGGCGGCGGCAGATCGACAGGCCATCCTCGCCGGGCAGCATGAGGTCGAGGACGATCAGGTGGTAATGCTCGCGGCTGCGTGTCTTTTCCATCTGCTGGGCGTCGCCGACTGCCTTGACGACGAAACCCTGTTCGCCGAGGTAGCGGGTCAGCAAGTCACGCAGGCGGGCGTCGTCATCGACGACGAGAATGTGCTGGTTGTTTTCGTTCATGCGGCAAGGATAAGGGTTGGGCCGGTTGGTATTGCGGGAAATGGTAACAAAGGATATCCCGACCGGGTTCGCGAAACATTCGATTACAACTCGATCGCGCGTTAGCTCGCGACTAAGTCGGACAATTGATGCGTCTGGAAAACGCTAAAATGCTGCGCAAGATGAAACTCCGCCTGATCGTTCCGCTTCTCGCCATGGTGCTGCTGTTGCCAGCAGGGCAAGCGGCTGCCGGCGATCATCGCTATGATTTTCCCTCCGACGACCGGCGGGAGTTGCGTCGGCAGATGCGCGAGAACTGGCGCCAGGATGCCTATGATCGTCGGCCGCAGGGCGGCGATCCCGGGCAGCGTTGGCAGGAATGGCCGCGGGAAGAGCGGCAGCGCTTGCGCGATGAAATGCGTCAGCAGCATGACAGACAAGACCGGGACTGGCGTTCCGAGCGGAGACACCGCCGCGACTGAACCCCGGCCGGCTCCGGTAGAATGTCGGCCCATGCAGATCCTTGCCCTTGAAACTACGACCGAGCACGGTGGCTGCGCGCTATGGCGCGACGGCGACCTGCTCGAAAGCGCTTGCCCGGACGGACGCTCGCACTCTGAAACCTTGTTGCCACTGGTGCGCGAACTGCTTGCCCAGGCGGGCACGACGGTCAATGCGCTCGACGGTATCGCCTTCGGCGTCGGTCCCGGGGCGTTTACCGGTTTGCGCGTTGCCTGCGGCGCCGCCCAGGGGCTGGCGATGGCCGCCGATCTGCCGCTACTGCCGGTGACCAGCCTGGAATGCATGGCGGCGGCCAGCGGCGGCCGCCAGGTGCTGAGCTTGCTCGATGCGCGTATGGGGGAAGTTTATGCGGCCACCTACCGGGGTGACGATGCGATCCCAGTCCTGCTCGACGAGATTCGCGTTGTTCCGCCTGCCGAATTGGTTTGGCGGGAGAGCGGGGCGGGTTGGCTGGCCTGCGGCAATGCCCTGGCGGCTTATCCGGCGCTCGCTGAAAGTCTGCTTTCCGCCGGTTTCTTGCTGCGGCCGGACACGCTGCCGCAGGCCGCTTGGGTTGCGCGTTTGGCGGCGCCGCTCCTGCTGGCCGGGAAGGGCATTGACCCGGCCCTGGCGGCGCCTTTGTACATCCGCGACAAGGTGGCAAAAACCGTTGCCGAACGACTGCGCGAAGGCGGACGGGCGTGAACGGTGTCGCGGCGCTTTCCGTTGAGTTTTTCCCGATGGCCGTTGCCGACCTCGATGCGGTCGCCGCGGTCGAGGCCTCGTTGCAGGACTTTCCCTGGACGCGGGGCAATTTCGCCGACTCGCTGCATGCCGGTTACAGCGCCTGGATCGCCAGCATTGGCGGCGAAGTGATCGGCTTTTCGGTGGTCATGCAGGTGCTCGATGAAGCGCATCTGCTCAATATCGGCATCGCATCGCAACATCAAGGGCGCGGTTTCGGCGCCCGCCTGTTGCGCCAGGCGATGACGAATGCCGCGCAGAACGGGGCGCATTGGATGTTTCTCGAGGTTCGTCCGGGCAATGCACGCGCAGTGGCACTGTATCGGCATTTCGGTTTCCACGAGATCGGCCGGCGCAAGGATTACTATCCGGCGCGTCAGGGGCGCGAGGATGCGCTGGTTTTCCAAAAGGAGTTGCTGGCATGCCGTTGAGCCGCGAACAGATGCTGGTTGAAATGGGGATTTCGCCGCTGTGGGCCTTGCGCGAGCCGGTCGCTGGCAACGCACCCGCGTCGCCAGGTGCAGTCGCGCCGTCGGCAATCGAAACACTGCCGCAGTCGGTGGCTGCTTCAACGGAAAACCCGGCGCAGGCAGCGACAGAGTCGGCAAGTGCGGTGGCCGGGTTCGACTGGCCGGAGTTGCTGGCGGGGATTCGCGACTGCCGGGCCTGCGAGCTTTGCAAGCAGCGTCGCCAGGCGGTGCCCGGTGTCGGCGACCGCAATCCCGACTGGCTATTCATCGGTGAAGGTCCGGGGGCCGAGGAGGATGCGCGAGGCGAGCCTTTCGTCGGACAGGCCGGCAGGCTGCTCGACGCCATGCTGGATGCACTGGACATGACACGCGGCAACAAGGTGTATATCGCCAACGCCGTCAAGTGCCGGCCGCCCAACAACCGAACCCCGGAAGCGGCCGAGATGGCAGCCTGTCGTCCCTGGCTGGAACAACAGATCGCGTTGCTCAAGCCCAAGGTCATCGTCCTCCTCGGCAAGGCGGCCGCTCACACCATACTGGGCAACGACGGTGCGTTGGCGGGCATGCGCGGCAAACGTTTCGAATATGCCGGCATTCCGGTCGCCGTGACCTATCACCCGGCCTACCTGTTGCGCAGTCAGCACGACAAGGCCAAGGCCTGGGAAGACCTGCTGTTCGCCAGGCGTTTGCTCCCCTAGGGTAATACCCGGTTCCCCGATCCCCCCTTTGTTTCTAAGCTATGACGAACAACACGAAGAACAAGAAGGTGTTCGTCCATGTCGGATGCAATCGACGAGAACAAAGACGGGCAGGCGTGCAACCTGGATTACTTGCTGGTCAATCTGGGGCGCAATCGAGCTGCAGCGGAACGGCTTATCCGCATTTTTCTGGAAAATTATCCCCAACTGGTCGCCCGTCTGGAGCGCGCTGCCGCTGACCATGACATTCTGGCGATGCAAGATGCCGCGCATGACATTCGCAGCAGTTGCGTCCTGTTTTCCGCCCACCAGACGGTAGCATTGGCGCGCGAACTGGAATACATGCTTTATTGCCATCGCCGCGACGGCGTGCAGGTCGATTGGCTGGCCCGCAGCACCCGCTTGCGCGATTCGCTGTCCGGCGTTCGTGCCGAATTGCTGAGCTATCTCGGTGAAGGAAGCGGTGCGGCGGCGCCCTGAGCGTTCAGTAGATCAATCCATTCTGGACGGCGAAGCGCGTTAGCCCGGTTACATCGTGTACGCCGATGCGCTGCATCAGGCGGGCGCGATGAAATTCCACGGTCTTCGGGCTGATTTCGAGTTGCCGGGCGATTTCCTTGGTCGTGTTGCCACCCGCCACCAGGCGCAGGATTTCGATCTGCCGCGTGGTCAGTCGTTCGCTGCGATCGTTTTCGTTGCCACCAGGGAAATTGATCAGATCGCGAATCTTGGGCGACAGGAAGGGGCGGCCGGAGAGCACCGTGGTCAACGCCAATTGCAGTTCCTCGAGCAGGAAATCCTTGAGCAGGTAGCCGTTGACGCCGGCGTTCAAGGCTTGCTCGACGATTTCCCGGCGCTCGATGCTCGACAGGACGAGGATACGCAACTCGCCGTCGTGGCTACGCAGCGTCTTTGCGACCTCGATACCCGAGGGGCCTGGCATCGCAATATCGAGCAGCAGGACATCCGGTTGTTTTGTCGCAATCGTTGCCGGTACCTCGGCGCCGCTGGCGCATTCGGCAACGACGACGTAACCGGGCAGGCTTTCCAGCAAGGCCCGGATGCCGGCGCGAACCAGCAATTGATCATCGGCAAGTACGATACGGACGCTTTTCATTTCATGGACAGCATAGGCGAAAGCGATGCATTTGTGTTGCCGGGTTTGCGCGATCTTTGGCTTCTAGCCCAGGGCCGGCAGTGTTAATTTGAAACGCAGCGCCAGCAGGCGCAGCAGAAGGACGATGCCCATCGCCACCCAGCTCGCCCCAACCGGCGCCATGCCCAGGTTTTGCAGGGCGATCAGCGACAAGGCACCGAGCCAGGCTGCCGTTGCGTACAGTTCGCCTTTGAGGAATACGCTGGGGACATCGTTGCACAGGATGTCGCGTAACACCCCGCCGACAACGCCGGTGATGACGCCCATCAGGCTGGCAGTCAGCCATGGGGTATGCCACTGCAGGGCGATCTGGGTGCCAACGATGGTGAACAGTGCGAGGCCGATGGCATCCGGAATCTGGAACAGGTTGGTTGGCAGGTGGCGGTGGCGGACGAGGATGAAGGCGATGATGCCGGTGCTCAGGGCAGCTACCAAATAGGTCTGATCTACTACCCAGAAGACGTGACGGTCAAGCAGGAGGTCGCGCACGGTGCCGCCGCCCAGTGCGGTGGCGACGGCGACCAGCAGGGCGCCGATCAGGTCCATCCGCTTGCGCGCCGAGTCGAGCACGCCGGTCAGCGCATAGACGGCAACTGCCGCCATGCCGACCCAGTAGAGCAGGGTGTCCATGCTCATTGCGCTCAGCGCAGTTTTTCCTTCATTGCCCGTTGGGCTTCGCGTTTGCCTTCCTTCTCCTGTTGGTCGGCACGTTTGTCGTGTTGCTTTTTGCCCTTGGCGAGGCCGATTTCGAGCTTGATACGGCCGCGGACGAAGTGCAGGTCAAGGGGGACCAAGGCATAGCCGGCGCGCTCGACCTTGCCGATCAGCTTGCCGATTTCGCGGGCGTGCAGGAGCAGTTTGCGGGTGCGCACCGGATCGTGGTGGTTGTGGCTGGAGGCGGTCGATAGCGGCGTGATGTGCATGCCAATCAGAAACAACTCGCCGTGGCGGATGATCACGTAGGATTCCTTGATGTTCATCCGGGCGGCGCGGATTGCCTTGACTTCCCAGCCTTCGAGCACGATGCCGGCCTCGTACTTCTCTTCGATGAAGTAGTCGTGAAAGGCTTTTTTATTGACCGTGATGCTCATGCCGCCGCGCGTTCCATTAAAATCCGCGATTCTACAGGATTACAGGAATACCGCTGCAGCATGGCCCAGGTCCAAAAAACCGTCTTGATCGAATACTCAGCCTTGCAGATGTTCGAACTGGTCGACCGTTGCGAGGACTATCCCGCCTTCCTGCCGTGGTGTGGTCGCACCGAACTGAAGCACCGCGACGAGCGGAAAACGGTTGCCACCCTGCACATCAACTACCATGCCGTGAAGTCGAGTTTCACCACCGAAAACGACAAGGAAATCCCGACCTTGATGAAGATTCGTCTGGTTGACGGACCTTTTCGTCGGCTCGAAGGGGCCTGGCATTTCCGGCCGCTCGCCGAGCATGCCTGCAAGATCGAATTTCACCTCCACTACGAGTTTTCCAGCAAGTTGTTCGAGAAGGTGATCGGCCCAGTCTTCAGCCATATTGCCAATACCTTTGTCGATGCCTTCGTGCGCCGTGCCGCGCAGGTTTATGGAGCCAGTCATGGCTGATGAAATGATCAATGTCGAAGTCTGCTATCCGCTGCCGGCACGCCAGGAAGTGATCCGCCTGCGTCTGGCGCCGGGCGCGACGCTGCAGCAGGCAGTCGAGGCTTCCGGGCTGCTGGCGAAGTATCCGGAAATCGATCTCCAGAAAAACAAGTTCGGTATCTGGAACAAGCTCGCGAAGCTCGACGCCGCGCTTCGCGACTTCGATCGCGTGGAAATCTATCGACCGTTGATTGCTGATCCGAAGGAGGTTCGCAAACAGCGCGCCGCTGAAGGCAAGGTCATGAAAAAAGGCGCCGGGGAAACCGACGCCTGATTGCGCTGAGCCTGTCGTTTCCTACTTGCAGGCTTCCTGCATGATACGGCGGGTGCGTTCGAGTTCCTGGCTGCGTTTCGCGGCATCCATGGCTTGCGGCTTGCCCTGGCTATTCGGTTGGGACAGCGGCGTATCGGATTGCAGCATCCGGTAATTGTTGCGGGCACGTTCGCAGGTGTCGCGTTTCTCGCGGGCGGCGGCGGCTTCCTTTTCTTCTTTTTCCGCTTTTTCCCGGGACTCCTGCTGGCGCTTGCGGAATTCCAGTTCCTTTTCGGCGATGGTTTGCGGGGCGCTTGCCGCAGCCTTATCGGTCTTGCCCTTTTCGGATTCGGTTTCAGCGCTGCCGGTGACTACCGCCGGCTGCTTGGCACCGATCGAGCGGCTGGCTTTGGCTGAACCGGGGGGCGGTGAGTCGGAAATCACGGTCTTGCCGCTGCTGTCCTTCCATTGGTAGGTTTGCCCGTAGGCAGCGCTGAGCATGACGACGGGGGCGACCAATAGTGCGGCAAACAGGGCTTTGTTCATGATTGGCTCGTGAAGGCGTGGCTCGGATTTCTGTATAATACGATTTTGTGACCTTGGATCAAAGGCCATGCGACTTCTGCAAAAAGCCCTCACCTTCGACGACGTCCTGCTCGTCCCCGCCCATTCTCAAGTTCTCCCGCGCGATGTCAGTCTGTCTACCCGTCTGACCCGCAACATCACCCTGAATCTGCCGTTGCTCTCCGCCGCCATGGATACCGTGACGGAAGGTCGCCTGGCCATCGCCATGGCTCAGGAAGGTGGCATCGGCATCATCCACAAGAATCTTTCGTCCCGCGCCCAGGCCGCTGAAGTGGCCAAGGTCAAGCGTTTCGAGTCGGGCATCCTGCGCGACCCGATCACCGTGACGCCGAACATGACGGTGCGCGACGTCATCGAGATCACCCGTCAGCACCGCATTTCGGGCCTGCCGGTGATCGACAAGACCGGGAAGGTGGTCGGCATCGTCACCAACCGCGACCTGCGCTTCGAGACCAATCTCGACCAACCGGTGAAGTCGATCATGACGCCGCGCAAGCGTCTGGTCACGGTTGGTGAGGAAGCCGGCGTCGAGGAAGCCAAGGAGCTGATCCGCACGCATCGTCTGGAGCGCGTGCTGGTGGTCAATGACGACTTCGAGCTGCGCGGCCTGATTACCGTCAAGGACATCCTCAAGTCCACCGAACATCCGCTCGCCAACAAGGACGCTACTGGCCGCTTGCGCGCCGGTGCTGCGGTCGGCGTCGGCGCCGGGACCGAAGAGCGCGTTGAATTGCTGGCCGAGGCCGGCGTCGATGTGGTCGTGGTCGATACCGCGCACGGTCACTCGCAGGGCGTGCTCGATCGCGTCCGCTGGGTGAAGCAGAATTTCCCGCAGATTCAGGTCATCGGCGGCAACATTGCCACCGCCGACGCCGCCCTGGCGTTGGTCGATGCTGGCGCCGACGGCGTCAAGGTTGGTATCGGCCCTGGCTCGATCTGCACCACGCGCATCGTCGCCGGTGTCGGCGTGCCGCAGATCACCGCCATCCAGAACGTTTCCGAAGCGCTCAAGGGCACCGGTGTGCCGATGATCGCCGACGGCGGCATCCGCTACTCCGGCGACATCGCCAAGGCGATTGCCGCTGGCGCCGACACGGTCATGCTCGGCGGCCTGTTCGCCGGCACCGAGGAAGCCCCGGGCGAGGTCGAACTGTTCCAGGGCCGCTCGTACAAGTCCTACCGCGGCATGGGTTCGCTCGGCGCGATGCAGGCCGGCTCCTCGGATCGCTACTTCCAGGAGAACACCGGCAACGTCGACAAGTTCGTGCCGGAAGGTATCGAAGGTCGCGTTCCCTACAAGGGTTCGGTGCTCGCCGTGATCCACCAGTTGATGGGCGGCCTGCGCTCGTCGATGGGCTATCTGGGCACGCCGACCATCGCCGACATGCACGAGAAGGCCTGCTTCGTCGAAATCACTTCGGCCGGCATCCGCGAGTCGCACGTGCACGACGTGCAGATCACCAAGGAAGCGCCGAACTATCACCTCGACTGATCGTTCCAGTGTCCAGAAGGGCGGCTAATTCAGCCGCCTTTTTCATTCAAGGTTGTGAACATGTCCCACCAGAAAATCCTCATCCTCGATTTCGGTTCCCAGGTCACCCAGCTGATCGCCCGCCGCGTGCGTGAAGCCAAGGTCTTCTGCGAGATCCATCCCTACGACGTCTCGGATGACTTCATCCGCAATTACGGCGCCAAGGGCATCATTCTGTCGGGTGGCCCGAACTCGGTCACCGAGGGCGATACGCCGCGCGCGCCGAAGATCGTTTTCGAACTGGGCATTCCGGTGCTCGGCATCTGCTACGGCATGCAGACCATGGCGCAGCAACTGGGCGGCCAGGTGATGACTGCCGAAGCGGCCGGCAAGGCGCGCGAATTCGGCTATTCCGAAGTGCGCGCGCACGGCCACACGGCGCTGCTGAAGGACATAGCCGACTTCACGACGGCCGAAGGCCACGGCATGCTCAAGGTCTGGATGAGCCACGGCGATTCCGTGATGGAACTGCCGCCCGGCTTCAAGACCATGGCGTCGACGCCGTCCTGCCCGATTGCGGCGATGGCCGATGAGAGCCGCGGTTTCTACGCCGTCCAGTTCCATCCCGAAGTTACACATACCTTGCAGGGCAGGGCCATCCTCGAACGCTTCGTGCATGGCATCTGCGGCTGTGGTACCGACTGGGTGATGGGCGACTACATCGCCGAAGCTGTCGAAGCCATCCGCGCACAGGTTGGCAGCGATGACGTCATCCTCGGTCTCTCCGGCGGTGTCGATTCCTCGGTGGCCGCGGCGCTCATCCACCGCGCCATCGGCGACCAGCTCACCTGCGTTTTCGTCGATCACGGTCTGCTGCGCTTG
The DNA here is from genome assembly GCA_964523045.1 of uncultured Dechloromonas sp. Classification (GTDB taxonomy): domain Bacteria; phylum Pseudomonadota; class Gammaproteobacteria; order Burkholderiales; family Rhodocyclaceae; genus Azonexus. The sequence continues at coordinate 51,312 of CAZFXO010000001.1, read as the reverse complement.
AACGAAGGTGACATGGTGATGGACATGTTCGCCCGTAACCTGGGCGTCAAGGTCATCCGCGTCGATGCCGTCGACGACTTCATGGGCAAGCTGGCCGGTGTTTCCGACCCGGAACAGAAGCGCAAGATCATCGGCAAGGAATTCGTCGAAGTCTTCCAGGCCGAGTCGAAGAAGCTGACCTCCGCCAAGTGGCTGGCCCAGGGCACGATCTACCCGGATGTGATCGAATCGGCCGGCAAGGGCAAGAAGGGCGCCCATACCATCAAGAGCCACCACAACGTCGGCGGCCTGCCGGAAGACATGCATCTCAAGCTGCTCGAGCCGCTACGCGAACTGTTCAAGGACGAAGTCCGCGAACTCGGTGTCGCCCTCGGCCTGCCGCGCGAGATGGTCTATCGCCACCCGTTCCCGGGCCCGGGCCTGGGCGTGCGCATCCTCGGTGAAGTGACGCTGAAGGCCGCCCACCTGCTGCAACGCGCCGATGCGATCTTCATCGACGAACTGCGCGCCACTGTCGCCACCGAGCGCGATGTTGCCGCCGGTGCCTGTACCGAGGCCGATATCGGCAAGACCTGGTACGACCTGACCAGCCAGGCCTTCGCCGTCTTCCTGCCGGTCAAGAGCGTCGGCGTCATGGGCGACGGTCGCACCTACGAGAACGTCGTCGCACTGCGCGCCGTGGTCACCAGCGACTTTATGACCGCGCATTGGGCACACCTGCCGTACGAACTGCTGGGCAAGGTTTCCAACCGCATCATCAACGAAGTACGCGGGCTTAACCGGGTGGTCTACGACGTTTCCGGCAAGCCGCCGGCGACGATCGAGTGGGAATGATCTAGACCATCGGCTGGCAACGCAAACGGCGCCTTGCGGGGCGCCGTTTTCATTTTCCGATCAGTCGCTTACTGCGCGATCGCCTCGATCGCGACGTCGATGCGCACGTCGTCGCCGACGTAGGGCGCGTACTTGCCGGCGTTGAATTCGGAGCGCTTGATCACGGTCCAGGCGTTGGCGCCGATCGCCGGCTTCTTCAGCATCGGGTGCGCTGCCGCCTTGAAGTCGGTGACGGTCAGCGTTACCGGCTTGGTGACGCCCTTGATGGTCAGTTGGCCTTCGATCTTGGCCGGCTTGTCGCCTTCGAAGACGACCTTGGTCGACTTGAAAGTGGCGGTCGGGAACTTGGCGGTGTCGAGGAAATCCTCGCCCTGGATGTGTTCGTTGAAGGTGGCGTAGCCGGTATCGACGGATTTGGCGTCGATCACGATGTCGACCGTACCGGTTTTGGCGGCGGCGTCATAGACAACCTTGCCACTGGTGCCGTTGAAGCGCGAGAGCTGGGTCGAGTAGCCGAAGTGGCTGTACGAGAAGCGCGGGAAGGTGTGGGTGCCGTCGATGGTGTAGGTTTCCGGCGCGGCGAGGGCTGGGCTGGCGGCGGCGAGGGCGAGGACGAGGCTGGCGAGTTGCTTTTTCATGGGGTTTTCTCCTTGGGGTTGGGGGTTACTTGCCGCTGGCGGCGATACGGAACTTGAGGCGGACGTCGTTGGCGACGATGTCGAACTTGGCCCAGCTACCTTCGCCGATGGCGAAATCGGCACGGCGCAGCGTGAAGGCGCCCTCGAAGACGCCGCTGGCGCCCTGCGCGGTGAAACTGGCGGGGACGATCACATCCTGGGTGCGGCCCTTAATCGTCAGCTTGCCGGCGATTTCGTAGCGATTGCCGCCGAGTGCCTTGACGCCGCTGGAAACAAAGCGGGCAACCGGGAAGGCGGCGGTGTTGAACCACGGCTTGCCGGCGACTTCGGCGTCGCCTTCCGCGGCACCGGTGTCGACGCTGGCCAGTTCGACGTCGAAGCTGACGCGGGCGGCGGTGGGCTTGGCCGGGTCGAACGATAGCTGGCCGGAAAACTTGCGGAACTGGCCGTCGACCGCAACGCCCATCTGCTGATAGGTGAAAGCGACACTGCTCTTGGCCGGCAGGACCTGGTTGTATTCGACGGCACCGGCACTCAACGGCGACAGCGCGGCGAGCAGGGCGAGGGTGGTAATGGCGTGTTTCATGTCAGTTCTCCGTGGTGGGGCGGGCGGGCAGCATCCGGGTCAGGATGTCGTCGCGGTCGATAAAGTGGTGTTTGAGGGCGGCGGCAACGTGGCCGACGAGGATCAGGACGAAGAGCACGGCGAGCGTCGCATGCACGTTCTGCAGCAGGTCGCCCAGCGCCTTGTCCTTGGCGAGCAGGTCAGGGATCGGCAGCAGGCCGAACCAGACGGTCTGAAAACCCTTGGCCGAACTCATCAGCCAGCCGGACAGCGGCATCGCCAGCATCAGCCCGTAGAGCGCCAGGTGGCCGCCGTGCGCCGCCAGTTGCAGCACTTTCGGCATGCTTGCCGGCAGGGGCGGTGGGCGGTGCCCGGCGCGCCAGGCGAGGCGGACGAGGACGAGCAGGAAGGCGGTGACTCCAGTCCACTTGTGCCAGGAATAGAGCTTCAGCTTGTCGGGCGACAGCGGCAGGTCTTCCATGTAAAAGCCGAGGGCAAGCAAGCCGATGATCAGGACAGCCATGACCCAGTGCAGGGATTTGGCGGTGGCGGTGTAGTGGTTTTTCATGGTCAGGCTCCTTGGCGGGGCAAAAACTGGTAGGCATCCATGGCAAGTACGTAGTCGTCGATGCCAGCGTGAAAACGTTCGACCTGTGCGTCGTCGCCAGCCGCGCCGAGGGCGACGAAGAGCGGCAGCAGGTGTTCCTCGGTCGGTTGCGCTTGAACGGCGCCGGGGGCTAGCTGGCGATAGTCGAGCAGGGCGTCGCGATCGCCAGTGGCCAGATGCGCCTCCAACCAGTCGGCGAATTCGCGCACGTAAGCCGGCGTCTGGCCGCCCGCGGCGTAGGCGCGCTGGAAGTCGCGCAGGTTGTGGGTGATGTTGCCCGAGGCAACGACCAGGAAGCCGCGCCCGACCAGCGGCGCCAGCGCCCGGCCGAGTTGCCAGGCCTGTTGAGGCCCGCCGCGGCTCTGCAGCGACAGCGGAATGACCGGGATCTGTGCGTCCGGGAACATCAGGCGCAGCGGCACCCAGGCGCCGTGATCGAGGCCGCGGCGGTCGTCGATGTCGACCGCCAGGCCGGCAGCCATCAGTGCGGCGGCGACTTCGCGGGCAGCTTCCGGACAGCCGCTGGCCGGGTAGCTCAGCGCGTACAGTTCGCGTGGAAAACCCCAGAAATCATGGATCGTTTCCAGCCGTTTTGCGCTGCCAACGGTGGCGGCGGCGGTATCCCAGTGCGGGCTGACGACGATGATCGCTCGTGGCAAGGGCAACGTTGCCGCGTGGCAGGCCAGCGCGGCGCCGGCCGCGCCCGGCTGAAGCGCAAAGGTTGGCGCGCCGTGCGGAACGAAGAGGGTGGGAAGCGAAGCATTCATGGCGATGACTCCTGTGCGATGGACGTACTTTATTCGCCATCGTTCGCGCGAAATAGACGACAATGTGCAAATAATCATTGCTGGAGTTGCAACAATGGACCGTCTAGACGCGATGCGCCTGTTCGTCCGGGTCGCCGAACTCGGCAGTTTTTCCGCCGTCGCCCAGCAGCTCGACGTCGCCCGCTCGGTGGTGACGCGCCAAGTCGCCGGGCTGGAGAGTCACCTTGGCGTCAAGCTGATGGCGCGCAGCACACGGCGCCTGTCGCTGACCGCTGCCGGCGCCGTTTATCTGGAGAAATGCCGGGTCATCCTCAACCTGGTCGAGGCCGCCGAGAGCGATCTTGCCGACGACAATCAGGCGCCGCGCGGCCACTTGCGCGTCAGCGTGCCGCTCAGCTTCGGCCTCAAGCGGGTAGCGCCGCTACTGCTCGATTTCGCCCGCCGCTACCCGGAGGTGACGCTGGACATGGATTACAGCGACCGACCGGTGAAGCTGATCGAGGAGGGAATCGACCTGTCGCTACGCATCACTCGCCAACTCGCCAGCGGCGATGTCGCCCGCCGCATCGGCAGTATCCATCTGCACGCCGTGGCAGCGCCGGAATATCTGGCCCGCCACGGCCGCCCGCGCCATCCGGGCGAACTACTCGATCACGAATGCCTCGGCTACGCGGTCGGTGGCAACGTGCAGCAATGGCAGTTCACGGTCGATGGCCAATTGCAGGCATTTTCCGTGCGCAGTCGAATCCAGGCCAACAATGGCGACGTACTGGTCGAGGCGGCGGCGCAAGGCATGGGCATCACGCTGCAGCCGGATTTCATCGTCGAAGCGGCACTTGCCGCCGGCCGCATCGAGACCGTGCTGGGAGATTTTCCGCAACCGGAACTCGGCATCTACGCGCTGCTCCCGGGCAATCGCCACGTGCCGCACCGGGTCCGCGTGCTGATCGACTTCCTGGCCGCCGGACTCAGGCCTCCGGCGGCGTCTTGATCCCGTTGCGCACGAAACTGACGATCAGCGTGATTACCGTCAGCGGCAGCACGTAACCCAGCATCGCCGAAGAAAAGCTTGCAAGACTCTCGTGTTGCTGCGTCGCCGAGAGCACCAGGTAAGCGGTGTAGGCGACGTAGTAGGCGATGAAGACAGCGCCTTCCCAGCGGGCAATCTCGCGCCCGGTGACGACGATCGGCAGGCAAGCGAAGACAACCGCCAGCATGACCCAGAGGTCGAAATTGCGCGCCGTTTCCGAAACGGCAATGCCGCCGTCGGCGAGCAGGCTGGAGAAACCGAGTACTGCGAAGATGTTGAAGATGTTGCTGCCGACGACGTTGCCCACTGCGATATCGCGCTCGCCGCGCCAGGCGGCGACCAGCGAGGTGGCGATTTCCGGCATGGAAGTACCGACCGCGACCACGGTCAGGCCGATCACCAGGTCGCTGACGCCGAAGGCGCGGGCAACCGCGACCGCCGCATCGAGCAGCCAGTCGGCGCCGAGGACGAGTAGCGCGAGGCCACCGGCGACCAGCAGCAACTGGACGCTCCAGTGCGCATCCCAGCGGCTCGTGGTGTCGGGCATTTCGTCGACGAATTCGGCTTCCAGTGTCTTGCTTGCACGACGCGACTGGATGACGAGAAAAGCCGTGTAGGCGATGACCAGCGCGAACAGCAGCGCGCCTTCACCGCGACTCAGCGTGCCGTCAAGCGCCAGGACCAGGAAGAGCAGGCTGGCGCCGATCATGATCGGGATTTCCTGGCGGATGATCTGCTCGTTGACCGCCAGCGGCACGATCAGCGCCGACAGGCCGAGGATCAACAGGACGTTGGCGATGTTGCTGCCGATCACGTTGCCGATCGCCAGGTCGCCCGAACCGCTTAGTGCAGCACCGGCGGAGACCGCCATTTCGGGCGCGCTGGTGCCGAGGGCGACGATGGTCAGGCCGACGACCAGCGGTGAGATGCCAAAGGTCAGCGCCAGGCGGGCGGCGCCGCGAACCATCAGTTCAGCGCCCAGGGTCAGGGCGGCGAGGCCGAGAATAAAAAACAGGAGATGTTCGGTCATGGATCTTGTCCGGGGAAAAGCGCCGGAAAACCGGCAAAGCGCCTGCGGTATACTACGTTTCCGCCTTGCCGCCGCGTCTCGGACGATGACTTCGGAAAATTCTGCTGATTCCCCTGCCGTTTCACTATTTCCCGCCCTTGGCGACGAATATTTCATGCGCGAGGCGATTTCGTTGGCACAGGCCGCCGAATGCCTGGGCGAAGTGCCGGTCGGCGCAGTCGTCGTCCTTGATGGAAAGATCGTCGGCCGCGGCTTCAACTCGCCGATCGGCGAGCACGACCCGACCGCGCACGCCGAGATCGCCGCGTTGCGCGACGCCGCCCGCAATCTCGGCAACTACCGGCTACCCGGCTGCCAGCTCTACGTCACGCTCGAGCCCTGCGCGATGTGCGCCGGAGCGATCATGCACGCGCGGATCAGCCGGGTCATCTACGGCGCCCGCGATGCCAAGACCGGCGTCCACGGCAGCGTCGTCGACCTGTTCGGCGTCGAGCGTCTCAATCACCATGCGACGGTCGAAGGCGGCGTACTCGCCGATGAATGCAGCCGGCTGCTGTCCGCCTTCTTCGCCGGTCGGCGCCGGAAAGCACAATGAAACTACTGATTTCTGTCGCCCGCCAGACACTGCAATTGCTCGACGACGCTGGCGCGGTGTTGCGGCAATATTCGGTGTCAACGGCCAAGGCTGGCGTTGGTGAAATTTCCGGCAGCTTCCAGACGCCGCGCGGCCGGCACATCATCCGCGCCAAGATCGGTGCCGGCCAGCCGCTCAACACTGTCTTCGTCCGCCGTCGGCCGACCGGCGAGATCTGGACGCCGGAACTCGCCGAGCAATTCCCCGGGCGCGACTGGATACTCACCCGTATCCTCTGGCTCTCCGGCTGCCAGCCCGGCCAAAACCGCCTCGGCTGCGTCGATACCATGCGCCGCTACGTCTATCTCCATGGCTCGCCGGATAGCGCGGAGATGGGCGTTCCCGGTTCGCATGGTTGCGTGCGCATGCGCAATGCCGACATCGTCGATCTGTTCGACCGCGTGCCGTGCTATACCGAAGTTGAAATCCTTGAAGATTGAACAACTTGCCCGTCTGAGTTAAAGCTTTTCTCGAACAAAGTGACCGATCCGTACTTGTCGCGCAGCAGGACGGTCGAGGCGCGCGTCCCGTAATCCGCCGACTGCACGAAGACCGCCGAAAGCAGTCGTTCCCAAGGCAGCGGCACGCCGGTGGCGGGCAGACTCGCATCGGGCTCGATGGCGCGATCGGCGAGCAGCGTGAAGCAGGCGTCGGGATCGGGGAGATGGCCGAGCGCCGCGGTAAAGCACTGACGGGCCTTGAGCAGCTTGGGCCAGGGCGTGTCGAGGCGATGATTGGACAGCCCGTAGATGCCGGGCGCCAGCGGGCGCGGACCGGTATCGCGGTTGGAAAGGTAGAGCAAGCTGTCGTTGTCGGCCAATAGCAGGTTGAAACCGGCGTAATCGTCGAGGACGAGGTCTGCCGCGTAGTCGGCGGGCGAACAGGTCGAGCGCAGGAAATTGGCCGTCAAGGCGCCGCGCGAGCGCCGGCCGGCTGGCTGGCCCGGTTCGCGGACATTGGTGACGGCGGCGAAGCGGCCGCCGCGCGTCGCCCCCAGCCAGGTGCCACCAGCTTCGAGATCGCGACCGCCGAGGATCTCCGGTTCCGCCGGCCAGAAGCCGGCGGCGGTGCTCGCTCGGGCATGAAACTCGTCACGGTTGGCGGCGACCACCAGCGGGTAATCGGCATGCACCCGCCAGCCGACGACGATCAGGCACATGCCCGGCGCTCAGGCCGGATTGACGGCGACCGCCGAAACCGGCGCCCCTTCGCGCGAACCGAGCCGCAGGTTGGCCGCGAAATTGGATTGCACGACGGCCAGCGCGACATGACCACCGGTCGCCGACGGCGCCGCGGTCATCACCTTGCCGGCCGCCTGCTCCAGGTTGTCGGGCGAGAACAGGTCGTCGCCGGCCTTGAGCGGCACGTCGGCGCTGAGGCGGTAGAGGTGGCGCTTGACCTTGCCCAGGTACTGGGTGCGGGCGACGACTTCCTGGCCCGGATAGCAGCCCTTGTGGAAGCTGACGCCGCCGATCTTCTCGAAGTCGGCCATCTGCGGCACGAATTCTTCCTTGGTCGCCAGCGTCACCAGCGGGAAGGCTGCCTGCACGTCGAGCCAGCGCCAGCTCGGCACACCGGCCGGGCGTGCCTTGCCGCCGAGCTTCTGCCACAGCGCCGGGGCAGCGCTGAGCGGGGCGGCGACGATGTAGCGCTGGGCTTCGATTTGCAGGACGGTGATGTCGCCGCTGACAGCGATGGCCAGTAGCGCTTCGGGCAGGGCCAGGCCGGCATCGCTCAGTGCTTCGCTGGCCTGGGCGCCGGCCAGGCCGAGCAGTACCGTGTCGTCGCCGGGAGTGAGCTTGACCTTGTCGCGCAGCACGAACATCTGCAGGCGCTTGCGCGTGGCCTCCAGGAGGTCGGCGGCCAGCACCATGGCGTAACGGCCGGCGCTGTGCCAGACGACGAAACTGGCCTGCATCCGTCCCTTGGCGGTGCACCAGCCGGCGTGCTGCGCCTTGCCGTCGGCCAGATGGTTGATGTCGTTGGTCAGCTGGTTGTGCAGGAAACGTTGGGCATCTTCGCCTTCGGCGCTGAGCAGGGCGAGGTGGGTGAGGGGGACGAGGACGGTCTGCCGGCCGGCGGCGAGCAGTTCGCCGGCGGCGTCGCCGAAGTCGAGTACGTCGGTCGCATCGGCGGCGAAGTTCGCTTCGGCCGATTCGAGAAAGCTGCGCCAGTTGGGATTCATGGGGGCTCCTTGAGGTTTGGGCTATTATATCGCCCGTTTTGTCAGCCGCCCGATGCGCCTTGCCGTGCGGTTTCCGAGCGGCAAGACCCGATTTCCTCCCGCGAGTTCCCATGCGTTTCGTGTTTCGCCTTGTTGCCCTGTTCCTGCTGGCTGCCGCCGTATTGGCTGCCGCTTTCGCATGGTGGGCAAACCAGCCGCTGGATCTGCCCGGTGACGCTGTCGAATTCCGGGTACAGCCGGGCAGCAGCCTGCAAGGAACGATCCAGCAGATCAACGCGGCCGGCATCCCGCTGCGGGCCGATCTGTTCAAACTGCTGGCCCGCTGGCAGGGCAAGGTCAACGCGATCAAAGCCGGCAGCTATGCCACCGAGAGCGGCGAGACGCCATACACGCTCCTCGTCAAACTGGTCGAAGGCCGGGTCAGTCAGGCCAGCGTCACGTTGGTCGAGGGCTGGACCTTCCGCCAGTTCCGGGCCCGCCTCGATGCCCATCCGGCGTTGCGCCACGACAGTCATGCGCTCAGCGAAGCCGAGATCAGCGCCCGCCTTGGTCTGCCCTGGCCGCAGCTCGAAGGCCGCCTGTTGCCGGACACCTATCTGTTCGACAAGGAATCCAGCGATCTCGAAGTGATTGCCCGGGCCGCCGCCGCGATGCAGAAGCAACTCGCCGAAGCCTGGGCCGGCAGGCCCGCCGGCCTGCCTTACAACTCGCCGGATGAGGCGCTGATCATGGCATCAATCATCGAAAAGGAAACCGGGCGCCCGGAAGACCGCCCCCACGTCGCCGCTGTCTTCATCAATCGCCTGCGCCAGGGCATGCGCCTGCAGACCGATCCGACGGTGATCTACGGCCTGGGCGAGAATTTCGACGGCAACCTGCGCAAAAGTCATCTGCAGACCGACACCCCGTACAATACCTACACCCGCGCCGGCCTGCCGCCGACGCCGATCGCGATGCCCGGCCCGGCCTCGCTGCGTGCCGCCTTCCTGCCGGCGACCAGCGATGCCTTGTATTTTGTCGCGCGCGGCGACGGCAGCAGCCATTTTTCGCGGACGCTCGACGAGCACAACCGGGCGGTTAACCGTTATCAGCGAGGCGGCAAATGAAGGGCAAGTTCATCACTTTCGAAGGTATCGACGGTGCCGGTAAGAGTAGTCACGTCGAGTGGCTGGCCGAGTACCTGCGTCATCGCGGGCAGGTCGTCCAGGTGACGCGCGAGCCCGGCGGTACGCCGCTCGGCGAGCGGCTGCGGGAATTGCTGCTGAACGAACCCATGCACCTGGAGACGGAAACGCTGCTGATGTTTGCAGCGCGCCGTGAACACCTGGCCCGCCTTATCGAACCGGCGCTGGCGCGCGGTGAATGGGTGATCTGCGACCGTTTCAGCGACGCCACCTGGGCTTACCAGGGTGGCGGTCGCGGGCTCGACAAAAGCAAGTTCCTGGCGCTGGAGCACTGGGTCCATGAGCACCTGCAGCCCGATCTGACGCTGCTCTTCGACTTGCCGCTGGAAGTCGCGCGCGAGCGCATCGTCCTCGCCAACCGGGTGCTCGACAAGTTCGAGCAGGAAAGAGCGGATTTCCATGAACGGGTCCGTCAGGCCTACCTTGATCGGGCGCAAGCCCATCCCGCTCGGATGCGTGTGGTTCAATCCGACAAGACGCTGGAAAGTATTCGTAAAGAACTTGAAGAAATCGTTTCAACACTATGTTGATAAACGTTTTTGATTTGCACAAAGAGGTCTGGCCCAGCCTTTTGGCGCGACGGGATCGATTGCCGCATGCCTTGCTGCTGATCGGCCAGAAAGGCCTTGGCAAGTACACCCTGGCCCGCGAATTTGCCGCTGCACTGTTGTGCGAGAGCGGTGCGCCGGACGGCCGGGCCTGTGGCAACTGCCTGGCTTGCAACTGGTTCGCCCAGGGTAACCATCCCGATTTCCGTTTGTTGCAACCGGATGCGTTGAGCGAGGAAGCGCCGGCGGAGGAGGGTAAAAAGAAACCGAGTCAGCAGATCACCATCGACCAGGTGCGTGAGCTTGACGAGTTTCTTGGGGTTGGCAGCCACCGCGGCGGGTTGAGTATCGTCCTGGTCAATCCGGCGGAAGCGATGAACCGCAACGCTGCGAATTCGATCTTGAAAACACTTGAAGAACCTCCGCCAAGCACATTGTTTTTATTGGTTTCAAGTGATCCATCCCGTCTTTTGCCGACAATCCGCAGCCGTTGTCAGACGATTCCCTTCGTGACGCCGTCAAGCGAGACCGCGACGCGTATTCTCGCTGCTGCCGGTTTGCGCGACGCCGAGCGCTGGCTGGCGATCAGCGGTGGCTCGCCACGGCTTGCCTTGGAACTGGCCGAATCGGGGCAAGCTGCGTGGCTTGACCGGTTGACGACGAATCTTGCCAACGGCGGCAAGGCCGGTGCGCTGGCTTGCGCCAGCGAACTCGACAAGGCGATCAAGGACAGCAGGGGCGGCTTGCAACTCAAGCAGATCGTCGAGGCATTGCAGAAATGGACAGTCGATCTGACGCTGGCCGGAAACGGCTTGCCAATCAGATATTTTCTGGCGCAGCAGCCCCAAATAACGGCGCTCGCTGCTATGATTCCGCCTGTGCGTCTGATCCACCAGTACCGGAACATGAACCAGCGTCGCCGCGAGGCGGAACAGCCTCTGAATGCACGACTGTTTCTGGAAAGTGTTTTTTTGGACTATCGAGCCATGTTTAGCCGTTGATCCAGGATGAGCGAAGTCAAACCCGTACCGCAACGTCCCAGCGTCCTGTCGCTGAACATAAATTCAAAGTCTGCCCTTTATGCCGCATTCATGCCGCATCTGCGCAATGGCGGCATCTTCATTCCGACAACGCGCGTCTATGCGTTGGGCGACGAAGTCTTCATGCTGCTTTCCCTGATGGACGACCCGACCAAGCTGCCGATCGCCGGTTCGGTGATTTGGGTGACCCCGGCCGGCGCCCAGAATGGCCGGGCACAAGGCATCGGCGTTCATTTCAACGACGACGAAAGCGGCCAGGAAGCGCGTCGCAAGATCGAAGGCCTGCTCGGCGGCGTCCTGCAATCGGCCCGGCCGACGCATACCCTGTAGCCGACCAATGCTGGTCGATTCCCACTGCCACCTGGATTTCCCGGGGCTGAACGAACGCCTGCCGGCGGTGCTGGGCGCGATGCGCGAAGCCGGCGTTGGCGCCGCGATGACGATCGGCGTCAATCTCGAGGACTTGCCCGCGGTTCTGGCCATCGCCGAGGGGGCTGACAATCTTTACGCCTCGGTTGGCGTACACCCCGAATATACCGATTGCCGGGAGCCCGATGTCGACACGCTGGTCGCGCTGGCGCAGCATCCCAAGGTGCTGGCGATCGGCGAGACGGGTCTCGATTACTACTGGCACAAGGATCGTCCTGAATGGCAGCGGCAACGTTTCCGCACCCATATCCAGGCGGCGTTGGCCTGCGGCAAGCCGCTGGTCGTGCATACCCGGGAATCGGCCGAAGACACGATACGACTGCTGCGCGAGGAGGGGGCCGAGGCGGTTGGAGGCGTCATGCACTGCTTTACCGAAAACTGGGAGATCGCCAAGCAGGCACTGGACATCGGCTTTCACCTGTCCTTTTCGGGCATCGTCACGTTCAAGAACGCAGCCGTCGTCAAGGAAGTCGCCAGCCGCTGCCCGCTGGATCGCCTGCTGGTCGAAACCGATGCGCCGTATCTGGCGCCGGCCCCTTACCGCGGCAAGCCGAACCAACCCGCCTATGTGCGCTACGTGGCCGAGGAAATTGCCCGCTTGCGCGATCTTTCCCCCGAAGCCGTGGCCAATGCCAGCACCGAGAACTTCATCCGACTGTTCAAGCCGGGGCTTCCCGAACGATGGAAATCATGAGAAAAAACCTACTGATCCTGATGCTTGCCGTTGCGCCTTTCTGTGTCACGGCGGGAACTTACGACGATCTTGTGCACGGTGCCCAGATGGGCGACGCGGCAACGATCCGGCCGCTGCTGGCGCGCGGCGCGTCGGTGGATACCACCGATGGCGAAGGAAATACCCTGTTGATGCTGGCGGCGCGGGATGGGCATGAAGAATTGACCAGGCTGTTGATCGATTACCGTGCCAAGTTGAATGCGCGCAACGCTGCGGGCGATACCGCGCTGGCCATGGCGGCTTTGCGCGGACAGCGAAAGATTGTCGAGATCTTGGTCACCGCCGGAGCATCGCAGACCGTTCCGGGATGGCCGCCGCTGGTTTACGCGGCATTCGGCGGCCACCTGGATGTCGTGGCTTACCTGCTGGGCAAAGGGGCTGATATCAATGCCGCCAGCGAAGGTGGCATGACGGCCTTGATGGCGGCCGCCCGCAATGGTCACCTGCCGGTCGTACGTGCCTTGCTGGCCGGCGGTGCCGATATGGAAAAGCGCACCGATCGCGGGGACAGTGCTCTTGATATCGCGCAACGCACCGGCAACACTGAAATCGCGGCCTTGCTGACCGCTGCCGGCAAGACTCGGTAAGCCACTTCAGGGCAGGGTGATGGTCAGGGTTGGCGCTCGTGGTGCCAACTGGACGATGTTCTGGAAGGGCGCCAGCTTTTCCTCGACTTGCCTGCCGGCATGCCAAGCCATTCCGGCGTAGGCAACCAGGCCAAAGAGTGCCAGTACCGAATTGATCACCCAGAGCGGCACGTCGCGCTTGATCGTGTTGCTGATGCTGTCGGGTGCCGCCCAGTGCGGCGCGAAGGCCGCCGCCCGTCCCTTGATGTGGGCAATCTGTTCGCCGAGCTGGGCTATCAGGTATTTGAGTTTTTCCGGCCCTTCGAGCAGGTAGCGTCCTTTGAATCCGGTCAGCAGGCACATGTGAAAGACCTCGAGCGCCTGAATTCGCGCCGCCCCGTTATTGCGGGCGGTTTCCAGGCGGTCGAAGAAGTGTTCGCCGGCCAGTTGGTCGCCGAACAGCTCCAGTTGCAGCGGACGGCGTTCCCAGGTGTCGCGGATATTCATCTTCGATGTCAGGACCGCTTCGTCGACCGCCGCGCACAGCGCGTACTTGGCATCGAAGACATCGTCGGCGCTGAAGTTCCGCTTGCGTGCCGTGCGCTCGAAATCTTCGAGAAATTGCCGGATGCTGGACGAAAACGCATTGGCATCGGTCGGTACGCTGCGGCCGCGAAGCAGGATCAGCAAATAAAAGCCATCGTAGAGGAGGTCGACCAGGTTTTTCCCCTGGCTTTCCTGTAGGGGAAATTCGGCTTGCGGAAAGCTGCTTGGGGGAAGCGAGAGGAGACTTGGGGCGGAGGTCATGGCGTGACGGCAATCAGTTCGAGGTTCAGTTCGCGGTAGCTTTCCGGTGCGTAGATCATCACCGATTGGGCTTTGAGCATTCGTTCATACAAGGCGCCATGGGCGTCCAGCGCGAAATAGCAGGCGCCGGGACGCACCGGGATGGGCGCCGGAACTTGCGCGGCGTGGCTCAGGCGAACTCCGGACATGGCGGAGAGAACCAGTTTTTCCACATCGTCAGGCGCGCCAACCTTGAGCCGCAGCGGCACCGATTCGATGATTTCCGATTGCGGATGGGCGGCGGAAACCGAAATGTAGAAGGCGGTATCGCTGTTGATGCGTTCCGAATCAAGATGCCCGGCATGAAACGCCGGCTTGGGTTGGCTCAGGGCGATCGCAAAATAGCGTGTCGAGATGACGGTGTCGAGCAACTCGCGAACGATCGAATCGAGGCGCCAGAAGGCCGGGCCGGGCTGCGCATGATCGTAGGTCGGCAGGTCGTTGAGCGTGTGAGTCTTGGAGAAGGTCATCAGGCCGCCGGCGAGGCGCAGCAACTCCTGGAAAAGCCGTTCCGGCGCGGTTTCGGTGTTGCGGAAAAGGTGTGTCAGTGCCGCGCAGGCACTGCTGGCCGTGTGCAGCAACCAGAACGAGGCGATGTCACCGGAGCGGAATTCGATCACGTGGCGCGAGGGTTCACGATGGAAGCCATACAATGCGTCGACTTTGGCCAGCAGGGCATCGATCTGCCGCCGCAGCATCTGCAGCAGACCGGGCGCGCTACGCAGGCTGAGCGAAGGTGGCAGGAAAGACGGGTCGATTTCGAAACCATTACTGGCGGTGCGCTTGATCCGGACGGCGGGCAAGGTTTGGTACTGGTCCCGCGGTTCGCTGGCTGACTTGACCCGGCAGATCTTGCTCAGGGTGGTGACTTCGGCTTCTGCCGCGTCGGTGAACAGATCCGCTGCCTCCAGCGGCAGGGAGAGATAGCGCGCCTGGCTCGCATTTTCCTGGCTTTCGGCAGTATTGCCGCCATGCGGATTGAGATGGTGCAAGGCTAGGTAGAATTCAATGCTTCCGTCTTCAGTCACGGCATCGGCAAGTGCCAGCGGTGGCGGAAGTTGGTCGATCTCTGGGGCGACCAGCGAATCGCCATTGGCGAACAGTACATCGACACGATTGAAGCGTAGAACGCCGTTCTTTAAGGCGTCGCGATCAATCTCCAGCTCCCGTACTCCCCAGGCGTAAGGATTCGCGGAAAGCAGCATCTGTCTTGTCGTGCTGTTCCAATGCAAGTCCTGCAATTGAAAATGCTGGGGTCGAAGGAATAATCCCTCTCCCCAGAGCAACTGGGCTCCGTTCATTCCATATCCTTCAGGTCAGCCATTGCAGCGTGTTTCGGGCAGCGAGCGAACCGATTCGGCGCTGATGTCGTTGACGAGAATTCCCTCGTTCAAACTCAGGGCGCATGCATGCGCGGTGGCGATGACGCCGTCAGAAACCGACTCTTGTGCGTCGAGTGCGATTCGCCAGCGATTGGGGGAGGGCGAGCGATACATGCCGACGATGGCCAGGGTTCTGGCGTCGTTGGGTATCTTCAGACTAAGGTCATAGGATTTTCCCGGAATCAGCACAAGCTCGCGTGTCGAGATGAGGTCGTCGCCGAAAATTGCAGCCTCCGATGTGCTTTCCGATAATTCAGCATAGCTCAGGCTTCTCAGCCGCTCCGGGGAGCGCAGGACGTAAATCTTGGTGACCAGTGACATTGGAACGCCTTCGCTGGTCTGGTTGAGCGTCTTGTCGGCGACCAGTTTTACCGTGATGTCACGGGGGCGGCCGTCGCGCTTGATCAATCCGCCGGCTTCGAGGACGGCGCTAATCGCGGCACCGGCCGCTTGAACGCCGGAAGTGGCGCAGCCGGTCAGGTTTGCGGTTAGCAATACAGCCGCGAGGAGAGCGCCGACTTTTGGTCTCGTCAGGCGATGCAATTCATATTTGATATAAAAAAACAACGATGGCATATATGCAAACGTGTTGATTTTTCCGGGAGCGTTAATGTACTATGCCTCCCTGTTTCAGGCAAACCCAACGGCATTATGTGTCATGACAAATACAAGCCGTTCTTTCTGATGGAGCGACCATGACCAGCCCCGCAAGGCTCATTTTTTCCGTAACTCTTTGTGCCACAGTCTTTTTATGCGGATGTGCGACAACTCCTTCCGCTTCCACCGATGAGCAGTTTTCCGAGTTGATGATGCAAACCGAGATTCGGGTTTCCGAATCGCTAGAGAACGGCAACAAGGACGAAGCCGTACGCATCGTCAATGGGTTGGCTGAAGCCAACCCCGGGCGCAAGGAACCGTGGATCAGGATTGCCAAGATTCATTTTGACGCGACCGACTATGCAGAAGCCATCGTCGCCGCCGACGAAGCCTTGAAAATCGACAACGGCGACCGTACTGCGAAGAGTATCCGCGCAGTGTCCGGGTTGCGGGTTGCCGCACAGTCTCTGAGCGATCTGCGCAATGACGCCGAGCTTAAGGGTAATGCCCGTGCCGACGCTGCCGGTCTGGCCATGACCATGCGTGACATTCTCGGTGAGGACGTATTGGTTCCTCCCGCGGAACTGGAAGCCAGAAAACGTCGTGAAGCCCGGGCAAAGAGAGAGGCTGCACTTGCTTCGCGCTCGAGGAATGTCCGCGTTGAGCCGCAGCAGCCGCCCAAGGAGACCCAGGCGACCACGACAGGCAATCCTTTTGGAAATCTGAGGTAGAGGGTAGGGGGCTCCGGTCGCCACGGACCGGTAAGCCGAGGCATTTTTCGATCCATCGGGAGAAATTTGTGGCAAAGAAAGAAAGCGTCCAGAAGCGTCTGCAAAAGGTCAGGCCGCCGCGTGTACAACTTACCTACGATGTCGAAATCGGTGACGCCGTCGAGGTCAAGGAAATTCCCTTCGTCGTTGGGGTGCTGGGCGATTTTGCCGCTCAGAGCAAGACCCCACAGGGGCGGGTGCGCGACCGCAAGTTCGTCAACATCGATCTCGACAACTTCGATGACGTCATGACCGGCATGGCGCCGCGGGCGGCCTATCGGGTCAAGAACCGTTTGTCACCGGAGGGTGGCGAAATCGGCGTCGATCTCGAATTCCAGAAGTTCGAGGATTTTCGTCCGGAAGCCGTGGTGCAGCAGGTCGAACCCCTGCGCAAGTTGCAGGAAGCCCGCTCCAAGCTGGCTGACCTGCGCAACAAGCTGGCTGGTAACGAGAAACTCGAGGACCTGCTCAGCGACGTCCTGAGCAACACCGAACAACTGCACGAGCTGGACAACGACGGGGACGAAAAATGAGCATGCAGCAGGCAGTTGCCCAACCGGTCGCTCAGGCGCAGCCGGGAATTCTCGATCAGATCATCGCTGAAAGCCGCGTCGCCCAATCCGATCAGGAACGCCACCGGGCCCGCGACATCATCAGCGAACTGGTGCGCCAGGTCTTGCAGGGCGAAGTGGTGGTCTCGGAAAACCTCGCTGCATCGCTTGATGCGCGGGTTGCCGAGCTTGATCGGCTGATTTCCGAACAGCTCAGCGAAGTCATGCATGCCCCGGAATTCCAGGCACTGGAAAGCGCTTGGACCGGACTGCACTATCTGTGCAAGCAAACGTCGACCGGGGAGATGATGAAAATCAAACTTCTCAACGTCGGCAAGCGGGAGCTGGTCAAGGATTTCAAGACCGCGATCGACTTCGATCAGAGCGCGCTGTTCAAGAAGGTCTACGAAGAAGAATTCGGCACCTTCGGTGGCGCTCCTTTTGGCGCCCTGGTCGGTCAATACGAACTGAACCGCCAGGCCGAGGACATGTACTTCATCGAGCAGATGTCGCATATCGCGGCGGCAGCTCACGCGCCTTTTGTCGCGGCCGCCTCGCCGCAACTATTTGGTCTGGACAGTTTCACCGACCTAAGCAAGCCGCGCGACATGTCGAAGGTATTCGATACTGTCGAATACGCCAAATGGAAGTCGTTCCGGGAATCCGAGGATTCGCGTTATGTCGGGTTGGCACTGCCACGCTTCCTCGGGCGCCTGCCCTTCAATCCGATCGACGGTGAAGTGACCGAGGGCTTCAACTTCGTCGAGGAAGTCGATGGCACGAATCACGACAAGTACCTCTGGTGCAATGCCGCCTTTGCCTTTGCCGCAAGATTGACCTCGGCTTTCGAAAACTACGGTTGGTGCGCAGCCATCCGTGGTGTCGAAGGCGGTGGCCTGGTCGAGGATCTACCGACGCACACCTTCCGGACCGATGACGGCGAGGTCGCGCTGAAGTGCCCGACCGAGGTTTCGATCACCGACCGCCGGGAAAAGGAATTGAGCGATCTCGGTTTCATTCCGCTGGTGCATTGCAAAAATACCGATTACGCGGCCTTCTTCGGCGCCCAGTCGACTCAGAGACCCAGGAAATACGATACCGATTCCGCCAACGCCAATGCGTCCCTGTCGGCACAGTTGCAGTACATGTTTGCGGTGTCACGTATCGCGCATTACATGAAGGCGATGATGCGCGACAAGATCGGCAGTTTCGCCTCGGCGGCGAACGTGCAGAACTATCTGCAGCGCTGGGTCGATCAGTACGTGACCGCGGACGATTCCGCGTCGCAGGAAACCAAGGCGCAATTTCCTTTGCGCGAAGCTTCGATCGAGGTTGCAGAAGTTCCGGGTCGCCCCGGCGTCTACCGGGCAGTAGCGTTCATCAGGCCGCATTTCCAGCTTGATGAGCTTTCCGTTTCATTGCGTTTGGTCGCCGAGTTGCCGCAGTCCGGCAAGGCCTGATCTTGTCTTTGTTTTTAACCAAGGAGAAAGTAGGAAATGAAGGATATATACGTTGAGTTCAAGGGTAGCGACATCAAGGGTGATTCCCGTGATGCCAAGCACAAGGATCAGGTTGAAGTTTCGACCTGGAGCCACACGATGCGCCAGCCGAAGTCGGCGACCGCCTCGGGTGCTGGCGGCCATACCGCGGAGCGCGTCGAGCATGGCGAAATGTTCTTCACCAAGGACATCGACGGTTCCAGCCCGAAGCTCTATCAGGCCTGCTCGTCCGGTCTCGTCGTCAATGACGTGGTGATCTACTTCTACCGCGCTTTCGGCGGCAAGAACACGACCGGCACCCCGTCGGGTACGCAGAATCGCCATCAGTACATGAAGATCGAACTGAAGAACGTGATCATTGCTTCCGTTTCGCCGTCGGTCGATAGCGAAGACATTCCGTCGGAAACCTTCTCGCTCAAGTATTCGGCGATCAAGTGGACCTACGACGAACTGAACATCGACGGCAACAAGTCCGGCAAGGTCAATATCCAGGGTGCCTGGAACCTCGCTACCAACACGCCGAGCCTGACCTGATCCCTGATTCGTGCACGAAATGGCGGAACTCGTTTCCGCCTTTTTTATGAACAAAGGTTTCGAGCCGTCCCTGTTCGACAAATTGTTCGACGACCGACCGGTTGCCGCAGCGCGGCGGCGGCTGTCGATCGAGCAATTGAAGGACACGGTCGCTCGCGATCTCGAATCATTGCTCAATACCCGCAGCCTGATCGACGAGACGCAGAGCGCCGACTTTCCCCTGTCCAGTCGTTCGGTCGCCGCATTTGGCATGGGCGATTTCGCCGGGCTGAGCCTGGCCAGCGTCTATGACCGTAAGCGCATCTGCAGCGCCATCGAGCAGGCGATTTCTGCGCACGAGCCGCGTTTGCGGGATGTCAGGGTGAATCTTGAGCTGCATCGCAAGACGATCAACGCGCTGTATTTTTCGATCACTGCCGTGCTTCAGGTGAAACCGGCACAAGAGCCGGTTGCTTTCGATGCCCTGCTGCAACCGACCAGTCTGCAGTATTCGGTTCACCGTCAGAAGCCCCGTCCAGGAATGTAATTGGAAGACCTGCTTCCCTACTACGAACGAGAACTGGCTTTTCTTCGCCAGCATTCCCGGCAGTTTGCCGAGCGCTATCCGAAGTTGGCGGCACAGTTGCTGCTGTCCGGGGAAGGCTGCGATGATCCGCACGTCGAGCGGATGATCGAATCCTTCGCGCTGCTGACCGCGCGCGTCTCGAAAAAACTAGAGGACAGCTACCCGCAGTTTACCGAGGCCCTGCTCAACGTCCTCTATCCGCATTACCTGCGTCCCTTCCCGAGTTGTTCGATCGCCCATTTCGACGATACCGGCAACACCGACACGACAACGATCGTGCCCCGGCACACCGAACTGCATTCGCGGCCGATCCGCGGCGCTGTCTGCAAGTTCCGCACGGCCTGGGCGCTCAAGCTGGCGGCGGTGGACCTCGACCAACTCGTCTTCAATCCGATCGCCAGCGCACCGAGCGACATCCGTCTGCCGGTCGGCAGCAACGCACTTTTTTCCTTCTCACTGGGCGTGCGCGGACACAACGCTGATGAAGGTTTCCAGCGCATCGGCAAGCTGCGTTATTACATCGATGCCGAACCGTCGGTTGCCTCGGCGCTGCGCGATGCCTTGTTCCTGCGCACCTTGAAAATCTACGCGGCCGGCGCCGACGACCGCTGGCATGCCGTCGATCGGGGAATGATCGGCGAAGTCGGTTTCGGTGCCGACGAGGCGCTGATCGAGATGCCCGATACCGCGCACGATGCCTATCGCTATCTCACTGAATATTTCTGTTTTCCCGAGAAGTTCAATTTCTTCGAACTCGATCTCGGCAAGTTGCCGTCGCGCCTGCGCGGCGAGCGCAAGGTCCGTCTGCACATCGTCTTCGGCAATCTGCGAGCGGACAGCGATGCCTCGCGTCTGATGCAGACCTTGACCACGAAGAACCTGCGCCTGGGCTGCGTGCCGGTGGTCAATCTGTTTCCCCAACGCGGCGACCCGATCCGTGTCAGCCATCGCCTGTCGTCCTACCCGGTCGTTGCCGATGGGCGCCGCGCCTACGCCTACGAAGTCTATGCCATCGATGCGGTACGCCGCGTCCGGCAGACGCCGCAGGGCGAGGCGATCACCGAGTTTCGGCCTTTCTTCGCGCTGCGCCATGGAGAGACGCCGGAGCAGAACGGCTACTACTGGTTCGCCCAGCGCGACCCGATCGTCGCTGAAAGTAGCCCGGGTTACGAAACCTCGCTCGCCATCGTCGATGCCGATTTCGATCCGGTACAGCCGAAAACCGACGTGCTCAGCCTGCAACTGACCTGCACCAACCGCGATCTGCCGACCATGATGTCGGTCGGCCTACCTTCCGGTGATCTCTTCCTCGAAGGCGGTTCCGGCGTGCGTTCGATCCGCCTGCTGCGCAAGCCGACCGCGCCGCATCGCTTCGACCACCGGCGCGACGGGCAATGGCGGATCATCTCGCACTTGTCGCTTAACCAGTTGTCGCTGACCGGCAACGGCTTGAAGGCGCTGCAGGAAATGCTGGCGCTCTACGATTTGCCGCGTACCGCGGGTACCCGGCGGCAAATCGAAGGTGTGCTCGGCGTCGAGCAGTTGCAACGCACCGTCTGGATGCCGGGCAAGCCGTTTGCCTGTTTCATCCGCGGCCTGGAAATCCGCCTGACCATCGACGAATCGAGTTTCGCCGGTAGCGGTCTCGACGTCTTCACCCGCTGTGTCGACCGCTTTTTCGGGCTTTACGTCAGTCTCAACAGTTTCATTCAGCTAGTCGTCGTTTCCAAACGAACCGGAGAGGAGTTGATCCGATGCGCACCCCGCAACGGCGAATCGATCCTGGGCTGATCGAGCAGACGCGCGAGGCGCCGGAGCGCTTCGAGTTCTTCCAGCTCGTCCGCCTGTACGAGATCGTCTTCGCCCGGCGGGGTGGCGACCCGGTCAGCGAGCGCATCCGTTTCCGCAACTCGCTGCGCCTTGGCTTCGCACCCAGCCAGGTCGATGCGATGCAGAGTCACGAGCAGATCGACGAGGACGGCAACGCCACCGGCGAACTGGAGCAGGTCGAGATCACGCCCAGCTTCATGGGCATGCTCGGCGTCAATGGCACTTTGCCCGTCCATTACACGGAACAGGTCATCGACCATGAACGTTTCAAGCGCGATACCTCGGGACGGGCATTTCTCGATCTATTCACCAATCGCGCCGTCGGTCATTTCTACCGCGCCTGGAAAAAATACCGCCTGCCCATCCAGTACGAGACCAATCGCCGCAACCGCTTCCTGCCGCTGATCCTGGCGCTCGGCGGGGTTGGCTTCGATGCCCTGCGCGAACGCCTGAATGATGCGCCCGGCGCCATCGAGGACGAGTCGATTGCCTATTTTGCCACCTTGCTGCGGCAGCGACCGGTCTCTGCGGAGGCAATCGCCCGGGTGCTCGGTGCCTATTTCCGGACCACGGTCCGCGTCGAACAGTTTGTCGGTCGCTGGTATGTCGTGCCGCGTGGCCAGTGGAGCACGCTGGGTGGCCAGAACTGCACGCTGGGCGCCGATTCCCTGGTCGGCGAACGCGTCTGGCAACGCAATCTGCGTATCCGCATCCACGTCGGGCCGATGGCGCACGCGCAGTACATGGGCTTCATGCCGCGCGGCGAACTCGCCCATGCCTTGGAAAAACTGCTCGAGCTGGCGACCGGCGGCCAGTTCGAATACGAAATCCGGCCCATCCTGCGCGCCAGCGATGTCCGCCCGGTCTCCTTGAACGGCGGCCGTCTCGGCTACGACAGCTTCCTGGTCAGCCGCCCCGAAACCCGCGACCGCAGCGATTGCCGCTACCTGACCCAGACCATTCATTAGCGATTCCCAGCGAAAGAAGCACCGATGAGCACCTCCCTGAAAACCCTGATCAGCAAACTCAACACCACCTGCCGCCAGGCCACCGAACGCGCCGCCGGCCTGTGCATGGCGCGCGGCAACTACGAAGTCGATTTCGAGCACCTGTTGCTGGCCTTGCTCGAACAGCAGGACAGCGACCTGACGGCGATCCTGCGCCGCTGCAAGATCAGCCCGAGCGGCTTGGAGCGCGAGCTGCACGACGAGGTCGGCCGCTTCCGCAACGGCAACACGCGCACGCCAGTGTTTTCCACGCACATCATCAAGCTGTTCGAGCAGGCCTGGCTGATTGCCTCGCTCGACACCCGCCTGCCGCGCATCCGCTCCGGGCACCTGTTGCTGGCCTTGCTCACCGAACCTGAGCTTGCCCAATTGGCGACCCGCGGCGCCCACCTGCTGGCCAAGGTCCGGCTCGACGAACTCAAGCACAAATTCGACGAAATCACCGAAGGTTCCGCTGAAGCCGCCGAAGTGACCGGCTTGTCCGGCAAACCGGTGGAAGAGGAGGGCGGCGACCCGCTGCAGGGCAGCGCGCCGCAGGCCGGCAAGACGCCGGCGCTCGACCAGTTCACCACCAACCTGACGCAGCGCGCACGCGATGGCAAGGTCGACCCGGTGATCGGCCGCGATGCCGAAATCCGCCAGGCCATCGACATCCTGATGCGCCGCCGCCAGAACAACCCGATCCTTACCGGCGAAGCCGGCGTCGGCAAGACCGCCGTGGTCGAAGGACTGGCCCTGCGCATTGCCGCCGGCGATGTGCCGCCGCCGCTTGCCGAGGTCGAACTGCACAGCCTCGACATGGGCCTGCTGCAAGCTGGTGCCAGCGTCAAGGGCGAGTTCGAGAACCGCCTGAAGAACGTCATCGACGAGGTCAAGAAAAGCCCGAAGCCGATCATCCTGTTCATCGACGAAGCACACACCATGATCGGCGCCGGCGGCCAGTCCGGCCAGAACGACGCCGCCAACCTGCTCAAGCCGGCGCTGGCGCGCGGCGAATTGCGCACGGTGGCGGCCACCACCTGGGCCGAATACAAGAAGTACTTCGAGAAGGACGCGGCGCTCGCCCGCCGCTTCCAGGTGGTCAAGGTCGAAGAACCCTCCGAGCCGCTCGCCGCCGCCATGCTGCGCGGCATGGTGCCGTTGATGGAAAAACACTTCGGCATCCGCGTCATGGACGAAGCGGTTACCGAAGCCGTCCGCCTGTCGCACCGCTACATCAGCGGCCGGCAACTGCCGGACAAGGCGATCGGGGTCCTCGACACCGCCTGCGCCAAGGTCGCCCTCGGCCAGAGCGCCAACCCGGCGCTGATTGACGAAACCGAGAAGCGCCTGCTGCGCGAGCGCGCCGAACTCGCCGCGCTCGAACGCGAAGCCGCCAGCGGCGCCTGGCACGACACGCGGATTGGCGAACTGAAGGCGCAGATTGCCGCGCTGGAAAGCGATCTGGCCATCCACCGCGCCCGCTTCGACGAAGAAAAGGCGCTCGTCGCCCGCATTCTCGAACTGCGCGCCGCGCTCGAAGCCGGTGAGCCGTCGCCCGCGGCCGACGCGGAAAAGGCCAAGAAGCCCGCCCGCCGCAGCAAGAAGGCCGGCGCGCCGACCTCCGGCAACGCCGAACTCGACCAGGCGATGGCCCGCCTGCGCGAAGTGCAGGGCGAAACGCCGATGGTGCCGCTGCAGGTCGACGGCCATGTGGTGGCCGAAATCGTCGCCGCGTGGACGGGAATTCCGCTCGGCAAGATGGTCAAGGACGAGATCAAGACCGTGCTCAACCTGCAGCCGCTGCTGCAGGAGCGGGTGATCGGCCAGGACCATGCGCTGGCGGCGATCGTGCAGCGGGTGCGCACGGCGCGCGCGAACCTGGAGGATCCGAACAAGCCCAAGGGCGTCTTCCTGTTCGTCGGGCCGTCCGGCGTCGGCAAGACCGAAACCGCGCTGGCGCTGGCCGACATCCTCTACGGCGGCGAACGGAAGCTGGTCACCATCAACATGAGCGAGTACCAGGAAGCGCACAGCGTCTCCGGCCTCAAGGGCTCGCCGCCGGGCTACGTCGGCTACGGCGAGGGCGGGGTGCTGACCGAGGCGGTGCGCCGCAACCCGTACAGCGTCGTCCTGCTCGACGAAGTCGAGAAGGCGCACCCGGATGTGCTCGAACTCTTCTTCCAGGTCTTCGACAAGGGCGTGCTCGACGATGCCGAAGGGCGCGAGATCGATTTCCGCAACACGCTGATCATCCTGACCAGCAACGTCGGCTCCAGCCAGATCATGCAGGCCTGCCTGAACAAGGCGGCGGAGGAACTGCCGGCTGCCGACGCGCTGGCCGAAGCGCTGCGCCCGGTGCTCTACAAGTCGTTCAAGCCGGCCTTCCTCGGCCGCCTGAAGGTGGTGCCGTACTACCCGATTTCCGACGAGGTGCTGCTGCAGATCATCGAACTCAAGCTGCGCCGCATCCAGGCGCGCATCGCCGCCAACCACAAGGCCGAGTTCAGCTGGGACGACAAGCTGGTCGAAGCGGTGCTGGCGCGCTGCACGGAAGTCGATTCCGGCGCCCGCAACGTCGATCACATCCTCAACGGCACGCTGCTGCCGGAGATTGCCGAAGCGGTGCTGACGCGCATGGCGGAAGGCACGGCGATCGGCCGTATCCGCGTCAGCGCGGCGAAGAACGGCAACTTCAAGTACAGCCTGGCGTCATGAACCGGCTCCTCGACCTGATCGGCGGCGCGGCGGGTTGGCGGCAAACCGACCGCCTGCTGACGCTGACCACCCCGGCCGGCCCCGACGCGCTGCTGGCGGAGACGGCGCACATCGACGAAGCGCTCGGGCCGGTCGCCGGCCATGCCGGCTTTCGCATCGACCTCACCGTGCTCACCGCCGACGCCCACCAGTCGCTGACCGCGCTGCAGGGGCAGCCGGCGCGGCTGGAACTGCAGACCGCGCTGTCGCGCACCGCACACCGGCCCTTCCACGGCCACATCAGCGGCGTCGAACGGCTCGGCGCCAACGGCGGCTTCGCCCGCTACCGGTTGCGCATCGAACCCTGGCTCGCCTTCCTCGACCACAACGTCGACAACTACCTGTTCCAGGACAAGAGCGTCATCGAGATCGTCGATGAACTCCTCGGCGACTGGCACGGCCGCGGCAAGCTGGTGCCGGCCTGGCGCTGGGACCTGGCCGATGCGGCCGTCTACCCGAAGCGCGGGATGACCGTACAGTACCAGGAAAGCGATCTCGCCTTCTTGAAACGCCTGCTGATCGAAGAAGGCCTGTTCTGCTGGTTCGAACACGCCCAGGAAGAGGGCGAGACGCTCGGCAAGCACACGCTGGTCATCGCCGACCACAACGGCGCCTTCACCGACAACGCCCAGCCGCGCATCCGTTACACCCAGCCCGGCGCCACCTTGCCGGAAGACAGCGTGGACCGCTGGCTGGCGCGCGAGCGCATCGACACCGCAGAAAGCCTGAGCCAGAGCTGGGACTACCGCAGCCTCGCCGGCCGCCCGCAAAGCGCCTTGAGCGCGCGCGCCGCCGGCGCGCTGCCGGCCACCGCCGCCTGGCACGACCCCGGCCAGTACGCCTGGCAGAGCCAGGCCGACGGCGAACGCATGCTCGGCAACCTGCGCCAGGCGCTCGACGCCCGGCTCGCCCGGCAGAGCGCCGAAGGCAGCGTGCGCACGGCCATGCCCGGCAGCGTCTTCACGCTTGCCGATCATCCGGCCGGCGACGGCCGCTACCTGATCACCGCCGTCAGCCACCGCGCCCGCAACAACCTCAACGAGCGGGTACCGCAACTGAGCGAACTGCTCGGCCCGGCGCCGGACGAAACCCCGGACCACTTCGCCAAGCCGGCCGATCTCTACCGCAACCGCCTCGAAACCGTCGCCGCCGACCAGCCCTGGCGGGCGCTGATCGCCGACGCCCACGGCCGCCACATCGCCCCGCGGCCGACCGGGCGCGGCACGCTGACCGCCGTCGTCGTCGGCCCCGGCGACCCCACGCACACCGACCGCGACCTGCGCGTGCGCGTCCAGTTTCCCTGGCAACGCGGCAGCCAGGCCGGCGGCCGGCACAGCCACCCGACCGGCGCCGACAACGCCCCGGCCAGCGACGCGCTCGGCGTCTGGCTGCGCGTCGCCACCCCGGTCGCCGGCGCCAATTGGGGCGGCCACCTGACGCCGCGCCCCGGCCAGGAAGTCGTCGTCGCCTTCCAGAACGGCAACATCGACCGCCCGGTCATCGTTGGCACCGTCTACAACGGCCAGGGGCAGGGCGACGCCCAGGGCAACCGGATCGCCGGCAGCACGCTCAACGCCAGCGCCAACGCGCCGACCTTCTTCGCCGGCGAACAAGCCGAACCGCACAGCCACGGCGCCAGCCTGTCCGGGCTCAAGACCCAGCAACTGGCCAACACGCGCGACGGGCAGGGCGGTTACAACCAGCTCGTCTTCGACGACACCCCGGGCCAGGCGCGCATCGAACTATCTACCACCGAATACCAGAGCCGCCTGCAACTCGGTCACCTGCGCGAACAGGACGACAACGCCCGGCTCAACCACCGCGGCCACGGCGCCGACCTCGCCACCCAGGCGAGCGCCGCGCTGCGCGCCGGCAGCGGCCTGCTGATCAGCGCCGATGCCCGGAACAACGCCAGCAGCAGCCACCTCGACAGCCGCGAACCGATCGCCCAGACGGAAAACGCGCTGAGCCTCTCGCGCAGCCTGGCCGACGTCGCCGCCAAACAGAACGCCGCCCTCAAAGGCGACCCCGCCGCCGAACAACTCCCAGCCCTCGACGCCCTCAAGCACGGCATCGAAGTCCTCGAAACCACAAGCACCCGCGGCCCCGCCCAAGCCGCCGACGGCCAGATCAAGACCACGCGCGGCGGCGACGGCACCGTCCCGGCCTGGAGCGAACCGCGACTGCACTACGCCGCCCCGGCCGGCATCGCCCAACTGACGCCGAACAACCACTTCCTGTTCGCCGGCAAGAACCTGTCGATCGCCAGCGGCCAGGACAGCAACCTGATCGCCCAGGGCAACCAGAGCATCGCCGTCAAGGACGGCATCGCGATCTTCACCGTCGGCAAGGCCGGCAACCCCCAGAAGCCCAACCAGGAAACCGGCACCCACCTGCACGCCGCCAGCGGCGAGGTCAGCCTGCAAAGCCAGAGCGGCAAGACGATGGCCGCCGCCGACAAGAAAGTCACCTTCGCCAGCACCCACGCCAGCCTCATGGTCGGCGCCCCCAAACACGTCCTCGCCACCGCCCAGGGCGCCTATCTCAAACTCGAAGGCAGCAACATCCAGCTCCACGCCCCAGGCAAGGTGGAATTCAAGGCCAGCAGCAAGAGCTGGACAGGGCCGAAGAGCGATTCGAGTAGCTTGAGTCTGCCGAAGGCGGGGGAAATCAAGGGGTGTGCTCAGCAAAGTGCCAAAGGGCTGGACGCCATCGCGGAGTTCTGACGCGTGCCTGAAACCTTAGAAATTGACCACAATTTTTTCCGTCGCTACCGCTGGGGAATCGTTGACGCTAGCCAACGCGAATTGGTACCCGATAGCTGGAAGCCAAGCCCCATCGCGCCAAGCTTTCTTGGCAAAGACATCGGACGCTGCCCGTTATTTGTCGATCTGAGAGCCATCCCGGATGCTGATCAGTACCCATTGCTCGATCAGCTCGCCACCGCCAAAGACAGAGATTGCCTGTTGAGTTTAGCCCTTGAAAGTGAAGCGCCCCCGGAACGACTGCTGGCGCATTTACGGAAACGCCTGGAGATTCATACCAGCATCGATCAGCAACCGATGCAATTTCGATATTACGATCCCGGCACTTTCCTTTTGTTACCCAAGACGCTTGGCGAATCCGGCATGCGCTGGCTTCTCGGACCAATCACCGCTGTGGCAGTACCTTGGTGTAGCGAATGGCGGCGCTATTGTCAGCCCGAGCTTCCGAATCCTATTGGTTTCGAGCTGCGCGACCGACTCCCCGAGTTGCTGGGCCTAGGGGCCATAAACCGCGTCCTCGCTCAGCTAGAGATCAGGAATCAGGAAGAATGGTGTCACCATGCCGCCGTTACCAGCCAGTACATCGCTCGGGCACAGGCACACGGCTTAATAGCCCGCGACGACTTGGTCACCTTTGCGCTTCATGCCTGGATTCATCACCCAAATTTTGATGATCACTGGATGATTCGTAACCTCCTTCAAGCGCTCATGACAGCAACCCCGGAGGACGAAATCGATTACCGCGAACTAAGCGCAAGACTCGATGAAGCCGACTGGCAAAAGATCATCCAGGAAGTAAATACGATGCTGCAAGGAACAACGACATGACAACCGCCAAGATGTGTGCCAACCCCTGCGAGACTTGCCAGAAGGAAGGTCTACCGCTGCTGCTCACCCGCTACGCGATCCATAGCACCGAAACGGGTGCTCCTCCACTTTCCGGGCAACTCGGCGGCGACACGCTCCAGAAAATCCCTCTTGGCGAACACGCTCAGTACGGCTTACGCCTGTTACGCAGCGGCTACGTGTATGTCTATGACGAGGCGCGAAAGAATTGGGGGGAGTATTTCGTCACCGTAGACGGATTCCTGACAAAACTTCCTCCACGCCCAAAGCAAGGAACGCGACCGGCACCGGCAACCAATTTTGCATGCGCCCGCAATGGACTTGCTCCTTTGGCAGGCGTTATCACCATCCGCAATCCCATACACGCGACCAATATCTGGATCGGCTTCAGCGATGTTGAATGGACGGATGCTACGTTTGAAAAACATCAATCCCCTGCATATCGGCAGCGCCATATGCAGAAAATCGTTATTTCCGACGGAAAAGTCGCCCCGCAGAAACACACCGCGCCCATTGAGCAGGTCGACAAGCTACTGCCGGAATTCAAGCTTGGTGCCAACGCCGCAAAAAAGCACATCGCGCCCTGGGCTCCTTTCCAATTCAATAACCGTGCCGAAAGCAGCAAGGATTTCAAGGCAGCGGTTCAAAGGGCACGCCCGCAAGGTGGCGCGGCAATCGTGGCGTTAACTGATCCAGCGAGTATCGCTGCCGAACTGGATGCGCTGATGACCTATCGTTTCAACACCTTTGTTGGAGATCCGGCGCGAATGCGGCCGCTGGCTGTTTCCCAAGCCGTCATGCAACTGGAGCAGGCGGTACGCCTGCAAGCTATTGAGGCCGAAGAAGAAGCTGCAGAGGAATTGGCGAACCAGATGCTCGCCCAACCCGATATTGGCATGCTCTTCAAAGACTATCGGGATCGTCGAGTGAAACAGGTTGAAAGCATCCGCGTTGTCACCCCGGCGGAAGCCAAACGAGCTGAAGACAACGCCTGGAAAAAATACACCGCGAAATTCAATGAGCCCGCAATGAAGTCCTGGCGGAAAAAATATGAAGGGGAACTCCAGGCTTTTGACAAGGAACACATCGCACCGCTTGCGCTTGCGCATCGTGACTGGATGAAGTGTCGAAAGACAACGAACTATTTCGTCTGCAATTTTGACGATGCCGATCTGGACAGCGGCCATGCCTACGCACTGACACTTTCAATGTGTATAGGCGAAACGCAGGATAAAGCCGCTTGTTTTGACTTGTATGTGGAATGGCTAGGCGCCAGCACTTACGACGAAAGCAACTTGCTGCTCAATGCTCTCGCACTGAACCAGGAAATAGCCAAGCAAGAACTTCAAAAAGCGGCCGAGGTCAGCCTCGACTGGCGTGGATTCTCGTGGGATGCGCTATCTGCCGCGATTGCCGAAACGTTCAAGGGTAAATGGGATGCGCTAGCCAATGCGGTGGGCGAACTCCTGGTAACCCGCGCGATGGGGCCGCTGTCCAAGGTAGCCGACGCATCGGCTGCTTCCGCGCGGGCCAAACTTTCGCTGGTGACGCTATCCGTTTTCGCCGGCAGTCCTTACACTGCGCTCGATGTCCTCGGAGGCAAGAAGCGCTTCCGCGAGATGCTGGTCCGGCAACTGATCCGGCTTTCGAAACAGCCGCTCAATCAGAAGCAATTGCAACGGGCCGTGGCTGCAGAAATACGTCGTTTGGAGATTGCGGGAGAGAAGCTCGACGGCTCTCAGAGAAAGCGTTTCCTGGTTTTCCTGGATGAAGAACAAATCAGGAATATGCCAAAGAACCTCAGTGCAGCGGAAAAAGTAAAATATACCGCAGCTTCGATAAGAAAACTCGAAGATATCGAGGCCATGGAGTTTTCACATTGGCAAACCAAGCTCGGACAGCCCAGAGCGGCGATGATCAAGGGTTCGCTGCCCTATCTCGTAGGCTTGATTGGCGCGATTTTCCAGTACCAGGCCATGAACAAGCTGGGTGAAGACGAACAAAAAGCCATGGCCCACGAAAAAAAGGAGGGTTACTACCGGCTACAGGCGGGCATGGCCGCTTTCTGGGGAACGGTCGCCGACTTGGCTGGGCAAGGTCTGACAAAGGCGGCGCCGCTGGTGCCGAGAATGACAAAAGGCTTGGAATTCCTGAGTCGTTGGGCAATCCGCCTTGGCCGCTTTGCCGGCATCGCCGGGGCGGGAATGGTGGCGTATTGGGATGGGAAGGCAGGGATCAAGGCTCGAGGTGAAAAAAATCATGGACTTGCAGCCTTGTACTTCGCTTCAGCAGGCTTAGGCGTTGGTGCGGCTGGTTTATTGCTGCTCGCTGGCACTGTTGCTTGGGCCGGCCCTGTCGCTCTGATCCTGATCGGCCTCCTGATCGCGGTAGCCGTACTGATCGAATATTTCAAGGACAACAAGATTCAGGAATGGCTGAAACGTAGTTGGTGGGGCAACGGCCCGGATGCCAAGTACGCGGATGTGAACATCGAAATGTCTGAACTCAAAGCGGCTCTGGCGTAAATCATGGAATACAGCGGCTTCATCAAACCTTACCCCGCCAATCGCCCACTCAAGGACGAGGAACGGCAGCGGCGACTGCATCAAAAACAACGGCTGGAAGTTGATGTTGGTGATGATGTAACTGTGATTCGCTTCAACGGCACTTACTTAGAGCTAATGGATAAGTGGTTTGACTCACGGGGAATGCTCACTTCAATCTTCCTGATGTTTTGCTTTATTTTCATCCCGATCGTCGTTGCTTCAATCCCGGATGCAGATGCGGCAGGTGACGATCTGATGGGGCAAAGGTGGCTGTTTGCGTTTGCGATAGGCATGACCACAGTATTGTCGATGTTGTTTGGTTGGTTCCTCAAAACCGACGCCTTCCGTTACACCCACTTCCCGATTCGCTTGAACCGTAAAACCCGGATGGTGCATGTTTTCCGCACCAATGGCACGGTACTCTCGGCGCCATGGGACGCTGTGTTTTTCTGCATTGCCGCGCTTCCCCAGCGCAATTGGGAAATCCAGGGGCATGTGCTGGATGCCGATGGGGTGACGGTGAAAGAGACCTTTGCTCTGCCGGTGATCGGCACTGGCGAAAGGGATCGCGAGCAGTTGTCACGTTACTGGGAATTCGTTCGGCGCTACATGGAAGATGGACCTGGCTCTGTCGCCAGGCATGTTGATTATTGCCTGCCAATCTCGGAGCGCCAGGAGTCATTTGCCGACGGATTCCATCATCTGCACGCTCGCGCACATGCCACCCCGACCCCCATACTGGTCGGCGTCCTGCTCATCTACCTCGTCACCTACCCCGGACGCTGGATCGCCTTGCGCACCAGCAAGATTCCTCAGTGGCCTGCGGAAATCGAAGCGGCCAACGTCATCGAAGCGAATGACCCTTACCGGAAGGATTCGTCCAATAACATCCCTGTCACCGACCACACTCCGATTTACTTTGTCGTTGCCATCGGTATTGCCTTGCTGGCATGGGCATGGTGGTAGTCATTGAATCGCTGTCTCCATCAACATGAGCGAGTATCAGGAAACGCAAAGCGTCTCCGGCCTCAAGGGCTCGTCGCCGGGATAGGTCCGCTACGGCGAGGTGGTGCTGGCCGAAGCTACAAGTCGTTTGTCTCAACGACACTCTGTGGCCGGAGTTTAGCGAAGCGTTGACGTGCCTCGGCTACCGCATGATCGCCGTAATGATGTCGATGTCCCTGCGCAAGGGAGGGTCTTCCGGCGTTTTTTGCTGGCGCTTCGCCGATTTATTCAGGGCGATTTTTTTTGCCGCGACCTTGCGCGCCATTTTCGTTTTTTCCGGTTTGCTCTGCCGTTTTGCAGTCTTTGCCTTTATCGGTCCGGCTGATGGCGGTTCTTCGAGAACGAGCAAGGGGTTGCTCTGTGCCTTGGTCAGTTCTTTGCCGGATTCTTCGGGTAAGACTGCTGGGGGCGCAATTGGTGCCGTATTCGTTACCTGCGGCATTTCCGCATTGCTGATGGGGATCGGAGCCTGGGCGCTGGGAAGAATCGTTGGTACTTCTGGGGTGGCTAGGAATTCCTGGCCATAGATCAGCGCGGCAAGCAGGAGCAGGGTGCTCAGGCTGAGCAGGACGGTTGGCATGACCAGGCCCATGCCCTCGCGTCTTTTTTTGGCCTGATCGTTGAGCAGGCGGGCGTATTCGGGATCGAGATCTTTGAGGATGCTCATGAAAAGCGATTCATCATTTAATGAGTTGTAGACAAGCTTTGAAATTTTTCTGTTTCAAAGTTCCAAGATGCAGTCATTATATGAAAAACGCAAGTTCACGGCTTCATTCGTTTGTACTAAAATCCCGTCTCCCCAAAGGCCTCTTGCTGAGAGCCTGACGGAAAAATCCCATCTTTAGACCAACGGGCGGAGTCGGGCTTGGTTGTTGCAACGATCGCTGCATATTTCTTTCTGGTTGCGTTTGCCGCCGTACTTGTCGCATTTCCCGCCTACCGCAGTCGCGTGACGGCGCTTTTCTGGGGAGCGCTAGATGCCGGTGTCGCGCCGGCGCAGCGTTTCGCCCGCGGCTTCTGGGATGCTGTCGTGGCTTCGGGACGGGCACTGAGCCAAGGGCGTCGGCGCATGGTGGCCTTTGTTGCGGGCAATCGCCTGCTGGTGTCATTAACCTTTGTTGCTTTCGTTCTGCCAACGTTGGTCGCCTGGTGGTTCGGCGGATTGGTGCTGTTTTCTTTCAGCGACGAAGACCAGGGGCTCATCGTCGATCGGCAGATTGCCTTGCTCCTTGAAGGGGAACAACTGGTGCCGCCGGCGCCATTGCCGCCGGAAGCTTTCACCACCCGCGAAGTGGAGATGGTCCGTCCCGATGCGGTATATGCGAGTCGGGACTGGTTGCGTCTCAACGAGGAATTCCGGCAGCGTTTGCTGGTGGCGTTCAAGCTGATGAAGGAGCGTCACGGTTACGAGATGGCGTTGATCGAGGGCTATCGCTCGCCAGAGCGACAGGCGCAACTGGCGGCACAAGGCAGCCACGTGACGCATGCCGGCGCCAACATGAGTTATCACCAGTACGGTCTTGCAGCCGATTCTGCATTCCTGAGGGACGGACGGATCGTCATTTCGGAACGCGATCCCTGGGCCATGCGTGGTTATGAGCTGTACGGTGAAATCGCCGAACAACTGGGGCTGACCTGGGGCGGACGCTGGAAATTGCTGGATTACGGACATGTCGAGTTGCGCCGTGCCGGCGTGCTCGGGCGGGTGACTGACTGATGTCAGTTCGGAAAAATACGTGAGGAGGGGCCGATGAGCCGACCATTCATCTTGCTGGGTGACAAGACGGACCACGGTGGCGTCGTTATTTCCGCATCGGAGACGAGCGACTGGAACGGGCGCGGTATTGCCCGAATTGGCGACAAGGTGACCTGTCCGAGGAAGGGGCATGGCAGTGTGACAACCATCGTCACCGGCGACCCGACGGCGACCATCGATGGGCGGCCGGCTGCCCGGCATGGCGACAAGACCGCCTGCGGCGCAACCTTGCTGGCCAGCCAGTGGCAGACGACGGATTGAGGCAAGACTGGCTGGCATGCGCTCCGTTGTAGTCAAAACGCTGTTAGGCAGCTTCCTGGTTCTGGCGATCGTCTGGGCGCTGATCCTGGGCTGGTGGCAGTCGATCGACTTTTCTCCGTCGCCGGGGGAGATGCTGCTCTATCTGCTGGGGATTCCGTTGGCCTTGATCGTCGGCTACGTCCTGCTGCAGGGCTTCATCGAGCATCTGAAAAAACCGGTTGAGGTGGCGGCACCGAACGCCCCCGATGCGCGCGATGACGATCCGTTAGCCAGGGTCAGCGCGGCGAACGACGCCGCCGAGCGTGATTGGTCGTTGTCGCTGCTGGCGGCCCGCCTCTCACTGGCAAGTGGCAAATCGGCGGAGGAGATGTTGGCGGCACTCGCCGAAGGACGGCGGCCAGCGCCGAGTTCACGTCTGCAGGACGACGAGGGTTTTCCGGCTTTCGTTTCGGAAGTACCCGATCTCGATACGGACGCATTCTCCGAGCAATTGCACGCTACACAGCCGACGCTCTTGCAAGCCGACGAATCGCCCGCCTTCCTGCGTGCTCTGGCCTTGCTCGATGGCGTGCTCGAGGCGTCGCGCAGCGACATCGAACCACTGCTCGAGGCCAGCGGGGAGAAATTCCATCTGAGCGTCCTCTGCCTGTTGCCGGATAACTGGCAACCGGCTTTGATGCCGACAATTCGTCAATACCTCGGCGATCGCCTGGCCCGCGATCTGCCAGGCGTGGCCGTGGAAATCATGGTCCTGCAGGCGAAACACGAGGTGGATGCGCTGCGTCAACTCGATGCGGCCATCGTTCGCTGCAACCGCGATCCGCTCGACGACGAGTTTCTGCTCGTACTGGGTACGGTGTCGGCGGTTGATGAAGACAGTGTCGCGCAGTGGGCGGGGCAGGGCAGGCTGTTTACCGCCGCCCGCCAGGAAGGATCGATTCCCGGCGAAGGGGCTGTCGCCCTGCTGCTGACCCGGCAAGCGACGGTCGATCGGCTGCGGCACGATAATGCGCTGAGCGTCAGCCGCCTCGTTCATGGCAGCCGGGACAAGCGCCTGGACGCCGGTGGGCGGGTCGGCGGCAAATTGATCGCCGGCCTGTTCGAACGCCTGCTCGAAACGACGGCGACCGACGCCGCGAGCGTCAACGCCGTACTGCTCGACACCGACCACCGGGCCGCCCACATGACCGAAGCCCTGGAAGGCCTGGGCGAAGGTATCTCCCATCTCGATCCGCTGAAGGACGTCCTGGCGGTCGGCCTGGTCGCCGGCAGCCTGACGCCAATCGGCGCTCTGCTGGCGATTGCCGCCGCCGGCGCCAGAAGCCTGGCCGAAAAAGCCCCCGTGGTCTGCCTGAGCAATCATCACGCGCTCGAACGGGCCATGTTGATCGTTCGCCCGGCCCCCGCCAGCGAACCCGAAACCTCCACCTCCTGAATGCCTGAACGATGTATCGACTCCGATCCCTGCTGACCGATTCCCGCTTTCTCTCGATCGTCGGCATCGCCGCCCTGACGGCGTTTTTCTTTCTCGGCGCCAGCACGCTGAAGGTGGCGCTGATCTGGGCGGCGATCGCCAGCGGCGTGCTCCTGCTGATCTGGGGCATCGTCTGGTGGATTCGGCGCCGCCGCGCTCGCTTGGCCGGCGAAGCGATCGGCACCATGCTCGAGACGCCGGACGAGAAGCTGCAGAAGAAGGGCGTCTCGGCTTCCGCCGCCGAGATCGAGGCGCTCAAGAAACGCATGCACGAAGCCATCCGGACGATCCGCGGTTCCAAACTGGGGCAGGTTTCGGGGGCCGAAGCGCTGTACGAGTTGCCGTGGTACATCACCATCGGCAACCCGGCCGCCGGCAAGAGCACGGCGATCGTCAATTCGGGCTTGAAGTTTCCTTTCGACGACGGCGGCAATGCGATCATCAAGGGCATCGGCGGTACCCGCAACTGCGACTGGTTCTTCACTACCGAAGGCATCCTGCTCGATACCGCCGGCCGCTACTCGGTGCATGAGGAAGACCGCGAGGAATGGTTGGGTTTCCTGCAACTGCTCAAGAAGAACCGGCCGCATTCGCCGATCAACGGCATCATCGTCACCGTCAGCATCGGCGAACTGATCGGCAATTCGCCGGCCTTCGCCATCAGCCTGGCCAAGAACCTGCGCCAGCGCGTGCAGGAACTGACCGAGAAGCTGGAAGTCTTTGCGCCGGTCTATGTGTTGTTCACCAAGGCCGACCTGATTCCCGGCTTCCACGATTTCTTCCTCGATCTGGAATGGACCGAGCGCGACCGCGTCTGGGGCGCGACGATTCCCTACGAGCAATCGACCGGCAACGAGCTGATCGCGCTCTTCGACCGTCATTTCGACGAGCTTTACGAAGGCCTGCGCGCGATGAGCGTGGCGCAGCTATCGCGGGTCCAGGGCGAGAACACGATGCCCGGCTTGCTCATCTTCCCCTCCGAATTCGCGGCGATCAAGAACGCCTTGCGCGCTTTCGTCGCCACCCTGTTCGAGGACAATCCCTTCCAGTTCAAGCCGGTCTTCCGGGGTTTCTACATCACCTCGGCAACGCAGAGCAACGACATCACGCCGATTTCCAGCGAGCGCGTGCAGAAGAAATTCGCCCTCCAGGGGGGGGGCAGCAGCGGGGTGCGCACCGCGATGACCCATGGCTACTTCCTCAAGGAACTGTTTTCCAAGGTCATTTTCCCGGATCGCAACCTGGTCCGGCGTCACACCACCCGTTTCAAGATGCGCCTGCGCCAGGCCGCCGTGCTTGGCGCACTGGGCTTGCTTGGCCTGACGCTGGGCGGCTGGAGCTGGTCCTACCTCAACAATCGCAGCCTGCTGGAAAACGTCCAGCAGGACATCACCAAGGCGATCCGTCTGCAGGAAGGGCGGATCGACCTGCAATCCCGCCTCGAGGCGATGGCGATCCTGCAGGACCGCTTGGTCCAGCTCGAGCGCTTCAACGAGGAACATCCGCTGTCGATCGGCCTCGGTCTGTACCAGGGCAAGGAGATGGCCGACAAGCTGCGGATTGAGTATTTCCACGGCATCAACAGCATCATGCTGACGCCGGTGAAGGAAAACCTCGAAGCCTTCCTTATCGAAGTCAACCTGCCGGGCAATCAGCTCAAGCGCAAGGAAACGGGCAACACCGAGGAAATCCAGCGTACCGCCGCCAGCGGGCCCTACCGCGATGCCATCCCGTCCGACGTCGAGGATGGTTACAACGCACTGAAAACCTACCTGATGCTGTCCAGCCATGAGCATGTGGACGCCGGCCACCTGTCCGACCAGATCACCCGTTTCTGGCGCGGCTGGCTGGAGGCCAATCGCGGGACGATGAGCCGTGAACAGATGATCCGCTCGGCGGGCAGCATCCTGTCTTTCCATCTTGAACACGCCAGCGATCCGCAATGGCCGCTGATCACGACCAACCTGGCGCTGGTCGATGAAGTCCGCGACAAGCTGCGCCGCGTCGTCCGCGGCATGCCGGCGGCGGAACGGGTCTATGCCGAGATCAAGGCGCGGGCGTCCACCCGCTTTGCCCCGGTGACCGTCGCCAACATCGTCGGCCCCGACAACGCAACTCTGGTCACCGGCAGCAGCGTGGTATCCGGCGCCTTTACCGCCGAGGCCTGGCGCGACTACGTGCAAGGGGCGATCAAGGACGCAGCGAGCAGCGCCCAGAAGAACGCCGACTGGGTGCTGATGACCTCGACCAGCGACGACCTGACGCTCGAGGGAAGCCCGGAGCAGATCCAGAAGACCTTGATCGCGATGTACAAGCAGGATTACGTCGGGGAGTGGAAACGTTTCGTCCAGGGCGTCAGTGTCGCCTCGTTCGCCTCCTTCCCGGAAGCCGTGGCGGCGATGGGGCGGATCGGCGATCCGCAGAATTCGCCGATCGGTACCCTGGTCAAGGTGATTTTCGACCAGACCGCCTGGGACAATCCGTCGGTCGCCAACCTCGGTCTGGAGCGCGCGCAGAAGGGCTTCGTCGAATGGTTCAAGCGTTCGATCCTGCGCATGTCGCCAAGCCGGGTCCAGGTCGATGTCAATGTCGCGGCGGCCAAGGGCATCCCGATGGGGCCGGTTGGCCAGGAATTTGCCGGGGTGGCCCGACTGGTCGTGCCGCGCGACGGCGGCGACCCGCTGATCGACACCTATCTCAGCCAGTTGTCGAAGCTGCGGACACGCCTGAACCAGTTGAAAAACCAGGGCGATCCCGGTGCCGGGGCGCTACGCCTGATGCGCGACACGCTCAGTGGCAGCAACTCGGAATTGGCGGAAACCCTGCGTTACGTCGACGAGCAGATGCTCACCGGCATCCCGGACAGCCAGCGCAACGTGCTGCGTCCCTTGCTGTTGCGGCCCCTGCTGCAAACCTACGCGGCGATCATTCGTCCCGCTTCGGAAGAGTTGAACAAGACCTGGGTTGCCCAGGTCCAGGAACCGTTCAGCCGCAAGCTGGCGATCAAGTATCCGTTCTCGCCGCAAGCGGGAATCGAGGCCAGCCCCGGGGAAATCGCCCAGATTTTCGGGCCCGAAGGGGCCGTCGCGAAGTTTGCCGAAAGCGCGCTCGGCGGTCTGGTCGAGCGCCGGGGCAACACGATCACGCCGCGCACCTGGGGCGATCTTGGCCTGGTGCTGCAGGCCGACTTCATGAGCGGTTTCTCGCGCTGGGTGGCTCCGCTGGAGGGTGGCGTCGCCGCCGACAGCCAGGGTGCCAACCAGGCGCAGACCGTCTTCATGCTGCGCCCACAGCCGGCGGCGGGGACGATCGGTTACGTCGTCGAAGTCGACGGGCAAAAGCTCAACTACCGCAACGGGGCATCGCAGTGGGCCAACTTCATCTGGCCGAACCCCGCCGGTACGCCGGGGGCTCGCATCCTGGCCACCACCTTCGACGGCGAAACGGTCGATATCATCAATTTCCCGGGACGTTTCGGTCTGGAAAAGATGATCAACTCGGCGTCGCGGACCCGCCTCTCCGACGGCGCTTTCCGCCTGAAGTGGGCTAATCGTGGCGTCGAGGTCAGCATCGACCTGCGCCTGTTGAGCAGTCCGCAGGCGCAGTCGGGGCGGTCGAACGACGGAGGAGGGGAGCGCAACTGGAACGGCCTGAGCCTGCCGGCGGTGATTGCCCAGGTCGAACCGGTGGCGGCAAGCGCTGCGAACGAAACGCCGGCCTCTGCGTCTGCGCCGGCAGCACCGGCTGCGGCCGCGCCGCTAGCAGCACAAGCACCTGCACCTGCCGCGGCAGGAGGTGCGCAATGACTTTCGGTAGCAAGGGCGCCGTCTGCTTCGGCAAGATTCCGTCGCGCGGCGATTTCATCAAGGGCGGCGGCCAGCACCAGTTGATCCAGGTACTCGATAAATGGGTCACCCAGGCGATGGAGCAACTGTCCGAGGATCCGCGCTGGAAAACCGCCTACGACAACGCGGTCGGCATCGATTTCGTCTTTGCCGGGGCGCGCAGCCGGATCTCGGTGGTCGGTCACATCCGGCCGAGCACCGATGCCTCGGGCCGGCGTTTTCCCTTCATCACGGCCGGCACCATCGAGCGCGACGATGCACTGGTTTTCCGTTGCGCACCGGTGGCGCTGGTGCAGATTTTCGGCGAACTGGCCGGGGTCTGCGAGGCCGGCTTGCAGGGCGCCGAACTGGCCAGCCTGTTGACGACGCTGGAAGGCATCGACGCGGCCGGCGAGTTCGCCAAATCGCTGCAAAGCGATCCGCTGGGAAATTTCGTGCGCCGGACGACGCTGGAAATCCTTGCCGCGATGCTCGGCAGTTCGGACTGCTCGGCGGTGCGCCGTACCATCCTCGCCATCGGCCTGCTGATGCGCCCCTTGCTGGGGCAGGGTAATGCCGTGGTCGACAAGGAGTTGGTCTTCGCCTTGCCCAGGGACGAGCGCAACCGCAATCTGGTCGCCGGTCTGTGGATTTACCTGGTGACGGCCTTCCTGCGTAAATCCGGCGTCGAAGCCCAGTTCCTCATTCAGCGTGCGCCGCAGGCGCCGCGTCTGGTGATCGGCTTCAACGGCAGTTCGGCGGCGGCGTTGACTGCCGCGATAACGCCGGAATCGGGCAGCGAACGGGTGATTTCCCTGGTCGATCCGGAATGGGTCGAGCAACAGCTTGCCGCCAACCGGGAGTACGGCGTCGCCAAGCTTTCCGCCTATCTCGAACAGCCCGCCATCTCGCTGGAACTGGCGATTCAGACGTTCCGCGAAGTCTATCTGGGAGAATGAGCATGAAATTCCGCACCATCGCGGCGAGCCTGGCGCTGGCCGCCTGTCTGCTACCTTCGGCACAGGCGACGCCGCCTGCCGCACCGGGTGCTGTCATTGCCAGTGGCGTGGTCCCCGACGAGGCCGCCCGGGCGGCAATCCTCGGTCGGCTGCGCGAGGTTTTCGGCGCTGCCAACATCGTCGATCGGCTGGAAGTCGGCGGTGTCGTGCCACCGCCCAACTGGGCGGATTACATGGGCAAATTGCTGACTGAAAACCTCAAGGAGGTGCACAAGGGGCAGATGCAGGTGACCGGCACCCGCGTCGCGCTGAAAGGCACGGTCGCCAACGAGGCCTTGCGGCAACAGGTGGTGAGCAAGATCGCCCTCGCACTCAATCCGACCTACACCGTCGACAACGCCCTGGTGGTTGCCGGTCCGGCTGCACAGGAAGTCCTCGACCGGACGCTGTCGAACCGCATCGTCGAGTTCGAGAGCGGATCGGCGACGCTGACGCCGCAAGGGGTGGCCATCCTCGATGAAATGGTTGTGGCGATGAAACAGATCGGCATGCCCAAGGTACAGATCATCGGCCACACCGACAGCTCGGGTAACCGGCAGGCCAATGTCAGCCTCAGCCTGGCCCGCGCCAACAGCGTGCGCGTATACCTGATCGGCAAAGGGATCCCGGCAGAATCGCTGACCGCCACGGGCGCTGGACCGGATCATCCGGTGACCAGCAACGCCACGGCGGAGGGGCGGGCACGCAACCGCCGCATCGAGTTCCGGCAAACCGGCTGAGCGGCGCTCCGCCGGTTTGCTCCACGTTCAGGAAGAGCTTTCGCCGTCCGCGTCGTCCGGGAACAGGGCCGTCACACCCAGCAACTCCTCGACATGCGACAACGAGGCATCGTCCTTGACCACGCTGCGCAACCATTGATGCAAGGGCATCGTTCCCCACTTGGCCGCTTTCTGTGCGAGATAGGCAACCGGGCTGTGCGGCTCGGTTCGCCGAAAGAAGCCGGCAATCTCCTGCAGGAGGTAGATCGCGTGCTCGCGGGAGCGAATTGGTCCTGCCTGCATTTCGCCGGCAATTTCGCCGATGCTCGGTTCCATTCTGCCAGGCACTGAAAACATGGGTTCCTTATCCTCCACCTTGGGATCCATCCCAGTTTCCGGCGGGGCGGCGGGAAGATCGCTGCCCGCCTGGCGCCGGAAGAAATGCATGATTTCCTGCAGGGCTTCCAGACTTGCCCCGAACGCGGGGGATTGCTCGCCAAGCAGGGGATCGACAACTTCCTGCAGGCGCTTGATCGCGCCCTGCAGTCGTTCGGCAGACTGCAACTGGGCAAGGAAATAGCTGCGCGGCGTGTCCTTGAGCGCTGCCTCGAAAGCGTCCATCGTCAGCATGCCGTTGCGGGCCGCTTCTTCTGCGTAGGACGGGTTGAGTTCGACGTTTTTTGCGACGTTGCGGGCGGCTTCCCGGTCAATACTCGAAAATTGTCCTTTCTTGGACTTTGTCAGGGGAATTTCTCTGATTAACCGGGCGGTCTGGTTGACCAGCCAGTCGAGTACGCCAACCCTGACATCGTCCTCGGCATCTTCGGGCAGTGGATGTATCGAGGCCCAGAAATTCTCTGCCAATCCCGCCAGCAGCCAATAGCCCTCGGCCAGTCCATCGAGCCCGGCTGTCTTGCCGCGCGCCTCGATCATCCAGGCTGCCAGCCGCAAGTCTTTGGTTTTCGTGGCAAGCAAGCGTTCGCCGAGACGAATCACCGCCGGCCAATCGGCTTCCTTGATTGTCGTTACCCATTCACCCTGGGAAATCGACGGATCATCGAAGCGCCGCGCTTCCTGAATCTCGTCGAACTCCGAAGAAAAGATCATGTCTTCGCCGCAAGGACCGGCGGTACCTACCAAGGGACGCAGCAAGTTTCCAACTCCAGTGGTGTTAGCATCAACGCGCCATCAGGGGAGACGGCCGCATATGGCTAGTTCATGCAAAGATGCCATTCTAATAAATCAAGGGGCGGTTGTCAGAAGCTCGATTCAAAGCTGAATTATAAATATCGCGCATAATTTGTATTATGTTAAATAACGCCTGGCGGGATATTGTGGGCCTAACGGGCTCGCCGCATCCAGTGAGAACCCTACGCTTTGCTTCTACCTGCCCGAGCAGCCGCCGACTCCGCTACACAACCCGGCGGCGCTACGCCGGGAAATCGAGGATGCGGCACGCGCAGTCGGCATTGAATTGTACGGCCGGACGCTGGGCATTACCGTCGGAGGCGTCGATGCCCTGGCCTCCTGAACGATCGTTGCCGCCGCGCGGCAAACGGTAGCTGCTGCGGTGACGGTTAGAATAGCCACGATGCGCCGCCAGCCATCCTGTCATTCCTTCGTTCTCGCACTGCTGTTGTCCGGCCTGTTGCACCTGGCCGTCCTGCTGTTTCCGCATCACGAAAAGAACGGTGAACAAGCCGCGGCGCAACCTCTGCAA
The DNA here is from genome assembly GCA_964523045.1 of uncultured Dechloromonas sp. GTDB lineage: Bacteria > Pseudomonadota > Gammaproteobacteria > Burkholderiales > Rhodocyclaceae > Azonexus. The sequence goes on along the minus strand of CAZFXO010000001.1, from coordinate 8,291 downwards.
GCCAGTCTGCGGCAGCCGCCGGCGACCAGGCCGGAAAGGCCGCCGCCCGTTGCTGCCACGCCGCCGCCCAAACGTGCCGCAGCCCGCGAAGGACGCCGCGTGCTGACCGCCGAAAAATCGTCGAGAACGACCAGCGGCCAGCGCTGGAGCGCCGCCGAAAAGGCGGACATGGACAATTTTCTCAACGAACTCGAACATGCGCCGAGACCGACACTGGCCGACCGCGCGCGGGCCATGGCCCGCGACCAGGGGCGGCAACTGGCAGCCCGTGACGCCGCCGACGATGCGCTGCTGGAAATGCGGCCAAACGCACCGCCGATCCATCCATTCAGCCTGGAAAACTACCTCGACGGCATGTTGCGCCGCCTGAACCGCAGCGCCGGCTACGTCGCGCGCGATCAGCGCAATCCCGGCGTCCGCCCGGCCGCCGTCCGGTTCAGGATCAATCCCGACGGCTCGCTGAATAGCTTCGTGGTGCTCGATGCCGGCGACCAGGCATCGGAAATTGCTTTCATCAAGTCGGTCATCGAGCGTTCCATCCCGTTCTCGCCCTTTCCCCCGGACATCGACAAGGCCGCCCGCTCGCTCGGCGTGACGATCTGCATCCGCCCCGGCAGCAGCGAAGGCGGCGGCAGCGGTTTCTCGCGGATGCGCGGTAACCGTTGCCAGGGATGAGGCTGCGTCCGGATGGACGCGCATTGAATTGCGGGCGACGATGCCGAACGGCGTGACAACGGAGATCGCCGATCTGACTACGAATGTTTGAGCAACAAATTTGACCACAATGTTGACTTTGAAATAGGAACGGTTATCATTCGTTTCAATGACGTTGCGCACTATTCATGACAACGCAAATTGCTGTAGCCGCCACTGAGGGTGGTACAGCGAACAAGACAGTCGCCAGCCAGCCTGCGGGTAGCCAGCCAGATTCCTCGAATTTCGATCTGCTCTGCATCGGCGGCGGTATGCCAGCGTGACGCGGATCCTGCAACGGGAGTACCGCTGGGTGCACACCAACAAGGACGTTCTCGATCGCTTCCAAAGCCTTTACGAAGGCCTGATCGCGCATGACGGTTTCGGCGAGATGCGGCTGGAGTTCCGCATCCTCAAACGCGGCCAGAAAGAAGTCGTCATCCACTGCGGCAAACAGTACCGCTACGTCGTCGACTATCGCCCGAACAACCCGCTTGCCTGGGAAGTGCGACGAGAGTCCGCAGCCTCCGGCGAGGCGCCGCGACCGACCACGGAAAGACGCCGCCGCCAGGAGGCCATCGCCTTTCCCGACCGCCGCCAGCGGTAACAGGCATCAAGTCCCGGTCATTGGCGACCGGGCAAGCTAGCAAGCCATCGGCGAGGGGTCGAGGCAGATATTGGCAGTAAAGCAATGCAGGTTGTGCGCACCGGGGGACGGTGGGCGACGGCAATCCCACTTATCTATGGAGTTTTGACTATGAGCAACATGCTGTCTCGCCTGATGGGCAAAAAGGACGCCGAGATCCAGGCGATCGTCGCCAACGTTGACGCCGCCGCCGCGCCGCGCGGCCTGCGCCGCAAGTTCGAGAAGATCCGCAGCAAGAAACAGGGCGGTTTCACCCTGCTCGAACTGCTGGTCGTCGTCGCCATCCTCGCCGCGATCGCCGGCACCGCCACGATCATGCTGCACGATACCGACAAGAAGGCCTTCGCCGCCGCTCACGTGGCGATGATGGACGAACTGTCGAAAGGCATCTTGAGCTTCCAGCAACTGAATGCCGGCAAGTATCCGAATGCCTGGGATTCGCTGATGAGCAACGCCACCGGCGTTCTCGACGCTACCGCGACGCCGAGCATCCTGCTCAACGAAGGCCTCGCCGACAACCTCGCCCAACACGTGCTGAGCACTGAGGAGTTCGACGCGCTGAAGGCGGTCGGCATCACCGAACTCCGCGTGCTCAACGAAGCCGCCACCGGCATCCCCGACCAGGGCACCCTGACTTGCGCCAACAGCGAAGCCGGCATCCGCGCGCTGATCAACAGCAAGGCCAACAACGTGACCTCGCAGAACATCTACCGCAGCCCCGCTTCCAACGGTTGCGGCAACGCGGCGACGATCGCCGACGGCAACGCGCTGCTGGCTTGGGATCAAGCCCAGAACGAACGGGTCAATGCCAAGGCCACCGACGTGCTGATCGCCTTCGGCGTCGGCCCGGATTCGACGCTGTTCCAGTCCGCCAACTACGGCGCCCTGACCAACACGCCGATCTACCGCCACGTCGAAGGCAACGAGTACAACCGCTTCGTCGCGCTGTTCAACGTCACTTCCGACTCGACCAAGCCGACCAATGGCAAGGCAACCTTCCAGGCCATCGTTGACGGTGCCGGCGACACCAAGGACGAGGAACTCGGCGAATTCGACAACGTTCGCCCGACCTGATCGTCGCCTGAGCTGAACCGGGCGCTGGCGGTCGAATCCGCCGGCGCCCCTCTTCCCGCAACACACCCGAGAATCCCATGACGCTGTCCAAGGCAGGCGAACTGCGCGACTGCGGTTTCACCCTGATCGAACTCCTGGTCGTCTGCAGCATCCTTGCCACCCTCTCCTTGATCGCCTGGGGCGGCTACACCGGCGTTCAGGAACGTGCCGAGGACGATATCGCCCGCGCCGAGATGCTGCGCCTGGCCGACGCGCTCAAGCGTTTCCGCGCCGACACTGGCTATTACCCAGGCCAGGGGCCGTTCGCGCTGGCCGCCCCGGGCACTGTCGAAACCGCCAGCGGCGACGGCTACGCCTGCGACCCCGTCGGCGGCCTGCGGCGCAGTTGGGCAGCGCCCGCGCTCGACGCCGACAAGGACGCCTGGTTCGCCTCGCCCGCCAACCTCGCCCTGCTCTTCGATGCCCCGGCGTTGTGCGCCAACCATCCGCTAGCCTACCTGGAACACTGGCAGCCCGACAGCGGTCGCGGCTGGCACGGCCCCTACCTTGACCGCTCGGCGCGCGCCTGGGTAGACCACGGCCAGGATTTCAACGCCGACCGCAACGGCGCCCTGAGCGGCGCCCCCTATGGCGACGGCAACCCGGTCGCCGGCAACAAGATCATCGACATCCCAGCCTTCGGCAACGGCCCGCGCTTTAGCGCCGCCGGCCCGGCCTGGCAACCCTGCGCCGAACAATCACACAGCACGCCAAGCGCGACCTGCATGCTCGGCTGGCGGACGGTCCCACGCCAGACCACCGGCTACGCCGCCATGCACCACGAACTAAGGACACACGCCCGCCCCTTCGTCGTCTTCGGCCTGGCCGACAACGACGCCCCGCGCCTCGTCTATTTCGGGCGCGATGGCCGCTACGGCGGGCGCAACGCCGCCGCCCCCTGTCTTCCCAACCTTCCCGATCCCGATGGCGCCGACGACCAGGTGCTGTGCCTGAATCGCTGACCGCCACGCCTCACTGATGAAAAACCACCGTTTCCTCGCCATCTTTGTCCTCGCCGCCATCGTCGCCCTGCCGCTGCACGCCGCCGACCCGGCACAGCAGATTCCGGTCAGCAGCCTCGACCCGGCCGCCGCCTACAAGGACGTCGACCTCAAGGCGCTGGTCGCCAGGTCGCGCACCGGCTTGCCCGGCCAGCGCATCATCTTCGCGCCAACGCCGATCCGCTTCCGGGCCGTGCTCGGCGCGCTGCCGGTAGCGCAGAAGGCCGATTACCTGCACAGCGCGCTGAACATGATGAAGGTCAGCAACCCGCCGCAGGTCAAGCAGCGCATCGGCCTCGACTACGGCGGCGACACCCTGCTCTCGGCCTACATCGAGGAAGACGCTGCCAAACGTCTGGCGGCCGCCGTCAAGCCGGGGCAGGTGCGCACCTTCTACGCCTGGCACGTCTATAACTACTCGCGCGGACCGGCCCTGCTCGTCACCGCCTTCTCGGACTGAAGCGGCGATGCGTCCCGCTTCCCCGGCGCGCGGCTTCACGCTGATCGAACTGCTGGTCGTCGTCGCCATCCTCTCAGCTGCCTCGCTGCTCGCCTTCGCCGGCCTCGGCGAAGACCGCGCCCAACTGCGCTACGACGATACCCGCCAGCGCCTCCAGCACTTGCGCGCCGCCGTCCTCGGCGACACCGCGCTCGCCGGCTACGTCGCCGACAACGGCAGGCTGCCGGGCAGCGTCGCCGACCTGCTCGGCCCGGGCGAACTGCGGGAGCGCGCGGCACTCTCGCCGCTCTTCGTCCCGGCGCCCGACGCCAGCAGTTGTAGCGGCGACAGCGGCATCGCGCTGACCGACAACGGCGCGCTGTTGATCAAGGGACACCGTGGCGACTACCTCGGCGGCCGTGCCGTCAACGGCCGTTTCCGCGACGGCTGGGGCAATGTCGGGAGCGCCGACGATGCCGCCAATTCCGGCTGGGCGACCGTACTCAACGCACCGACCCTGCATATCTCCAGCCTCGGCGCCGACAACGCCGCCGGCGGCAGCGATTACGCCGCCGACCAGACCCTGGCCATCACCGCCAACGACTGGTTGCTGCCCATCGCCGGCTGGACCGTCACGGTTAACAACGCCCGCCTCGGCAGCGACACCGCCAACGACATCCCGGCCGGCCGCCTCTCGGTCAGTCTGCTGGTCTTCGTGAACGACAGCGACGGCGGCCAGTGGCGGCGTTACGCCAGCGCCGCCCTGCCCTGCCTGGACGGTAACGGCGACGGCGAGGTGGACGGCCTCGCCTGCGCGCGCAGCGCCAGCGTCGCTTTCGGCGACGGCTGCCAACCGGGCGTCGCCGATGCCGAACTGGGCCGCATTCCGCAGGGCCGCCACCTGCTGGTGCTGACCGACAACGGCGGCGATGGCCAGCCGTGGACCGCCGACGACCTGGTCAGCGGCGGCGCCACGCTGCGCGCCAGCACGCCGATCTACAAGCAGATCGACGCCATCGCCGGGCACAACCTGCCGGCCGTCACGCTGGAGATCCGATGAAACTGCCGCAACGCCTGCAGGTTTTCGCCGACAAGCTGTCCGTGACGAGATTGAAAGCTCTGGCCGCTGGCTTGCGGGCCGGCCGCAAACCCTGCCTGCTGCTTGCCTGGGACGTCGGCGGCCTGCACGCCGCCCTCGCCGACGGCTGCACTCCGGACGCCCGCCTGCTCGGCCAGGCGTTTTCCGGCGAAGGCCGGTTGCGCGCCGCGCTGGCCGCGGTGCTCGAACAATTGGCGGCGCAGGGCCTGGCCCGGCCGCGCCAGGTTTTCCTGGCCGCCCGCCACGTGCTGCCGATCGTCGCCGACCTGCCGGTGGCCCCGGACAAGCCGCGTCCGCGGGCGCAGATGCGCGAACTGGTGCAGGCCGACCTGGAGCCGGCGCTGGCCGAGTTCGGCAGCCTGTGGTCGATGGGCGCGCTGATGCAGGCGCGCGGCCTTCTCGACGCCACCGAAAGGCAGCGCATCTCGCAGGAGGAAGCGTCGCGCCGGCAGAACCGCCAGAGCCAGTTGCGTTTCGGCGAAATCGCCCTGGAAATCGGCCTCATCGAACGCGAGGGGCTCGACGAATGCCTGGACCTGCAGGCCGAACTGCAGAATCTCGAAGCCAGCGTCGCCGCCGGCTGGCTCGGCCGGACCGAGGAGCGCCAGGCGCTGTGGCTGGTCTGCGGCGTCGGCGAGCGGGTTTACCGGGAATGGCGCGAGGCGCTTGCCGAAGCCGGCCTCCGGCTCGCCGCCGTCCTGCCGCTCGCCTGGCTGGCCAGCGATAACGAAGCCTCACCCGCCGACGGGCACGACAGCAGCCTGCCGCGCATCAGCCTCGAACTGCAGCGCGAAGAAGTCGTCGCCGTCTATCGCCGCCACGAGCGGGTGGTCGCCGCGCGCAGCGAAGGACGGGTCGAACGCAAACTGGGCAGCGACTGGCTGACCCGGCTGATCGCCGACTGGGCGAGCGAACCGCGCGTGGCGCTGGAAATCCGCGCCCTGCACGGCGAAGACGACGCGCTCATCGCCGCCCTCGCCGAGGATCTGGCGCTGACCACCGGCCATCCCTGCCGCGCCCGCGACAGTGCCGACAGCCGCGCGGCGCTCTGGCGCAACCTGCTGCGCGAAGGCGGCAGCCGGACCCCCGGCCTGCCGCGCCTGGTCGACAAGGCGCTACGCGGCTCGCCCTGGAACAATGCCGACCTGCGCCGTCTGGCCGCGCTCGGCGTCGTCCTGGCCAGCATCGGCGGCGTCGAGGGCTACCAGCATTTCCGCCTGCACCGCCTGGAAGCGCGCATGGCCGAGCGCCAGCAGCAGGAACAGGAACGCAGCAAATCGGCGCAGCAGATGGCGCTGGTCGGCCAGCAGTTGGCCAGCCTGGGCCGGTCGCTCGACGACGCCCGCCGCCAGCTCGAACCGCTGCTCGCCGACCGGGCCCGCCTCGACGCCGTACTGTCGATGCAAGCCGACCTGCCGGAACTTCTCTACATGCTGGCCCAGTCGATCGGCGACGACGCCGTGCTCGACGAAGTCCACAACGACGTCACCCAGGCCAGCGGCGCGGCGGTCCATGTCCTCGCCTGGTCGCCCAGCTATACCGGCGCCCAGGCCTTCGTCAGCCGGGTCGCGGCGGCGGTGCGCGGCCGCGCCTGGGGCGTCGCGCAGACCGAGATCAACGAACGGGTCGGCCGCAGCGGCAAGCGCGGCCACGAAATCAGCTTCTGGCTGCTGCCCGAGGAAGGCGAGCTGGAAGCCGTAACGCCGGCCGATGCCATGGAGCCGAAACAATGACGCTGCCCGCCCTGCAATCGCGCCTGCGCGAAGAAATGCGCAAATGGCAGAAGCTGCCCGCGCGCGACAAGAACCTGGCCTGCGCGGTGCTCGCCCTGATCCTCGTCGGCATCTACGGCGGCCTGCTCTGGCCGCTGACCGAGGATCGCGCGGCCAAGCTCGAATACGACCTGCAGAAGATGGCCGTGCGCGAAAAATCCAACAACAGGACGCCGGCCAAGGAGTTCGTGCCGCCGCCCAGCCTCGGCGGCAAGAGCCCGCGCGAAGCCGAGCAGGAACTGGCGGCGCTGAAGCAGCAACTGGAAACGGTACGCGCCGAGGTGCAGGCGCGCCAGGCGCGCTTCGTGCCGATGGACGACAGCCTGGCGATGAACGCGCTGAAAAGCGGCCTGACCAGCCTCGCCGAAGCCGGCGACATGGAGGTGACGGCGATCGAGCACGTCTACGAGCGCCAGGAGGACAAGGACCGCCCGCCGACCCCGGAACTGATCCTCAAGGCGGCGCAGGCCAATCCCTTCCAGCGGCCGCTGGTGATCCTGCGCGCCCGCGCCAGCTTCCGCGGCCTGATGGCCTTCCTCGACGGGCTGCAGGCGCTGCCCTACATCGCCGCGCCGGTCGGCTGCGACATCGTCGTCCGCGTCGAGCGCGACGCCAAGACCGAACTGCCGATCCGCCAGTGGCTGGACGTGCGGATCAAATTCGTGGTGTAGATCATGGCCGTCACCATTCACCAACTCTTCGATACCCTGCTCGCCTCGCTGGTCGAGCACCACGCCTCCGACCTCCACCTGGCCGAGGGCCGGGCGCCGAGCTGGCGCCTGCACGGCGAACTGGCGCCGCTCGGCAACCGCCTGTGGGACGCGGCGATGATGGCGACGCTGCTCGACGAACTGCTCAAGGAGCAGCAGCGCCAGGATTTCCGCCTCAAGGGCACGGTCGACCTCGGTTACAGCGCGCCCGGCGGCGAGCGCTTCCGGATCAACGTCTTCCGCAGCCTGGGGCGGGCGGCGCTGGTCGCCCGCCACCTGCCGTCGCGCTTTGCCAGCTTCAACGAGCTGCGCCTGCCGGAGAGCATCCGCAGCCTGGCCGGGCTGCCCGACGGGCTGGTCCTGGTCACCGGCATCACCGGCAGCGGCAAGAGCACGACGCTGGCGACGCTGATCAACGAGATCAACAGCAGTGCGCCGGTCCATATCCTGACCATCGAGGACCCGGTCGAATTCGTCCATCAGCCGAAGCAGGCGATCATCAGCCACCGCGAGCTGCACACCGACGTCGCCGACTTCGCCAGCGCGGTGAAGGCCGCGCTGCGCGAAGACCCGGACGTCATCCTGGTCGGCGAACTGCGCGACAACGAGACCATGCGCGCCGCGCTAACCGCCGCCGAGACCGGCCACCTGGTCTTTTCGACGCTGCACACCGCCGACGCGGCGGGCGCCGTCGAGCGCTACGTCGGCGCCTTCACCGGCGAGGAACAGACCGTCGTCCGCCACCGCCTGTCGCTGGTCCTCAAGGCGGTGGTCGCCCAGCAGTTGCTGCCGCTCAACGCCCGGCCGGGGCGGGTGGC